>NZ_JAAMQZ010000025.1 GCF_013522825.1 Stutzerimonas stutzeri
GTCGAAGCCGTCAATCGGACAGTAGCGAGGATCAATCTACGCCCGCGCAAGCGCTTGGGCTGGAAGACGCCGTACGAAGTGCATACAGGGGTGAGCGTTGCACTTATGTGTTGAATTCAGGAGTTCAGGCACTGCTTTATGCAGTTTTTGTTGTTCTCGGCCTGGTCGTGGGGCTGAACCCCATGTGGCAAGTCCTCTCCAAAAGAATCAGTTAGCTACGCCTCCGCCTTCTTGTCATTGTTTTGCTGGAGCCGGTACGTCTTGTTCTTATTGTGGGTCTGCTTGTTATTGTTGTTGTGCCAGATATAAAGCAGTTGTCGTGCCAGTTTTGAAAAGTCTTTGTAAATCAAGCGCTTGGTGTTTAGTGCTGCCGGCGTGAAGGCATAAAAAACCGGGTTTCGTTACCGATGAACCCGGTTCGCTGTTACGCCTCGGGGGCAGTGGGTAACAAACGCTACTCTGCCGCAGTGCTGGATTTGCGCCGTGGGATGCCCAGGCGCTGGCGGCGTTCCCACAGACATTTGCGGCTGATGCCCAGTTTGCGCGCCAGCTCGGTTTCGGTCATGTGATCCTGGTGTTCGAGCACGAAATGCTGGAAGTAGTCTTCCAGTGACAGATCCTCGGTCGGCTCGTTACTGGTGGCGCCGGTGTTGCCGCCACCGATTGAGGAGCAGGGGGCGTCGTAGTCGTCATCGAGGCCGTCGAGTTCGATGTCGATACCCAGCAGCTCGGCGCTGATCTCCGGACTCTCGCTGAGGATGGCCGCCCGCTCGATGGCGTTTTCCAGCTCGCGCACATTGCCGGGCCAGGGATAGTGACGGATGGCCTGCTCGGCTTCGTGTGAAAAATGCATCTCATCGCCGCCCATGCGCGCGCCCTGACGGGCGAGAAAGGCCACGGCAATTTCCAGGATATCGCTGCCGCGTTCACGCAGCGGTGGCAGCTTGAGCGCGATGACGTGCAGGCGGTAATAGAGGTCTTCGCGGAACTCGCCGAGTTTGGCCAGGTTTTTCAGGTCGCGGTGCGTCGCAGCCACCAGGCGCACGTTGACTTTCTGCGACTGGGTCGAGCCGACGCGGCGGATCTCGCCTTCCTGCAAGACCCGCAGCAGCCGGGCCTGGGCTTCCAGCGGCAGTTCGCCGATTTCGTCGAGAAACAGCGTGCCGCCATCGGCTGCTTCCACCAGCCCGGCGCGACCGGCGCTGGCGCCGGTAAAGGCGCCTTTTTCGTGACCGAAGAGCTCGGACTCGATCAGTGTCTCCGGAATCGCCGCGCAGTTGACCGAAATCATCGGCGCCTTGGCGCGCTGCGAAAGGTTGTGCAGGGCGCGCGCGACCAGTTCCTTGCCGGTTCCGGATTCACCCTGGATCAGCACGTTTGAATCAGTCGGCGCCACCTTGCGGATCTTGCCGAAAAGATCCTGCATGGGCGCGCAGTGGCCAATGATGCCGATTTCCCCGTTGGCCGCGTCCTGCGCAGCAGCCGCAGGCTGTCCGCCGCCGCTCTGGGCCGGGGCGCTGCGCGCCCGCTCGCGATCGCCAAGAATACGCGCGGCGGTTTGCAGCATTTCATCGTGGTCGAAGGGCTTGGCGATGTAATCCACGGCGCCCATCTTCATCGAGTCGACGGCTGAGCGCAGGCTGGCGTAGCTGGTCATGATCAGCACGGGTACGCCTTCGGCGAGCCTGATCAGTTCGGTGCCGGGCGCGCCGGGCAGGCGCAGGTCGCTGATGATGAGGTCGAAGCCCCGAATGTCAAAGCGCTCCTGGGCTTCCTGTACCGAGCCCGCTTCGCTCACCTCGTACTGGTTGCGTTCGAGCAATCGGCGCAAGGCGGAGCGGATGATGGTTTCGTCTTCGACGATCAGAATGTGTGACATCAGTACTCTCTCGACGGTCTGGAGGCGGCTCGCAGGCTTTTGAAAAACTACCTGCGTTGGCAATACGTCGTTAAAAACAGCCTCAGAATGCTCATTTACAACACGTAAACTCCGCTTCTTCGGCTGTTTGACTCGCTGCGCTCGCCCTTCGGGTCAGCCTACGGCTGTTACTCCCGTTGGTCGTTGCGCCTCGTCTTGCCTGCCTCGCCTACGTTTTTCAAAAGCCTGCTACGGCCCGTCGTTATGCGGCGGCCTGCTATGGCTCGTCGCTGCGTGACGGCCTGCTATGGGCAGATTTCTGTGATCGCCTCTTCAACTTGCAGCGTTTGTTGCTTCGCTAAACCTGGGTAACGTAATCCGGAAACGGGTACCACGTTGGGTTACAGGGTCAGTCGGGCTGTCGATATTGATCTGGCCATAATGCTCTTCCACGATCGAATAGACCAGCGCAAGGCCCAGGCCAGTCCCCTCGCCAGGGTCCTTGGTGGTGTAGAACGGTTCGAACAACCGGTCCTGAACCGACTTGGGAATGCCGCTGCCTTCGTCCTCGACGAGCAGATACACGGTCTGCTCGGAGACTTCGCTATGGATGCGGATGACGCCGCCCGGTTGCGAGGCATCGCGTGCGTTGGCAAGCAGGTTGATCAGCACCTGGGCCAGGCGCTGGGGATCGCCTTCGGCCAGATGCTGCGGGTCGCAGAGGTTGAAATACTGCACTTCGGTGGTGTTGCGGTTGAGCGACAGCAGACCGATGGCGTCCTGGGTGATCTCGGCGAGGGACACCGGATACAGGCTGTGCTGGCGCCCGCCGGCATGGGCGAAGCTCATCAGCGACTGGACGATGCGCGAAACCCGCTTGGTCTGTTCGATGATCTGGTTGCTGACTTCGGTGATTTCGCCATCGTTCTCACGTTCTTCGCGCAGGTTCTGCGCCAGACAGGCGATGCCGGTGATGGGATTGCCGATCTCATGGGCGACGCCGGCGGCGAGGCGACCAATGCTGGCCAGGCGCTCGGAATGCACCAATCGATCTTCCAGCACCTGAGTCTCGGTGAGGTCCTCGATCAACAGGACCAGCCCGCTGTTGCCCGGCGCCAGGGGTTCGTCGATGGCGGCCTTGTGCAGGTTCAGCCAGCGGGTGTCGCCGTCCAGCGAGAGGCGCTGCTTGTGCAGGTGCTCGTCGGGCTGCCGGATGAAGTCCACCAGCAGGCTGCGCCAGGGCTCGCTGATGGTGGTCAGGCGCGAGCCGACCACCTGCAGCGCGGGAATCCCGGTCAGCTCTTCCAGGGCGCGGTTCCACATCAGCACTTCCTGATCCTTGGCCAGCGAGCAGACGCCCATGGGCAGGTCCTGCAGGGTCTGCCTGTGGTAGCGGCGCAGGGCATCGAGCTCTGCCGCCAGACCGGTCAGGCGCGAGTGGTATTCCTCCAGGCGATTCTCGATGAAGTGGATATCTTCGGTGACATAGCCCTCGGCACCGTCCTTGTAGGGCAGGAAGTTCTCGACGATATCCTGTGCCACGCTCGGCCCCATCAGGCCGGACAGGTTCGCCTCGATGCGGTCGCGCAGGCGGCGCAGGGCGTAGGGGCGGTGCTCGTCGAAGGGCAGTTGCAGGTCGCGCAGCGCCTGTTCCACCTCGCGCTGCGCGGTTTTTCCGCCCAGCGGCTTGGCCAGTTGCACGGCGAACTCCTGCGGCGAAGTGGCCGACAGTTCGCGGCGCTGCGGGCGGCGGATGTTCTCCACGGCGCAGGCCTCGGCGGCGCTCTGCTCCTCCGGGCTGGTCTCGGTGAACAGCGAGAACAGCGAGAAGGCCAGCACGTTGACCGCCAGCGAGGCGATTGCCGCCAGGTGCCAGCTGGTGTCGTCGAGCACATAGACGAGGTTGAGCAACGGTATATAGAAGCCGTTCAGGTTGCCCACCAGCGGCAGCAGCATGGTGACCACCCAGACGCTGATCCCCGCCAGCAGGCCGACGATGTAGCCACGCCGATTGGCGGTGGGCCAGTAGAGGACCGACAGCACGCCCGGCAGGAATTGCAGGGTGGCGACGAAGGCGACGATGCCGAGGTTGGACAGGTCCTGCTCGGCACCCAGCAGCAGGTAGAAACCATAGCCGGCCATGATGATGGTCAGGATCAGGCTGCGGCGGGTCCATTTCAGCCAGCGATAGATGTTGCCTTCGGTGGGCGGCTGGTAGAGCGGCAGCACCAGATGGTTGAGGGCCATGCCCGACAGCGCCAGGGTGCAGACGATGATCAGCCCGCTGGAAGCCGACAGGCCGCCGACGAACGCCAGCAATGTCAGGACTTCGCTTTGCGCCGTGATGCCCAGGCCCAGGGTGAAGTATTCGGGGTTGGTGCTCACGCCCAGCTTGAGCCCGGCCCAGAGAATCAGCGGCACCGCCAGGCTCATCAGCAGCAGGTACAGCGGCAATCCCCAGCTGGCGCTGACCAGCGCGCGCGGGTTGAGGTTCTCGGTGAAGGTCATGTGGTACATGTGCGGCATGACGATGGCCGAGGCGAAGAACACCAGCAACAGCGTACGCCAGGGGCCTTCCTGCAATGGCGTGTGCAGCGCCTGGAGGGCGGACTGGTTCTGCAGCAGCCAGATTTCCAGCTGGTGCGGGCCGCCGAACACCACATAGAGTGCATACAGGCCGATGGCGCCGAAGGTCAGCAGCTTGACCAGCGATTCGAAGGCAATCGCGAAGACCAGTCCCTCATGTTTCTCGCGGGTGGCGATATGCCGAGCGCCGAAGAGAATGGTGAAGAGCATGATCATCACGCAATAGCCCAGCGCCACCCGCTCCTGCAACGGCTCAAGGGTCAGAATGCCGATGGCGTCGGCGACCGCCTGGATCTGCAGTGCCAGCAACGGCAGCATGCCGACCAGCATGACGATGGTCGTCAGTGCGCCGGCCCAGGTGCTGCGAAAGCGAAAGGCGAACAGGTCCGCCAGGGACGCCAGCTGATACGTGCGGGTGACGCGCAGGATCGGATAGAGCAGCACCGGCGCCAACAGGAAGGCGCCGCAGACGCCCAGATAGGTCGCGAGAAAGCCGTAACCGTATTGATAGGCCAGGCCGACGGTGCCGTAGAAGGCCCAGGCGCTGGCATAGACGCCGAGCGACAGGGTGTAGGTCAGCGGATGGCGAATGATCCAGCGCGGAATCAGCCCGCGCTCGCTGACCCAGGCCACCCCGAACAGCAGCAGCAGGTAGGCGACGCTGATCAGGATCAGGTGGCTGAGGCTAAAGCTCGTCTGCATCGCGCTGGCTCTGGAGAATGAAGGTCACCACGATCAGGATCAGCCACAACAGGTAAGGCCGGTACCAGGCGCCGTTGGGGTCGATCCACCAGTCCATGATCGCAGGAGAGAACAGATAGATCCCCACCACCAGGAGCAGCACCAGTCGGTAGATGTACATGCCGGGTCTCGTGTCGGAAGTAGGGCGATGGTAGAGCAGCGGGAAGCGGCAGGCCATAAAAAGCAGCTGACACGCTCCGCCTGCGAGTGTGTTGCTAGCTGGGCTCCGTACCGAGCCGCCTTCTCGCGGTGCGTCCGTAATGTGCGAAACTTTGCGACTTATCTCGGAGGGCCGCTGCCCTGAATTTGCAATGAGCTTGAGGATTTGTGTAGTGAAGGCCATTGTGATTCCGTTTCTGTTCGCAGCCCTCTGGTTGCTGTGCACTTTGCCAACTCAGGCAGCACCACTGAAACTCGGTAGCGACCTTCCGTATACCGTTCACGAAGATGTCTCCGGCGAGCTGACGCGAGACGAGATCCTGCCGATTTTACAGGCTGGCTCGGAGGTGGACCGACTGGGCGCTTTTTCCAGAGGCTATACGCGCTCTGCCTACTGGCTTCGCTTCGAGTTGCCAGCGACCGCATCCGCTGCGGGTGAGCGCTGGATGCAGGTGCGTCCGAACTTCCTCGACGACGTTCGAATTTTCTATCGTCCGCTCGCAGCTAACGGCACCTGGCAAGAGCGCCGTGCCGGCGATACCCAGCGCGGGGTAATAGGCGACGTGGACGATCGCTTTGCGTTATTCGTCATACCGGAGAGCGAGGTGGGTTACGAGGTGGTGCTGAGGGTCGTTAGCAGTAGCGCGATGCTGCTGCAGCTGGTGGTTTGGGCCCCCACCGAGTTCATCCCGCAGGCGATGCGGGCAACCGGTCTCTGGAGCGCCTATTTCGGTTTGGCAGCCCTGTCCAGCCTGATGGCGCTGGCTCTGGCCATTGTGCTCAAGAAGCGGCTGCTCTGGTCGGTCACGGCGATGTCTGTGTCCTATGGGTTGGTGGCCTGCATTCAAGGGTACGTAGCGTGGATAGTGCCGGGTATTGGCCGGCTGTTGCAGCATTACCTTACTGGTAGCCTGACGCTGCTTTCTTATGCCGCCGTGTTGTGGATGGCGGTCGAGGCGCTGGGGTTGCGTAGGCGTCTGCCTTGGATGTATCGGCTGGTGCTGGGGAGCAGCGGCCTGATCGTGCTGTTGCTGTTGAGTATTCCGCTGGGCTTATACGGTGAGGCCGTCGGTGTTCTGGCTGTGTTGTACCTGCCGGCGGGCTCTCTGTGTATCGGTACGGGGCTCTACCTATGGATGAGTGACCGGCCTTCGTTTGCCGTTCTGCTACTCGGTGCCAGCCCGTTGTTCTGCATTGCCGTCAGCCTGTTCGGCCTGTTCTCGGTATTCGGATGGTTGCCATTCCGCGAAGAGATCTATGTGATCTGGCAGATCGCCTTGGTGATAAACATGCTGCTCATTACCGCGATTGCCGTCTTCCAGGTTCGCGATAGACGCCTGCAGGAGGTGGAGAAGACTCAATTGGCCCGCGAGCTCCGGGTGGAGCGCGAAGCGCGGTTTCACCAGCGTCAGTTCATGGGCATGGTCGCCCATGAGTTCCGGACCCCGCTGGCGGTAATTTCCGCCAGCCTGGAAAACCTGCGATTACTGCCTGCCTCGTGCGACCAGGCCCGACGCTACAACCGGATCGGGCGAGCCAGCGAACGGCTTGTGCAACTGACCGACAATTGCCTGGCGGACGCTCGCCTGGATGCCGGCGAGCTGCTCATCGTCCGTAAGATGACCTGCCTGGTTGAGCTGCTCGCCTCGGCGGCATCGCTGGTTCGGCTCTCCGATCACCATTGCTGGAAATTGATGATGGAGGGTGAGGTCGTGTCGGATGTGCCGGCTATCAACGCAATGGCGAATGTGGATCCAGCCCTGATGCGTATCGCGCTGTCGAACGTCATCGACAACGCGGTGAAATACTCTTCAGGAGGCACCATCCTTATTGAGCTTGCGCGTGCCGACGACGGTTGGTCGATTGCCGTAACCGACTCCGGGAAAGGGGTCGATGAGTCGCTGATGGGTATCATCTTTGAGCGTTACCGGCAGGCCAATGACTTGGATCAGCCTGAACAGGGCGTAGGGCTCGGCCTGTATGTCAGCAGGCAGATCCTCCGGGCGCACAGCGGCGATCTGCGCCTTGCCAGGAATACGACCTCGGGCTGCCGTTTCGCTTTCACTTTCCCTGACCATCGTGAGGACTGTTCCGCCTGATGAAGCTGCCCCGCCTGCGACTCGCCCTTATCGAGGATAACGAAGATCTACGTGATGAACTGCTGTTCTTCCTGCGTCATCGGGGATATAGCGCCTGGGGGGTCGCCAGTGCCGAGGCGTTCTGGAAAGAGCTGCACCGCAACCCCGTGGATATCGTTCTGGTCGATCTGGGATTGCCCGGCGAGGATGGCTTCAGTGTTGTGCAATACCTGCACAGCATGGGCGGCTACGGAGTGATTATCCTTACCGCGCGTGGCGGTGAACAGGAGCGGCTGCGGGGGCTTAACCTGGGTGCTGATCTGTTTCTGGTCAAACCGGTCAACCTCGCGCGGCTCGGTACTGCGCTACACACATTGGGGCTGCGTCTGCACGGCGGGGAGGGCGGACAGCAATCAGACCGGATCAGGCTCGATGATCCGCGCGGGCAATGGCAGCTTGACGTCGAGGGCGTCTGCCTGATGGGTCCCTCGGATAAACGTCTCGCGCTGTCGCCTCAGGAGTTCGAACTGCTCAAAATCCTGGTGCACTCGGCTAACCAGGTCTTCAGCAAGGAAGCCCTGCATGATCTATTGTTCGAGTACGCCGACGCGACGGAGCTTCACCGGGTCGATGTCATCCTCAGTCGTCTGCGCAGCAAGGCAAGGGCTCAAGGTATGAGCCTTCCAATTCGTTCGATATTCGGCAAGGGCATCGTGTTCACCGGGGCCGTACAAAAGTCCTCTGACACACCCGCGTCGCGCTAGCGACAATCCTCTGCATGGGGCGGCGGCGACCGACCGTCATCCTCCTAGCCTGCTTTTCCAACCCGATCATCAGCGCATGCCGGTGGGAGGGCGCCTGCCTGTCAACTTTCCAAGGGATGCTCTATTCCGGGCATGCCGCCGTGCGCCTGCCGCTGAGAGGTATGAGAGATTCGAGACTGACATGGCTCACAAACGCCATGTCAAAGTGCAAACGTGGCTCGGACAAGTCCTGCGGCGATTAGTTCCGCTCCAGTGATTTCAAGTTTGCCGGTCCGACACCCATATCACTCATCGATGGAAAAAAACATGCGTTCATTCAAACATGTTTCGCCCCGCCGCCAGCAGGGCTTCACCCTGGTGGAGATCTCGCTCGTCCTGGTTGTGATCGGGCTGATCCTTGGTGCGGTCTCGATCGGCAAGGACATCCAGCGAAATGCTGAGTACACCAAGATCAAGCAGAAGTTTGTCGACCAGTGGGCCAGTGCCTACAACGGCCTCTATCTGCGGACCGGCGCTGTGGTCGGCGACAGCCAGATCCAGCCGCGACTGATGGTCAATGGCAATACCTATGCCGTTGTCGCTGACCTGGTTTCCGGACAGGACATGACCAGCGTGACGCCGCCAGATGCGATTTGCCAGGGTGGCAAGGCACCGGGTATGAGTCGCGAAGCGGAGCTGATCCTGCATCGCGAGATGGATCGTCACGGGATTCGCATGCCGCCGGGCCGTGCCGAAGGCTTTGAGGACCGTTACGCCTACCTGGACACCAACGGCAACCCCCAGGAGCTGCAGGTGTGCTTTCAGTGGAACAACCCAGGGAACCCCGCCAGCTCCGGCAACGTCATGGTGATTTCCGGACTGACACCTGACCTGGCACGTGCACTCGATCAAATGATCGATGGCAAGGCGGATTCCCGCGAGGGCCTTTTCCGCAAATATGACATCGCCAACGACTCTGACGGCGAACCCGGCGTGGAGTGGGCTGCGAACAATACGCAGGCCTATGGGATCACCACGGGGTCTGCGCTCGATACCGACCAGAATCTGGATGAAGACCAAGTCATCACGGTCGTCGCCACCTACAAGATGAATCAGTGAGTCGGGAGATGGCGATGAGGCCGGCAGAGTTAAGGTCGATGAGCGCTCGACAGGGTGGCTACACCTTGATGGAGATTGTCCTGGTTATGGCCGTAATCGGCCTGATCATGGGCGGTCTGAGTATTGGTCGCGAAGTCCTTCGCGAGGCTGAATACAACCGTATCCAGAGCAAGTTTCTACTGCCCTGGAAGCAAAACTACGATCTTTACTATCAGCGCACCGGTGTGGCCATAGGAGACAGTCAGGTGGCACCAACCCTGATGGTCAATGGCTATGAAACCGTATTCGATCACATCAGCGGTGGGGTTGCCGGTGTTCCGGCCAATTACCGTAACACCGGTCGTAGGCTATGCCATGGCGCTGGTTACCCGGCCAATTCAGTAGGGGCCGGTGATCCTCCGCTGTCAAACCTCGATTTGCACGAGCTGTTTGATCGCGTTGGTATCCGCATGCCTGCGGGGCGCGCAGAGGGAGCGGAGGATCGCTATGCCTACAAGGACAATAACGGCAATCCGGTCGAGCTGCAGATCTGCTTTCAGTGGAATCCTGAAGGCACCATCAGTGGTGCCGGTAACGTCATGGTCATCCGCGGGCTGACTCCAGACCTGGCGCGCAAGCTCGACCAGATGGTCGATGGCAAGGCCGATGCTCATGAGGGCCGCTTCCGGCAGCAGAACGCCAACGCCAACGTGCTTCAGCCTAGTCGCCAGATTCCTGGGTATGAGTGGGACGCCAATAACACCTACAGCAGCGGTGACTCACATCCCAGCGCCTACGGGCGGGGCACTTCGAGCGAACAGGATCGTGTGGTGCTGGTCACGGCGCATTGGGTCATGGATCAGTGATGGACGCCTGGAGCCAATTTGCTGGGGGGCGTGCAGGCATGGTGCTGATTTTGCTCTGCACTCTTGCACTGCCCTATCTGGCCAAAACCGCATTCAGTTACAAGGCGGCGGCGGGAGTGGCCGAGCGGCAGCTGGCGGATAATCGGTTACAGCTTGGACAGCAGGAAAGCGCGCAGCGGCAGTTGGTACGTTGGCAGGATGTGCGTAGCCAATGGGATGCCTTGGCCGGGCACGCTGATGCACTCGGCTGGCGTACGAGTCTGTGGAACGTGCGCTCGATAGACGTGGACAGCAAACGATTTTCGCGACGCGAGGCAGATACGCTTATCAGCAGCCTGGAATCCAACCGCGACGGCTTCATGCTGGCGAAGGCGTTCTCGATGAAGCTGATGAGCAATTACGGCTCGCTGTTCATTGCTTCGCCGGTCGAGGATCAGGCGGGTGTAATTCAGCTATCGCTCTCGGGTGACTATTACTCGCGGAGAGCGCAATGAGCCAGATGCAGTGGCTGCTGGATCTTAAAGGCAAGGTATGGCTGGCAAATCCCGAAACAACCGGGGAGGTGGAAAGCCTGGACGCGCTGCGCGGACCAGCCATTGTCATCAGCGACTATCATGGCGCCCCGTTTGGTGTGGAGTCCCTTCCTGCCCATCACCACAACCTTGCGCCCCTACTGGACAAGCGACTGCGCGATGAGGGTGATATTGACGGCCTGGCGCGAGTCATCATCCATGCGCGTGAGCGGCAGGGTGATCTGGCGCGGGTATGTTACACGGCTGTCCCGTTAGCCGTTTCCATGCGCTATCGGCGCTGGGTCGGTCAGTACGATGACCATCTGCTGTTCGTTTCGCTTCTCGAAGCGCTGCTCATCCTGGCGCGACGGCTGGAACTTGATAACGGCGTGCTGGCGTTCGTCAGTGACGACAGCGTCGATGTGCTGGTGCTACAGGATGGCTTGGCTCTGCATGCAAGTCGGCAGCGCCTGTATGGCAGTGACAGCGGCGATCAGACACGCATAGCGGCTTTTATCGCCGCTCAGCAGAGCCTGTTTGCCGATCGCGAAGGGAAAATGGATTGCCTGCTGCTAGAGCGTAGTGCTGGCGAAGGACAATCACTCATCGAGGCTCTGGCGTCCAGTGGCCTCGATAACGTCAGAGCTGTGGTGTCGGCGGCCCGTCTGTTCGAGCATCTGCGCGTCAAGCATTCAGACCTCGACGGCGCCAGCCGGACGTTGTATCTCGCTAACCGGGCGTTGCCATGGGTAGCGGCTGGAATGCTCGCCCTGTGCCTGTCCAGTGTTGTTGGCGGCCTGTACTGGAAACCGGAGGCGCATACGCTGCGGGCCTCCCTGAGCGACGTGCAGGTACAACGCGTCCATGCAACCGTCGCGGAAATGGAAGGTGCCTTGCGCGGCGTCGAGAGCCTGGCCCTGCCCCAGCGGGAACGTGCCGATTTCGTACACCTTGCCGAACGAGTTCGCACCACACCTGACCCGGCCAACCTCATCCGTCATCTGCGACAAACCATTCCAGCCGGTATCGAGCTGACTGAGGTGGGCATCGTTTCGGACGAGGCGGGTGTGCTGATCATTGTTGCGGGACGCAGTGCTAGCGTTGCCGCGCCCTTCGCCGCCGAAGAGCGGTTCGTCAAGGCACTGAATGGCCTCGGTTACGAGGTGGTTCGGCGTGAAATTACCAGTGGCCTCGGCAATAGCCTGTTCCGTCTGGCGCTGACCTGGAGTGAAACATGAAAAGGAAATACCTCGCAGCGGGTCTGCTCGTGGGCGCTGCGGTCTCCTGCGCACTCGCTTACCAACTCGCCAGCGCCCAGGAGCGACAGGTGCAGCAATGGCGCCCCAGTCAGGATATGCAACTGCAAGGCCTTGATGCCCGGCTGGGTGAGAAGGTGCGGGAGTTTCTCGAGTTGAACGAACTGCTGAGCAGACAGCTGGAGACTGGGCAGTTAACGCGCGATGGGCAGCGGGACATGCCCTTGCTGACAGGCCTTGAGGCTGCGCCGAAGCCGATCAGGACCGAAAATGCCAAAAAACTTGCTCGTCCGTCCAGGCCGGTACCCTGGTGGAGTCGCTACAAGCTGAGCATGGTGGTGGCTTCGGACGGCTCTCGCTCTGCCGTGATCAATGGCCGTTATGTACGCGTTGGCGATGCACTGGCTCCGGGGGTGGTTGTGCAGCGAATTGCACCAGGCCAGGTCACTCTGGCGCGCGCCGGCGAAACCGCGCGGCTGGCCATCGGAGCGGCAAAGTGAAACTGCAGCGACCGCTGGCCTGGGGCCTTTCGGCGTTTGTCGTGTTGGCGGCGGGGTTCTGGTGGGCCGGGCAAAGTCCGGCACCGGTCAGCCCGGCTTCCCACGTCCCGGCGGGCGTGAGGCCAGAGGTCTCCTCATCTGCAACGGCGGCACGCACGACGGACATAGACGGTCTGTGGAAACGCTACGAGGCGTTGAGCCAGGCGCCTTCTTCGCCCTATGCGGGCGACATCGACAGTCAGTCAGCTCCGAATAATTCGACGGAACCGGCGGTATCCGAGTCTATGCGCGAGCGCCAGGTGGCGCGCGAACGTATCAAGCAGCGCCGCGAGGCGATGCTTGCCGCACGTGATGATGCGCTGAAGCAGATACAGAAGCTGAAGCCAGGTGACGTCAATGGGCTTGTCGATGTGCTTCAGAGCTTCAACCGGCGCTTGAAGGAAAACGGCATTGAGGAGCAGATCGATCTCAAGGGTATTCGCCAGCAGCTGCTCGCGAGTCAGAAGCTGGCCGAGGTAAACCAGGCCCTGCTGGACGAGGCGCTGAAGGGTGCGAAAGCCAATCCTCAGCGTCTGCAAGCGCTCAGTCGCGAGTTGAGCCAGCTACAAAAGGACATTACCGGCAGTTTCTCCGGGCGCTCCGGTGATGGGGCCGAATCGCCATGACCGACCGTGCATTTCCCCACCGGCAGCAGGGCTTCAGCCTGCTGGAGCTGGCGCTGGTGATAGTGGTCATGGGCGGCGTGCTACTGGTCGCCATGCATTACCGTGCCCAGACGCTGAGCCAGGACGATGCAATTGCCAAGGGCTACCACGATCAGATTGCCGCTGCGCTCTATCGCTATGCCGAGCGTCACTACCGGCTGCCGTGTGCCGATACCAGTGGTAACGGGCTTGAGGGCGGCAGCGACGGTATTTGCACGCCTGGGATGATTACTCACATGGTCGGCGGAGTGCCCTTTCTGACGCTCGGCATGAACGAGGCGCAAGGCTTCAGTGAGGCGGTCCGGCAGCGTTACATCTACGGCGTCTTTCGCGATACCACGCCTGATACGGATCTGGCCACGCTGGCCGAGCGAACCGGCGATGCGCCTGGCACAAGCGGCTATCTCAGCCTCGATGATCTGCGTTTTGCCTTACGCAGCCTGGGCACCCGGGCATTCGATGCCGCTCGCATCCATGTCACCGGTGATGAGCAGCAGGCGGGAGCAGCTGATTGCGGAGCCAACCCTGTAGCCAACCTGGCGTTCTTCGTTGCCTACGCCGGAGCGCGTGACGCCGATGGCGATGGAAATTCATTCGATGGCGTTAACAAAAATTTCAACTGGCCATCGGGCGGTGGGCTTTGCGTCTCCGGCCCGCTAACTGGGCAAGGCAAGCAGTATGACGATGCCACCATCGCGGTGGGCTTTGCCGAGCTGCTCGGCTACCTGACTCAGTAATTCGAAAAAAACCAACACATTGAAAATGAAATCAGGCGCACCAGGAGCAGCCTTCATGAAACTCGACTCACGCATTGTTCTTCGCTCCAAGCAGGGCCTCTGGCTAGGCGCTTTGCTAGCGACATCGTTAGCTGGCTGCACAGTTGGTCCGTCCAAGGTGGATGCCAAGAAGGTTCAGGCGGTCGACGATCGCTCGCAGCAGTTGTTGCAGGACCGTCTGGTAGACGAGTCGGAAAAACTGCGCACCCTGCAGGACGAGCTAAGCCGGAAGCTGGAGCAGAAGCGGGCAATCGTGCTGGAGCCGGTGGCGCCTCGCTTCAACCCGCTCGATGCCGTGAACGTTACGCTACAGGCTAACGATGTTGATGTGCGGAACCTGCTCCAGGCCATTGCCGATCAGGCAGGCCTGAACCTGGTATTGCCGGCGTCGTTGTCTAGCCAGCCGCGTACTCTGTCGCTATCGCTCAAATCGGTGCCAGCCAGCCAGGCCTTCGAGGAAATTACCAAGGCGCTGGACCTCTCCGGCGAGGTTCGCGACAACATGCTGGTGGTTCGTGCGTTTGAAGAGCGAGTCTTCGACCTGGACTTTCTGCTCACCATGAGTACAGCCGACTTTAATGCGGGTGGGGACGTATTCGGTGCGAGCAGCACCGGGGGCGATGGCATGTCAGTTGCCAACGCCGGTTCCGGTAGCAGCGGCCTGCGCAGCAGCTTTTCCGTATCCGGACGGAACACCAATGATGTGAATCCGTACGAGCAGATCGATCGCATGCTGGTATCCCTGATTGGTGGGCAGCGCAGCAAGGACAGCGTTTTCGGGCAGGAATCCGACAGCCAGATGCCAACCTATATGCTCAACCGCTCCACCGGTACGCTGTTCGTACGTGCACGACCGTCTCAGCTGGCTGCGGTCGGGCGTCTCGTTGAACACTACAAATCGGTGTTGAACCGGCAGGTGCTGATCGAGGCGCAAATCCTTGATGTCGAACTCAACGACCGGTTCAGCTACGGCGTTGACTGGAACTTTCTACGCAACCAGGTGGCCTTGTCATACTCCGCCAATCCCATGACCCTGGGCGCTATCAACTCGGTTGTTCCTGATGCGGCAAATGCCGGACGTAGCGTGCTGATACCAGCCACTGTGCTGGGCAATGCGGGTACGCCATCGCTGGGCCTCGCTCAGTCGGGCAGCAACCACAACATCGGGCTCGACCTGATGAAGACGTTCGGCACCATCCACATTCTGTCCAACCCGTCGATCCGGGTACGGAACACGCAGCCAGCGGTGGTCAGTGTCGGCAGCAACATGCGCTACATCGCTCAGTCCAGCTCCAATACGCAGAGCGGCGGTGGTGGCCTGCTGGCAACAACCGCCAGTGTGATTACCTCCAACGTTTTTGACGGGGTCATGCTGGGGGTGATTCCGTTCGTGTCGGAAGACGGCTCGATTCACCTCACCATCAACCCGATGCAGACGTCCGTGCAGGAAGCCTCCATGGCGCTGGTTGATGTCGGTAGCACACAGAACCCGCTGAAGATCTCTCTGCCGCGCGTGGATTTCAAAGGAATGACCACCTCGCTGTCGCTCAACGACGGTGACATGGTCATCATCGGTGGTCTGATCGGCGAGAACGGTAGCCGCTCCAAGAATGGCATTCCAGGTATCACCGATATACCGCTGTTCGGCGAGATGCTGGGTGGCCTGGCGGAGTCGACCAACGCCCGCGAGCTGGTGCTCGTACTTCGCGTCAAGATCCTTTAAGTCCACTTATCATGAGCATGGTCTTCGACGCCTTGCGTCAACAGGGTACGCAGACGACGCAGGAGCCTACTGCGCTCGGCAGCGTAATTACCCCTGGCGGCTGGCGCTTGCAGTGGGGAATCGCCTGGGTATTGCTATGTCTGGCGGTCCTCCTGCTGGCGGTTTACCTGGGGCTTGACGACAAGCGCGTGGTACCGCTTGCACCGCCTGCCGAGGTCGCAGTGCCGGAGGTGGAGGCGGAGCAAGCGGACCTCGTTACCCTCTCACCTGTACCCTTGCACGTTTCCCGGTTGCCCGGCGATGCCCTGGCTCGGCTCGCCGAGTCGGCGCAGGCCTCGACCGCCGTCAGGGTCAAGCCGCCAGCGACATTGCCTGCGCGTAGTGCTCCGGTGGTGGTAGCGGCGCCCGCAGCTGTGGCTCGGATGCCTGTCGGACAGGCCGAAACGGTCCTGCCAGAGCCTGCGCCACCGCCGGTTATGGTCGAGGTATCACCTCCAGCTGTCGATCCAGCGGTTCTCTTCGCAGCGTTCCACGCGGAACTGGCCGCTGAACGGCTGCCGCAGGCCGAAGCGGTCATCGAGCGTGCTCGGCGGACGCTCGGCGATTCTCATCTGATGGTCTCTCGCATGCAGGGCTATTACTGCATGCGTGCCGACTGCCCCGAGCGAGCTCGTCAGGCATACAGAGCGATCCTCTCCCGTCTGCCGCGCGACCATGAGGCAGGCTACAATCTTGCCGTTCTGGATTGGCAGGGTGGCCAGCACACCGAGGCGCGCAAACGGGTCCGTACGTTGTTGGCTCAGCATCCTGGAGATGAAGCCCTGCGGGCATTGCAGCGGCTGATGGGGGCGAGCCGATGAGCGCAGGCTTCCCACTGTCGGCTTACCTGCAGAACCTTGGGTTCGTGCGCAATCCATTTCCGGTTACACCGGATGAGCATGGCATCTTCTTTTCTTCAAGACTGGCAGAGCAGTTTACCGAGTTGCTGCACTTTATTGAGCAGCGCAAGGGATTCATGCTGGTTACCGGTGACGTAGGTGTTGGCAAGAGTACGCTTTCACGTGCGCTGCTCACTCGCCTGGCAGAGCAGGGCGCGTGTACCGCATTGATCTTCAATACCTTTCTTCAGGGCCCGGATCTGTTACGGGCAATCAACCGTGACTTCGGCATCGTGGCCGAAGGTGACAGTCTCGAGGCCTTGCTGCAGGCCCTCAATACCTGGTTGTTGCGACAGCATGAGCAGGGTCGCAACTGCGTATTGATACTGGACGACGCACAGGGTCTGGATGTGTCCAGTCTTGAACTGGTTCGCCAATTGAGCAATCTGGAAGCCAGCCAGGCCAAGTTGCTGCAAATCGTCATGGTGGCCCAGCCGGAAATTCGCCGCACACTGGATCGCCACGACATGCGCCAGTTAGCCAGCCGTATTGCGCTGCGCCTCGAACTGTTTCCCCTCACGCTGAGCGAGTTGGATGTATACCTGCATCACCGGCTTCAATGGGCGGGCTGTCCGGCTGCGCTGACCCTTGATCGCCGTGCCTTGCGGCGTTTGCATCGTTACAGCCTCGGCTACATCCGCCGCGTACACATTCTGCTCGACCGCTGCCTTTATGGTTTGGCGATAAACGGTTCCAGCCGGGTTAACGCATCGTTGGTTGATACCGCGGCGCGTGAGTTGAGTCTGACACCGCCATCGCGACGAATTGCTTACGGCTCTGTGCTTGTCGGTGCGCTGGCTGGCGCAGGCGTTATTGCGGCTGCTGTGACGTTCAGACCGGGGCCCGCCGTGACGCTACCTGTGCCGGCTGCAGAGACACCGCCGCCCTTGGCTGCTGCGACTCCTCAAGCGTCTGTTCCGGCACTTGATGCTACTTGGCAGGCGTTCACCGCAGCGCACGCGCCGTTGCCGGTAGACGGGGCATCCCCCACGCGCTGGGACGAAGTCATCGAATGGCTGCCAGCGCGCAGCGACGTCCAGTCCTGGGTGCCGGTGCTGCTGCCCCGAGAGTGGCAGCGGGGTTGTGATGACCGACCCCTTTATCGCCTCGATGACGGTCAGTTGGCACTGTTTCGCTCAGCGCTTCCGGTCGCACCCCAGCCCTTTGGGGACCGGGGCGAAATGCTCGTTGCGCTGCAGCAGGTGCTTGTCGCGCAAGGATTCCTGACCCCCGAGGCGGTCGATGGCGTGATGGGACCGCGCACGGCAGCTGCCCTGGCCCAGTTTCAAAGGCAGAGTGGCCTGCTGGCGAGCGGACAGCCGGATGCGGATACAGCGTATCTGCTGGGCTGCCTCGGCGGAGGTGGCGTATGAGCGAAGTGTCCTTGCGCTACGTGTTCTATCGCGTGCTCACCGAGCAGGGCCGCGTGCGTATTGGCTTGTCGAAGCTGCCGGTCACCGACTACAGCAATGCCCACCCGCTGGTAGAGCGGCGCGAGCAGGCAGTGGTGCTGAGGCTTTATGTTTTGCCGATGCTGCTTGTGCCGTTGTTCGACGGCCTGGCGCTGTTCCTGCGCCGCAGCATTCCCCTGACGCTGCTGGCGGAATTCCTGCACAGCCTGGGCCTGATGTTGCGCAGCGGGCTGCCGGTGGACATGGCGCTGAAGGACCTGCGCGAAGATGCCACACATCCGGCACTCAAGGCCTTGACTGCGGACTTGCTCAACGGCGTAAGGGCTGGCAACAGCCTTTCGTCACGGCTGTCGTTCTATCCTCACCAGGTTCCGGCGACAGTGCGTCACCTCGTCGATATCGGCGAGCGTTCCGGCAATCTGGACCGCGTTCTGATGGATGCCTCCGAGCACCTAGGGCGCATCACGGCGCTGCGCCAGGACGTTTCCCGTGCGCTGATCTATCCGTTTTTCGTCGTGGCAACCATCGTCGTTGCCGCGTTGTTCTGGGTGTATTACGTACTGCCTGATCTGGCCGACATGTTCCGCCAGATGGGTGCCCATCTGCCCCCTCTGACCCAGAGCGTGATGAGCGGCGTGTACTGGATGCGCGAGCTGCTTGCTGCCTACGGCTACTGGATATCGGCTGCCGTGTTGCTGGTGCCGGTGATACTGAGCCGCAGCCAGCGGGTGCGGGCGGGGTTCTACTGGCTGGCGTACCGCCTGCCGATCAGCCGCACGCTGGTACGCACCTCCGCCATGGCGTTCATCAGCGAGTACCTGGCGCTGCTCGTAGCGGCGGGCATCAATCTACTGGATGGCCTGGCCATTCTGGAGGCAGCGATCCGCAATGAGGTGTATCGCAATGCGATCCGCCAGGCGAGAGAAGGTGTACAGCGAGGCAACACGCTGTCACGTGAGCTGGAGCGCAGCGGGGTGTTTTCGCCGCTGATGATCCGCCTGATCAACGTCGGCGAGCAGAGCGGCAATCTGGACGGTCAGCTGCGCACCCTGGCCGATGAGTATCGCCGGCGGCTCAACCATCTGGTGGCAACCCTGGCCGAGGTCATCAAGCCCGCCGTGCTGCTGCTGGCTGGCGCGTTGTTCATTTTCGTCGTGGTGGTGTTTCTGCTGCCGGTATACGAACTCATTGCGCAAAGCACTCAGCTTCGCTGAACAGGACTCGTCATGCCGAACAGCACTTTTGCTCAAACACGTCACTGCCGAGGTTTTTCCCTGCTGGAGCTGGCCGCCGTGCTGGCGTTGCTGTCGGGGTTGGTCTTTGCATTGTTATACAAGACTTCTGACGTCAGCATTCAGACGGCACTGCAAAGTACGGATTCGGCACTGAAGGCAGCCGATGAGCAATTGCGTCAGTTCGCCGCCTGGAACGGGCGCCTGCCCTGTCCGGATACCGATGGTGATGGCCTTGAGAACTGTAATGGCAGTACGCAGAAGGGCGACCTGCCGTATCGCACCCTGAAGCTGGCGGCCATCGGCTATGAAGTGGGTGAGCAGGGGGGGCGTGCGCTGCGCTACGGGGTCTATCGCAACGCGGCGGCGGAAGCCGACCTGGCGGTCAAGGACGAACGCTTCAAACCGACCAATGCCGACGCAACGGCCTACGACCTCGGCAATAGCAACAGCCTGGACCTTTGTACTGCTCTGGCCAGCGCCTCGGGACATGCGCAGAACGATGCCTACCTGCATATCGCCTACACCGATGGTGCCCGCGCGGGGATGGCGTACATGCTGGCCAGCCCCGGAGTGGCCGACGCAGACAGCGATGGCGATCGCTACGACGGCCTCAATAGCACGAGCGCAACAGGATTCAATGCTCCACAAACGCCAGTGTCCACGACCTACGACGACACCACCCGGGGGCGCGGCCTGACCGAGCTGCATGAACTGCTGCATTGCCAGGTGAGCCAGCGCTCGTTGAACCTGGCGACCAATGCCATCGCGCTGGAGGAGGAGAACATCGCCTTCGCCGAATCCAACAAGGACAGCGCCGATGAAGGTGTGATGATGAATGCCGTGGGCAGCGCCCTGACTGCCTGGTCCATGGCGCAGGCGGCAGCCGAGCTGAGCGGCGCGATGGAAGTGCAAAGCATCTCGGCCGGGCTGCTTGCCACGGCCACCGCCACCTGTGCGATACCGCCCTTTGCCGGTTGCGCACTGGTTCCGGTTTATACCGCAGCCGTAGCCGCCGCTGGCACTGGCGTAACCCTGTCCGGCTTAGCCGTCGGGTTGTCGGGGACGGCACTGGCGCTGCAGATCACGTCCACGGTGTTTTATTCGGATATTGCAAAAAAGGCCGGAGTGCCGGAAACCGCCAGTGGCGGCTCGGGCATTACGCCGGAGAGGGTCGATAGTGCATTCATCGCTTCTGAGCAATCACAGCTTAGCGCCCAGACTGCACAAGATGCCTATATGGCGGCGTTAGCGGCGTATCTTGCTGGCCCGCAGGTCGAGGCGCAAAACAGCCGCGACGCCCTGGAAACCGAGATCGGCAAGTTGTCCGGCGACCAAGAAAGCAAGGCGCTCGATGACCTTTACGGCTTCCCTCGACCGGAGGACCTAGATCCAGAGAACCCGCCGGACGAATCCAGCGTCATTCTGGGTGTTGAGCCGTCCATTGATGCCTGGCTCAAGAGCGAAGCCGTGGCGAAACAGATCGCCGAGGCAGATGACTTCGAACTGGTCGACGCCGACGGTAAACCCATCAAGGACGAAGACGGTAATCCCGTCGATCTCGGTGCCAGTGCGGGTGCGGCCAAGGAAACGGCTGAGCAACGTATCGCTGAGGTTCGCCAGAGCCTGGTCAGTGCTGGCTGTGACGGCTCCACGCCTTGCCCATTGGCCACCGCGTACGATGCGCATGTCGACGCCTACACCAAAGCGCAAGAGGCCTGGAACGAGGTCGATAAGCTGCGCGTTGCGGCTGAGGCAGCCGCCAAGAAGGCCAAAGGGGACAGGGACGCTTACGGCGCGCTTAATTGTGCCTACAACTTCAATATGGATTATGACGCCAGCACCAGTAGCTGCAAGGCAGGCGCGCCGGGGAGCGGCGCCCTGAATGACGGTATCAAAGCCCTCTGTGATCCTTCCAGCGAGGCATACGATGCAGTGTCCTGTGCCGCGGTGAAAGCCAACCCTGACTCGACGAATCCCGACCCGCTGACGATCTTCAGTGGCATGGATGATCTGGTGCGAACGCTGGACAGCAAGGGAACCGTGCAATGAACAGGTCGCAGCAATCCGGTTTCAGCCTGCTGGAAATGGCCCTGACCCTTGCGGTGCTGGGATTTCTGTTCGCGATGGTACCGATGATCCTGAGCGTGCTGGGCGGCGCACAAAGTGCTTCTCCCGCACTCGATCGGAAGAAACTTGCAGTCAACTCGGCGGTTGGCTTTATCGTCCAGCATGACCGCCTGCCGTGTCCGGATGCCAATGGCGACGGTAACGAGGACTGCAATGGCGCCCGCAGCGGGCGTTTTCCCTGGCGCACGGCAGGCCTCGGCCAGCCGCTGGTCAACGACCGCGGGTTCCCTTTCCAGTACGCGGTTTACCAGCATGCCAACGCCAACCTGGTTACGCTGCAGAGCAGCTACCAGCCGTCGCTGCTCAATGGCGGGCCTTCGTTGCAGAGAAACGCATTGGATTTCTGCCAAGGCCTCAGGTTGGGTGTGTCCGGTGGGCAGCAGCAGGGTGAAGCCAGCGTGCAGGCGCATATTGGGAGTGCGGGGGTGAATCCGGCCTTTCTGCTCGTGGACCCTGGCCCGCTTGACGCCGACCGCGACGGCAGGCCCTTCGACGGTATAAACGCCAAAGGATTGGTGTTCGAATCGGGCGGGCGCAGCCAGAGTGATGACTACGACGATCAGGTAATGGCGATGAGTTTCGCCGAGCTGGCCACCCGGCTCGGTTGCCCGAGCATCTTGGCGCGCGTCAGCGCGGCTACCCGTGATGCCAATGCGGCCTACGATGCCCAGCGCGCTTTCAAGTTCTATCTGGACTTTCGCAAATTTGGTGTGGAGGTCCGCGAAACCAATTTGGATATCGCGGAGCTCAAGCGAACCATCGCTTTGTTCAACTCGGCGGCGAGCATAGCGATGGGGCTCAATGATCTCGCCACTGGGCTCAGCAGTGCCTCAGGCGCTATCGCCGTTGGGGTGGCGGCAATCAATGCGGCAGCGGCAATTTACGCCATACAGGACGAGCTCAGCAGCACCGCAGAAGACGTCTCCGAGAAAAAGGATCAGCTAGCAACCGCCAAGCAACAGCATGAGGCTGCGAAGGTCGCTCATTCCGACGCCTTGGCCTACCAGCAACAGGCGATCGCCACGGCGCTGAATCGCGATGCGAGGGGGTGGTTCCAATGAGCGCGCGATGCAGGCAACGGGGTATGACCCTGATCGAGCTTTCCGTGGTGCTGGTCGTGCTGGGGCTGATGACGGCGGTGCTGCTGTCGCTGCTGCCCTCGTTGACCCGCCTGGCCAGTGTGGAATCAGCCATTGATGACGTCACTGGCACACAGAATGCGATAACCGGCTTCGCGCTGGCGACCGGTCGGCTGCCCTGTGCCGATATCGATCAGGACGGTAAAGAGGATTGCCCGGCGGTAGCCGGCGGTTTCCCCTACCTGACGGTGGGGCTCGGTGAGCCGCTGCGAAATGCCTATGGGTATGACTATCGGTATGCCGTCTATGTGCGCAGCGACGGCGCGCCGATGAACGATGCCAATCTTGCCAGCGCGATCGACCGCTGGCAGCCCACCTTGGTGTCTGGTTTGCCACCGGCCTTAGCACTGGAGGCGTTTGACAGCAGCACACCGCTGGATCTTTGTCGTGCGCTCGGCGTGGCACAAACCAGCGCTGCCGATAACCAGTATCTGTACCTGGAGCATTCAGGCGCACGTGAAGCAGTGGCCTATGTGCTGGCTGACCCTGGGCAGGCAGATCGTGACGGTAATGGCTCGCTGTTCGACGGGCTGAATGCTGCCGGGCTGGGCTTCGAGCACCCGGTGCGTAACAGCAGCCGGGAGTATGACGACCGTGTCAGTGCCGTGCGCTTCAACCAGTTATGGGAACAGCTGGGCTGTTCGGCACTGCTCGCAACCGCCGGTCATGCGCACCCTAATGTGCTGTCCACGCTGGCGATGTTCCGCCAGACCATTCGCGACTATAAAACGCAGCTTGAACTGGTCGAAGAGATGGCGTTTGCCGACAACTTCCAGACGGGCGCATCCATTGCCTCGGCTACAGCGTCGGTCGCGGCTGCTGCTGCCTCCGCGCCGACTGCGACGGCTTCGGCCATCAACACTATGGGAGCCACAGCTGCTGCCGTTGGCGCCTCGTTTGGCGCAATTACAGGCAACGCTGCGCTGGTGGCTACGGCAACGGCCGCCCAGGTAACGGCCATCAAGAACCTGAATAAGGTTCGTGATCAGTTGAAGGAGCTCGATCTTCTGATCAAAGAACTGGACGAGTTACATGACGGCGTCCGCATCAATGTTGTCCGCGCCGATAACGACGCGCTTTCGGCCCAGTAATTACAGAGATTCCCATGACTAGCCATACTTGTTCGCGCCAACGCGGTTTCACATTATTGGAAATGTCCGTTGTCCTGATCATCGTCGCGCTGATTGTCAGTGCATTGACGCTGGGCAGCGACTTGCAGCGCAACACCGTCTACCAGCATCTGGCGTCCAGTTTCGTCAGGGGATGGCAACTGTCGTATCTCAGCCATGCGGATCGTGTGGGCGTGGCGCCCGGCGATAGCCAGACGACACCGACTGGCAAGGTCAATGCGGCTGACGATAGCGAGCTGTGCGGTATTGCCCTGCGCAACGCCATGTACACAGCCGGGGTAACCATGCCCCAGGGGCGCGCAGAAGGCTTCGAGACTCACTACGGCTACCTCGACAGCAACGGCAACCCGCAAGACGTCAGCGCCTGCTTTGCAAACGTCGCCTGGAGCGTACCGGGCAGCAGCGCCGGGGTGTACGTGGTGCAGCGCAAGAATGTGCTGATCCTGCGCGGACTGACGCCCGATCTGGCACGCATGCTCGACAACCTGGTCGATGGCAATGCCGACGCGCGGTTTGGCAGCTTCCGTGAAGCAGGACAGGCAGCGCTTACCTCCGCCGCCAGCATCGAGTGGAGCCTGGACAGCAGCGTAGCGTACGGCGAAACCAGTGCCACCAACCTCGACGAATCCCAGGTGGTCACCCTGACCGCTTACTACCTGATGGACCGGTAATGAAAAGAGTCGAACCTGGCCTGGTTCTGGCTGACGCGCCTGAGTTGGGCAGCACGCTGATTCGCCTGGGCATCGTCGAGCCGATTCAGTTGGCCTACGCACAACAAAAGCAAGCGGTAACTGGTGAGTCGCTAAGCCAGATACTGGTTCGCCTCGGACTGGTTGCTGCCAGTGATCTGGCGCGTGTATTGGCCGAGCATCACGGGTTGCCGTACTTCAGCCAGACCGAATGGCCCGAACCCGCTGCGGACGTTCTGCAGCTGTTCAGCCGGGAGGCGTGTCTGGCACACAGGCTGTTGCCGCTTCGCGTACACGCCGGAAGTCTTGAGGCGGTACTCGGCAATGCCGATCCGCAGCGCGCCGCCAGCCTGATTCAGCGCAGGACCGGGCTGGCGGCGCGGCTTTGGCAAGGCGACTTCATTGCTGTAGCGCGCCGGATCGAGGAGGTCTATTCGCCACGACGAGGGTCGGTGCTGTCTGTCTTCGAGCAGGAGTATCGCCAGCTGTCCCTGGACGTTCAGGGCTCCTTCCCCGTCGATGAGCTGATCAACCAGATGCTGGCCTTGGCTGTCAGCGAGCGTGCAACCGATATCCATCTGCAGCCCGAGTCCCAGTCGGTGCATATGGCCTTTCGCATTGACGGCGTGCTGGTACCTATCATGGCGCTAGGGCGGGGAATGATGCGTCTGGTATCGGCGATCAAGGTTATCTCGGCCATGGACATTTCCGATAACCTGAGGCCACAGGATGGTCGCTTCTCCGTCACCATCGAAAACCAGGCCTACGACGTCCGTGTTTCCACCAGCATCACGCCACAAGGGGAGAGCGTCGTTATGCGCCTGCTACCCAAAGGAGTCTCGGTGGCAGGGTTGGAAGAGCTGGGGTTTGCGCCCGAGCATCTGCAGCGTTTACAGGCACTGTTCCAGCAACCGCACGGTATCTTTCTGATGACCGGGCCCACCGGCTCCGGCAAGACCACCACCCTGCATGCAGGATTGCGCCCGCTGGGCATGACCGGCAAGAGTATTCTGACCGTCGAGGACCCCATCGAGTACGAGCTGCCGGTCGCTGCTCAAACCCAGGTAAACCGCAAGGCCAACTACACCTTCGAAACCGCCATTCGCCATTTTCTGCGGCACGACCCGGACATCATGCTGGTGGGCGAGATACGCGACGGAGAAACGGCAGAAGCTGCGATCCGCGCTGCGGAAACCGGCCACCTTGTGCTGTCGACGTTGCACGTCAACAGCGTGTCGGGCGTGGTCGGTCGTCTTATGGCGCTGGGGATCGCGCCCCAGGCGTTGGCCGAAACACTGATCGGCTGCATCAATCAGCGCTTGGCGCGTTGCCTTTGTTCGCACTGCAAGGTGCCAATAGCTGCGCCTGAAAATATGCCTTCAGGCCTCGAAGCTCTGCTGAGGGGCGTTCAGCACTTTCGAGGCGAGGGTTGCGAGCACTGTCGTCAGACTGGCTTTTATGGCCGGTTACCTGTCTACGAAATGCTGATCGTGGACGCACCGTTGGCACGCTGGGTCGAGGATGGCGGGCGTCGCGCTCAGTTGCTCGGGCTGCTCACGGCGAGCAACCATGTACCCCTCTGGGAAACGGGTGCACGCCTCTTGCGTGAAGGGCTCACAACGGTAGACGAGCTTACGCGCGTTTTGGGTAGTCGCGAGGCTCTGGCTCCAGCCGTGCGCTGACCCTGATAGACATATGAAGACTTTCCTTAAGTTCAAAAAGATCAGGCCGGTACTTCGCAGGTTTTCTGGACGTGATCGCAATTGGCGCTGGGCGATCTCTCCGCTGTAGCTGTAAAGGTCAGGAGGCGAGAGAGGCGCGTCACGATCTCGTCGATCTGCGCTTCGTCGCAGATCAGCGGCGGCAGCAAGCGGATGATGGTGTCGCGGGTTACCGTGATGAGCAGGCGCTGTTCTGCCAGGGCGCGAACGACCAGCTCCTGGCAAGGCCTGTTCAGCTCGATTCCCGCCATCAGGCCCTGGCCACGGATGGCGATGACATCCGGGTGATCGCTAAGCGTCTTCTGCAAGCCGGCAAGCAGGCGGTCTCCGAGTACGGCGGCTCGTGCCGGCAGGTTGTCGCGCGCCATGATGTCGAGCACTGAACAGGCCACCCGGCAGGCCAGCGGATTGCCGCCGAAAGTCGAGCCGTGCTGGCCGGGCGAGAACAGGTTGGCGGCCTGGCCGCGCGCCAGGCAGGCGCCGATGGGAAAGCCGTTGCCCAAGGCCTTGGCCAGCGTCAGGACATCGGGCGCGATGCCCGCGTGCTGATAGCCGAACCAGGCGCCGGTACGGCCCATTCCGGCCTGGATCTCGTCGAGCATCAACAGCCAGTCGTGCTGGTCGCACAGGGCGCGCAGTTCCCGCAGGTAGTCGGCGCTGGCGACACGAATACCGCCTTCTCCTTGCACAGGTTCGATCAGAACGGCAACGATGTTGGGCGACTGCTCGGCCATTCTGCGCACCGCGTCGATGTCGTTGTAGGGCACACGCAGGAAGCCTGGCATCAATGGCTCGAACCCGCGCTGATTCGCGGGGTTGCCGGTGGCCGCGAGTGTCGCAAAGCTGCGGCCATGAAAGCCGTTCTCCATCACCAGGATTTGCGGCTGGGTCAGCTTTTTGCGATGGCCGTGCAGCCTTGCCAGCTTGAGGGCGGTTTCGTTGGCCTCCGCGCCCGAGTTGCAGAAAAAGGCCTTCTGCATGTCTGTCAGTGCGCACAGGCGTTCGCCCAGTCGCTCCTGCCAGTCGATGCGAAAGACGTTGGAAGTATGCAGCAGCAGCCCGGCCTGTTCGGCGATGACCGCGGCGATTTCCGGATGGGCGTGTCCCAGGCTGGTGACTGCGACGCCGGCAATGGCATCCAGGTACTCCACGCCTTGCTCGTCCCAGAGGCGTGCGCCGCTGCCACGCACGAAGGAAACGGGCTGGCGGGCATAGGCCCGCATCAGGTGGGAAGTGGCGTGTTGCATGGATCGGTCCTCGAGTCAGATGGATGGAGCAGGCAGGCGTTTCGTCTCGCTACGAGGGGCATCAGTTGGGGGGTCCCTTACCCGCTGCCGCCTCGGTGCCCGGCTGAATGGTCTGCAGCGGTGCCCGCGCCCGCCGTGGCAGACGCCCGTTGAGTACGGCATGGGCCAGCAGGCCGATCAGCAGCCCCCAGAACGCGCCTCCGATGCCGAACATCGTGATGTTGGCGGCAGCGGCCAGAAAGGTGATCAGCGAGGCTTCGCGCGTCCTGGCGTCGGCCATGGCGCTGGCGAGGCTGCCGCCAATGGTGCCGAGCAGGGCCAGGCCCGCCAGCGTGGTGATGAAGGTGGCCGGGAAGGCCATGAATACGGCGGCCAGCGTCACGCCGAATATGCCGACGAGGATGTAGAAGACGCCTGCGGCGATACCGGCGATCCAGCGCTTGTCCGGGTTTTCGTGCGCCTCCCGGCCTGTACAGATGGCAGCCGTGATTGCGGCGATGTTGAAGGCGTGCGAGCCGAAAGGCGCCATCAGCAGCGAACCGAGGCCCGTGACGGTGACGATGGGGTTGGCGCTGGTCCTGAAACCATCTCCCCGCAGCACCAGCATGCCGGGCATGTACTGGCCGGTCAGCGTGATCAGGAACAGCGGCAGCGCCACGCTCAGCAAGGCGTTGAGCGAGAACACCGGCAGGGTGAAGACGGGGGCCGCCAGCTTCAACTCCAGCCCGGTCAGATCGACACGCTCCTGCATGAGCAGGAAAGCCAGCCCCAGCACCAGGATGCCCACCACGGCATAGCGCGCCGTAAAGCGCTTGAGCACCACATAGGTGACGATCAGCAACCCGGCCAGCAGCGGGTCGATGCTCATGCCGCCAAAGGCCCTGATCCCGAATTGCAGCAGGATGCCTGCCAGCAGCCCGGCCGCTACGCCAGGTGGAATCAGCCTGATCAGTCTCTCGAACCAGCCCGACAGACCGAGTACGACGAAGGCGGCGGCGCAAATCAGGTAGGCACCGACCGCTTCGGCATAGGAGGTAGTGGCCAGCGCGGTGACGAGGAACGCGGCGGCCGGTGTGGACCAGGCCGTAATGATCGGTTCGCGTGAAAACCAACTGAGGAGGATTCCCGTCACTCCCACGCCGATCGAAATCGACCACACCCACGAAGCCGTCAGCTCCGGACTGAGGCCGGCCACCTGGGCCGCTTGGAACACCAGGATGAAGGTGCCGCCGTAGTTGACGATGACCGAAACCAGACCGGCCACGACGGGGTGGGGAAGATCGTTCAAACGAACGGACGAGGTTGGCTTGGCAGTTGGCATGGCTCGAATACGACTCCTGAAGACGCTGTGATTGACCGGCTTGAGCAGCTGTTTTATAGCGCTAAAATGGCCGGATATTCCCCGCCACTTTTTTCAAGGGATACAGACCAATTGTTCAGATACGCCCAACTTGAATCCGTCAAAGCCTGGCTCGGTGACCCCGCCCATGCCGCCTTGCCCCTGCATGCGCGTATCCAGCGGGCCATCCGGCAACTGATTCTCGACGGCGCGCTCGATGTCGGTAAGCCGTTGCCCGCCACGCGCACGCTGGCGAAATCGCTGGGTGTTTCGCGCGACACCGTCGAGTCGGCGTATGGCCAGTTGCACCTGGAAGGCTTCATCGAGCGGCGCGTAGGCAGCGGCAGCTTCGTGTCGCAACGGGTGCAACGCCTGCCTGGGCGCGGGGTGGCAGCGCGCGCGAGGGTTTCCAGGGAGGCCTTGCGTCTCAGCCAACGCGGCAGCGCGATATTCCAGGGCGGTGGCGTGCGCGACTTCCTGACGCCGCGCCCCTTTGTTCCTGGCGTACCGGAAACGCGCGGTTTTCCCCTGCAGACCTGGGAGCGGCTGGAGCGGCAGGTATTGAAGGAATACGGCACCCTGGCGCTGTTGCACAGCCCGCCGCAGGGCATGGAGCCGCTGCGCCGGGCCATCTCGGACTACGTCAATCTCGAACGCGGCGCGCACGCCACGCCCGAGCGCGTACTGGTGCTGACCAGTTCCCAGCAGGCCCTGACCCTGTGCGCCACCGTGCTGCTCGATGCCGGTGAGCGGATATTCATCGAAGACCCCGTCTACCACGGTGCGCGCAAGGCGTTCGATGCGGCTGGCCTGGCGTGTGTGCCCGTGCCGCTGGATGCCGACGGCATGCGCGTGGAACATCTGCGTGATGCCATACAACCGGCCAAGGCGGTATTTCTCACCCCTTCGCACCAGTTCCCGACCGGGGCAACGCTGGCGCTGGACAGGCGTCTGGCCGTCATCGAATGGGCGCGGCAGCACCAGGCCTGGATCATCGAGGACGACTACGACAGCGAGTTCCACTACGCCGGCAAGCCCACGGCATGCGTGCAGGGGCTGGACCCGCACGAGCGGACGATCTACATCGGCACTTTCACCAAGTCGCTGTTTCCCGGCCTGCGCATTGGCTACATGATCTTGCCCTCACCGCTCGTGGCGCCGATGACCGTGGCGCGCACCCTGCTGGACGGGCACAGCGCGCCGATTCCGCAACTGACGCTGGCACGCTTCATCGAGGGCGGGCATTTCGGTGCGCATGTGCGCAGCATGCGCGCCGTTTACGCCGAGCGACGCGATGTGCTGGCACATCTGGTGCGCACACACCTTGCCGATTTCGTGGAAGCACGGGTTCCGGCAGGCGGGATGCAGATGCCCTGCGTCTTCATCCGTGACATTGCCGAGCGTGAAGCCGTGGATAGCGCGCGCCGTGCCGGCATCGACCTGCTCGGGCTGACGGCGCTGCATGCCTCGCACGAGCACAGGGGCGGTTTTCTCATGGGGTTTGCCGCCCATGCGCCGGCGGAGCTGGAAATCGCCGTCAAGAAGCTTGCGGATGTGCTGCGGGCGCTGAGTCGCTGAGGTCCATGAAGCACACGTCCAGCCTCTCGTTGACTGCTGGATGAATGTTGCCGCCCGCGCCTGGATAACGCTTGGCCAAGACCCACACTGGATTCGCTTCCAGCTGTAGGTCGGGTCATGCTTCATCGACCCGACAAGCGGACAGGATTCGCTTCCAGCAGCTTCAGCGCAACTGCGCCTCGGCCAGCGTCAGTGTGCGCGGGATGCGCTCGGCATCCCAGCGCGGGATGGCCCAGGCCAGGAGTTCACCGGGCAGGGCATCTTTCAGCTCGGGGGCGGTGGGTTGGCCGAGGGCGCGCAAGGCGCGCAGCAGCAGCGGTACGGCTTCGTCCGGGCGCAGCGGCGGGGAGCGGTAGCTCTTGCCCAGTTTGTGCCCGTCCGGCTGGATGATCAGCGGCACGTGCAGGTAACGCGGCTGCGGCAGCCCGAGCAGTTCCTGCAGATAGAGCTGGCGCGGGGTCGAGTCGAGCAGGTCGGCGCCGCGCACCACGTCGGTCACGCCCTGCCAGGCGTCATCCAGCACCACGGCCAGCTGATAGGCGAACAGGCCGTCGCGGCGACGGATCACGAAATCACCGACGTCGCGCCCCAGGTGCTGGCCGAATTCGCCCTGGACGCGGTCGCTGAAGCGGTATTCCAGATTTGGCACACGCAGGCGGATCGCGGCGTTTTCCAGCGGCTGGTTGGCGTCGCGACAGAAACCGGGGTAGGCGCCCGGCCAGGCTTCGAGCTGTTTGCGCGAGCATTGGCAGGGGTAGGCCAGGCCTTCGCGCAGCAGGCGTTCGATGACCTGTTCGTAGGCGTCATGGCGCGCGCTCTGGCGCTGCATCTGGCCATCCCACTCGAAGCCGTAGCGCTGCAGGCTTTCGACAATGGCGGCCTGCGCACCGGGCATCTCCCGTGGCGGGTCGAGGTCTTCCATGCGCAGCAGCCAGCGGCCACCGACGGCGCGGGCGTCAAGATAGGAGGCAAGGGCCGCGACCAGCGAGCCGAAATGCAGATAGCCGCTGGGTGTCGGCGCGAAGCGTCCAACGTAGGCGGATGTCAGGGAAGGGGATGAAGACATGGGCCGGCTCGGGTGCTGATCGGCGAGGCGGAAGGTGGCAGGATGCACAAATGAAGCGGGGCGCCGTAGCGCCCCGTTCCGGGATCAGGAACCGATCTGCTTTTCCTTGATCTCCGCCAGCGTCTTGCAGTCGATGCAGAGTGTGGCGGTGGGGCGGGCTTCCAGGCGGCGGATGCCGATCTCGACGCCACAGGAATCGCACCAGCCGTATTCGTTGTCCTCGATCAGCTGCAGGGTTTCGTCGATCTTCTTGATCAGCTTGCGCTCGCGGTCGCGGGCGCGCAGTTCCAGGCTGAACTCTTCTTCCTGGCTGGCGCGGTCGGCCGGATCAGGGAAGTTGGCCGCCTCGTCCTGCATGTGATGCACGGTGCGATCGACTTCCTCCATCAGTTCCAGTTTCCACTTGTTGAGGATGCCGGTGAAATGAGCGCGCATCTTGTCGCTCATGTATTCCTCACCTTTGGATTCCTTGTATGGCTCGAAGGCGCGAATCAGTTGGGTGCTGTTTTTCGTTTTGGTAATGGGCATGGATGAACGCCTCTCGCTATGTCCATTGCGCAGGATGATGGATCCCTCTGCCGGCCCGTGCCGGCCCTGCGGCTACAAGCGGGCGAACTTACCAGATCGTATCGGGGTGCGCTACTCCCGAGTATCACGGTGGCTGCGGCGTCAGGGGGACCTTGGGTAGAATCGGTTTTTTGTTCTCATCAGGAAGGTCACATGACCTCGTCTTACAGTGCACGCAGCCGCGCAATCGAACCCTTTCATGTCATGGCGCTGCTGGCGCGTGCCAATGAACTGCAGGCGCTGGGGCGTGATGTCATCCACCTGGAAATCGGTGAGCCGGACTTCACTACCGCTGCGCCCATTGTTGCGGCGGGCCAGGCTGCGCTGGCCGCCGGCCACACCCGCTATACGGCTGCCCGAGGGTTGCCGCAGCTGCGTGAAGCCATCGCCGGGTTCTATGCGCGGCGTTATCAGCTGTCTATTGACCCCGAACGGGTACTGATTACTCCCGGCGGTTCCGGTGCTTTGTTGCTCGCCAGCAGTCTGCTGGTCGATCCGGGCAAGCATTGGCTGCTGGCGGACCCCGGTTATCCCTGCAACCGGCACTTCCTGCGGCTGATCGAAGGCGCCGCGCAACTGGTGCCGGTGGGGCCGGAAGTGCGTTACCAGCTGACGCCGGAACTGGTCGCCCGGCACTGGGATGCGGACAGCGTCGGCGCCCTGGTCGCATCGCCGGCCAACCCCACTGGAACGCTGCTGAACCGCGATGAACTGGCCGGGTTATCCAGCGCACTGAGGGCGCGTGGTGGGCATCTGGTGGTGGACGAGATCTATCACGGCCTGACCTACGGCGTGGACGCCGCCAGCGTGCTGGAGGTGGACGACGAGGCTTTCGTACTCAACAGTTTCTCCAAGTATTTCGGCATGACCGGCTGGCGTCTGGGCTGGCTGGTTGCGCCGCCCGATGCGGTAGCGGAGCTGGAAAAACTGGCGCAGAACCTCTACATCAGCGCGCCGACCATGGCTCAGCATGCGGCACTGGCCTGTTTCGAGCCGGCCACGCTGGAGATTCTCGAAGCCCGCCGCGCCGAGTTCGCCCGCCGTCGCGACTTCCTGCTCCCGGCCCTGCGCGAGCTGGGCTTCGGCATCGTGGTGGAGCCCGAAGGCGCCTTCTATCTATATGCCGATATCAGCGCCTTTGGCGGCGATGCCTTCGCCTTCTGCCAGCACATGCTGGAAACCCAGTTCGTCGCCATTACCCCAGGGCTGGATTTCGGTCGGTATCAGGCCGCGCATCATGTGCGCTTCGCCTATACCCAGGATTTGCCGCAGCTCGAAGCGGCGGTCGAGCGCATTGCTCGCGGTCTGCAGAGCTGGCAAGGCTGATGCGCTTTTCCAGCCCGCTGGAAGCGGGACGACTGGTACGCCGCTACAAGCGCTTTCTCGCCGATATCGTCAGCGATGACGGTGAGTCGTTGTGCATCCACTGTCCGAACACCGGCTCGATGCTCAATTGCATGGGCGAGGGCGCACGTGTCTGGTTCCAGCGCAGCAGTGACCCCAGGCGCAAGCTGCCGGGCACTTGGGAACTGGTGGAAACCCCGCAGGGACGACTGGCCTGTGTGAATACCGCGCGTGCCAATCGTCTGGTGGAGGAAGCACTGTTGGCCGGGGTGATCGAGGAGCTGACGGGTTTTATCACTCTCAGGCGGGAAGTCGCCTACGGCACGGAAAACAGCCGGGTGGACTTTCGCCTGGATTACCCGGCGGGGCCGGCTTTCGTCGAGGTCAAGAGCGTCACTCTCGGCTTCGGCGATACGGCGGTGGCGGCCTTCCCCGATGCGGTCACCAGCCGTGGCGCGCGCCATCTGCGCGAGCTGGCGGCGCTGGCGCGTGACGGCGTGCGTGCCGTGCAGTTGTATTGCGTGAACCTGAGCGGTATCGAGGCGGTGCGCCCGGCCAGCGAGATCGACCCGCTGTATGCCGCCGCCTTGCGTGATGCAGTGGCGGCGGGTGTCGAGGTGCTGGCCTACGGCGTGGAGATATCACCCGAGGAAATCCGCCTGACCCATAGGTTGCCAGTGATTCTCTGAGGTCTTTCAGTCAGTGTGCGGCGTTACACGCCAGATGATGTCGCCGACGTCGTCGGCCACCAGCAGGGCTCCGGTGCTGTCGACGGCGACGCCCACGGGGCGGCCCAGGGCTTTCTCGTCGGCGCTGACGAAGCCGGTGAGGATGTCCTCGGGGGCGCCGTCCGGTCTGCCATCCCTGAACGGCACGAAAACCACCTTGTAGCCACTGCGCGGCTTGCGGTTCCAGGAGCCATGCTGGCCGATGAATGCACCGTTGCGGTAACGCTCCGGCAGCAGTTCGCCCTCATAGAAGGCCAGCCCCATCGAGGAGGTATGCGCGCCCAGGGCATAATCGGGAACGATGGCCTTGGCCACCAGATCCGGTCGTGGCGGCTTGGCGCGCTTGTCGAGGTGCTGGCCGAAATAACTGTAGGGCCAGCCATAGAAGCCGCCGTCCTGCACCGAGGTCATGTAGTCGGGCACCAGATCGCTGCCGATTTCGTCGCGCTCGTTGACGGTGGTCCACAGCTGGCCACTGTCCGGTTGCCAGGCCAGCCCGTTGGGGTTGCGCAGGCCCGAGGCGAACAGGCGCAGGGTCTTGTTCTGCGGATCGACTTCGAGGATGGCGGCGCGGTTCTCCTCGGCGGCCATGCCGTTTTCGCCGACGTTGCTGTTGGAGCCGCTGGTAACGTACAGCCGCGCGCCGTCGCGGCTGGCGATCACGTTCTTGGTCCAGTGGTGATTGATGGGGCCGCCCGGCAGGTCGACCACCTTCTCGCCCGGCGCGTCGATCCGGGTGGCGCCTTGCTCATAGGGGAAGCGCAGCAGGGCGTCGGTGTTGGCGACGTAGAGCCAGTCGTCGAGCAGCGCCATGCCGAAGGGCGAGTTCAGGCCTTCAAGCAATACCGTGCGCTGTTCCGCTACTCCGTCGCCATCGCTGTCGCGCAGCAGGGTGATGCGATTGGCGCTTTCGCCGCCGGAACCGGCACGTGCCATGGCCTTCTTCATGACCCAGCCGCGCAGGCCCTGGTTGCCTTCCGGCTTGGGCGGCGCGTCGCTTTCGGCTACCAGCACGTCGCCATTGGGCAGGACATGGAGCCAACGCGGATGGTCGAGGTCGCCGGCGAATGCCTCGACGCGCAGGCCGGGTGCCGCGTGCGGCTTTGTGCCCTCGGGCCAGCCGGTCGCCTTGGCGATATTGACGGTGGGAATCAGCGTCTTGTTGGGCTCGGGCAAGATCGGGTGCGGCCCGTAACCGGAACCCACAGGCAGTTTTGCGGTTTCGCCGCAGCCGGCAAGGCCGAGCATGAGTGCTGCTGTCGCCAGCAAGGCGGGACGGTTGTGCATGGCGTGTTCCTGCATAGGGATGATTCAGGGATTCTGTTCACTGTCGCGGCCCTGCTGGTCGCAATCCTCGACCGTATTGGCCGCATGCTGCTCCAGGCGCGGCATCAGGACGAAGATCGCCAGCGCAAAGCCGGTGGTCAGCACCGCCGTAGCCTCGTGCCCCAGCCCGCAGGCAACGCCGATGGCCGCCGTCAGCCAGATACCCGCCGCCGTGGTCAGGCCTTTCACGTCCTGAGCCGAGTTGCCCTTGAGTATGGTCCCGGCGCCCAGAAAGCCAATACCGGCAATGATGCCCTGCATGACCCGCGATACATCGTTGAGCGGCATGCCGGCTTCCATTGGCACCAGCACGAACAGCGCGGCGCCCAGCGCCACCAGCATGTGGGTGCGCAGGCCTGCCGCCTTGCCCTTGTGCTCGCGCTCGTAGCCGAGCACGCCGCCGAGCGCCGCAGCCAGCAGCAGCCGTACCGAGACGCGGGTGGCGTGTTCGAGATCGGGAAGGTCGGAAAATTCCGATGCAACGGTGCGGCTCACCACTTCCCACCATTCCATGCGTTTCTCCTTTCGACCGTGCGACGGCTGCTGTTCTGCTGTTCTGCTGTTCGAGTCTGCTGCCTGTGCGCGGTTCACTCGATGACCTCGAAGCGCAACATGCCGATCATCTGCCCCGCTTCGGTCATGACCTGCACGCGCCACTTGCCTGCGGCGGCAGTGGGGAAGTTGCGCTTGTGGGTCCAGGCGCGATACCCCGCCTTGCGTCCGCCGCTGATGTCGAGCGGGATGCGGTCCACCCTTCGACCGTTGTGCACCCATTCGTGATAGATGCGCTCCTTCAGGCCGCGTGGCGCATTGATCGCGGTGAAGGCGAACAGCCCCTCGGCGTGCAGCTCGGCCAGGCTCACTTGATTGAGGCGATTGCCGGGCTTGCGCGAGGCATTGTCCATGCTCATGGTCACGGCGACGTCCGTCAGCCACAGGGTTGCCGGCGGCACCCAGGTGCGCCCCAGCCAGCCGGCCATTGCAACAACGATGGCCAGTAATGGAATCGCGATCAGGTTTTTCCAGCTCCACTGCGCAAACAGCCCGCGCAGGCTCGGCAGGGCCAGCAGGACGGCGATGCCCAGTGCCCAGAGATAGCTCTGCGGGGTCGACAGATGGAAGATGATCGGCAGCGCCGTGAGCAGCACCGCGAACAGTGTCAGTGCATGGAATGCCAGGTAGAGCCAGCGCTTCGGCGCCAGCCATTTGTAGTACAGCGGGTCGATCAGCGAGACCAGCGCGGCCATTCCCAGGATCACCGTGAACACCGACTGGCCGCTGTTCCAGGTGGTGGTGACGAAGAAGAACGGGATGATGAAGAACAGGCTTTCCTGATGCACCATCTGGGTGACATAGCGCAGCAGCGGCGGCGGCACCTTCCAGCCGAACCGGCGCTCCAGACCGCGACGCAGGGTGTTTTCCAGCATCAGCCAGAGCCAGCTGAACAGCATCACGGCGGCGATGACCTTGGCCAGTCCGGCCTGGCGCTCCACCAGCACGAAGCTGGCGATGCCCGAGCAGAAGCCGAACAGCGCGATGCTGCCGGGGTAGCGGCTGATCAGGCGCGAAACCCGGTTGAAGAGGGCGGTGAGCCAGGGTTTCAGCGTCATGCCGGACCTCGAAGGTGTTGCCGGTTGAGAGGGCGCCCGGCGGCCATGGGAGCGGTTACCGCCCGCGAATTCAGGCGGCGGTCGCCCGCTCGATGGCGGCGCGCACCTCGCTGTAGGCGCGTGCCTTTTCCGCTGGCAGGCGCACCAGCGGCAGCGCGATGGTTTCGCACAGTTCATCGAGAAAGGCATTGTCTTCGCTCGCCGGCTCCATCTCGATGGCGCAGACGGGGTCGAGCGTCTGCCGGTCGCACAGGAGGAAATCGAAACAGCCCGCCGAGATTCTGTTGGTCGCCTGATACCAGGGCGCTCGTCGGGGGATGGCCGTCACTTCGACCACCTCGGCGACACGTATCTTGCACAGAATCAGGTAGTCATTGGCCACGGCCTGTTGCAGCAGTGCCAGCAGCTCGCGCTCCTCGGCCTGCAGGACAGGTCGTCTGAGCTGATAAGGCATGCGCAGCGCCGGGTGCCGGTATTGCCGCTGCTTGATATAGAACACCAGCGCAAAGCAGATGAAGGCAACCAGCACCAACCCCAGAAAAGCCATCATCGAACACCTGCCTGCTGGCTTGAAAAGGGCAAGCGAAGCGGATTTTTGCCGGAGTGACGCGGTACGGGCATGGGAAAGACTCCTGCATGGATAGGAATTGGAGCGGGTGAGGGGTGGGTAAGTTCGTACCGCGGCTGAGCTGCAAGTTATCCCGCTTATCTGTGAGGCGTTCTGTGGATAACCTTGGGGCTAACCGTTCGAGCCCACTCAGGACCAGCGTTTCAGAGGGTTGTACAGTTTTTATCCAAACGATGATCAAGCTGCTTCAGGGCACGCAGGAGATGTGATGGCAAGTCTTTTATCCTTGATTTACAAAGGATTTTACAGGAGCGAAGAGAATTCTGGCACTTATCCACGATTGCTGTGGAGCAGCTTGTGGATAACAACGGGTGAACTCTCCGCAACCCACGTGCCCACTGGGCTGGGCGCAAGTGTACGTTTTTTACCCTGTGCAGCCGCTGTTAATCTGCTGTCATGCCCATGCGTTCGGCATCAGCAACCTTTCATGCGTGCAGGCGTCACTAGGCAGCCAGGGCGTAGTCGGCAAACAGGTTTTCGAAAAAACGGAAGCTGGGCATGACGAATCTCCTTCAGTGCTGTGGTAATAGCGTAGGCGCAATGACGATGAGCTGCTCTTCGCTTGTGTCAATGACCTCGATAGCCTTGTATACGCAGGTTATCCACGATCCTTGTGCACGGCCTTGTGGATAAGCTCTTTGCAGACTTGCCCAAAGCCCGCCGGGCGTGGCGTAGCGGCTGTTGGTGCTTTATTGATCAACCGTCGCCCGGCGTTGTAATTCATTGATATTCAGGCGTTTTGCGTGGTTCATCATCCCGCAGCCTAATGCCTGGGCATTCATCCGGCGTGCGCGTGATTGCCAGCCGCTGGGCCGCGTCGGACACTGCCTGCCCGACGTCAAAAGACATCCCACATTCCAATGGAGAGCCAGATGAGTGAGAGCATCCGCTTCGACGACAAGGTGGTCATAGTCACGGGCGCCGGGGGCGGCCTCGGGCGTGCCCATGCGCTGCTGTTCGCCCGCCATGGCGCGCGCGTCGTGGTCAATGATCTGGGCGGCAGCGCTCAGGGCGAAGGCGCCAATCGCTCGGCAGCCGACCAGGTCGTGGAGGAAATCCGCCAGGCCGGCGGTAGCGCGGTCGCCAGTCACGATTCGGTCACCGATGGCGGGAAGATCGTGCAGCAGGCGCTGGACAGCTTCGGGCGCCTCGACATGGTGGTCAACAATGCCGGTATCCTCCGCGACAAGTCCTTCCACAAGATGGAAGACGCCGACTGGGACGCGGTCTACCGGGTGCATGTCGAGGGTGCCTACAAGGTCACGCGGGCCGCATGGCCATACATGCGCGAACAGGGCTATGGCCGGGTGATCTTCACCTCGTCCACCTCCGGCATCTACGGCAACTTCGGTCAATCCAACTACGGCATGGCCAAGCTCGGCCTCTATGGCCTGACCCGTACCCTTGCGCTGGAAGGCCGCAAGAACAATATCCTGGTCAACGCCATTGCTCCCACCGGCGCCACGCGGATGACCGAAGGGCTGATTCCGCCGCAGATCTTCGAGCAGCTCAAGCCCGAGCTGGTCAGCCCGCTGGTGGTGTACCTGGCCAGCGAGCGTTGCCAGGAAACCGCCGGCCTGTTCGAGGTGGGTGGCGGCTGGATGGCCAAGGTGCGCTGGGAGCGCAGCCGCGGCGCGGGCTTCGACCCGGCGGCGGGCTTCGATGCCGAAGAGGTCGCCGCGCGCTGGGAGGATATCTGCAGCTTCGACGATGCCACGCATCCAGCCGACAACATGCAGGCGTTGCAGGAGATGATGGCCAACCTGCGCAAGTACGGCTGACCGCGGCCGCGATTAGGGTCGCAAGGGCGTCGTCTGCCTCTGTTCAGTCGTTGCGATGCGGTCGTTTTGCGTGGTTTTCACGTTCTTTGCAGCCTGCCGATCAGGGCGCGCACCTGCTGTATTTGCGTATTCAAATCAGTGACGGCATGTTTGGCTGCGCTACTGAGAGCACTCGTTTCATTGGCCGACTGGTTGATCCAGCTGAGCTTTTCCGAGATTTCCGTGGCTGCCATATATTGCTGCTCGACGACGCCCGAGGTCCGGCTGCAGGCCTGGGTGATCTGCTCGAAGGAGTCGACCGTTGCGGCCAGGGTCTGATCCGAAAGGCTTGCGTTGCTGACGGCGGTCAAGGCCAGGCCATCGCAGCGCGCCATGGCCTGGGAACTCTCGGAGACCGTCTGGCTGAAGGCGTTGAGTGTCTGGCCGATCTGTTCGGTCGAGGCCAGGGTACGCTTGGCCAGGTTGCGCACTTCATCGGCTACCACTGCGAATCCGCGACCTGCTTCTCCGGCACGGGCGGCCTCGATCGAGGCGTTGAGCGCCAGCAGGTTGGTCTGCTCGGTAATTTCTCCAATGACGGCCAGTGAGCTGGCAACGCCCTTGCTGGCATCGCTCAGTTGAGCAATGGCGGTGCTTGCCTTGTGCAGCTCGGAAGACAGTTGATCCATGCTGGCGCGGGTGTCGTGTGCCAGCCTCTGGCCCTCGAATACCCGCTGAGTCGCCTGTTGTACCTGGCTCAGCATGGCATTGGCCTGGCTCGCGACTTCACTGGCGGTGGCCGACATTTCCTCGGTTGCCGCGGCAATGGTATCGGTTGCCATGGACTGCCGGCCTACGCTTTCAGCCGCCTTGTGGCTGTTGTCGCTGGCAATGTTCACGCCTTGGTCCAAGGCTGCAACCAGGTCCGAAAAACGTTTGAGCACTGCGTCCAGCTCTGCCTGCTGGGAGATCATGGCAAGTTCGATACTGCCGATGTCGTCCGTTCTGCCAGTAAAGATCTTTTCGGTCAGGGGGTCGTCAACCAGCGTTCTGGCGCGCTTGACGGTTTTTCTCAGGGGCTTTGTCATGTACCAGACGGCACTGTATGCGAGCAGGCTGAACAGCAGCCAGACGCCGGCGGCCTGCAGAAGGGAAGCCGTGAACGACTGGCTGATGCTGCAGAGTGCGAGCAGCAGGATTGTCGTCAGTGCCACTGACGTGTGGTATGCGGGAGTGCGACGTGGGCGGGGCAGGGGGACAGCTCCCTTGGCGGGCTGGGTCTTGCTCAGGTTTGCGTAAATCTCTTCGGTGCGCTTCTGCACGCCGGGGTCGAGGTTCGAGCGTATCGACTGCAGCTCAACGATGTTGCCGTTGTCATCGATAATCGGGATGGCGTAGGCGCGCACCCAGTAATGATCGCCGTTCTTGCAGCGGTTCTTGACCGCACCCAGCCAGCTCTTGCCGGATTTCAACCGTTGCCACATCTGTTCGTAGGCCGCGCGCGGCATGTCGGGATGGCGAACGATGTTGTGCGGCTGTCCGATCAGTTCTTCGCTGGCGAAGCCACTGATGCGAATGAACTCGTCATTGATATGGGTGATATGACCTTTGGCATTGGTCGTGGAAAGAATGTTGGCGGCAGGGTCTACGGGAATGTTGCGTTGCGTGACAGGTGTGTTGAGCCGCATGAAATAGGCCCTGAGGGTCTGAGTCTATGGCGCCGCACACCGAACCCTGGAGGGTTATCGGGCAAAAATGCATGTCGGGATATTCGGGTTACGCCTGAACGAATTCCTGCATTGCGCTGGCGGGTACTTGTCCGTACTTTTCATGTGGACTGCAGGGATTTTCTCATTCTGCAGGGATAAAACCTTTATTCGCGGGAAGGGTTTTCTTTGATAGAGGGCAAATTGCCGTCTTGAGGGCTGGCGCAACATCCATGGTTGCGCCGGTTGCCTTGTCGATCAATGAATCGGCTCGCTCTCCTGCAGCAGGTGCTGAGCCTTCAGCTTGGCATGGGCCAGATCGGGTACGTAATGCAGGCGCCCCGGCAGGCGATGAATGCCGGCGCGGCGCAGTTTGAGGCGCACGCTTGGGCTGCTGCCTGCCAGGATCAGCGTGATTCCCTGCTTGCGGTAATCCAGTAGCACGTTTTCCAGGGCCGCCAGGGCCGTCATGTCCAGCATCGGTACGCCACTGATGTCGACGATCACCACTTTCACGTCCGGGTTGAAGCGGCGCAACACACCCAGGGCCTTCTCGGCTGCGCCGAAGAACAGCGGCCCGCGAATGGTGTAGGCGGCGACATGCGCGGGCAGGTCAGCGAACAGGCGCTTCTGGCTATCGCGCAGGCTGGTGGTGTCGGTCAGGTCGCTCATGCGCTTGATGAACAGGCCCGCTGCCAGCAATAGACCCACGCCCACGGCCAGGACCATGTCGAACAGCACCGTCAGCACCAGGCAGGTGAGCAGCACCAGGACGTCGCTGCGTGGCGCGATACGCAGCGTCTTCAGCACATGAGGGACTTCACTCATGTTCCAGGCCACCATCAGCAGCAGCGCCGCCAGAGCCGCCATCGGCAGGTGGCTGAACAGGGGCGCCAGCCAGAGAATAGCCACCAGCACCACGCCGGCATGGATGATCGCCGCCAGTGGCGAGAAAGCGCCGGCGCGCACGTTGGCGGCACTGCGGGCGATGGCGGCCGTGGCGGTGATGCCACCGAACAGCGGCGCCACCAGATTGCCCAGGCCCTGACCGAGCAGCTCGGCATTGGGGTCGTGGCTGCTGCCGGTCATGCCGTCGGCGACCACCGCGCACAGCAGCGACTCGATGGCGCCGAGCATGGCGATGGCGAATGCCGGTGCCAGCAACTGATGGAACAGCTCGAAGCTCAGTACCAGCGGCTGTCCATCGGGGCCGGGCAGTGTCCAGGGCCAGGCGAAGTCCGGAAGAAACGGCGGAATGCCGGGGTGGCTCACGCCATCGACGCTGTAGCTGAAGCGCTCGCCCAGCGTGGCCACCGGCAGCCCCGAGGCTTCCAGGGCGAGTCCGGCCAGGGCACCGACCGTGAGCGCAGCCAGATGTCCGGGCACCTTGGGCACCCAGCGTGGCCAGAGGATCAGGACCGCCAGGCAGAGTGCCGCGACCAGGGCGTCGCCCGGCTGCGCGCTGGGCAGGGCGCTGACCAGCAAGCCGATCTGTTCGAGGTAATGCTGCGGTTGTTCGGTGACGCTCAGGCCGAACACGTCCTTGAGCTGCAGGGTAGCGATGACGATGCCGATGCCCGCAGTGAACCCGAGAATCACCGGGTAAGGCACGAAGGCGATCAGCCTGCCGGCGCGCAGCAGGCCCATGGCGATCAGGATCAGACCGGCGAGCATGGTGCACAGCAGCAGCCCGCCGAGGCCGAATTGCTGGGTGATCGGCAGGAGGATGACCACGAAGGCCGCCGTCGGGCCTGACACGTTGAAGCGTGAGCCGCCAGTCAGGGCGATCAGCGGAGCCGCAACCAGTACGGTATACAGGCCATGTTGCGGCGGGGCGCCCACTGCGATGGCCAGCGCCATCGCCAGCGGTATGGCGATGATACCGACCGTCAGGCCAGCACTGATGTCGCCACGCAAGGCACGACCGTTGTAGCCCGAACGCAAGGCTTGACGCCAAGCGGCGAACAGGGGCGGAAAAGTCATCCAGGACACTCCATGTGCGCAAAGGTCGAGTATATGTCGAGAGTAAAGCGCACCTGCAAATCCGCTTGCGACCCTGTACGACCTTGGTCGCAACGGCCTCTGGTGCGTTGAGTGAGCAGGTCTCCAGGAGTAAACTGCCGCCCCCGTGAGGCTCGTCGACTGGAGTGAAGATGCGCAAAGACAAGCAGAAGGTGTTGGGTGAAGAGATTACCGACGAGTCGATCAAGCTGTTTCTCGAGCCCGAGCCGGCCGACGATACGCCGCCGTCGCTGCACAAGCTGATCAAGGCCTATCGCGGTTTGCGCATCGATGATTTCGAGCGCTTCATCGGCTTTTTCACCGAAGCGGGATATGACCTGCAGGCGCAGGATGCCGAGGGTCGGGATATCGTCGCCCTGATTGGCGATCAGCGTCAGGCAGCGCCTTATATCGAAGTGATCCGGGCCGCTCGCGGCTGAGCCGGGCAAGATTCCGCCGCAATTGCTTGCGGCAGCACAGGACAAGGGCTGAGCGGCTGGCAGCCACACATGATTTTCCCGCCGCGCGTTTCCCGTAGAGCCCAGGTCTGTCGCCTTGCTCCGGAAAATGCGGTGCGGGAGGGAGTAGGCCAAAAGCCGTTCTCCTGAAAGCGGACAGTTCCCTTTTGTGGCGGACTGTTTTCGGGCACAAGCCCGGACAGCGGTATGAAGACTTCCTCCGTTTTCGACCGTCTGGCTGGTGGTTTTACGCGATTGCGTACTGCGGTCGTGACAGTTTAATGCTGTGTTTCTGGAGAACGCGTTAATGGCGCAACACGATAGCGAAGCGGTAGATATGGTACTGGTGGGCGCCGGTATCATGAGTGCCACTCTGGCAGTACTGCTCAAGGAACTCGATCCCAACATACGTCTTGAGATTGTCGAACTGCAGGAGTCCGGAGCCGTCGAGAGCTCGAACCCCTGGAACAACGCCGGCACCGGCCATGCGGGACTGTGTGAGCTGAACTACACGCCGGACAGCAAGGATGGCTCGATCGATATCAAGAAGGCCGTCACCATCAATACCCAGTTCGAGGTCTCGAAGCAGTTCTGGGCCTACCTGAGTGATCGTGAAGGTTTCGGCAGCCCCAGGGACTTCCTCAATGTAGTGCCGCATCTGAGCTTCGTGCGTGGCGAAAAGAACATCGACTACCTCAAGCGTCGTTTCGAGGCGCTGAAGCAGCACCATGCTTTCGAGGACATGGTCTACAGTGAAGACCGCGCCACCATGCAGGAATGGATGCCGCTGATGATGCCCGGTCGCCCGGCTGACGAGCCCATCGCCGCGACCCGCGCAATGAACGGCACCGATGTCAATTTCGGCAAGCTGACCCGTCAGATGCTGGACTACCTGGCGACCAAGCCGGGCGTGAAGATGTCCTATCTGCAGAAGGTCACCGGACTTGCGCGCAACGGCAAGGGTTGGCGTGTAGAGATCAAGAACAGCCAGGATGGCAGCAGCCGTGAAATCGATGCCGGTTTCGTCTTCCTTGGTGCGGGCGGTGCGGCGCTGCCGTTGCTGCAGATGTCCGGCATCGAGGAAGGCAAGGGTTACGGTGGCTTTCCGGTCAGTGGTCAGTGGCTGCGTTGCGACAACCCGGAAATCGTCAGCCAGCATCAGGCCAAGGTCTACAGCCTGGCTGCCGTCGGCGCACCGCCGATGTCCGTGCCGCACCTGGATACGCGCGTGGTGGACGGCAAGAAGTCGCTGCTGTTCGGGCCTTATGCAGGCTTTACCACCAAGTTCCTGAAATATGGCTCGCCGCTCGACCTGCCGATGTCGATCCGCCCGAGCAACCTCAAGCCGATGCTGGCCGTTGCGCGTGACAACATGGACCTGACCCGTTACCTGATCAAGGAAGTGCGGCAGTCCATGGAAGATCGTCTGGACACCTTGCGCGGTTTCTATCCGCAGCTCAAGGCCGAGGACTGGCGCCTGGAAGTGGCGGGCCAGCGTGTGCAGATCATCAAGAAAGACCCGAAAAAAGGTGGCGTTCTGCAGTTCGGGACCGAACTGGTATCGGCTGCGGACGGTTCCATCGCCGCGCTGCTGGGCGCGTCGCCGGGTGCCTCGGTGACCGTTTCGATCATGCTCGACCTGATCCAGCGCTGCTTCCCCGAGCAGCTCGGAAGCGAGGCGTGGACCACGAAGCTCGGTGAGATATTCCCGGCTCGTGAAAATGTGCTCGAAAGCGATGCCGTCGCCTACCGTGAAGTGGTCGCGATGATCGACAAGCGCCTGGGGCTGGCCGACTAAGGTCGCCTGCGCGCTAAGTCCAAAGCCGCCCTGTTCAGCATGAGCAGGGCGGCTTTTTCATGTGTTGGGCTGTACTTCAGTATGCGCAACACCTGAGGACGGTATGGGTTTGCCGATCCAGTCGAGGCGTATTTCGCGAACCTCCACCCAGCGCTCACCATGCGGCCTGCTGGCGGCGGTCAGCAGCATACGGCAGCGATCCTCGTCATCGACGAAGGCATAGTGGCGACGCATGGGGCGGCGAAGCGCGGCGAGAGACATGAGCATAAAGCGGGCTCCGAATGCGTTTGCCGCTTTTATCGCAGCTTTTCATGACCGCTTGATGAACGGCGGAGCTTATCGCGGCGAGGCTTGCGCGCATTGCTGTCGGGCGCTTGCAGTGCTGGTTATACTGCACGCCATCGCTCACCCAATCTGGAGAAAACGGCATGCTGCAACGTCTGTTGTTCAGCCTTTTCACTGTGTCCGCGCTGGCGCTCGCCGGTTGTGCGCACAGCCCGCAACAGCTCGATCCGACCCCGAAACTCACCGGCACCATCAATCCCGTCGGCCAGGGCCAGCCGGTCGCGGTGCGGATCGTCGATGGCCGTCCTTCGCCGACCCTCGGCACGCGCGGTGGCCTGTATCCCGAAACCAGCGCCGTCAGCGTGCCGAAGGAAAAAATCCTGCCCAAGCTGCAGGCCGAGGCCGAGGCAGCCGTTCGCCTGCTCGGATTCACCCCGTCGGCCAACGCCTACAACGCACCGCAGCTGACCCTGACCCTGGCCGAGCTGAAGTACCAGTCACCCAAGGAAGGGCTCTACGTGACCGAGGCGACCATCGGCGCTACCTTCCGCATCGAGGTGCAGAACGCCGGGCGGCGCTATACCGGTCGTTATGGTGCGACGCTCAACCAGCGCTTCGGCATGGCGCCCAACGAGCAGACCAATACCAAGCTGGTCAGCGACGTATTGAGCGATGCCCTGACCAGGGTGTTCAAGGACCAGAATATCGGTCAGGTGCTTTCGCAGTAGCTGGCAGCCCAGGCAGGCCGTAAAAAAGAAACCCGCATCTGATGCGGGTTTCTTTTTTCTGGTGAACGGGTGGATATCGATCGGGATTCAGCGCACCCCGGAATTGCGCAATGCCGCCGGTGTGTACTGATGCGAGCTGGTTTCGTAGTTGTAGCGGTAGGGGTTCTTTTCTTCGTTCTTCATGCCCATGACCAGATAGCGGCCTGAGATCAGATCGTAGAGGGTTTCCATGGCATACAGCGGCACCTGCTCGTTGTAGTAGTAGGCGCTATGCGCCTCGGCTACCCGCCATAGCGAATTGCGGCCATCGTAGTGGTCGATGATCGAGGCCTGCCAGGTGTCCTCGTCGATAAAGAAGTTGCGCTTGGCATAGATATGCCGCTCGCCGCTTTTCAGCGTGGCCTCGACTTCCCATACGCGGTGCAGTTCGTAACGGGTCAGGTCCTGGTTGATATGGCCGGCCTTGATGATGTCGCCATACTTGAGCTGCGGTGAGTCCAGGCGGTAGGCGTTGTAGGGAATGTACAACTCCTTCTTGCCCACCAGTTTCCACTCGTAGCGATCCGGCGCGCCGTTGAACATATCCAGGTTGTCGGAGGTGCGCAGGCCGTCGGCGGCGGTGCCTGGCCCGTCATAGGCCACCTGCGGGGCGCGCCGCACACGGCGCTGGCCGGCGTTGTAGATCCAGGCCATGCGCGGTTCCTGCACCTGGTCCAAGGTTTCATGCACCAGCAGCACGTTGCCCGCCAGGCGGGAGGGTTCGGTGACCTGCTGCTTGAAGTAGAACAGCACGTTGCCGTGCTTGTCCGGGCTGTAATCGCTCAGACTTTCGGTATAGACGACCTCGTCGACGAACTTCACCAGGCTGTAGTTGCCGTTGACCTGGGGGGTCGCCTGCGCCACGACGCGGCGGGCCGAGCCGCCACGGTAGCGGGTGATATGGTTCCAGATCGTTTCCAGGCCATCCTGCGGGATGGGAAAGGCGATGGCCGTATCGAGGTTTTCCAGGCCGTTACCGCCGCGTACCAGCGCGGTCCGGGTGGCGTTGCGCTGTGCCGCGTCGTAGATGCGCTGCGGCATGGCGGCGCTGCGCCGGGTTTCGAAGACCGGCAGCCGATAGGTCTCGGGATAGCGCGTGAGCATGGCGATCTGGCCGGGGCTCAGGTTCTCCTGATACTGCACGTAATTCTGCGCGGTGATGGTGAATTTGGCTGTGTCGCTCGGATAGGGATCGCTGACGAAACCGTCGGTACTGATCGGCGCGGCGTCGGTCGCCAGCCCGCCGGTCCAGGCGGGGATGGTGCCGGCGGCGTTGCCGGCTTGTTCCGCGCCGATGGGTGTCAGGCTGTCGCCCAGCCTTGCCGCTTCCGTTTCGGATACCGCGGCCATGGTCCCACTGGTCAGCATGGCGCTTGCCAGCAGGGTGAGTGAGAGTGCCCCCTTTTTCCTAATATTCTTATTCATTGTTTGGTCCTGTTGATCCTGAGTGGCTGAATCCCTCGAGCGCTACCGCACGCTCATCGCTTCGCTCGTGCCGGGCAGTTCGCCTGGTTGCCCATACCGGCGCGTGCTCTATTTCGGACGTTTGAAGCGAGACGAGGGTTAAGCCGAAAAGGATTGCAAGTCAATGAATAGCCCAGGGACTATCGGCATAAATGGCACAAATAGCCGGTCAATTGCCGGCTTTCAGTCAGGCGTGCGAGCGGATTCGCCCGTTTCGCTGTAGCGGCGAAACGGGGCTATGGCCAGCAGAGGGTTTGCCGTGGGCTGCTACAGCGGCAGGCCGGCCTTGAGGCGATACTGGTTGCGCACGGGCGTGGCGTACTGCTGGATCAGGTAGGGTTGATGCTCACTCGGGCAGGCGCTCAGGCGGCGCTTCCACTCGGCTTCGGCACGGGCGATTTCCTCGTTGCTGAACAGCTCGGCGAGACTGGGGATCGCCAGCTCGGGGTCGCAGTCGTCCCAGATCCGGTAGGCCAGGTAATGCACCGGGAACAGGCGATAATCGCAGAGGATCTGCCGGTCGATCTCGGCGGCCAGCTGCCTGGCGTCTTCCGGGACTTCGCTGATGGGCGTGCCGAAGCCGATATGCACGCGGCCCTTGTAGCCGGTGATGCCCAGGGCGATGCTGGCGTCATCTTCGCCGGGCGCCTTGGTGTAGCTGCCGGTGGTGTCGCGGATATACAGCTCGCGGGCCTTGGCCAGGTCGCAGGGGTCGTATTCATAGCTGATCGACACCGGCGTGGGCCGCAGGGCGGACAGGACCTCGGCGAAGGGCTCGTCCTTGCGGCTCATGTGCAGCATTTTCAGGATTGCGGTGTCGGTGCGGTCGTCGCCATCCTTGGCCCGGCCTTCGGCCTGGGCGATCCAGATCGACTCGCCATCGGTGCGAATCGAGTGGTTGATATAGGCCGACAGCAGCTGATAGGCCGCGAGTTTCTCGCGCCGACCGGTGATCGAGCGACGCACGATAAAACTCTTGTTCAGCCGCATCAGGTCGCTGACGAAAGGCCGCTGCAGGAGATTGTCGCCAATGGCGATACGCGGCGTGCGCAGCTTCGCCTGGAACACCGCGTAATTGACGAAGGCGGGGTCCATCACGATATCGCGATGGTTGGCCATGAACAGATAGGCGCAGCCGTGCTGCAGGCTGTTCAGGCCGGAATAGGTGATGCCGTCGGTGGCACGTTCGATGGTGCGGTCCAGGTACATTTCGATCCGGGCCTGCAGCGTATCGACCGAGTGAATGGTGGCAAACTCGCTCCGCAGGCGTTGCGCGATAAGCGGTTTGAGCAGCCAGCCCAGAGGGCCGGCCAGTCGCGGAAAGCGAAAACGCGCCAGAATGTCGAGGAACTCCCGGTCGGCGAACAGCCGCGCCATCACGGCAGGGACTTCGGCGTCGGTATAGGGTCGGATGGCTTCGAATTCGTCCATCATGCTCTCTGTAAGGGAAACCACTGAATAACCCCAATTGTTTCGGGGTCGTAACTGGACGGCGATTATAACGACAAGTCACGCGGGAGACGCTGAAAGCGAAACTGGGCCACAATTACCGTGTGGCTAGTAATGAATCCGCAGGCTCCAGCCGTGATTGGGTCCGTGCGGAACGGGAACAGTTGTCAGTCGTTTGCGAGAAGGAAGCTGCGATGCAACGCATATACGAAGCGCGGGACCTGCTGGAGGCCGAAATGCTGATCGGCATGCTGGCCGGCGAGGGGGTCGAGGCATTCCTGACCGGGCGTCATCTGATCGGTGCGGTTGGGGAGCTGCCGGCTGCCGGGCTGCTCGGCCTGATGGTCGGCGATGAACAGGCCGAGCGCGCGCGACAGCTGATCGCCGAGTACAATGACGCCGAGCTGCTGCCCGCTGATGAGCCTGAGAGTTATCCGGGCGAGCTTCTCTGTTAGCCACCGCTGCCAGATGCGGGCGGTGCCCTCGCTTTTCAGTTCTGTGAGTCCCCGTCCATGTGTGGCCGTTATGCCCTGTTTCGCTGGAGTCCGGCCTTTGCCGCGCTACCCGGTTTTCCCGCCGATCAGTCGCCGCACTGGAGCCTGGCGCCTGGCGCTTCGGTACTGTTGTTGCGCCGGAGCGAGGGAGGGGATGTGCAGCTCGATCGTGTGCGCTGGGGGCTGACGCCCGCCTGGCTGAGCGACTTCACCCGCACGCCGGCTCAGGCGCGAGCGGAAACCCTGGCCGAGCAACCGATGTTCCGTGACGCCTTCCGCCTGCGCCGTGGTGTATTGCCGGCCAATGGCTTCTATGAATGGCGCGGCACGGCGCGCAAGCGCCCCTACTGGATGACGGGCGAAGCCTCGCTGGTGTATTTCGCGGCGGTCTGGGAAGCCTATCCGGTACAGGGCCACACCTACCTCAGTGCGGCAGTGGTGACCCTGCCGGCGGCGAATCAGCGCCGGCCCGTGATGCTCGACGAGGCGGGCATGCGTGCCTGGCTCGATCCCGAGACGCCCCTCGATGCCTTGCAGGCTTTGCTCGCCGCGCCGCAACCGGTACTGCGTGAACGGCCACTGGCGACCTTCGTCAACGACCCGAAGCTGGATGCGCCGGAGTGCCTGACGCCGGCGAACTAGCCGTGTGCTCCTGCATTGCCTGATACCTTTTTACCGCGCCGTAGCCTGCTCTTCGTAGGGCCGAACTTGTTCGGCTTTGCCGTTCGCTGCGGATTCGCGGTCGAATAAATTCGACCCTACAGGCGGAGCAGGGCGGTGCTTACCGCGCCGGGGCCTCTCTTTGCGTAGGGCCGAACTTGTTCGGCCAGGCGAGGTGGCAGGTGGTTTTCAACGGCCTGTCAGACCTTGAACTGATTGATCAACCGCCGCTGCTGCTCGGCCAGGCGGGTCAGGCCGGCGCTGGCCTGGCTGGCTTCCTCGGCGCCACCGGCGACTTCGTGGGCGACCTGGCCGATACTGACCACGTTGCGATTGATGTCTTCGGCTACCGCGCTCTGCTCTTCGGCGGCGCTGGCGATCTGATTGTTCATGTCGTTGATCTGCGACACCGCCTGGGTGATGGTTTCCAGCGCCTGTGCCGCCTCGTCAGCCTGTGCGACGCTGTCCAGGGTGCGGCTCTGGCTGCTTTCCATGACGTCTACTGCGTCTCGGGTACCGCTTTGCAGTTGCTGGATCATGCTCTGGATTTCGCCGGTGGCCTGTTGGGTCTTCTGCGCCAGGTTGCGCACCTCGTCAGCGACCACGGCGAAGCCGCGGCCCTGTTCGCCGGCTCGTGCAGCTTCGATGGCGGCGTTGAGGGCCAGCAGGTTGGTTTGCTCGGCGATGCTGCGAATGGTGATCAGAATCGCATCGATATTTTCGCTGTCCCGCGCCAGGGTCTGCACCACCTTCACCGCACGACCGATCTCGTCGGCCAGTTCGGCGATGGACGCACCGGTGGCTGCGACGATCCGCTTGCCCTGATTGGCGGCGTGGTCGGCGCTGTTCGCGGCTTCGGCTGCCTGAGTGGCATTGCGCGCGACATCCTGGGCGGTGGCGGTCATCTCATGCACGGCGGTGGCTACCAGTTCGATCTCGGCGAGCTGGCGCTGTACGCCCTGATCGGTGCGATTGGCGATATCGGCGGTTTCTTCCGAGGCATCGCTGACTTTCTGCACGGAGCCGACCACCTCGCCGATCATGCCTTGCAGGCGCGCCAGGAAAGCATTGAAGCCGCGTGCGATCTGGCCCAGCTCGTTCTTGCTGTCGACATTCAAACGCTGGGTCAGGTCGCCCTCGCCCTGGGCGATGTCGTCGAGCATCGACACCATGCGGCGCAGGGGGCGGGTGATGCCGGCGCTGGCCAGCCAGATGGCGAGGATACCGAGCAGGGCGATGCCAAGCCCGATCGCCAGCATGGTCAGCAGGCCGCTCTGGTGCTCGGCATCGAGTTCGGCCAGCAGCTGGTCGAGGTCCTGCATCACCACGGCGAGCGGCAGCTCGAGCCTGATCGTCCAGCGCGCGTCGGTGCCTGGAAAGGTGAACGGCAAGGACACTTCGACCTGCTGCTGGGCCTTGTTCATCTGCAGCGAAGGCGTATCCAGAGGCAGTTGCTGCAGGCGGGAGAAACTGTCCCCATCGAGAACCGCGCTGGCCGAAGCGCCCAGCTGGGAAACGTCGCCGGTATAGGCGGCCAGGCGACCGTTAGTGGTGATCAGGGCAATCTCGCCGGCTCCGTTGTAGAGCTGGCTGTTCACCTGGGTCAGGAGCTGCTGGATGAAATCGATCTCGAGGTCGGCGCCAACGATACCCTGGAATTTGCCGTCGATGATGATCGGTGCGCTGAACGAGGAAAGCAGCGCCATCTTGCCGTTCATTTCATAGGGCGCCGGGTTGCCCACGCAGGGTTTGAGGGTTTCGCGCGGGCACAGGTAGTACTCGCCGGCGCGCACGCCGGTCGGTAGCAGCGTGGTGTCTTCGATGTCGCCAAGGGTGTCGAGTTTCAGGCTGCCGCTGCCGTCGCGGTACAGCCAGCTGGCGAAGCGGCCATTGAGCATGCCGGGCGTATCGCCACCGTACATGATGTCGTTGGCATCGACGCCGTTGGGCTCCCAGGCGATATACAGGCTGTTGAGCGTCGGATTCTGTTCCAGCGTTTCCCGGCCCAGGTTGATCAGCTCTTCACGGGTGAGGTTGGCCATCGGCATGCCGTCTTCGCCGGTCTTGCCTGACAGCGCATTGACCCGCGCCACGTTCGTTGCGATCAGCAGCGGCAGTTGCAGCTGCGCCTGAATGCGGCTGACCTGATGCTGGGCAAGCGCACTGACGCGCTGCTCCACCATGCCCTCGATCAGCGTGCGCGTGCGCGATTCCACCATCTGCTGGGTCTGCGTACCACTCCACATGACGTAGAGCAGCAAGGCCGCCGTTACCGCAAGAATGCCGGCGCCGGCGAAGGCGGCAAAGGAGGTCTGGATCGATTTGAACATGGCAGCTTCCCGAATTTTTATTCTGGTCCATTGATATCGGCCATGCGGGGCAGGACTGTAGTGCGCCCCGATGAGCGTTGCGTGCGCCGCTGTTGCTCGGCAAGAGGGCTCGCTCTAGCATACGGCGCAGAACTCACCGGAGACGCGACATGTCAAAGCCGCATTCTTTCACCCTGGCCCTGGCCGCTTCCCTGCTCGTCGGTTGCCAGGCCGTCAACACCACCAGTGGCGGTGCCGTCGGCGTCGAGCGCAAGCAGTACATGTTCAGCATGCTGTCCACCGAGCAGGTCAACCAGATGTATGCGCAGTCCTACCAGCAAACCCTGAGCGAAGCGTCGCAGAAGGGTGTCCTGGCGAAGAACAGCGCGCTCGGCAAGCGCGTCGATGGCATCGCCCGGCGCCTGATCGCCGAGGTGCCGGCGTTCCGCCCGGACGCCGCCCAGTGGGACTGGGAAGTCAACGTGATCAATAGTCCGGAGCTGAATGCCAACTGCGGGCCGGGCGGCAAGATCATCTTTTACAGCGGCCTGATCGAACAGTTGAAGTTGACCGATGATGAAATCGCCGCGGTGATGGGCCATGAAATCGCCCATGCGCTGCGCGAGCATGGGCGCGAGGCGATGTCCAAGGCCTATGGCGTGCAGATGGCGACGCAGCTGGGCTCGGCCTTTGGCGTCGGCGATGGCAGCCTGCAACTGGCCAACATGGGCGTTGAATACCTGATGACGCTGCCCAACAGCCGCAGCAACGAAAACGAAGCCGACCTGATCGGCCTGGAACTGGCCGCACGCGCTGGCTACAACCCCAACGCGGCGGTCAGCCTGTGGCAGAAGATGGGCGCCGCCGGTGGTTCGGCGCCGCCGGAGTTCCTCAGCACGCACCCGTCTTCGAGCAGTCGCACGCAGGCCTTGCAGAGCAATATCCCCAAGGTGATGCCGCTGTACGAGCAGAATCGCAAGCGTTAACTACGGTCGAAGGCGAGCTGCCACTGGCTTAGATCGGTGGCAGGATGATCGGCAGAGGGTTGTCGCTGCCTAGTTGTTGCCGGGCGCTTTCCAGATCGAACAGGCTGTTGATTTCCTCGATATCGCCGTTGGGGTTGAGGGTCCACAGCGACATGACCGCCACAGTGAGTATCTTGCCGCTCGGTGGATAGCCGAACACCGGCTTCGTCAGGGTGCCGAACAGTGTGCTGGAGGTGACCACTCGGTTGCCTTCACTGAGGCATTCGTCCACCACCACTTCAATATCCGCCATGGCCAGGCGGATTTCCCGCACGATCAGGCCGAATCCTGCGCTGTTGACCGGTTGCGCGATGAACGAACTCTTGTAGCTGAAGTAGCGGCTCTGCAGCTGCTCGGCCAGCGCCAGGCGACCCTTGCCCCAGCTCAGGTCGATGTGCTGGCGAACCCGACGTTTGCGTTCCTCTGGTGACATGCAGCCTGCTCCCCCGTTTGGCCGCCAGAAGCGCGGTACGCCGGCACTCTAGCAGCACTGGGAAGCTGGCAAGTTGCGCTGCGTATCAGACTGGAAGCATGCCGTTCAGACTCAGTGCCTGGTAGGTGGCATACAGGGCCAGGGCGGCGAAGCCGATGGCCGCAATCCGGCGGATCAGCGTCAGTGGCAGGCGGTCGGCGGCGAAGTTGCCGGCCAGCACCACGGGTACGTTGGCGATCAGCATGCCCAGCGTGGTGCCGACGATGACCATGAGGAAGTCCGGGTACTGCGCGGCGAGCATCACCGTCGCCACTTGGGTCTTGTCGCCCATCTCCGCCAGAAAAAACGCGACCAGCGTGGCCATGAAGGGGCCGAAGTAGCGACCGCGTGCGGCTTCCTCATCCTCCAGCTTGTCCGGCACCAGCGTCCACAGGGCGACCGCGGCGAAGGAGGCGGCGAGAATCCAGCTGAGGACGGCGGGTGAAACCAGCGTGGAAACCCAGTTGCCCACGGCGCCGGCCAGCGCATGGTTGATCAGGGTGGCGATGAGGATGCCCCAGATGATGGGCGCTGGACGCCGATAGCGTGCCGCCAGCAGCAGGGCGAGCAACTGGGTCTTGTCACCGATTTCGGCGAGCGCGACGATCAGGGTGGAGATGTAGAACGATTCCAAGCAGGTTCCTTGAGGGCGGGTCGACGAAATCACCATGACACGCAACATCCGCCCGCCCAGGGTCAGAGTTACGTGTCATGGGTCTTGTCAAACCGGGCATCGGCTGCCGAGGCAGGCCGCGCAGGTCGCATGCGCCATGGTCTGTGGACCAAGTATGTTGACGCATGCCAGGCGAGCAGGGCGCTCGCCGGAGACTACTCCCCCAGGACGGACGCGAGTTTGCACAAGCGCAGCGCGTTGTGCAAGTCGCTCAGCCGCTGCGTTGTGCGCGATAGATGCGAAAGCCGTCGGCGCTGGCCAGGGTTTCGCAACGGCCCAGGTGCGCTTCGATCAGCGGTGGGTACTTGAGGAAGGCGTTGGCCACCAAGCGCAGCTCGCCGCCGGGGCGCAGATGGCTGGCGGCGCGCTGCAGCAGGTTTTCGCTGGCGGCGTAATGGGTGTGTACACCCTGATGGAAGGGCGGGTTGCTGATGATCGCGGCGCATTCATGGGGGGCGGCATCGATGCCGTCGCCGCTGATGACGGTAGCTTCCAGTCCGTTGGCGGCGAGGGTCATGCGGCTGCTCTCGGCGGCGAAGGCATCGACATCCAGCAGATGTACCTCGCTGTCCGGGTAACGACGTTTCAGTGATGCGCCGATGATGCCGGCGCCGCAGCCGAAATCCAGCAGGCGACCGCTCGGCAAGCCGTCGAGATGCTCCAGCAGCAGCTGCGTGCCGCGGTCGAGCCGGCCATGGCTGAACACGCCGGGCAGGCTGATGACCTGCAGCGGGCCATCCGCCAGTTCCAGGCTGAAACGCTGGGCCAGTGTCGAGAGTTCGGGGGGTTGCGGGCTGTGCTCCACCCGAACCTGCCAGAGCTGGCAATGCCGCGCGCTGTCGAGTTTGCGTGCTTTGCCGAACGGCGCCAGCTGTTTTGCCGCGCGCTCGATGCCGGCGCGCTTCTCGCCGACCAGATACAGCAGGCGCCCGGCGAGCCTGGAGGCCAGCGCGTTAAGAAGGTAATCGGTCAGTTCGCGGGACTTGGGCAGGAACAGCACCGCCGTATCGAAGCTGTCTGCCGGGGGCTGCACGGCGAATGCGCAGCGCCCGGCGAAGCGGGCCTGCAGCGCCTGATGATCGCCGGCGTGCCAGCTCCAGCCGCTGGCTCCGGAGAGCTGGCCGAGCAGATCGTCCGCCGGCAGCCCGGCAAGCAGCAGGTCGCCAGTGAAGAGTTCGGCCTGGCGCAGCAGTACTTCGCTTCGGGGATCCATGAAGACTCCGGGAAAAGCCGGTGAGCTTAGCAGCCTTGTGGTGGACTGTAGAAGCGTCGTCAGTTGACCAGACGCTTGGGCGCACCGGCAAAGAACGCCCCGGCGTTCTCGCTCATCTGGCCGACGATACGCTGCCGGGCTTCACGGCTGCCCCAGGCGCTGTGCGGGGTGACGATCAGGCGCGGCACGTCGGCGGCCAGCAATGGATTGTCGTAGCTCGGTGGCTCGCTGGTCAGCACGTCGGTGGCCGCGCCGCCCAGATGGCCCTGGCGCAAGGTGTCGGCCAGCGCCTGTTCGTCGATCAGGCCGCCGCGTGCGGTGTTGATGATGAATGCCGAAGGTTTCATCAGCTGCAGCTCGCGGGCGCCGATCAGGTTTTGTGTCTGTTCGGTCAGCGGGCAGTGCAGGGTCAGCGCATCGACCTGCGGCAGCAGTTCGTCCAGCGCGAGGCGTTCGGGGCGAGGCGGGCGGCCAGGCAGGTTGCCGGTCAGCACCTGCATGCCGAAGGATTCGGCCAGCCTGGCCACTGCGCTGCCCAGCTCGCCATGACCGAGAATGCCGAGCGTCTTGCCGGCCAGCTCGACGATGGGGAAGTCCAGCAGGCAGAATTGCCTACTTTCCTGCCAGCGACCACGGGCTACCGCGCCCTGGTAGTCCGGCAGGCGCGTGGCCAGAGCCAGCAGCAGCATCAGAGTGTGCTGGGCGACGGTGGCGGTACCATAGGCCTGGCAGTTGCAGACGGCGATGCCATGCTGCCGGGCGGCGGCGAGGTCGATATTGTTGAGGCCGGTGGCGGCCACCAGGATCAGCTTCAGCTCCGGGCAGGCGCTGAAGACGGCATCGCCCAGCGCGAGTTTGTTGACGATGGCGACCTGTGCGCCCTGCAGACGCTCGATGATCTGCGTCTCGTCGGTCCGGGTATGGCAGATCAGCTCATCGACGGACGATTGCAATGGGCTCAGATCAAGATCGCCCTGATCGAGCGGGGCGAGGTCGAGGAATACGGCGCGGCGGTTGCTCATGGGGTCGTACCTGAATTAATCAGCAGCTGATGTTCGAATGATGGAGTCAATGCATGTACTGGATGGAATTTCCCACTGTGGCCCTGGTGCATTTGCTTGCCGTGGCCAGCCCCGGGCCGGATTTTGCGGTGGTGGTGCGTGAAAGCGTAACCCGTGGCCAGCGTAGCGGCAGCTGGACGGCCCTCGGTGTGGGCTGCGGTATTGGGCTGCACGTAAGCTATTCGCTGCTCGGGATAGGCCTGATCGTCTCGCAGTCGATCCTGCTGTTCAACCTCTTCAAGTGGTTGGCGGCGGGCTATCTGTTTTACCTCGGGTTTCAGGCGCTGCGTACGCGCCCGGCGAAGGTCGGCGATATTTCGGTGACCGGGCCGGGCGAGCCGCTGTCGCGCAGGCGTGCCTTTACCATCGGTTTTGTCACCAATGGCCTGAATCCCAAGGCGACGCTGTTCTTTCTATCCTTGTTCACTGTGGTTATCGACCCCCATACCCCGCTCGCCGTTCAGGCTGGGTATGGGCTCTATCTGGCATTCGCCACCGGCGCGTGGTTCTGTCTGCTGGCCTGGTTGTTCAGCCGTGAGCGCGTGCGGGCAGGGTTTGGCCGGATGGGACATTGGTTCGACTGGTTGACGGGTGCGGTACTGATCGGCCTCGGCGTGCGACTGGTGGCCAGTGAGATGGGCTGATGGCAAATTTTTTTCCAGGAGCCGTCAAGGCTAAGCAAGGGTTTGCGCTGGATCTGTGGCTTGTGTTGGCAGGCTTTTGCCCTTCCGCTCCCATTTCTGCGTCTGGTCGATGCTAATCTACGGCCTGTTCAAGGCTGCCCGCGCAAGGCGGGTGGCCATCGGGTCATTGACGAGATGAAGGAAGTACTCCCATGAAAATGCTGAAATTGACCGCATTCGCCGCCTCCCTTGCACTGCTGGCCGGCTGTACGAACAATCCCTATACGGGCGAGCGCGAAGCGGGCAAGGCTGGCATCTACGGTGGTGTAGGTGCAGTCAGCGGTGCCGTGATCGGTGCCGCCACGTCGAGCAAGAAGGACCGCGCCAAGGGCGCGCTGATCGGTGCGGCAGTCGGTGGCGCAGCCGGTGGTGGCTACGGTTATTACGTCGATACCCAGGAGGCAAAGCTGCGCCAGACCCTGCAGGGCACCGGCGTTCAGGTTCAGCGCGAGGGCGACAACCTGACCCTGATCATGCCCGGCAACATCACCTTCGCCAGCAGCTCGGCGGATATCTCCAGCAGCTTCTATCCGACGCTGAATTCGCTGGTGCTGGTATTCAAGGAGTTCAACAAGAACGGCATCGATATCGTGGGGCATACCGACAGCACCGGCTCGCTGCAGCTCAACCAGGACCTGTCGAACCGCCGTGCGCGCAGTGTCGCCGCCTACCTTGAAGGCAACGGTGTTGCGCCTTCGCGTATCTCCTCCTGGGGGGCGGGTCCGAGCCAGCCGGTCGCCAGCAACGACAGCGCTGCCGGACGTGCACAGAATCGTCGCGTCGAGATCAATCTGCGACCGCTCTGAGGCTGTGATAGCAGGCGTGGCCCACAATGGGCTCGCCTGCGCCGATAAACTGGCGTCATTTTTCCAGCTTTTCCTTTCGGGCATGGAACCTATCGACTCCCCGTGACTCTGAAGCTCGTGACAGCGAGCCATGGCACTGAGGAGGTCGAATGGATAGTCGGTCCGCTCTCCATTCTCGCAAGCCTTGGTTGCCGTTGTTGGTGACGTCCGCGCTGATGGCCGGGCTGGGCGGATGGATCGGCTGGCAATGGCATGTTCAGGAAGCGCGCATACATGCCGAGCAGGCACAGCGATTCAACCTGGCTGTCAATGATATCGAGAGCACCTTGCGCGAGCGCATGCGGGCCTATGAGATGGTGCTGCGTGGGCTGGCAGGCCTTTTCGTGGGCAGCGAGGAGGTGTCTCTGGCCGACTGGAACCGTGCCTCGGACCAGTTGCAGTTGCAGGATTTCTATCCCGGTATCCAGGCGGTCGCACTCGCACGCTATGCGCGTGCTACCGAATTGGACGGCGTTCTCGCGCGGATAATCGCCAATGGTCGTAGCGATTTTCGCATGTACCCGCCCGGCGAGCGCGACGAATACCTGATCACCGATTACATACACCCGCTCGACTGGCGCAATCGCCGCGTGCTGGGCTATGACATGCTCAGCGAAGAGACGCGGCGGGAGGCTATCCTGGCCGCGCGCAATATCGGCACGCCCATGATGACCGGGCCTCTGCGTCTCAAACAGGAAACCGAGCAGAACACCCAGGTGGGAATCCTCCTGTACCTGCCGCTGTACCGGGCGGGAGCGCCCGTCACCACGCTCGATGAGCGCCAAAGCGCCTTTGCCGGTACCTTGCACGGCGCCTTCAGGCTTACGGACCTGATGGAAGGCGTGCTGGGCTCGCGCAGCCGCTTGTTCCAGCTCCAGCTGTTCGATGCCGCGGAGCCGGAGGTGCCCTTGCTGGTGGGACGCGCACCGGTCAGTGCCGATGCGGGCTTTCATCGCACCCGCAACCTCTATATGTACGGTCGCAGCTGGCAGCTGGAGGCCGCCAGTACGCCGGAGTACGAGGCGATCCTGAGTCGCACGGGGCGGGCTTTCAGTCTGGCGACCGCCTTGACGGCTGCGGTGCTGTTCTCGCTGCTGGTCGGTGGTTATCTCTTTCTGCGCGAGCGCGCGCTGCGCAGCAGTCAGGCGCTCGGTGCGCAACTGCAGGAGCGCGAGGCGCGGTTTCGCCAGCTTATCGAGCAGTTGCCGGTGGCAACCCTGCTGTGCAATTCCCGGGGGCGCATCGAGCTGGCCAACCAGAGTGCCGCGACGCTGCTGGGCAGTACAGTGGGCCTGCTTGCCGGCGAGCGGCTCAACCGTTACGTGCCTGGCGCGCTGGAAGAACCGTCACGCGAGCAGCGGCTCGAAGGCAGTCAGCAGGAAAGTCCGGCGTTGCGCGAAGATGGCAGCACGATTCCGGTTTCCCTGAGCCTGACCAGCTTCAGCCGTGACGATGGCATTCACCATCTGCTCAATCTGGTCGATCTGCAGCCACGCAAGCGTGATGAGGAGCGCTTCCGCAATGTGGTCGAAGCCTCGCCGAATGCCTTTCTGCTGTTCGATCACGAGGGCAGGATCGTCATGGTCAATCGCCAGACCGAACTGCTGTTCGGTTACGACCGGCAGGAACTGGTCGGGCAGCCCGTCGAGGTGCTGATCCCCGAGTCGATGCAGAAAACCTATCTGGAGGTGCGTCACCGCTTCATGCAGGAGCCCGAATCGCTCCGATTGGGTGACAACCGTGAACTGTTCGGCTGTCACCGCGACGGCCATTTGGTGCCTGTGGAAGTGGGCCTGTCGCCTCTGCGCAGTGGTGAAGAGTTGCTGGTGCAGGCCGTGGTGACTGATATCAGCCGGCGCAAGGCGGCTGAGCGGCGTTTGCGTGATCAGGCCGATGAGTTGATGGTGGCCAACCGTTACAAGTCCGAATTCCTCGCCAACATGTCCCATGAGTTGCGTACGCCGCTCAATAGCATCCTGATCCTCAGCGACCAGCTCAGGCAGAACGCGGCCAACAACCTTACGGAAAAGCAGGTTCGTCATGCCGACATCATTCATCGCGCCGGGCAGGATCTGCTGCAACTGATCAATGATGTGCTCGATCTGGCCAGGATCGAGAGCGGGCACATGCAGATCAGGCAGGAACCGCTGGATCTGGCCGGGCTGCTGACGGAGCTGACCAGCGCGCTTGCGCCCATGGCGGAGCAGAAGAACCTGCTCCTGAGTACGCGCATCGATGCGGATGTGCCGGCTTCGGTGATCAGTGACCGTCAGCGCCTGCAGCAGATCCTGCGCAATCTGGTCACCAATGCCCTGAAGTTCACCGAGCAGGGTTCGGTTGAGATTCACGTCAGCTACAGGGCCGCGGATACCAGGGGCGAAGTGTTGCGTATTCAGGTCCGGGATACCGGTATCGGCATCGCCGAGGATCAGCATGAACGCATCTTCATGGCCTTTCAGCAGATCGATGGTTCCATCAGTCGGCAATATGGCGGAACGGGGCTGGGGTTGGCCATCGCACGCCAGTTGACCGAAGTGCTTGGGGGGGAAATCAGGCTTGAAAGCACCCAGGGCAACGGCGCCTGTTTCACCGTCGATTTACCGGCAGGGCCGGCGGCTGCGAGCGAACCCCGGACACTGCCGACATCGTCCGGTCGCGGACGGGGTGCCAATGTGCTGATCATCGAGGATGATGTCGAGCTTGCCTCTACAATCTCCGAAGTCGGGTTGGCCCACGGCTTTTCCAGCGTCAGTTGCGCGACGGGAAAGGACGGCCTGGCGGCGCTCGAACGGGATCGGTTCGCGGCAGTCATCCTCGACATGCTGCTGCCAGACATGAGTGGTTGGCAGGTCCACCGCATGCTGCGTGCCGATGGCCGCCATCAGGGCATGCCGGTTTACATCATTTCCTCCGTGGCGCAGCCGCTGGAGTGGATGGATGACGACTCACGCTGGCTACTCAAGCCGGTGGTGCAGTCGGAGCTGGAGCGGCTGTTCATCGAACTGGCGCTGCAGGAGGTCAATCCAGCGCGGCTGTTGCTGCTCGAGACCGATACTGAACGGCGCCGGCAACTGCGCAATCATTTCGAGAGCCTGGGCTATCGCGTGATCGAGTGCCGGCGCAGCGAAGAGGCACGGCTGGCCTATGCCGAACATTCCTTCGTTGTACTGGTCATTGATTTCGACCTGCCCAATGAAAATGGGCTGGATCTGCTTGAGGCGCTCGACCGCTTGCGCTCACTCGATGAGGTGCGCGTGGTGCTGACCAGCGATGAACCTCTCTCGCAAAAAAACCTCCAACGACTCCGGCGCTATACATCGGTTGCGTTGTCAAAAACGGAAGGACTTGAGCACATGGATGATGCATTGAAACCTGTTGCAGCCCCCTCTGCGGTGGTAACGATAAACGAACAGGAACACCCGATGCTGGGCCAGCGGGTATTGCTGGTGGTGCCCGAGGTACGATCCATCTACGCCATCAGTGCCCTGCTCGATGAGCAGGGTCTGCAGGTGGTGCCAGCCACGACGGCAACCGAGGCGCTCAAACGTTTCGATGAAGATGCCTTCGACCTGGCGCTGGTGGACCTGCAATTGCCGAATGATGATGGTGTCGCGCTGATTCGACAGCTGAGAAACGACTATGGTTGTCAGGTGCCTATTGTCGCGCTGACGGCCAGTGCCGCGCCCGCCGAGCGCGAGTCGGGTCTTGCCGCGGGCGCGGACGACTGGCTGTGCAAGCCGGTCGAAGGTGCTGCGCTGGCCATGCTGCTGCGGCGCTGCCTGGGAAGCGCCGCAGCCTTGCCAGGCTCACAATAAGGAGAGTCGTCCAATGCATCCCTCAAGTCTGTCCGGTGTGGTTGCCCATGTTGCTGAAGCTGGAAGCAGGCGCATGCCGTGCCGGGAGTACAAGTGATGCCGTGGGCGCAAGCCAAGGTGCAATCAGAGGCCCGCACGCTGCTGGTAGTGGATGATCGCGAGGCGAATCTGGTTGCGATGGAAGCCCTGCTGGGCGATGGCGACTGGACCGTCCATACAGTCAATTCCGGCGAGGCGGCCCTGCAGGCCCTGCTCGATCTGGATGTCGAGCTGGTGCTGCTGGACGTGCAGATGCCGGGCATGGACGGTTTCGAGGTGGCGCGCCTGATGCGCGGTAACCCGCATACGCGCTATACGCCGATCATTTTCGTTTCGGCCATCGCGCATACCCGGGAGTCGGTCCTGCGTGGTTATGCGACCGGTGCGGTGGATTTCATCCTCAAGCCCTTCGATCCCCAGGTGCTCAAGCACAAGATCAACACGCTGCTCAGTCACGAGCACAATCGGCGTAATCTGCAGTTGCTGAGCCAGCAGCTCGACAGCGCCCGCGCGTTCAATGCCTCGGTGCTGAACAATGCCGCCGAAGGCATTCTCGTGGTCGGCGAGGATGGTTACATCAGTTTCGCCAACCCGGCTATCGCGCAGATGCTGCATACGGAGGTCGAGCGCTTGCAGGGCACTGCGCTGGCGGACCACCTTGCCACCCCGCAGATACCCGATGCCTGGCGCGACAGCGATTTCTACAAGCATTGGCGCAACGGTGAAACCTATCGTCTGCATGAAGCCCAACTGTATACCGCCCGTGGCGGCACCTTGCCGGTGGCGCTGTCGGCGTCGCCACTGCCGCGCCAGCAGCGCTCGATGGTAGTGATCGCCTTGGACATGTCGGTGGTGCGCAATCTGCATGTGCAGCTGGAAACCCAGGCGGTGACCGACTCACTGACCGGCCTGCTCAACCGCCGCGGTTTCCACCAGGCACTGGATTCGGCGTTGGCGCGGGTCGACCGCAACGGCAAACGCATGGCCATCCTCTATATCGATCTCGATGGCTTCAAGCGTATCAATGATTCCCTGGGGCACGACGCAGGCGACGAGATTCTCTGCCGTGTGGCGCGGCTGCTGGAAACCTGCATGCGTCCCTACGACATCATCGCGCGCATGGGTGGTGACGAGTTCACGGCGTTGCTGGATTCGCTCGATCATCCGGAAGATGCCGCCAGGGTGGCAGAAAAGCTCATCGAGCTCATTTCGGTTCGGCACACCATCGATGGCACTGAAGTCACCTTGGGCGCCAGCATCGGCATTGCTCATTTTCCCGATTGCGGGCAGAGCGTGGAGGAGTTGCTGCGCTCGGCGGATATGGCCATGTACGAGGCCAAGCGTGCCGGGCGGCAGCAGTACCGTTTCTTCTCCACAGAGATGAACGGGCGTGCCCATGCGCGTCTGATGATGGAGGAAAACCTGCGCAGCACCATCGAGCGCAATGGTTTCGATCTGGTCTATCAGCCACAGGTAGTGCTCGAAACGGGTGAGCTGCGTGGTTTCGAGGCTTTGCTGCGCTGGGATTTCGCCGGGCGCGGGGAAGTCGATCCGAATGTTTTCATCCCGCTGCTGGAAGAAACCCGGCTGATCGATCGTGTCGGTCAATGGGCGCTGCGCGAAGGTATGGCCCATTGCCGTGACTGGCGAGAGCGGTTCGGTCAGAAGCTGGTGCTCAGTTTCAATGTCAGCCCGGTGCAGTTCGGACGCGCCGGATTGCTCGATGAGCTGCGTCGCCTGCTGGATGAGTATCAGCTCGATCCACGCCAGCTGGAGCTGGAAGTCACCGAGGGCGCACTGATGCAGGACCTTGATCAGAGTTGCGACAAGCTGCGCAAATTGCGGGACCTGGGGGTGCGAGTGGCTGTGGACGATTTCGGCACGGGCTATTCGTCGCTGGCCTATCTGCGTCATTTCGAGCTGGATACGCTGAAGATCGACCGACTGTTCATCGCCAACATGCTCGATTCGCCGCGCGACGCAGCAGTGGTCAGCACCATCATCGACCTGGGGCGTAACCTGGAACTTGAAGTGATCGCCGAAGGCGTCGAAACCCTGGCACAGCGCGACTGGCTGGTTGCGCATGGCTGCCAGGTCATGCAGGGCTTCCTGGTGGCGCCAGGGTTGGCGATCGAGGATGCACAGGCCTTTCCGAGAACAGTCGACTGGTTGCGGCTGGACGCAGAGCCGGGCGGCTAGCTCGGCGGAAACTGCTGATGCAGCCTGTCGAGCTGCGCATCCTTCTCGCTCCAGAGCTGATTGACCCACAGCTGAAAGCTCAAGCGATACGCTTCGTCCTGATCGTAACTGTGGCGCAGGAATTCAACCGGTATGGGGCGCGAGTCGATGCACAGGACCACTTGGTCGACTCGTCCGCACAGCAGATCCCAGAAGCTGGGGTTGCCGTTCGGGTAATGGATGGTGATGTCGATCAGTGCACTCAATTGCTCACCCATCGCATCGATGACGAAGGCTATGCCACCGGCCCTGGGCTTGAGCAGATAGCGGTAGGGTGAAGCCTGTTCGGCGTGCTTGCCCGGCGTGAAGCGCGTGCCTTCCAGGAAGTTGAACACCGACACCGGGTTGCTCCGGTAGCGTTCGCAGGCCTTGCGCGTCGTGGCCAGGTCTTCGCCGCGCTTCTCCGGGTATTTGGCCAGGTACTCTTTGCTGAAACGCTTCATGAAGGGAAACTCCAGCGCCCACCAGCACAGGCCGATCACCGGCACCCAGATCAGCTCCTGCTTGAGGAAGAACTTGAGAATCGGCATGCGCCGGTTGAGCTGGTACTGGAGTATCAGGATGTCGGCCCAGCTCTGATGATTGCTGGTGACCAGGTAGGAATGACGCATATCGACCTTTTCCAGGCCCTGCACGTGCCATTGCGTGAGCCGTACCAGGTTCATCCAGAAGGCGTTTACCGCCATCCAGGATTCAGCGATCCAGTGCATGCCGAAACGCAGTGCGCGCTGGATGCCGGGAATCGGCAGCACCAGCTTGAGCAGCGAAAGTGCGAACAGCGGCCAGCACCAGAACAGTGTGTTAAGCGCCAGCAGTAGGCCGGCCAGAACGCCTCGCAGCGGGGCAGGAAGAAAACTCAGCATCGATTGGCTCGCCAGTGCTTCAATTTCGGCAAGAGTAATGATTGGCGGGTGAACTGCAAGCGGGGAATCAGGCGGTGGGCGCCACGCGCTCCCGGTCACGGCGGGCCGGGAGCGCGTTATGGCGAGGTGATCAGGCGTTCTGGTTGGCGGCCTGCAGTGCGGTGAGGGCGATGGTGAAGACGATGTCATCGACCAGGGCGCCACGGGAGAGGTCGTTGACCGGCTTGGCCAGTCCTTGCAGCATCGGCCCGACGCTGAGGCAATTGGCGTTGCGCTGCACGGCCTTGTAGGTGGTGTTGCCGGTGTTCAGGTCGGGGAAGATGAACACGGTGGCCTGGCCGGCAACCTTGCTGTTCGGGGCCTTTTGCTGGCCGACGCTGAGCACGGAGGCTGCGTCGTATTGCAGGGGACCGTCGATGGGCAGGTCGGGCGCGCGTTCCTGGGCGATGCGGGTGGCTTCGGTGACCTTCTCCACCTCGGCGCCAGCGCCGGAGCTGCCGGTAGAGTAGCTGATCATCGCCACGCGCGGGTTGACGCCCAGGGCAACGGCGGACTCGGCACTCTGCAGGGCAATTTCTGCCAGCTCGGAGGCACTCGGGTTCGGGTTCACCGCGCAGTCACCGTAGACCAGTACCTGATCGGGCAGCAGCATGAAGAACACCGAGGACACCAGACTGTAACCCGGTGCGGTCTTGATCAGCTGCAGTGCCGGGCGGATGGTGTTGGCGGTGGTGTGCACGGCGCCGGAAACCAGGCCGTCCACTTCATCCAGGGCGAGCATCATGGTGCCGAGGACCACGGTGTCCTTGAGCTGCTCACGGGCGTCGTTCGGGGTCAGGCCCTTGGCCTTGCGCATCTCGCACATGGGCTCGACATAGCGCTCGGTGATCACCTCCGGATCGAGAATTTCCAGGCCGCCCGGCAGGGTAATGCCTTGTTCGCGGGCCACGGCCTGCACTTCTTCCGGCTTGGCCAGCAGCACGCAGCGGGCGATGCCACGCTCCTGGCAGATGGCGGCGGCGCGGATGGTGCGCGGCTCGTTGCCTTCCGGCAGGACGATGCGCTTGTTGGCATCCTGGGCGCGCTTGACCAGCTGGTAGCGGAACGCCGGTGGTGACAGGCGCAGTTCGCTGCGCGGTACGCTGAGGCGAGGGTGGAGCAGCTCGGGTTGCAGGTGCGAGGCGATGAAGTCGGTGACCTGGGTGGCGCGCTCGATATCGTCGGCGGGCGTTTCGCGGTTCAGGCCGTTCAGGTTGGATGCGGTCTCGTAGGAGCCGGTCTGTACGGTCAACACCGGCAGTCCAATGTCCAGCGCGGCCTTGCACAGGTCGAGAATGCGCTGGTCCGGGCCGAGGTCGCCAGTCAGCAGCAGGCCGGCCAGCTTGACGCCATTGAGCGAAGCCAGGCAGGTGGCAAGAATGACGTCGTCGCGGTCGCCGGGTGTCACCACCAGTACGCCGGGTTGCAGCAGGTGCGCCATGTTCGGGACGGTGCGGGCGGCCAGGATGATTTGCTGCACGCGGCGCTGATCAGCCTCGCCAGCGCTCAGCACGCGGGCACCGAGGGCAGCGGCGATGTCGCAGGTACGCAGGGCGTTGAGCTCCGCATTGAACGGTACGGCGCCGAGCAGCTGGAAAATCTCGCTGCCGAGCAGTGGCAGCTGGGCCTTGATGCGCTCGACGAACGCGGGCACGCCGTCTTCGCTGTTGACCTTGTTGAGGATGGTGCCGAGTACCTTGGGGTCCTTGGCGCCACCGAACATCTGTGCCTGAATCTCGATGCGTTCGGCCAGTTGCTTGAGGTCGTCACCGCCCTGGGCGGCGACCAGGATCACTTCAGCATCCAGGCTTTTGGCCAGTTGGGTGTTGATGCGTGCGGTGTAATCCGAATCGCGGGTCGGCACCATGCCTTCGACGATCACTACGTCCTTGCCGGCGGCGACTTGCTGGTAACGGCTGACCACGTCTTCGAGCAGCAGGTCGAGTTCGCCATTGGCCAGTTGGCGCTCCAGTTGCGCCAGCGGCAGAGGGGCGGGCGAGGTGATGTTCAGTGTGCTTTCGACCAGCAGGCAGGAACGCTCGCGGTCCTGGTCGCCGGGGAAGGGCTGGGCAATCGGCTTGAAGAAGCCGACTTTCAGTCCTGCGCGCTCAAGGGCGCGAATCAGGCCAAGGCTGATGGAGTTGAGGCCGCCGCCGAAACCGCAGGGGGCGAGAAATAGCGTATGCATGGGAGTCTCCTGTCAAACAGAGGGTTCGGGCGATGGCCAGGGTGAACAGAACAAAACCCGACGTCCTTGATGAGCGTCGGGTTTGCGTCACGCGTGCCTACACGGTTCTTCAGGCGTCGAGCAGTCAGACGTCGAGCAGTTCGAGTGACTCCAGGGCGATCTGGCGCTCCTCGTTGGTCGGTACTACCAGCACGCGCGGGCTGCCTTCAGCCTGGATTTCGCCGCCGACACCACGGGTGCAGCGCTCGTTGGCGGCCTTGTCGAGCTTGAAGTTGAACAGTTTGAGGTGTTCCAGGGTGCGTTCGCGCACAGCGACCGAGTTTTCGCCAATGCCACCGGTGAAGATCAGGCCGTCGAGCTTCGGCAGGGCGCAGGCCATGGCCGCCAGGGACTTGGCCAGGCGGTAGCAGAACACTTCAAAAGCCAGGTTGGCGCCCGGGTGACCGGCAACGCGCGCTTCGTAAAGGGTACGCATGTCGTTGGAAAGACCGGACAGGCCCTTGAGGCCGCTGTCGTGGTTGAGGGCGCGGTCGATCTGCTCCAGGCTCCAGCCCAGGGTACGGTTCAGGTAGCTGTGCAGGTTCGGGTCGACATCACCGCTGCGTGTACCCATGACCAGACCTTCCAGCGGCGTCATGCCCATGCTGGTGTCGCGGCTTTCGCCATTGACGATGGCGCAGGTGGAACAGCCGTTGCCCAGGTGCGCGGTCAGCCAGCAGCTGTCTTCGACCGGCAGGTGGGTCATTTCGGCGGCGCGCTTGCTGACGTAGTTGTGGCTGGTGCCGTGGAAACCGTAGCGACGTACGCTGTGTTCCTTGTAGAGGAACTCGGGTACGGCATAACGGTAGGCGTGTTCGGGCATGGTCTGGTGGAAGGCCGTGTCGAAAACGGCGATCTGCGGCAGTTCAGGGAACAGGTCGAGGGTGGCGTTGATGCCGACGAGGTTGGCCGGATTGTGCAGCGGGGCCAATTGTGCGTTGTCGCGGATGGCCTGCAGGACTTCCTCGTTGATCAGGCAGGAACCGGTGAAGTGCTCGCCGCCATGCACTACACGGTGGCCGATGGCGTCGAGCCTGCCGCCCGCGGCATCCTGCGCCATCGGCAGAACATGCTGCAGTGCCGCGTGATGATCGGCACCGGCAATTTGCAGACTCTGCTTGTTGTCACCCAGTTGCCAGTGAAGCACCGCTTCGGGGCTGCCGAGTCGCTCGGCCAGGCCTTGCAGAGGGAATGTGGCTTGCTCTTCGTTGACCAGCGCAAACTTCATCGACGAGCTGCCACAGTTGATCACAAGGATGTTACGAGCCGACATCGGTGCTCCTTTTTTTATGCTTAGTAATTGTTGGAATAGGGGGTCGCCTATCATTTCACCCCTGATTCTTGCACAGCTGGTGTGGAAATGGATGCTCTCCAAAGGTTGTATGTAGCACCGTCCGAGGCAGGACTACATCGCTTCATTCGAAGCTTTGGACTGGTCCGTTTATCAGGGGCTGATTCGCAATCGTCAGCGCCCGCGGTTAAACTTTCGACCCACATTCCCCAGCAAAAGGTTTCGCCTCATGCAGATTGCCGCTAACAAGGCTGTGTCAATCGACTACACCCTCACCAATGACGCCGGTGAGGTGATCGACAGCTCGGCCGGCGGCGCGCCGCTGGTCTACCTGCACGGTGCAGGCAACATCATTGCCGGTCTGGAAAAAGCCCTCGAAGGCAAACAGGGTGGTGATGAGGTCAAGGTCGCCATCGAGCCGCAGGATGCCTACGGCGAATACAGCCCGGAGCTGGTTGCCACCCTCAACCGCGCCATGTTCGAAGGTGTCGATGAATTGGAAGTCGGCATGCAGTTCCATGCATCCGGCCCGGACGGCGGCATGCAGATCGTCACCATTCGCGATGTGGAAGGCGATGACGTGATCGTCGATGGCAACCACCCGCTCGCCGGTCAGCGCCTCAATTTCGAGGTCAAGATCGTTAGCGTGCGTGATGCCAGCGAAGAAGAAGTCGCCCACGGTCACATCCACGGCGAAGGTGGCCATCAACACTGATCCGCACCCAGCGAGGTGAGCGGTCGGAGTTCTGCTGAAGTTCGACCGGACCCTGAAAGCGCTTCGGTTTTGTCGGAGCGCTTTTGTATCTTCTGGAGAAGAGAAAAAATGAGCGCGTTCCACGAACTGGTTCTGCCTGGCCTCGATGGTCAAGAGCTGCCTCTTGCCCCGCTGAAAGAGCAGTTGACTCTGGTGGTCAATGTAGCCTCCGAGTGCGGACTGACTCCGCAATATGCGGGATTGCAGGAGCTGCATGAGCGCTATCAGGAGCGTGGTTTCGGCGTGCTTGGCATTCCCTGCAATCAGTTTGGCGCGCAGGAGCCGGGCAGTGATGCTGCGATTCTGCAGTTCTGCTCCGAGACCTATGGCATCAGCTTTCCCCTGAGCGGCAAGCTTGAGGTCAACGGGCCGCAACGTCATCCGTTGTATCGCCTGCTGGCAGGCGAGGGTGCGGATTTTCCGGGTGATATCAGCTGGAATTTCGAGAAATTTCTCGTCGGCAAGGACGGTCGTGTACTGGCCCGCTTTTCGCCACGTACCACGCCAGAAGATCCGCAGCTGATCCAGGCCATTGAAGGCGCGCTCGCGGGTTAAGTGCGCGTCCCGGCGCTTACCCCGGGGTGCCGGGATAGCCGGACCGCTTGAGCAGCTTTGCCAGATGCACGGCGTTGCGCGTGAGCATCGCCGTGGCGTTGGCAGTCTTCTCGCTGGGCTCGGCATCCTTGTAGTCCGTTGAACCCATCGCCTGACCTACCCAGTAGGTGCAGCCATTGGCGGGGATGCTGAAGCCTACGTCGTTCAGGCCTTGATACAGCTCGGCGACCACGTGATGGGCGCCATCCTCGTTGCCCACGACGGCGACACAGGCGACTCGACCATAGGAAACCATCCGCTGCTGGTCGTCCGTTTCGCTGAGGAACGCATCGAGGCGCTCCAGCACGCGCTGGCAGATACTGGATGGATGGCCCAGCCAGATGGGAGTACCCAGTACAAGAATGTCTGCGGCCAGTATCTTCTGACGAATCATGGGCCAGTCGTCGCCGGGGCCTTCGTCGGATGTCACGCCCGGTTTGATATCGAAGTCCACCGCTCGCAACTGTTCACAGACTACGCCGAACGCCTTCAGCTCGTGCAGGACCTGGGATAGCAGTAGATCGCAGGAGGATTCTTCCGGGGATGCCTTGAGTGTGCAGTTGATGGCCAGGGCAGAAAGCGTCATTGCGAGTCTCCTGAGCTTGGGGTGTCCTGATCTAGACACCTGCCCCGCCAGCAGTTCATGGGCGTACGACAGGCTGGCCCTTGCCACCTTCGCGCACCCAGAACAGCGTCGCGCCGGCCACGGCTGCCGGCATGATCAGCAGATTGAGCACCGGCACCAGCAGAGCGGCATAGGTTGCCGCGCCGAAGCTCAGGCTTTTCCAGCGCCGCCCACGCAGCCAAGTCATCATCTCGCTCCAGCTCATCTTGTTATTGTCCGCCGGGTAGTCGATGTACTGCACCGCCATCATCCATATGCCGAACAGCAGCCACAGTGGCGCGGCAGCCAGATTGGCGAGCGGGATGAAGGACAGGACCAGCAGCGCCAGCGCCCGTGGTGCGAAGTAAGCCAGTTTGCGCGCCTCGCGACCGATGGTGCGTGGCAGCATGGCCAGCAGCTCGGACCAACTGAAGGGCGGCGAGCTGTCCTCACCGCGTGCGACCATTTCGACTTTCTCGGCGAGAAAACCGTTGAATGGCGCGGCAATGATGTTGGCCAGCAGGGTGAAGGTGAAGAACACCATTAGCACGACCAGAGCCACGAACAGCGGCCAGAGAATGTATTCGAGAAACATCAGCCACTCGGGCAGGCTGGGCATGAAGGCATCCACCCAGTTGCCGAACTGGCGCACGGCCAGGTAGATGAGGCCGATGAACACGAGCAGATTCACTGTCAGCGGCAGGATCACGAACAGTCGCAGTCCTGGGCTGAGGATCAGTTTCAGGCCCTCGCGCAGGTACTGCGGGCCGGACAGGGCAGCGATGGGCATTGTGAAGCTCCGAATGTGAAGAGGCGGGAAGCGTAAAAATCATCACTCATAGTTTTTGGCTATGGTATCCATGCCGATTGCTCAATGGCCTTTATTGGCAGTTAGTCGGCAGACTGGTGCGAAGATTTCCCAGGGCCGTCCACTTCCAAGCCTTCCCCCAAAGTGCTGGATGGCCCTTTTTTATTCTGCCTTGTGCGTCAGCGGTTGCTGTTCGAAGCGCACGCCTGACAGGCCGGTTTGCATCAGCGCACGAATATTGCGGTGATCCGTTCCGTCAGGGTTGGCCAGCACTGTCCGGTAATGCTCGCCAAACGCCAGCAGTGCTTCCTCGGTAGTGAAGCCTTCCAGCACAGCCAGGCCCAGAACTCTGCACGAGCCTTCATTTTCGCCAGCAGCATTTTCCAGGTTGCCGTTGGAGAAGCGGCATGGCCGGTAATCGTAGGTGTCGGCGATGAAAGCCAGTGTGTCACTGAAGGCGTGAACGGGCCTGCCCAGACTGGCGCGAAATTCGCGAAGATCGCTCATGGTTTCTGGCCTTTATCGAATGCGGCCTGTTGCTCGGGTGTCGCTTCCTTCTGGTAGCGCTGTTTCCATTCGGCGTAGGGCATTCCGTATATCTCTTCACGCGCCTGATCCATGCTGACGTCGATGTCCAGATCGTCTGCGGCGGCCTTGTACCATTTCGACAGGCAGTTGCGGCAGAAACCGGCCAGGTTCATCAATTCTATATTCTGCGCATCCGGGCGACTGCGCAGGTGCTGGACCAGGCGGCGGAAGGCAGCGGCTTCGAGTTCGGTGCGTTCTTGTTCAGTCATGTCTTGGGTCTCGGTGTTGCGGATGGGGACGGAATCATGAGTCGCGGGCAACCATCGCTCAGTCGCGGTGCGCCGCCAGGGTGATCGATACCGATTCGGCGAAGCGCAGGGCGTGCGGCTTGTCGACTTCGACTTCGGCGTAGCGCACCTGCTGATGCTGCATGATCAGGTCGAGAATTTCCTGGGTGAGCCGTTCGAGCAGGGCGAAGCGATTGTCTTCGACGTGCTGGATGACAGCCTTGGTGATGGTGCGGTAGTTCAGGGCATGTTCGATGTCGTTGTCGCGCACGGCATTGGCCGCCGGGTAGAGCATCGTCAGGTTGATCAGTACATCCTGTTTGTTGAGGATTTCCTCTTCCTTGATACCGATGAAGGTGCGCAGTCTCAGGTCCTTGACGCGAATGCGCGCCATCGAAGGTTCCAGTCGGGCCATGGTTGTCCTTTGAGATCAGATCAGGTGGCGTCCACCGTTGACGCTTAGTGTCGTGCCGGTGACGTAGGGGTTGTCCAAGAGATAGCGCAGGCTCTGGTAGATCACTTCAGCGCCGGGTTCAATGCCCAGCGTGGATTTGGCCAATGCCTTGCGTCGATACTTCTCGTCATCGTCGGGGTTGAACTGTATCAGCGCCGGCGCTATTGCGTTGACCTTTATAGCAGGCGCCAGGCTGCTCGCGAAGGACAGGGTGAGGTTGTCCAGCCCGGCTTTGCTGGCGGCGTAGGCGATGTGCTTTTTGCTGCCGCGGCGTGTGACATCGTCACCGATGTGGATGATGTCCGCCGGGCCGCCCTGTTGTAGCAGCTCGGCGCAGTGCAGGTTGATCAGGTAAGGCGCAAGCATGTGTACTTCAAACATCCGCTGAAACACTTCGGCTTCTCGTCCCGGTGTTTCGGCGTGCCACTCGGAAGCGTTGTGGATGATGGCGCGTAACGAGGAGGTTTGTTGCTTCAGTGTGGCGATAAAGGCATGGATGTGGTCGGTGCCGGAAAAATCCGCCTGTAGCGTCACGGCACCGCGTTCCTGTAGTCGCTCCAGGCTTGGGCGATGAGTGCGATAACTGACGATTACCGGTTGACCTTCATCGAGCAGACGTTCGGCGCAATGCAGGCCTATACGCTGGCTGGCTCCAGTAATCAGGATTGGAGGCTTGGTCTGGGGCATGTTCACGACTGGGCTGATGGCTAAGGCGCGCTCGCAACGCGGCGCGAATGCTGGTCAGCTTACACCAGCCTGCACTGTCGTTTTTTAGTCGGAGCTTTCAACTGGGAGTTCCTGCTGTAGCTCGGGATGCAGGCGCTGGTGCTGTTCATATAAATAGGAGCGAATGCGCTCGGCATCCTTGTTCTCATATTCGACCTCGTAGACAGTCATCCCGTCTGCGGCGTTGCGGACCTGATGAGCGTCGATCTTGAGCGGGTCTTCGCCTGGTAGCGCCAGGTGCAAGTGAAGATGCTTGGGTGCTTTCTTTTTCGAGCCGGTATCGACCAGCAGGCCGTGGGGCGATAGCTCATGTACGCTCAGTGCAGTTTCGTTGCCGTCATCAGAGAGTAGCGCAAGGGGCTCCTCCAGCTGCAGACGCCAGGCTCTCAGTACGGGGCCGCGCTCGTAGATGGTTGGTGGCGCCAGCTGTAACTGGATGCCGTGAAGCTCGTCTTCATCCAGTCGTAGCGGGAAGGTCATGCTGTATTCATCCAGTTCCGCTTCCAGCGTCAGGCTGGCTTTCGCTGCCAGTTGCAGCAACAAGCCATTGGCGTGCTCGCCGCCGTCGATACGGAAACCTGATTGGGTGTCTTCCGATTCGGCACGAGAATTACTGATAAGCCTATTGATGTAGGCTAGTTCCGTGCGGGTAAGGGTGGTCTTTTCCGCCATTTTTCAGTCCTTTTCAAGGCGGTAGGTTGAGGCTGCTTATCCTGGCCAGATGACTCGAATGACAGGAACCATGAGCAGGATGCAAGTGCGACATCCTCTGCATAGGTTGGTTCCGCAGTTGTCGTGCTTGTTGTAAGGCGCGACCTCGGGTGTAGGCAGGCTGCTCGGGGACGAGTGGCCGAATGGGGCATAATGTTCAGCTTCAATTTGCGATGGAGTCGATTATGAAAGTGGCCATTCTTTCCGGTACGGTCTACGGCACGGCTGAAGAAGTCGCCAGGCATGCCGCCAGCCGCCTGCAGGCTGAGGGCTTCGAGGCTTGGCATGACCCGCGCGCGCAGCTGTCGCAGATTATTGAATTCGCCCCGCAAGCATTGTTGGTGGTGATGGCGACTACGGGTATGGGTGAGCTACCGGACAATTTCATGCCGCTGTATTCGGCGATTCGCGATGTATTCCCTGCCTGGCAAGGCTTGCCTGGCGGCGTCATCGCCTTGGGTGATGCCAGCTACGGCGCTACTTTCTGCGGTGGTGGTGAGTTGATTCGCGAGCTCTATGCTGAGCTCGGAGTGCGAGAAGTGGTGGAAATGCTGCGTCTTGATGCGAGTGAAACGGTGACCCCTGAAAACGACGCCGAGCCCTGGCTAGAGAGCTTCGTAGCGGCGCTGCGTGGCTGAGGGTTTCCTTTATATGTAGTGCTCGGGTCGGTTGGAGGCTTCAGGGGGTGCGGCGTTGCTGCGCTTGGCGAAGGCCTGCAGCTGCGGATAGAAATCGTGGAAATCCTGCTGGAGGGGTGCGTACAGACGCTCCAGCTCAATGGCCCCTCCGGCAAGGCCTTCCGGGCGGGACAGTCGGCGACTCATGGCAGCCACAACCTGCTCCATCACCGAGAAGTTTCGGTAGCTGCCCAGCCAGTCCTGGGCTGCCATGCGCGGCGCTATCAACGCGAGCTTGCCGGGCAGCCTGGTTTCTTCTTCGTGCAGCGCCTGATAGACGCGAGCAGTGAAGTGCTGCAATGGTTCGTCAGCATATTCATGCCAGTGCGTTGCCAGGCAGTGGTCGAAGAACAGGTCGATCAGTATCCCTGCATAGCGCCGCCGCTCTTTGGGAAAGCGCTGCTTCGCCTGGAGCACCAGTGGATGGCTATCGGTATAGGCGTCGATCTGGCGATGTAGCCGAATGCCGGCTTCAATGCCGGCGGGCCAGCGGCCATCCAGCGGGCCTTTGACGAAGTCCCCGTAAAGGCTGCCGAGCATGTCGGCGGGCTGAGGACCGCCCAGATGAAGATGCGCGAGGTAGTTCATATGCCGAGCTTAGCGCAATGCACAATGTGCGACAGTGATGAAGCGCGTCTGAATGTCTTGATATGGCAAGGCTTCAGCTGCATTTCGCTGCTGGCGGAATAAATCTTCAAAAACTCGTTGACGGCTCGTTCTGTGGGCCTATAATGCGCACCTTCTCCGGCGCAGGCCCTTGGTAAAACCTCTTGTAAATCAAGAGGTTAGCTAAAAATAAGGGCTTGCAC
>NZ_JAAMQZ010000026.1 GCF_013522825.1 Stutzerimonas stutzeri
ATGCCACCCCTGCGTCGCTGCGCTCCGACTGCCCGGCCGGATGGCCGTGGAACAGGTGGCCAGATGGCCCTGGAATGCCTGGCCAGATGAGAGCGGACTGGGTGGCCGGATGGCGTGGAATCCGCAGCATCGACACGGGAATCGTTGAAAATCGGCGCAATTAGCGAAGTCAAAACGTAGTCCTGAGCCGACTTGCTACTCAGTGCGAGGCTCTGAATAGCTTGGTCAGTAGCGGCTTGAACCTGGATACCGCTGGTCATGCGGTTGGTCTTGGCCTCTTCGCTGAACCCTTTCTGGAGAATGTCCTCTAGCACGTCTGTATAGACGTTCTGCAAATGGGCGTTGAGAAACGACCGCGCCTCTGCACAGCTTTTCATGGTGCCGGCGGTACCGTCATAGACGTAGATGAACATCGATGAGTTCTGGTTTGACAGCACCTCCGCCCAGCCAGGCGATCGGTACAGGTCGGTCAAGGTCTTATCCGTTCTCAGCGCCACGGGGTTCAGTGAACAGAATGTCATGTACTCGTTCACCGATCGGGGCAGATCCCACCCGTCCGCTTTTCGGTAGTTTTGGAAGCCGTCCAGTGCCATCGGGTTCCGAAGAGCGTCGCGCACTTTCGACAATGTGCTCAGACTCGAGAACAGCCCGTAGTCGGTCATGCTTGGAGTAGAAAATGCCTGCTCCGCGGTTTTTGTAATGCCGTAGGCCACCGTTGAGATGACTGAGCCGACAAAGGCAGGGCCAAGAGGCACGTTGTCCACCACCCGCACCTGCGACGACACCGTATCCTCGATAACAGTGGTGGCTGTAGGGCCGTAGAACATCATGTAAAGGACGAGCACAAGGCCCGCCTTTCCGAAGGTAATGGCCTGGTTATTGAAAACAGCTTGGAACGCCAACAGAAATAAGCCTATCAGCGCGCCAATACGGGCAAGGTCTTCTGCGTCACCGCTGCCTGTGATCATTGCGCAGGCATTGAGCATGATCTCAAGGAACTCGGCGCTGCCTGTCGTGTAGATAGTGAAGTCCATGGATATCTCCGTTACGCGCCTGCGTTATCGTTGATGGTTCCCTGTGGCAGGGTTCCATTATCAAACACAGGGGCCATCTGGAGCATTTTCTCGGCTTGGCCATCGGCATCTTTGCCTTGCATTGCTTCCTCGATGTACGAGCGGTATTCATCCATGAGCTCACCCTTGGTAGCCCGCAGGTCCTCAATCACCTTCCCTGCATCCGCCATATTCAGGCTGGTCAGGCCTTTCTCTGTATGCCCAAGCAGCTGATAAATCAGGCTCATCGAAGCATCAGCAGCAATTTTCTTGGCGAACTGGTTCAGATAGTCATAACCGGATTGAGCCCCTGCCTTCTGGGTGATCTTCATCAAATTCACCCCTACTCGGCTTGATGCGAGGTATGCAATCCGGTTTCCGTCAGCAGCGGTTGCAGTGCCGTTCGCAAAACGCTCAAGGATTCCGTTGTTTTGAAGATCCTCTAGGATTCGAGTCTCGAGGCCCTTGAAGCTGGTGAGAGTTCGGATGTTCGGGTCTGAGCAGTCCGGGTCATCCTGGTCGCACTGGTAGACCTTGACATCAAGGTTGGCCGAGCCCTCAACAAGAATCTTCAGACCTTCGCCGGTGATCAGCTTCGGCATGGGATGCGCAGCGAAGTTTTTCCCCCCGCTGGCGTCGTTGGTGAGCGACACGTTGTAGCTGCCGACCATCGACATGATGAATTCCGCGTTTTCGTCGCTGCCGAATAGGATCTGCGACTGGAGGCCAGACTTCATCATGGCGCACCACAGAACATTCCCTGTGTTCTCACATTGAACGGCCTTACCAGAGGCAGCAATCCGGTTGGCTGGTGAGTCTTCTTTGGTGGATTTCGCGGTAAAGAAGTCAGATGAGACGTTCGACCCGAAGGCCGTCATCGCGGATTTGAAGTCGGTGCTTTCTTCGTATGCCTTTTTGGCATTCGTAACCAACCCACTCGCCAGCTGGCAGCTGTTGGAAAACATTTGATTGAGCGCCTGGATCTTGTTGGCCAGGTTGCGGATCACACCACCTGTCTGAGCGTCCATCGCATCGAGGGCCAACTCAAAGGCAAAGCCCGAAACAATGCCAGCCGCGTTCGACGCCACATTCCTCATGAGCGCTACAAACTCTTCGCCGTTGATAAAGGAGAACGAGCCGCTGTAAAGGTTGATCCCCCCGCATCCACCCTTTGCGCTTGGCGGGGTAATGCTGATGAGGTTGGCGGTGGATATCCGATTCCGAAGGACAACGGACCCGCCGGTAATAACGCCGCGTGTGGCTGTTTTATATGCCCCTGGACTGGTGACGTTGATCATGCCGCTGAACATTTCATTGACCTGCTGTTGAATGTTCGCGTGAGCCCCGAAGGGCACCATCAGCGCTACAGCAAGGGCGATCGGTTTGATTTTCACTGGGCACCTCCGTTGTCTTTTTGAAAGGCACGACGAGCTTCATCGCGCATCCGATTCACGAATTCGTTAGGGTTTTTGGTTGCATCGGGCGGGGCGTCAGCCAATTTTGTGGCGTCGATCAAACCCATGGTGTTAAGGCGGGATGTGGCGTTGTATTCCTGATCGGAAATAAGCCCCGCTTCATTCGCCGCCATTAGAATCCGAGTGGTTGCCGTCTCCATTGAAACGGTGCTGAAGCTGACGATCTTCACGTCATTCGGAGGGATGACCAGGGCCAGCGCCGGCGAGGTGATGATGCCAAGCTGCTCTGCGAGCCCAGTGTCGTACTGCGTGTTTGGGTATTTGCCGCCAGGAAGGGGTGCCCCATCCATAGAGACGGGCATGACAGTAAACCCGTACCTGAACTCGAGTGCAGAGACCGCTGCCAGGGCCTGTTCGCAAAGAATGCAGTCGTTACCGTTGTAGAAGAACATCAGCGCAGAGCTGCCAGCGATGAGCTTCAGCAGGGTTTCTTTCTGCTTGCCGGCCGCCGTCGCTAGAGCGTCGGAGGCGGCGTTGGAGGCGGGATAACGCATATCCTCGTCGAGGAAGGGGTCATTACGGATTACCTCGACGGAGTGACGCGAGAATCGCTCGGCCTTGTCGAGCATGATTCGCTGAGCCCAGAAGTACGCACTCACATTCTCCTTCGTGGGGTTATCCATGGCTGCATCACGCAGCTTCGGAAGCATTTCCCGAATCCACGCCACGCTGCCAGTCGGTGGCAACTCGGGCGCGGGCGGCTCGGAGGCTTCCGTTTCGGCAGGTGGTGGGGCCGCTGGAACCGGCGCGGGCTCAGTTTTCTGGGGTTCCTGTTCAGGAGGCGGATCTTCGTACCAGAACCAGCCGCGTTCTTTGTCCTGATAGAACGAAGAACCAGCAACCTGGGGCGTTTTTGACTCGGCGGGCTTGGTCTCTCCCGCAAGAGAAATGCTGCTTATAGCGGCAGCAAGCAACAAGATGGGGAATTTTAGGGGCGTCATGAGTCCGTCTGGCCAAGATGGGGATGCTCGAATTGTGAGCGTTGGCCAACAGGAGGGGGCGCGTTTTCAGGCGCTTTTACGGTCGGAAAAAGAGAGGAGAGTCGAGAAGGCCAGAGGCCTATCGCTGTGCGCGATAGACCTCGTGGCCGAGGAAGCCGAGAGAACCACGTTCACGAAGAACATCATTCCAATCGACACCTTTGGAGCCGTCAGGGATGGGCATGTCCGGCAACATTATTTGCGCCTTGATCCCCATTTCCCACAGACGTTTTTTTAAAGCGAATGCCGCTTTCTGGCCGCCCTCCTTGCGGTCCTTGTCAGCCCAGATTCGGACTGCTTTGGTGCAGGCTGGTGGTACGAAGCTCTCCAAAAGGTAGGAATTCACCAAGGGCCATACGGGTATACCCATGGCTGTTTCCACCGACAGAGCTGTTTCCAATCCTTCACATACATCCAAGACTTCTCCTGGATGCGATGTTGGCACCGCACAACCGGGAAGCTTGCGGTTGCTGGGGATTGGAAACATTTTTTTCGGCTCAGCGAGATCAGCTTTCTCACCCTTCATTGTCAGATAGTGACGGTTGATGGTCACAGCCTGGCCTTCAGGATCGATAAGCGTACACACTATCCCTGGATGCTTAGAACGCTTGCCGGCTTTGTCCTTGTAGGTCAATTCCGGATGAAAGCGAACGTAGCGGCTCAGCTCTGGTCGGTCCCAAGCAAGAATGCCTCGGGAGCGAAGATAGAGCCTTGCTGGTTCCGCTGATGGGTCTGTGAGAGGAACGGTTCCCTTCCACAGGTTGCGCATAGCTTCACGCAGCCAATCGTCTGAAACCTCTGGTTTTGCTGGGGCTCGCTCCTTACGGATTACAACGCTTGGGATAAATCCATCAGCGGTGCGTCCATACGGGTCTTTGACCCGGAGCAATGCTCCAACCTCCTGTAAAGCATGGTGAAAGCTCCAGCGGTTGACCCACATCAGCAAGGCTATGCCATCAGCCTTGACCCCGCAGGTACGGCAGATCCCGCCGCTCGACGAGCCTGCCGTCTTACGGAAAATCTTAAAACCGTCTTCCCCACCATGCACCGGACATGGAACCCCACGCCCTGCTTTTTTGTGAGCCGGCACCAATGAAGATGCGAGGCTTGCGTATATGTCATGCCAGCGGCCATCAGCGGCTACCAGCACATCTTGCTTCTCTGGGGCGTAATTGCCTTCTGAGTCTTTGGACATGGGTACCTCCGTTTGGTTGAGATGCGCCCCGAAGGGCGCATTTGCTGGCTATTACACGATCTTGATTTCCCAGGAGTTGCGGTAGGTATCAACCCAGTCCTGTTCTTTCTTGCCGTTGACATCGACCTCTTTGAGCACTTTCACGGGGGTTTTCCCGAGGAAGGTCAGCGAGATAACGTCACCTTGTTGCGCGCCGGACTGGCGGAGCTGAGCGCTAAGCTCAATCCCCCAAACCAGGTGCTCACCGATCCGAAGAAAGAACGAGTTTCCGTTCTTCTTGCGGAACCGATACGGCGCAAATCCAGACCCGCGGTATTCACCGGTCACGGACTTGCCAGCCACACCCTGAAAGTTGATCTCAGTAGCACGCGCGCCATGGTCATCACCGCCTTCGGCGGATTCGACTGCTGACGCTTTTTCTTGGCGCTCGGGTTGTGAATCGCGAGGGATGAACTCTCCCTTGATCTCGTCCGGCTGTTGATTCTCGATCGGTGCAACCTGTTTGCGATCTTGCGGCCGATACAGCTTGTTGATCACAACAGTTTCGAGAGGCTGCGTCGTTTCCTGATGCTCCGGCTCGGGCAGCTTGTGCGCGAGGCGGTCAGAGACAATGCAAAGGCCTTGTTGCAGTCGGAGGTAGCTAGGAACATCGAAGTCAACACGGATCATTGCTCTTCTCCCTGGCGACGCAGGTAGGAGGGAATGTAGTAGTTGTCATAATCGATGCTGTCACACCAACTGGCGTTGGCTGCGACTTGAGAGGTCTTAGTTGCCTGAGGGTACGAGGCCTTCAGGCAGCTGCGCAGATACCGAGAAACACCCAGCAGGATCTGCTCAGCGTTCAGAAGTACCACAGCGAGGAACACACAGAATGCGAAGGGCAAAATCTGCTTTGCAAACTGCGGTGCGTATACAGCTCCCAACATTGCAACGAGGAAGCCAAACGCGGTCAGCACTTTAACTTTGAGGGTTGTAGATGCCATTTTCAGTTCTCCATTTTTTTAGAACGGAGAACGCCCTAACGGGAGTTCCCCGTCAGGGTTTTTTTGACACAAAAAAAGGAAGCCAAATGGCTTCCTTTTTTGATCGGCGCTACGCGAACGTAGGCTTGGTTTTTAAGCTGATAAGCTCAGCTTGGCTTGCTCCCAGACGCATACACGTCTTGGGTACCAGTGGCAGCAGCATGCTGTCACTTAGGGTCAATGGCCTCCAGGAGGCAAATTCTTAATCGACCTTGGCCGATGAGTGCCGCAATTCTCGCCGCCATTTCACTCTGTCGTCAACCAGAAAAACGCACCTCAAATTCCGACGCTATTCGTGCGTGAAATCGAAATCCAGAGGCTCCGCAAGCTGGTGCAATAGTCCGGCCACCAACATCCGGAGAAACCGCTAATGGCGACCACTCAACCACAACCGACGAAATACCAATACTCCAAGCCATCCCTCAAAGGAAAGATGGTACTGAACACTGAGCAGGCGAAGTTCTTCGCCGGCAACCGTTTCGATAGCCTCATGACGGCTCTTTTTATCATCGACGTTACGTCCCGCAAGCTGGCCAAAAACCTCAAGACCTTTGATCACAAAGCGGTGGTTGATGCGGTCTCGAAGAAAATCGAGCGCATGGAAGTAGCCGTGCGTGACGAGTCTGAGCGGATGGACACGCTTTTGAAGAGTCTGGGAATCAAAGAGCTTGCAGGGTACAGCTCACCACTGACTCGCGAATTCGAAATCACCAGCCCAGAAATCAAGCGGATGAGCAGCCTGCTTCAGGCATTTGACCACCTGATTATCCAGGTCGATACCGCCTGGCTGCATGAGAAAATCGATAGCTCGGAAGCTGAGGAATTTCGTGCAAACAAGAGCAACCAAATGGCCCGGCTGATCCGCTCACTCGTTGGCCTCGGTCAGAGCGCGCGAGCAAAGGCATACGCCAGCAAAGTTGCAGAGCTCCAAGAAGATATCGAAAAGGCAGAAGCCAAAGTGAGCGCCGAGAAGGAGGAGCGCGAGGCTGCGGGTCACATTGAGCCTGAGGGCAATGTAGACGCACTCGATTCGCTTCCTGAAGAAGCGGTTGCCTGATAGCTCCAGTAATGAAAACGCCCCGCATTGCGGGGCGTTTTGCTTAGGAGGTTCATTATGCTTGATGATCTTACTGCCACACCGGCCAGATCCAGTAGAAGACGCAAACGAGCGCCGGATCAGCCTCCCCTACGCGAATCCACCCCACTGTGGACAGAAGAGCTGGCCACCGACGAATCACTTGAAGCGCCGCCAGAGGCAGTATTTTGGGATACGGTCGCGATCATCTCTGTCACTGCTGCTGTTCTTGTTGGGGTGGCGATAGGTGTTCCTCTCGGGGTCTATCTTCATGGCACGTTGTAGATCCATCCTCGCCTCGGCGCTTCAGCTTTTCGACATGTCGTCTTGCAGCCCAATACCCCCCCTTGATTCTGCGCTCGCTCAGCGCCCGGCAAATTGACACCACATGGCCCCGAGTAAAAACCGGGGCTTTGTAGGACTGGATTTTACGAATCACGCCCCAAATGCTGTAGACCCGCTCAGGCATTCCATACGTGAAGCTGGCCTGCCCTGCCATCACTCCGTAGCTGTGGATTTTCTGAGAGTGGACTCCGGTGACCTTCTGAACTGCCTTCACGTGTGCGTAGTTCTGCATCAGCGGGTTTTGCACGCGATATTTCCTTCGGCCGACGATCTGCAACCAGCTTTCAGGTGCTTCAGGGTAGGTAATGATCTTTCCCTTGAAGCACTTCGTTTCCAGGACAAAGATCCCGTAGCGCGACACGATGATGTGGTCAACCTGTGTCGACTCTTCCCTTGTCTTGCCTCGATAGATCGCGTTGGCGAACACCTTGTATTCGCCGCTAAGGCACAGGCGGAGCATGAAGTTCACCTTGTACTCCCCCCACCATCCTCGGTATGCAGGAAATTCAAGTAGTCGAACGTGGGCGATGCCCGCGAGAAGCCCCAGAATCAAAACAGGGGGCAGGTACAGCATTAGAAAGTCATTCATCAATTTTGCACGAGATATCCCGGCCCTCAGACCAAGGGATAGCGCGGCACGCTCAGCGTACCTCTGCTCTCGCTGCCTCCTTTTGGGATTGAGGGCTATCGGTTTGGATGTGGGAATAGGCGTAGCCATCGGCCCGCTGAATCAGGGTGCAGTGGCGGTGGTGGATGCCCTGCACCACGCCATCAGGCGTCTGGATGTTGAAGCTGCCGGTCTTGCGCACGGCGACGCGACCCTGGTGGGTGCCAGCCTTTTTGCCGGTCGGCACCTCGGCGCGCACCTGATCGCCGGTCTGGAAACCGAAATGGCGTTTCTGTCGGGTCAAATAGCCGCGTGGAAAACCGTGGGCGGTAAGGCGGGTGCGCTGGTACTCGCCGCGTCCGGTGGCCTTGATCGCCAGCGTGGGGCGTTGCCAGTGCTCGATGGCCCTGATCTCACCGACACTGGCTGCATCGAGCGCGTGGGTCTTCGGAAGGCCGAGGCATCGTCGGTTAAATTTGGTTTGCGCCCCGGTGCCCGTGGTGACCGACAGGCCGGTATCCAGCAGGGCACGGAACAGGGCATTGCGGGTGGCGTTGACGGCGGCGGCATCCCGAAGTGGGACTTTGGCTTTCGCCTTGATTCGCGCCAGCAGCTCTGACCTGGCCTTCAGGAACACCTCGACTGGCTGGTTGCCCTTGCGCTGATTACAGGGCCGGCAGGCCAGGGTCAGGTTGGGCACCCGGTCGCTGCCGCCGGCACTGCGCGGAACGATGTGCTCGATCTCCAGCGGCGTATTTTCAGCGTCGCAGTAGGCGCAGCAGCGGCCCCACTTCTCCAGCAGGTATTCGCGCACCTCGTAGCCGGCCAACTCGCCCTGCTGGTACTTGACGCCGCTGATCTCCGGGTTCTGCATGGCCTGCATGTCGAACTTGACCCGCTCGACTGCCAGATCGCTGATCGGAGCCCAGTTACGCATCCTCCCGACCCAGCCCAGCGTGGTGTCCAGCCGGTGGCGCAAGCTTGGCGGCAGCCAGCCTTCCGGCCGGGTGCGGTTGTCGAAGCGCGGTGTGCGGTGGCGCAGGTTCTGACCACGGCGGCGACGGCGAAACGCCGCCCGCTGCTGCATGGCCTGGCGAATCGCTGCGCCCCGATGGGCCAATTCCATCAGTGAGAGAACAGACACCCGCTGGCCCTTCTGGCGTACCAAGGCAATGCCAGTGAATTTGCTGCCCGGATCGAACTTGAGCGTCAGCGATTGCAGCGCGCTATCGGCCTGCCGCCGATCCACCAGACGGATCACGAACGGCACCTGCCGGTGTATGCGGGCGCGACCGCGCTCCAGCAACAATCGCGCTCGCTTCTCGCTGCATGGCATCAACGGCGTGCCTGTCTTATCCAACACATAGACCGCCACGGCGATCCTCCTTTGAACTATGCCCTTACGGGCCTGGTGACGGAGCCTTGCGGCTCGCTCCCCTCGGGAATGTCTGCACCCGGCTCCCGCTGTCGCGGCGGTCGGAATCTTCGGCGTTTTACCTTTCGCCAGCATGATCCCGACCTTCCAGTGCCCGGAACTGAGGAAGCATTCCGGGGTGGGTCGGTTCGACCTGGTGCAAACGGAGCGGGTTAATACCGCTTTCCCTGGTCAACCCAGCCTGCTTTCACAAGCTCCGACCTTCAGGCCGGGGTAGTTGACTCATACCATCGCAAATCCGCCCTTACGTGCGGATTCTCCATTAGAGCTTCGAGCAGCAATCTGTCCATCGCCAGAACATGTACATGGCATCGTTCCCAGTACCTGGAACATGCCGACTAGGCCCACCCTCCCAAGTCTGCGGCGGTTCTCCGAGCCACATTGCTCTGCTGTTCTGCGACTTTGGCCAGAACTGGGTCACTTTGTACTGGCTTTTCGGAATCGTCGGGTAGATACCCGCCTTGCACACGTTTTCATCACCCATAGTGCGTCGAGCGAGGCCCCTGCGGTGTTGCTGAGCGATCACTCGCGCAGCCAGCAATGCTGTCGTCCGGTTTGCATCTTGCGCCACGGTTACGCCGGCAAATGGGTAGATGCTCCCCCATGTACCGGTACACCACCAAAGCGACTCAAGAGGTTCCTTTCGAGCGGTAACCAGCGCGGATTCGGCAGCACAGGCCGCAATAGCGATTGGGTTTGCCACGGCCGCGGACTCGGGGTGCTGGAAGAAAGCCAACGTACCGTTGTTCCAGGTCGGGTCGATCTCAGTGAAAGAGATGATATCGAGGTCGAGATAACCGTCCGGGTTGCATTTGGTAGGCGTATAGAGATCGAGGATCTGAAGTAGCGGGAATGCATACAGATGCGCGTGGTAGAACGACCCGGCAGCCTGACCTGTCTGGGTGCTGTTGTCCTGCCGAAGTCGGCCATAGCTGCGCTTGTTGCCAAGCGGCAGCGTTACACCACCTAGGGTTGGCGAGCAGCCTGGCTTACGGACAGTTTCAACCATCCGTGCCGGCTCCCACATTGCAGTGATGATTCCGGGCTTGTAGATCGAGGATGAGCCTTCCTGGCAGATGCAGAAGACCATTTTTGTAGCCTTCGCGGGGGCTGTGCCGGGGGTTATTTGCACACCAGAAACACGAATTGGGAAGAGGCACGCCCAGCAGATGTCGGTGAACAACTTCGGACCAAAAAGGCCAGAGTCCTCACACATCACCTCTCCGGAAGAGGACGCCTCAGCCGCTATCCCTGGCAGGGAAAACATGCCTGCAATCACCAGAATTGCGGCGGTTATTACCTTATTGATGCTCATGATTGGCCTCCTCGAAGGCTGTTTGAGCAACCTCGCGGACGATAAAGTTTTTGGTGTCGGCTGTTACGACAGATGGGGCTCGAAAGATTTGGAAGCGCTCCGCCATGTCAGGCGGCAGCAGGTACAAGGGCGCATCCAGGCTGTCCTGAACGCTGTTGAACAGATCCCAACCAGAGGCAGTGGGAATCTGAGTCGCCATCACAGTGACGGTCAGATTTGCCCCATGGTCTGCATATTCACGCTTCGCCAGGGCAACCTGCCAAGGTTGCGTCGGATCAATCACGACCAGTTTCTGGTCAAACGGCATCATGTCGAGTGGATTGATCCTCCCCGCCTTCTGAACAACCCTTCCTTGGCTATCGAGAATGTCATTGGGAACGATGACAGATGCGTCGACGAGGCGTGTCGCACTCTCCGTTACCGGAGGCAATGGGTGCCCTTTGTGGTTATCCCAAAACCGAGCGATTGCTCGCTTCTTCATGGCGTCGGTGTCCAGCTCTGCGATGCGCTGTTTCGCAACCTCCATGAGGTCTGGCTCGATGATTTCCTGTGTAGAGCCAATAGTGCCTAGATCCCCACGCTTACCATCCTTAACCGCCCCCTCGATATAGCTAACGGAGGACGACCCAGCAGCTTTAGCGATCAAAGCATCATTCGGTGCTTCGAGAGCGACGGTGGGGACGGCTGAAACGCTATGACGCTGGAATGCGAGAGGATCGAGCAGAACACTCACAGTGCTTTGCGTCTCTTGCGTGAGGAGGTGCATTTTGGTCACAGCATCGCCCATCGACATACCATCAGGAATGCCTCGAAAAACGATGCCAACACCAGGCAGTCCGTCAAAGGACAGCAGTATGTCTTTGAGGGCAGTGGCTCCCATCGACCACGACACGAATATTAGAGTGCGGTTTCCATCGCCCAGGGGATGTTTTTTCTCGCGATCTGAGCCATCTGCGCTGGCGAGTGCTGACTCGTTCTGCAGGGACTCCTCATCACTGCCTTGAGCGATCGCCTTTTCGGCCATCTCACCCACCCAACTCATGTCATCGCGGCCGCTTACTTCATCGCGTGCCGCTTTCGCATTTCGGCTGATTTCCCTGACCTGCTCGAGGAGCGCCGGATCGAATTCATTGATGTCGTACTTGCGAATGCCAAGGTCATCGCCGGCGATGGCCATCGTGCAGCCGAAGGCCAGCCCAATGCACATGGCTAGTTGCTTTTTCACCATATTGGATACGCCTTCCCGATGATTTGGTCCGTCGACGCTGAGCCCCAGTAGCGGGAGTCGAAAGAATCTGGCGTGCGGCCGAAGAACCAGTAACGGCCCTCGCCTATTTCCCCTTCCCGAACGTATTTCTGGGGATCAATCCCGTGCTGGTTGGCTACCTGAAGCCCTTTGCCCACGGACACGCCATTGATGGTTGTCTCATCAAGCGTGACCTTGGCGCGATCGCCAGGCATCCCCTCGAGCACCTTCACGATGATCGTGCCGTCAGCAAAAATCGGACTCAGACCTTTGGAGTGAAAGGCATAGATTTCCCCTCGCACCAGGTCATCCTGCTTTTTATCGATGATCCATAGCCTGTAAGGGGGCAGGCATAGGGAGTCCTGGCTAGCGATAGCGATCGAATAACGGGATGCCAGCAGCACAACGCTGCCGGCAACCACTGCGGAAAAGAGTAGGCCTTTGCCGAGAAAGGCTGCCGAGAGTCGCTTTGGAGCTCGATCTCGCTCAACCTTCGCCATTGCCCTTCGCACCTTGGCCTCAATGCTGAAGGGGTTCGACAACGCCATTACGCGACTTCCGCCGGATTAGAGCTGTACTCGACACCTCGGTCACGGAGCACGCGCAGAATTGCCTCATCCTGCGGAACGCCAGTGAGCGTGTAATTTCGGATCGCCTGCACATCTTCAGGTGCGGTCGAGTAGAGGAGGATCGAATATGGGTCCACCGTGAGGCGCACGATACCGGCCCCGCGGGGGGTGAGCATGAAGATCTCGGAGTAATGCCCCTTGTACGACTTAACAGTCTTCAGGATTCGATAGCCACCCTCTCCCAGCGGCAGACGCTTGTTTTCCTGGATAGCATCAATAGCTTCGGCCTTTTGACCGAGTAGGAGGGTGAACGCGGAGTTTTCAGCAATGGCCTGTCCGACTTTGTTCTGATAGAGGTCGTTGACCCCCTGGGTAATGACGATGGCACTACCCCCATATTTCCGGAATCGCCGGTAACCGTGCTCAATGAATTCACCAACGTTGCCCTGGGAGAGCAGCGACCAGGCTTCATCGATGATCACAATTTTCGGGCGGTCACGCTCACCGAGGTACATGTCCTGCTGGATTTGGTAGATCAGCTGAAGGAGCACCACTTGCTGAAGGTGTTGGCGGCCCTTCAGTTCCTCAAGCTCGAGTACGGTGAAGGGATTCTTGAAGTTGAGATTGTTCTTCCCGTTAAAGAAACGGCCGTACTGCCCCTTCGAGGTGAATGCGAAGAGCTGATGGCCAATGTCTTGAATACGCGGATCTGGGTCGCCAAGTAGAGAATCGGCGATGTTGTCGACGATCATCGTCTTGCCCAGCTCTTCCCAGCATTGTGTGAGGTGCCTTTTTAGCCCGGCAGTTTGGAAGTCGATCAGGGGCACGGTTGGGGCAGCCATGGCAGAGAGCAGCCCAACCAGGACATCCTCCTCCTCGCTGTAGTCCTCAATCAGCTCGAAGGGGTTGAGACAGAGATTCGACTCCTGGTCAAAGCGTGCAAAGTCGCCCTTGTACGCCTCAGATAGCTTTAGGTAGGACAGGCCCACGTCGATGACCCACACCTTCGCTCCAATGCTCAGATACGACGTGATGAGATAGTTGGTCGCAAACGACTTACCGGAGCCCGACTGGGCCGCGATCATCGCGTTGTAATTGGTGTCGGAGTCAAAGAGGTTGAAGCTAACCGGCTGACCGTTTCGGGAAATGAACGGGGCCACCTGGGTTCCAGTGCCCTTCCAATCGCCATAGATCGGCAGCAAAGGTAATGCCTGGGTGAGGCTCAATGTCTTGAACCGGAACAGCTCCCTCATCGCATCCGGGTCGGCACACATAGGTAGGGAGTTCACGAACACGGGCAGCACACAAAACTTGTCCTCCATGAGGCTGAAGCCCTGCGTGGCAAAATGGCTCTTCGCATTCGACGCTGCCTGAATGAGGTCTTCCCGGTTCCGGCCGAATACCACGAGGGTCATTGTCGCCTGTACGTTGGGAAGCCCTTTGTCGAGATCTTCAAACAGCGTGTCATAGGCTTCCTTCGTCTTCCGTAGAACGGGTACGAAATGCACCATCGGGCCGAAGCTCTGGTTGATGGCCCATTGGCGGCGCTTCGACAGCTTGTCCTTTGTTTCCAGCTGGGGAGGGAAATACAGGGTCATGTTGATGATGCAGTTACCCCGGATTCCGCCGCGCTGGGACAGAATGTCAGCGAGGTACTGAGAGGCATCGCCCTGCCACATGACATCAGGGAAGCGCTTGGCCGACAGCGTTTTTACAAAGCAGTCATCTCCGATCTGAAGGTGGTCTTTCTTCACGTCGAGGCTGCGGTTGTAGTCGAGGATCTGCTCATTCAGGGGCTTGTCTGTGTCCGCCTTCATGTCCGGATCTTCGCGCCACGACGCCGATGGCCCTTGGTTCAGGATGGAGGAGAAAATTTCCCGGTAGGAGTCGTTGGTGAGCGGCACGGCTGCCAGGTTGCAGCTGTCCAGCGAGGTTCGCAGTCCGTCGAAAAGCTCCTTCGCCGCGTTCGCTTCTGTCTGGGTAGGCAACGCATTGGCGATCGGAATTGTTACGGATACGACCAGGCTCTGTTCACGAATGCGTACACCTGAGATTGAATCAACTGGGCGCATGGTTCGGTCACTGAAATACTCGGCCCGCGCGTTCGTCACTTTCTCCAGCAAGGCTTGGGTTTCCACGGGAAGGTCAGTGCGGCCGGATTCACGGAAGGCCCGACGCAGACGAAGGAATCCCGTCTTCATCTCATTGATATTTTCAGTGCAAATCAGGCTGAACTGAATCGTTGTCTTCTCAGGCCAGTCGACCGTCAAACCAGCTTTCAGGCGGTCGCCTTCATCCCCGTTTGAGCCTGAGAGCGGGGAACACAGGAATGCGAATCCTAGGCGGTTCCCTTCCAGCTGGAACAGGTAAAGATTCGGCTCGTAGGCGAGGCCGTTGATCAGCTTCGAGAGCCGAGGTGTTGAGCGGATAAGCGCTTTGAGCATTTCTGAATTCCTTAGAGGGTGCGATTCGATTCAATCCAGGCGCGCAGGCCTTCTTCAGGCTTGCCTTCTCGGGTCAAACCGTCATCACGAATGAGGAAAGGGACATTTCGAGCTCCAAGAAACTGAGCTGTCATCCGGCGCTTCGAGATCACATCGAGATCACACTGCGCGGTTGGGAGCTGTTCGAGAGGAGTTTTCATGTCGCCGGAAGCGCCAGCTTTCCACGCAGCAACCTTGTCTTTCGCGCAGAGGAGTTCTTTGGTGCGCACCGCGCTCTCTTGGCTGAGCAGCGGCAACATCAGCACGTCGAGTCGATACCCCTCGGGAAGGGATGAGCGGGCTTGTTGAATGATCTCTTTGCAGAAACCACAAGCAGGGTCGGAGAACATGGTGATTGCTTTCTCACCGTTGCCGACTGTGAGGGGGGCGAGATCCTTGAAACCGAGGTTGGTCTTATCCACTGGGATGTAGTGGGCGGCGATCCGAGCATCCTCGATGGTTTTTAACTCTTTCTTCGCCCACACGTCATAAACCGTTCCCTGGATGATGAATCGGCCGGTATCGCTGATGATGGCGAATTTGCCGTTCTTCTCGATCGCCAGCATTGCAGACGCAGGAAGCATCACTACCTTGTCTGCGTTCTTGTCCGCAGGGCTCGCTGCTACTGCGGTGCCAGCCAATGCAAGCAGCGTCATCGCAAGAATGGTTCGGGTTGGTTTGAACATGGGCTTACCTCCTGAGTCGATTCACCCAGAGTATTTGGCCCGGAAAAGAAAAGGCCTCTTTTTCAGGACGTTTTAGCGTCGGAAAAAGAGGCCTTTCAGAGAGGCGTTCTGACTGAGATCAGAAGCCTACAGGCAGGGCTTGGAGAGCGTTGGTGACTACAGCTGCTGCTGGGATAGTTGCCGACATTACCGACTCGATAACATCCGGCGCAGCATAGAGGCCAACACCGCCGCCAACGCCAGTAACGAACGGCATAAGCGATTGGCGGAGAACGCCCGCGCCGATGCCGGTGAGGATCATCAGACCGATCAGAATGCGGCCGAGGGTACCTTGCATCCACTCAGTCAAGGTAATCCACACGCTATCGAACGTATCGCCGCCGGTACCCGCGAGCGCGGTACCGGCGACCACCATTGCCGCTGCGATGGCCATCGTTTGGAGGGTTGCTTTGTTGACGTGCATTGGTCTTGCTCCTAGAGGTTGACATGCGCAGGGGCTGCGCTCAGGAGACATTTTTCGTGCTTTCCGTAAGCCTGTGTTTCGCTTTCAGGCGCATTTGTCGACGGAAATTAAAAAGGGCCGCTTTATGCGGCCCTTCTCTTTTACTTGTTGGAGACTGGAGGCGATTCCGCGCCGGAGTTATCGATACCTACCAGCGTAATTACCGGCTCGCCATCTGGATAACGCCACATTGGCACAGAGATGCTGTTTGAGCTGAGAGCCTGCTGCTCACCATTGATGAACCAAAGGTTTTTGGCCATGCGGCCATCTTCATCAGTACAAACGGCTTTTGCCAGCCAGGAGGTTCGACCTACCACAAGCTCCAGCTTGCAGACCGGGGGCTTATTCCTTGCCACCGAGATATCAACCTGGCCTGTTGCTGTGTGCCCCATTGCGCTGGCAACATCCAGTTTCACCGTATACACGCCCTCCTCTTCAAGGGTCGCTCGCCCATAGTCCCCTGAGCTTGATAGCGTCTCCCCGTTGAGACTGAACGTTTTGCTGAGTATCTGGTCCTTGGGATGCCCGCCGGTGATTGATGGTCGGATCAGAACGCCCAGCGGGGCACGATTCGCGTCGTTATCCCCACTCCAGGACAATTTCACATCCCACGGAATTGGCTCCAAAAACTCCATCTCTGTTTCGGCATAGCTGTAGTTGCCCCGCGAGTCGGTGATATGAGCACCGAATGTGTAGATCCCCGGCTCAGTCAGTCGAACGATGCGACTGGTCTGGCTGGAGTCCTTGATCATTTCGAGGCCGGCGTAAGGTGGGATATCCCACTCGATGGTCAAGCCCTCGAACTCTCGGAACAAGCCAAGAGAGCGAGCCGTCATGGTCAAGTCTGCCGGCGCATACTTGGCTGAGTATTTGGTGTTGATCTTCCACTCAGGCCAGTCGTACGACCAGAAAATAAGACGGTGCTGAGTTAGGCCCAAACCGCCTCGATCCTCATACCCATTGATCCAAGATCGGACGCTGATGTAGCTCTCTTCTTTCTCCATGTCCTCCCGAGTTGGGGTGTACTTCACCTCAGTGGAGTCGACGACTGTGCCGTCAGGCAGGATGAACTCACCATCCATTGTCATATCCATTTTCGGGTACGGCATCATCAAGTTGGCGACCCAGGTAGCTTCCTTTCCTACCTCAGGACGGCGCGGCCCGATGATCTGGACACGAGGCGGCCGGACAGGTCTAAACGCAACGCCTGCACGGAGGGTTTTGTAGACGCGCTTATCCTCTGGTGAGTCTGAGTATTTCAGCCTGGCCGTGAGGTACACACGATCAGCAGAGTTGCGGCTCAGTCGGTAGGAGCCTTCCCCTGCGGCCCAGGTTTTACCGCGATCCTCCGACCATTCCACAACCATTCCGGTCGTATCGAGCGCATTACCTTTGAGGTCAGTGAGCGTGAACGTACCGCTATCGCCAATAAACACGTTTGCTGGGCCTTTAAGGCGGGCAACGGGGACGACATAGGCAATAACTTCAACGGTAGGGGTCATGGATTTCGCGCCGCTATGGCGGTTCGTCAACTCTGCCCTCAGAAGATATGTACCCCGCTGAAAGACCATGCTGAGCCGTTGCGGCAGCTTCGCATTGGCCTCAACGTCCTCCCACGTCACACCGCCGTCCTTGCTCATTTCCCAGCGCACGCCACCAAGGTCTCCTGACTGGTAGCGATCGTTGGTGACGGCGTAGAAGCTGCTGCGAAGAGGAGCTGGGCCGATAACCCGCAATGCCTGGATTGAACCATCGAGAGATTCGCCGTTGAGAACGGAAAGCACCATTGGCGAGCCCGACTCCCGAATCAGCTCGTATTCCGGCACAGGAGAGCGAACACGCGCTTCAGCAATAATGCGAACCGCCTTGTTCGTCAGCGATTGCAGATCGATCTCAAACTCAACTTCACCGTTCTCGTCGATGGGCTCCCAATTTGTCATCGGCTCATAGTTCACTCCGGCGGTTGTCGAAAGCAGGCGAATATCCCAGTCGCCCATGCTGCTCAGCCGATATGCATCCTCCATGTAACGGGTGTCTTTGATGGCCACGCGGATTGGAAGGCTGACCGTATCCAGGACAGTTCTTTCGTCGTTGAGAATGACAGGGAGAATTTTGTCGTGAGGCACCGCCAGGAGTGACGCGGTTTTGGTCGTCCTCATCTCTGGCAACGCGGTGTATCCAACGTCAACGGAGTAAGGCGTTACGCTCCACAGGGGAGCCTCGGCTCCCTCGATGTAGCGCGTAAACCGCTGGGCACGACCGTAACTCGGAATCGTAGACCGTTCGATCACTGCATCTGCCCTGTTGATCGCCACGTCCAAGGAGGCTGCGATTGCAGTAACTGATGCGCTCCCAACATAGCCGCCGAGTTGTGAGACTGAATACAGCCCCTCTTTCACCAGGTTGCTTGCCGGCATATCGATTTCGATCGCCGGCGGCTCGATCACGTTTACGGTGTGCTCCCCGTAGCCAATATCGATTTCCTGACCACTCGGCGTAAACATGGATGCCTTCCAGGAGATGTTGTTCGCTCCAAGCAGGGTCATTGTTCCTTCCGCGAGTGGCGTGACGGTGTTGCGCTGCTGGGCCATGCCTTCTGGCATCTGCATCCAACGGATAAGGCACGATGGGCGGCTCGACCATTGCTGAGCCGTCTTTTTCGCAACGCCTTCATTCGCCGTTGCATCACACACAGGGCCATCGGTGTGACGGAGCAACAAGGAAAGTTGCTGCACCTTCTGATAGGCCTCTGCCGGTGCAGGCTTCAGGCCAAAGCGGATCTGATCTGCAACCGGAAGGATCTTCAGGTCACGAGCGAAGCTCGCAACCTTGTGCTTCACGCCGCTAGGGTCAAACACATACGCGGTAGCCTCGATAGCCTGGTTACCCAACGAACTCCCGCCGGCATCCATCATCAGGTTGGCCAAGCTACTAGCGTTGCGCCATTCATCGGGCGTTTTCGTCCAAGTGACGTAGCAAGCACGATCCTGAAGTGCATTTTTCGGCTTCGCGACAGTTTCGCTGGTCAAGATGCTGCATGCCCCATTGCTCGGGCTGAAGCTGATTTGAGCCCGGCCGGACGCTTGCAGAATCTCCCATGTATCAGCCGTCAGTACGCCCTCCGGAGCCCATACGGTTACCGGCACGGAATAGACAGGGCCGGCCATATCGGCGCGACTTAGATAGACCAGCGCCTGGCCATCGACCCCAACATCCAGGCCACCTAAACGGGCCTCCAGCAGATCGGCAGTCATTTTCGTAGGTACCAGACGCATACCGGTGCCTTGAGAAAGCTCACGATGCTCCAGTGTCACCCCAACCTTCGAATCAGGCGTGACGATGGCGATGATCTCGCCGCCGAGAGCCTGAATCACTTCCTGGTCGGGAATTCGGAGCGCATAGCCACCCAAGCGGGTTGTCATTTGGTGCTTCACGGCCGGGATGCTCGGGGCCACTGAGGTAGGCTGAACTTCGCGGTCTTTGAACATCTCCCACGCCGGCAAAAGCTTCAGCACAACATCTTGATCGACATAGAGGCCATCCTGGTCAATGGCACGAATCTGTACTGAGGTTTCAGCCTGGCCATCGGTCTTATAGGTGATGCTCATTCCCTCCACCGTCACGTGGCCATGTGCTGGCTGTTTGACGACTTGCAAGGTGTGCGATCCCCAGTTGTTCGGATCGATCACTTTCAGATCGGCCGTTCCACCGATTCCTGCATACATCTTCACTGTCGAGGGGGTGATACCTGTTGGTGCAAAATTGAACTGAGTAACAGTGACCTTCCCCTCTCCCTCCACGCTGAGCCCTTCCTGGTCCGTGGCGCTGAAAGTGAACGAATCTTCCCCATAGAAACCCGGATTAGGGGTGTACTCCATACGGCCATAGAACACACGGACAGTCCCGTGCGTCGGGTTCGTGAGGATCTTGAACGTATGGCTGTCCCATAGATTGATGTCATGCACCTCAGGATCAACTTGGTCACTCACTTGACCTTCGCGAGCCTGAATGGTTACTCCCGTCCAGGTAGGGGCGTAATTGAACTTCGCGACATTCACAACCGCGGTCGCTTCAGCCCTCATCCCTGACACGTCCTGCACGCGGTACCTGAACTCATCGGGGCCAACGTATCCAGTGTTCGGGGTGTAGGTGAAGCCGGTAGGGGTCGCGACTACAGCGCCCTGGGACGGGCTCGACAGAACTGAATAGGTTTTCTTCTCCCACGCCGCAGGGAAATCCTCTACCGGAGTTGCGTCCACCGATGAGCTTTCGTTGACGCTGACCGTCAGTTTCGTTGTTACAGGCGGCTCTATTACCTGAATGAGCGATTGTCCCTCTTCGAGGGTGATCTTTTTCCCGGTGGTGTCGTAGACGCTAGCCGTCCAGCGGATCGGATACTTCCCGGAACGAGTGAAAACGCCGGTCAACTCAAGAGGATCGAGCGCTTTGATGCTCAGGTCTTTCGGGATGACCGAGAACTCAATCAAGCACTTCAAGGCACCGCCGCTCATGCCAGCACTCTTTGCCGCTGCGTCATCACCAGTGATCGAACACGTTGGGCCCGAGCGCTGCGTCATGGTGACGGATGCAGTCTCAATCGCACGAGTAACACTTTTCTCATGCAGCGATTGGATGAAGGTTGTTGAGCCGGTCGCAGCTTTGACGCTCAGTATTTCCTCACCGCTGCTCAGCAGTACCTTTTCCGTACCCTTGTTGAATACATAGAGGGAATAAGCGACCTTCTGCTGGCCTGCGTCGAGGACTCGCCCTGTCAGCTGAGTGACCGGGTGCGGTGCACCAGAAACCTCTACTTGCTGAAGGCCTCGGGGAATGCTCGTCCACTCAAGCAAGCAGATGGGCGACTTGATGGGATCGGCAGACCTTGCCACCGCGGAAGATGTCGTTAGAGGGCAAATGCTGCTAGCCGAAGCGGACAACTTTACCGTGGTGTCAGTCATTGCCTGTACAGGATTTTTATTGTTGATGCCAAGCGTGACCTTGGGCATCCAGGTATTGATATCGGCGTACACCACAGGAGCATTCGGCGCGGAGGTAGAAATGATCACACCATTACTTCCGGTAGCTCCCTGAGTTACCGGAACAACAGGTAGCGATATCTTACCGCCGGTACTAGTGAAGTTGAGTTGGCTAATCGTTACTGTTGCCCCCGGATTGACGAGAACACCGCCAATCTTTAGGGGTGTTGCTGCGTCAGACCTGAGCGTTGCCAGCAGATCATAAACACCAGAAACTGGCGTACCGTCCGCAAGCTTTAGCTGTTCGCTGTTTATCACCACAGAGCCATCGTTACGATTGAACTCTTTTGGCACCGCAGGGATATTAACGAGACCATTTACATGACCAACGATCCCAGCCATCTTAGGGCTGTAGAGGAACGTGGTTGAGCCAACACCCTTGTTCTGTTGTGAGTCCTGCGCATTGACTCTGAGCGTATAACTCTCTCCAGCCGTTAAGGACGGGAATAGGATCGGGTACTCAAGGCCATAGGTAGTAGCATTGAGCTTGCGGAACGAAAGAGCAATAGATTCGTTAGCCGGCCCCCCAGTCAAGCTAATCGATGTAATCTTTGGTGCGGGGTCTTTATTGTCAGTTACCGTAAAGGTGATTTTGTCGAGTGTATCAATAGAATCACTCACACCCTTGCTTACCGTAACAACTGGCTTTGTCCGATCGCTCTGAAACTTGAAAAGTGGTAGCTTTGTTATTGCGCCTAGATTTTCGCTAGCAACACCAACCAGATCATGGGAGCCTTCAGGCAGGGTTTTCAGATCGAACTCGTATTCAAAATATTCACCAGATGACGATGTGAGTTTTTTGGTAACGCTCAGTGCTGTTCCGCTAGTGTTTTCAAGCCATGCCGTATTGTGACGAAGAGCGTCTTGATACGCGCCTTGCTGCGGTTGTCTGACTTTGAGAGTCAGTATCATCTCCGAAGAGTTATAGGTATAAGACAGGACTGGCAGATACAGGTCGTTCCACCAGACGTCCGCCCATTGGCCGGTTGCACTCAACGTGCCGTCTGCACTTCTCAGCACGCCTTGATCGTGAAGATATCCAGATGTGCCTTTGCTCAGCGGGACGTTGACTGCGATTTCGCATTGGGTCTGCCCGGCAGGAATAGTACAAGTGCCCATGTGAGTAGCCACTTGGTCAAAAGGTCGCGCCTCGACGGTATACCGAACTTTCGAGACGGTGACAGGTAACTCCTGAGGCGTGACTACCCTGGGCGAATATCTCATCCAGCCTTTGTCGCTAAAGTAATATTCGATACGGCTTATTACGGGCGTTTTAGGGGCAGACGGATGCAATACTAAATCGTAATGGATAGTTCCTCGCGTGCCCCACTCGCCAAAGTTATAGAACCTGATGTAGTTAACGTCTTCTGCTCGATATGGAAGCGACCCGACAAGGTAAACATAGGCCGAATCCTCGCCAACAATCTGGTTCTCTCCAAAACTGTTTGTGAAGCGTATACCCCCTTGTCGGTAGGTGTGCCAGTTGCTCTTTGGGATTCTCCATGCAAGCCGTATCGGATTAGTTTTGACATAAGATCCGGCGACATAGGGAACAAACCCCTTTAGGCCTGGCGCGAGAGTAGTTGATACACTTGGGTCATACACACCAAACGGCTCAGTTGGTGCGTTGGCAATGTTGTCAAACATTACCTTCTGACGCTTGGTTACCGTAGAGTTGCCAGCCTTGTCGGTGACAACAAACTCAAGCCCGAAAACCTCATCCAAGTCTGAGTCAGGGAAGAAGTCTGTCCTGTACTGAATCGAGGCTGTTTTGCTTTCCTCAGAAAACAGAACATTATGCTCTTTATACAGAGCACCAGACTCCCTATAGACTTTAGCGGTAACCTTGCTAATTCCCGACGGGTCAGAGAAACCGTCCAAGACGAAGCTCGAATATGTCAAAGCATCGATTGCTGCAAGGCCGAGCTTCCAAACTTCGCCAGTGAGAACGGGATCGCCCCATGTATATGGGCGCGGGGCAAATGTCCCAGCTATTGGGCCAGCGGTATCAATAACGAGGGGAACGTTTTCAGTTTGAACAACAGCCCCAGCGCTGGACAGAATTTCTGTTTTTACGGTGTAGCGTCCATCCGGTAGCTTCGGACTGACAAACTCCTCGGCATAGTAGTTCTCACCGTTGTAAGAAATAACGTCGCTAGCCCCAAGCACCTTGGTGCTTTCCTTTACGAAGACAGGTGTGGCGGCACCGTTAGCAGTCACCGCTATGCGCAGTTTTCGGTCAATACCACCGCTTACCATGAACGATATGCCAGTGGATGGGTTGATAAACCCTGTGCCTGGCTCCGTATTGGTTTGAACCCCTGCACTGTTCGTATAGCCGTATTTAACAAGATCGGCATACGCACCATTGATTGGCACAATTGCCAAAGCGATAGCGCCCAGAAGCGCACCACTCACTTTATTGAGGAACGATGGCCCTCGGGTCTTTGTCGTACCCATCGTGGAACTCCTTTAACTCGCGTTGGCAAGCGAAACCTTAGAGTATGTTTTGTTAGGTCTTGAAACGACCAAATGCGCCTGCTTTCGCAAGGCGCATTTCTGCTCAACCGCCGACATTTCGTTTAATGTTCTACTTGGCAGAATTAGCCTGTGGCGGTTGAACGATTGTGAGGGGACGCAAGGTTGGTGTTGCCTGGGGGGTTCGTGCACCGATCTCCCAACGACGCGCTTCTACCTCGGTATAAATGAAGCCTGGAACATACAAATCGCCTTTCTCATCCTCCCACGGATCAACTGCAATACGCATGACTACAGCCTGCGAGCGGATCGGAAGAGGATTTCTTGCTCTCATCGGCATTGGGGCGTTGTCCGACCCCTCAGCGATAAGCACGCGAGTTGAGCCGGTTCCTGTTGATTTACCACTGTCGGCCTCAACGCTTTCTTGCTCTTGCTTCAGTTGGGTTTTGTAGTCATCACCTTCAGTTGCCGAATAAACATCTTTCGCGGACATGCAAGTAACGCCATTTGGCATGCCTTTACAGGCGTACTCACTTGAGCCTACGTTAAGAAGATTCGTGCAGCCGGTAGTCAATGCAGTAATTGCGCATACAAGGATAAATTGCTTAATCATCACGATTCCCTTAATTGTTTACGTCATTAACTTTTAGAGTTGCTGCATTGAACTTAACGGTCATGCCTTTGTTGACGATAAAGTCAACATCGCGCATTGCATCGATTTCAATAACAGGGAAGATGCTTTCAGCCATTTCGAGATAGAAGTCGGCAATTCGCTCAAGAGCCGTGCCAGCCCCGCTGAAACCGGCCGACTGAAGTGCGTTGCTATCGAATGCCTGCTCGTAAACAGGAGCAACGGTGTCGCCGTTATCGCCAGCGCGAGTGACGTTGATTGTCGGTACCTTTTGAACGTTGAACGCGCTTGCGACCCCCTGCATGAAGCCAGCCATAAGGCTTCTTGCGAGGATTTGGCCCTGCTTGCTGACTAGACGGCCGCGGATGCCTGCCTTCCCATCCTCGCCTGTTGCGTAAGCCTCCAGGCTGGACTCCAGCACCGAACCATCATTGCGTACGCACGACAGGCGCTCCGCTCGCAAATAGGCTCTTTCCGAGCTGAGGTCACCCCAGCCGCCGGCGATCAGAAAGCATTCGCGAAAGTCAGCCCTGAAGCGGTTAGGAAGGATTGCTTCGTTCTTGATGCGGATCAGGCTCGGGAAGGGGTCGCGCTGTGCCTGCTTTCCAGTTGGCGCGTCCATACCTGTGACCAAAACGCCAGACAGGATCGATCCAGCGGGCAGGGTCACAGAAAGCTCCTCAGGCTTGTCGCTCTTCCCCTCGTCTTCCTTGCCCTTTATCACCCGGATCTTAGGCGTTTCCTTTTTCTCGCTTGATCGTGATTTGGGGTCTTCCGGTTGCTCAGGTGGAAGGTTCGAATAAACGTCAGTCAGATCTGCTGGCGAGCTCGTTGCTTTGTTGATGAATGCTGATTCACGAGGGGGGATAGGGGATCTCGCCTGGGTGGCTGTCGAACTACTCGACGAGGTATCACTACCCTCACCAGTGCCTTTCTTTTCGCGTCCAACCCGCGCCAGCTCCTGCTGAAGCAGCTGGAGTTCTTGCTCCAGACCGCTCACTTTTTCTTGCGTATTTTTGAGCTGAACGTCCTTTTCTTTCTGTCCCATCACTCGCTCAAGGCGGTTTTGCTGCGCCTGTAGCTGTCGCAATTGGCTGGCGATGGAGTCCAAGCCCAACGCACGTGGGTCTTCATCGGTGAGGATGGCCTCTACCTGTGGTTTTGCCGCTGCGCGCGCTTTGCGCTCGGGGCTCGCCGCGTTCATGGCGACGCCAACGATAGTACCGACGACCAGAACCGTCCCACCGATGGCAAGCATCAGCTTGCCTCTGGGCGTGAGTTTTTCGAGGAATTGCTGAATCGCTTTCACTGATGGTTCCCCTTACTGCAACAGGCTTGGACGAGTGGAGCTTTGCGGTACTTCAGTCGGAACCCGCGTGACTACAAACACTTCTGTTTTCTGACCAGGTTCAAGCACCTCATCTGGCCATGCGCTTACAGCTGCTCGGTGAGGGTGCGTGCAGGAGCCGTGATCGAACTCAACGGTTCTGGCCGACACGTTCTCGGCGGTGGCCACGAAGACTCGGAAGTCATGGCCCTCGATCAACTGCGACTTGCTGAAATCGAAGCTGAGGCTTGGCTGCGCACAGGCGGGGATCTTGTTGCCGCTGGTAAGCGCACCGAAGCTGTATCCACGCGGCAACTTGCCTAGCGCCATCTCGCGCATCAGGGAGCGAAGAGTGTCCATATAGGGCTGAGAGCGCTCCCACTTCCGCGCCTGGCCGCTGTAGTTCGTCGACGAGGTGATTGGCATTCCGCTCGCCAGCCCTTGTACGTTTTTTGCCAAGATCAGGTTCGCCTGGATGGGAGGCACGCCTTGAGGCAGCAACGTCAGGGAGATGGCGACAGACTCATCGTCCTCAGGGGTGACAAACATGGTCACCGGCTTCTCATCCTGAGTCGTGACGTAGATGACGTTTCCGCTTGTAGAAATTTCAGCCTCACTTACCGTCTGGATATGAGGGTTATCGAACGGCGTAACCAGACGGTTGATTTGGCCTCTGCTGATCGGAATCAGGGTGTTTGTGCCGCTTGCAACGACCACATCCTGACGAGACTCGACGGGCTGAACAGGTGTGGGCTTCTTCACAACGCTGGCAGGCACGCTGGGGTTTTCAGCAGAGCCGGGAGTAATGGCAACCAAACGTGGTTTCTTTTCCTCCTGAGGATCTTCCTGTCGTTCAGGAACGCTCTCAGGAGAAGGTGTAGGCTTGGCAACCGCTTGAGGCTGCGTGCTGGCTGCAACTGGCATGTTCATGCCTGGAATCTGGATCTGCTCCTGCGCAATAGCAGGCATTACGGCAGCCATAGCCATTACGAGCGCAGCTGGCTTGAAGAAATGGAGGGAAACTGGAAGTGACATCGAGACGACCTCTGCTCTGAGATGTCGTCAATTCTGGAGGCCATTCAGCCGCTTGAGTTGCGTTTTCAAGCAGCTTTTGCGTCTGAAAACGGAGGGGTATTTTTTGTAGCCGCGGACTCGCGATACCAACAAAAAACCCATGCCAAAGACATTGACATGGGCTTCTTTCGCCTCAGCTTAGCGCTGCTGATTCTTTCTCTTCTCGCGCTCTGCTTGTTTCTCAGCCTTGCTGTTCTCGCGATCAACCACATCCTGGGTTCGAGCATCCCCAGAGTTCGTACTAACCCAACTCAGTACAGGCTTGTAGTCTTTGATCATAAGCTCGAACTCATAGGTTCGGTTGCTACGCTTTTTGTCGCCCGCCGGCCCTTCGCTTACGGAGCGACCAGTAACGTAGAACTTGTTCTCGTTGAGGTTATCGCGGAGCACTTTCTGCGGCTCGAAGCTCAGGGTCACTCGATCCTGGCGGATCTGATGAATCTGAGTATCGAGAACCTTCATCGTATCTTGATAGATCGACTTGTCGAGGATAGGCCCCAGGGCGTCTTTTACGACAGAGGCATTATGCGGGGTAACGTTGCCTAGCATCATTGCGATGTAAAGAGCCCATGCGTCGGCGTACTCCCCGGAACTTTGCGTTTTACTGACCCAGGCGGTCTCAGTCAGGGTAGGCGGTATCACAGTGACCACTTCATCCTTGTTGAGAGCAGAGCAAGACACCAGCAGATTGCTCAATACAAGGCCTGCAACGGCAATGCGCAAGAACTGATTTTCTCCCCGCATGCCATCGAACGAATTGCTAAGCGACTTAAAAAGCATCAGACGAACTCTCTCTCGTAGGAATTGGGCATGGATCGCACACTCTTCCGGCCAATAGCTCCCCAGTGCCAGTAAATAGCGTGAAGCAGATAGCCGTCAGGGCGGTTGTCGCAGAAGCGCCGATAGAAGCGGGCGAGCAGAAGACCTACCACTGTGCAAAGAATCAGCTGTGCCAGAAGAACGCCTGCAACCAAACCGATCCCTATCGGCATGACCTCATCCAAACGCCAAAACATCACGTGCGGCGGCTGGTCGATGTATGCCGGGATTTTGATTGGCTCACTCACTTGCCACCCCCTGCTTTGCTGAGGCTGGCTATCGCTTTGAGGATGCCTTCATGACTAGCGTTAGCACCTTGGAGGACCATCGACATACCTGTCTGGTTGTCCAGGAGCAGAGTCGAAGGGGTCTGTTGGATGCCAAGCTTAATGGCTTGATCGAGATCGCCAGTTACTCGCTCGATGGCCTGCTTCGAGTCTGTGCAGGCTGCAAAGCGCTTCCCATCCAGGCCAAGATCGGTCGCAAGAGACACGAGCGATTCCGAAACTCCCTTGCCGTTGCCACCGGTTTTATCGAACACCGTCTGGGTGTACTTCCAGGCAGCATCTGAGCCACCTTGCTCACCAGCACACTCGATGGCCAGGGCTTGTCGCCGGGAGGCCTCTCCAAGGGCTGGGACATGGAGAATCGCGGCATTGATTTGTCCAGCCGAAGACTCGATAAGCGCTTTCAGCAGGGGGAAGTGATCGCGGCAGTAAGGGCATTCCGTATCCGTCATCTCGACGAGCGTGTACCGAGCAGATGAAGAGCCATAGATCCAGTTGTCCGGAGCTGCGGGGATATCATCTTCTGGAAGCTGTTTGAGGTTATCGACAATCTCTTGGATCGCGGCGGGGTCAACTGCCTGTGCTTTCGCAACAGACAATTCACCCTCGAGGCTTTTGACTTGGCCTTGTAGCTGGCTCATGGTGGTGAAGTGGTAGTACGAGCCAACTACCAGAGCGGTGGCAAGGGCTGTGATAGCAATAGCAAAAGGGATCGTTTTCGAGGGTGTTGTTTTCGTTGCCATAAGGGTCAGCCTGTCGTGGTGTTAGGGGCATTCTGCGGATAAACGCAGCCTGAAAGTTCCGTTTTCAGGCGGTTTTATGGTCAGAATTCAAATGCGCTTTGGCAGGTTGCTGATCAGCACGGACAGCACGACAGGCAGCATGATGACGATGAAGGTTGAGATAACGAGCGGCGGTAAAGGTAGAGGCATCAACACGCTGAGCACGATGAGCATTCCGCCCCATGACAGGACGATCGCGGCGTTGTTATTCAAGAACGGTGATGAGTAGTCGAATCCATGCCGCTTGGCATTCCAGCGCATCCAGCCGGCGTAAATGGCCGGCACCAGAACCGCGATCAGCAGTGGCAGCCAGTAAAGCGTTAAAACGATCCGGTAAACCATCTGGTAGATGATTTTCTGGACGGCCTCACCTCGGGACTCAAGATACCGAAACCACCAATCCACGTTCTTTTCGAAGGCATCCACGGTGCCGCCTCGAGGCATCAGCATGTCGGAGACAACCTTTTTTGCCCCGGAGTCGATGACAAGTGCCGAGTAGTAGCGATTGGTCTTTTCAAGCACCTTATCCATGTCGGAATCGCCAAGCAGTTCGATGCCCCATTTCCGCTCTTTCAGCATTACCGTATCCACCAGCTTGTTCGGCGCAACGGTTGCCAGCATCAGGATCAGGACGAAGAAGAACGCTATAGAGGCCATAACGCCCTTTGGCCACTTTTCTTCAAGCATCTCAGCCATTGATCAGGAACTCCCGGATAGGTTGCGGGACATTGGTTGTTTCGCACCACAAGACAACATCATCCGGTGCAGGGGCGTTGCCGTAGCTCGTGAGGATCTGGAGGATGTGGCCGAGCACCACCCGGAGCCGAATGAAGTCGCTGATGCCCTCCCGACACATACGCTGGTAGGCCACCAGCACATCAATCAGGGCCGCACCAATTACCTCGGGTTTATGGCCCGCCTCAAGCATCTTGAAGATGAATTGCGTGCCACAACGCCATTCCAGGTCAAACGTGCGCAGTCGAGTTGTTGAGGCCTCATCCAGGCCAGTGAGCCTCTGAATTTCTAGTGGAATCGAGACAGTCATTTTTTGCTCCGGAATCAGTTGGCAGTCGGGCCGGTGAGGATGGGCAGTCGCCCCTTGCGGATATCGCCGCCCGCAAACACTGCGAGATATTCGAGGTCTGGTAGCTCGCCGAGGAGCGCTGTTGGGAAGCGCTCGCCCTCCTCTTGCATAAGGCGCTCACCAACATTCCCGCCCTGCACCACCCCGCCTTCACCTGCCGAGTTGCCCTGAGTACGCATGACGTATTTGTAGCGAGTTGGCGTCATCTTTTTCGCCACGAACTCCTGCGTATCGGTATCAAGGATGCGGAGGCAGATGATGTTGTTCGCGTTCCCCAGAACCTGCATGGCCTTGGCTTCGTCACCCATGCGGGCCTTGAAGTCGGCGATGGTCTGGGTTGCGATGTAGAGATTTATTCCTGCGCCGCGGCCCTTGTTCAGCAGCTGGATGAGCTGGTCATTGATCACCTCAGCAGCCTCGTCGACAAAGATGTTCACCGGCTTGGGCAACCTGTGGTTGTAGATCTCGCCTGCGGTCGATGCCAGATCGGCCAGCGCCAGCGAGCCGATGGTTGAGCCCACCATTGAGTCAGCAAGCGAGTCGAGGCCCAGGTAAAGAACCTGGTCGGCGTTGATGACAGAGTTCAAGTCACTGATTCGGCGCGGGTCTTCATCGTCGGTGTGCGGGGAAAGCAGCGGCCCCATTTCACCGGAGGTAAGCATCACCAGGATTGGAAGAAGGCCAGCAATCATCTTGCTGAAGTGCGATCGCTCGTGCTCGAGCATGGTGAGCAGGCCTTCCAGATCGGTATTGGCTTCCACTTTCGCGATGTCGTTGTAGTAGACCTTCCGCAATACCTTCGCCTTTTCTTCGATGTTCCGAACCTTGGCTGAAAGAATTGCTGATTCGGCCATTCTCGCGAATTCATCTTCACCGAAGACCTTTGAACCGAAGGCCATGACCACCTTGATTGTCAGCCCAGGAACATCCCCCTCAAGGGTTCTCCTGAGGCCGACAAGGGTGGGCAGGATGTTGCAGATCAACATGGCTTGAATCACGCTGTTCAAGGACATCTGCGCAAAGGCTTGGAACGGATCGCCGGCTTCGCTTTTCATCAGCACTGCGACACGGGAGGCAACTTCAGTTGCGCGGCCGTAGTTCTTGGTCAAAGACAAACGAACCGACTTGTCAGGATGCGCAGGGTGGAAATATTTGAACAGGCTGGCCTTCCCCATCGCCTTGCATGTCCGCTCACATGTTTCGGCTAGCCCTTTATCGCCTTTCGGATCGATCACGATCACCGGTTCACCACGAGCGATACACTGGGATATGGCCAGGTCGAACCAGCGGGTCTTACCGGCCCCTGTTGTGCCCAGTACGAGGTGGTGGATCGAACGCTGGTCTGCTGGCCGGAAACATGGCTCCTCCTCATCCATGCCGATCCCGTGTATCCATTTCGTACCCTTAACATCAGCGTTGCGGCGGCCACGCTTACCGATAATGGCCTCGATATCCATCGCCTGGAGCTCGAATGCGTACTGGCCGTGCCGCTGCCGCCAAGGGAAAGCCTCGCCGAAATAGAACTCGTGAGGGTGTCTCTTTACCAGCTCCATCACCTCCTCCAAGGTGATGAAGGAGAGATCTGCTCCAACGAGACATGCTTTTGCCCTATGAACGCGGAGTGCCCTTGGTATGGCCGCCAGGGCGAATCCAGCCTGCACGCCAAGCGTGATCAGGTATGGGGTTACCGGCATCTCCGTCATCAGTTGAACGGCGGTGCCGGCAAGCATGGACGAACCCCACGCAACAGCTTCCCGCGCCTCGTAGTTTTTCCGCCAGTAACTGGTGTAGTCCCATTCACTCATTTTTTGGGAAGCTCCTCGTAAAGGGGGCGAACGAAGATTTTTCTGCGCTTGGCAACCTTGACGGCATCGCGGAAGCAGAACACTGCGTTCTCTAGGGATGTTGATGTGATACCGAACTGCTCAGCGACATTCGTGAGCATGTAGGTTGTGAGGCTGAGCACAGGCGACCCGCCTATTTCCTCAAGTACGGCCTTCTCGATCAGCGACTTCACAGCTTGCTCGAGGCTTGGGATGTCGGCCTCGCGAAGCCGGGATATGTGAGGAATAGCCCAGTCCAGCTCCGCTAACTTGCAGTAGATGACGCTGTAGTCGGCGGTGAGCATGAAGCCTTCACGGGACTGTAGCGTGCGGGTCAGAGCAGGCCCTTCGACCGTAATGTCCTGCCACAACCAGCCCGCATGGACGAGCGGGTGGATGTCTTCAGCAAGGAACGAAGATTTTCCCAGTCGAACGAATACCTTGTTTCTTGCTAATGCCGCGTTCTCGGGGTCTTGAGTCGCGGTGATGAGCTTTTGGGCAAGCTCAGGTTGTTGTTCCAACAGGTAGCATTCGTGCGCTGTGAGCTTCGACACGACATCCGCTGGCAGGATACTGCCAGCGCCTGGGACCTCATTTGCCACAGGGCCGGCTTCTCCAACTTTCTGCTTCTTCGATTCCAACGGAGGCGTAGTTTTAGGCGTGCGTTTGCCTTGCCCCATGATGGAGTTGAGGGAAATCTTTTCCTGGCGAGGCAACAGTTCCTGCGCCCCTTGCTCTGATCCGACTTGGGCATCAGCGTCAGAGGGCTCGGTGCTACTTTCAGCCTCAGCGGCCGGGAGTGGTTCTTCTTGAGGGGGCTCAGCCGCCGGGGAATGGGGACTCAAGAAAAGCAGCATTTCCTCAAGGCTGGCAGGTGGCTCCTGAGGTGCTTCTTCCTCCTCCTCAGCATCCAAAGCTTCCTCTGGTTGGGAGGAAGCAATTGCAGCCGTATCGTCAGCTGCCGGCGCTGACTCCACACCAACTGGGGCCTCTTCGGCGGGATTCTGCGCTTGTTTGAGGCTAACCCCTGAAGAGGCGGTTGTTGGTACCGGAGCTGCTTGCCTTGGAGCCGCTTTTTTCTTTCTTGCTGGCTTCGACGATGCGGATTCTTTAGAAGGTGTAGGCAGCGAATCAGCGTCAGTATCCCCGCTCGAGTCCCCAGTCAGATCAGCCCCAAATAGGTCTTCCTGATGTTCACTCAGCGCGTTCGCTGCTGCGCCAGCCGTATCGTTAGGAGCAATGACATCCTTCTGCTTTCCCTCCTTCCCAAGGCTGATGGAAACTGGCGGCGGAATCGGTGTGGTTGGAAAAAGGATGTCCGGATTCACAAGCTTCATGCAGCGCAGCGCCGGGCCTTTGCCGTTCTTGCGCAGAAGGTGAGGCGTAACCAGCCAGTACAGGTCGCCGTTTGGGGCTCTCTCTGCTATCCCGTGCTCTACCAAGGTACCAATTAGCGTGTCAGGTGATCGCGGGATGGCCACAACCCCATCACCGACCAGCATGCTCACAATCTCCTCGGCACCCTGGTTCCAAGCGATGTAGACGCCATCAGTTGCAACCCATACGCGGCCGGCAGGCGTGTTGATCTTCCAGGTTCCGTCACTCAGCAACCGCAGCATTGCATCCGACACCAACCGCGGTACCGGGACACCTGTTGCATTGCCCCCGCCATTATTCGAGCCTCGATTGAGGTCACGCTTGGTGGATGCAGAGTCGGCCCACTTGACCAACTCGGTCAGAGGCGAGCTTCCGCTCCCGGAAATTGCATCGAGGAGCGCTTCATAGATGTCGTGGCCACCTTCAATCAGCCACGCCTGTACGGCTGGCGGAATGATCCGTGTTGCTTGCGCTACAGAGACCTGAACGTGATTCCCATGCCTATTGGAATTCCAATGCAGGAAATAGCGGGTCAACTTGTTGCGCACAGACCAGTCATGAAGCGTTTCCTGCGCGTAGATCCACTGGTTGTTGCCTTCAAAATCGGTGGCGCGAATATCCGTGAGAGGCTTCCCTGCGTCGTGTAGCAGCCCTGACGCGATGCCCGCGACGTACCACCGACGCAGGCGCATGCTTCGCCGTGCCGGGGTCTCGTTTGTATCAAAGGCTGTCGTAAGGCACCCATCCAGGGTGAGCGAGGCGACCTCAAGGCTATGTCGGAGCAACCCCCCTGGGCCGGAGTGATGGTGGTTCTCCGACGCCGGCAGCATGTGCGCCAATTCGGCGAAATTCACCAGGATCGGCTCAACGTAGAGCTTGAGGTCACTGGCAGGCATTCCGACTGAATGAATAATCCGATCGAACAGCTCGTGCTGATAATTGCGCATGAACCACTGCCCGCTAACCAGCCCTGGATAACCCTCTTGGTAAGGTGGGTACCGAAGGTTTCGCCAGTTATGGTTCTCCAGGTACCGCTTGATTTCAGGAGTAATCATCTGCTCGGCCGGGTGCGCGAAGCTGTCCGTAAGGGCACGCTCGCTTCGAGGCCACAGGCGTTTCAGGAATGAAAATGGAGGCATACGCTTCTCGGCCATGTTGTGTGCTGAGAATGATGCGTGAGGGATACCGCCTTGAGTTTCGTTTTCAGGCAGTTTTATGGTCGAAAAAAAGCCCGGCAAGTGCCGGGCTGAGGGGTTAGAACCAGAAGGTTCCGAAAAACTGTGACGGCTCTTCGACCGTCTCATTTATTGCGTCCACCTTTTGCCGTATGCGGGGCAACGGCTCAGGTTTGGCCTTACTTTCATCGTAGGAGGCATCCACAGAGACCCGCGTAGCCATTGACGAACCGGTCTGGTGTCTCGCGATCACATCGGGCGGAATAACCGCCTCCAGCTCGTGCGCAACACCTTTCCAATCCACAGTGCCAGCCACTTCGTAGCTCGTGACTTTCACACCCAGAGCATCGGCCCGGCGGAACTCCCCCAGCAACGGCAGGATCTCGGCCTCAAGGTCTTTTGCTTCCTTGGTGAGCACTTTCAACTGGGCCTTCAGCTCAGCAATCTTGCTCTCCTTCGCTCTCCTGGCATTTGCTAGCGGACGCCATGCAGCCAGGTCCAGCCTATCCAGCGGAATAACGTCCCGCTTTGGATCGGCCTCAGGCGGCACACCGCGCATCACCAGCCCCCAGAAGATTTCTTCTGCCTGAATGATTCGTCTCACCAGAAGGTCATCCCAGTCAACGATCAAACAGCAGGGTTCATGCTTCGGCGACCAAAACCACAGGTAACCGCGCCGTGCTCCACTGACGATCATCTGGTGCATCACTTGCCAGCGGTACAGCTTAAATGCCTTGCTATGCTCCCTGAGTTGCAGCACCTCCAGATGGTTGGTTTCGGAGAGATTCTTGATCTCTACCGGAGACTTGTCATCCAGAACCCCATCGAACGATGCCCGAATAAAAGGGTATGCGGTCGACTCTGCACAGAACGGCAAAGCCATCTTGCCGTACTTATCCTCAAAGGCTTGTAGCGCTAGCGGTTCGAATTTGACTCCCCTCCTAACCTGCGGGATTACCGACAAGTCAGCTGGCTCGACAATTCCAACCAATTCCTTCCACAGCTCCAGGGGCGTTTTATCAGGGTTTTCACCCATGATGACAGCGCAACTGGTTGCACTGATGCCTTCCCTTCGCCACTCGTGCCAATCAGGAGTCCGCTGCGCGATGTCAACGATTTTCATTGTCGACACCCTCATGGAACCCCAGCCTGGCCATTACCTCATACGCATGCAGAACACCGTTGTTACGGAACTCAGCACAGAGCTTCAGGTCGTGGAACAGCTCGGTTTTCTTCAACTTTGTGGTGCTGTAGAAGCCCTTCGCAAAGTTTGTTTCTGGATCAAGCACATCGACATAGCCGAGCCCGTCAAGCAGCGTCTTGCGTAGCAAGTCAGCATGGCTCAGCACATTCGCTATGCGCTCATCTAGTGGGCCTGATGTGAAGAAGTTGAACTGCAAGCCAATTTCTTCTCCGAGCAGCCGTAACGCCCTACAGACGGCGTTATACCGCTCCTTTCTCAGCTCTTCGGCCTTCGCATGGAAGTCCTGGAGCCGCTTACTGTAAACAACACCCCATTCGCGCAGCTGCTTTTCGTCTGCTTCCGTCAATCCCTGAAGGTCAGGGTTCTCAGGCCAGTTATCCAGATCCATGAACATGCTGAGTTTCCCCAACATGGTTTTTTCTTGGATCTCGACTCCTAACTCCGAATTGCGGTGAGCGACGATTGCGGCTTCTACGGCATGGAATGCCTTGCAGCATGACTCAAAGGTCTTCATTGATTTCTCCTTTTCTCAAGTTCACCACCCTGGCTCGAAAACCCAAGTGGCACCCCCGGAAAGGCGAAACCCCAGAGGGCTTTCGCCCCCTGGGGGATATTCTTTCTCTGGTGTTCCAGTGATGCTCACGATTACGCAACCTTCGCGTAGCGGGAGTAGATTTCTTCTCGCTTGCGCATGGCATCCTCGAAGCTCAACTGACCTGCATTGCAAGCCTGAATCACTGCGACGATCTCCATGCCGCGCTGCCATTCAGCGGTACCCGACAATCGATCAAGCGCCCCCATATCTAGAAGTGCGTATCCATCGTCAAGCATGTCGCCAATGCACAGCTCCGGCGTGTCATGCGTGCAATGGCCGGTGAAGCCATCACGTTGAAACGCCTGCCACCGAAAGCGCCCTTGCTGAGATGCGTCTGGGATAAGAACACCCCAGGCATCCCGGCTCCGATGCTTCAGCGTCAAGCCAAGTCCGTGGATAGTGAACTGACAAAGCAGGTACTCCAGGAGAATGAGCTTCACCTGAAATTGCTCGATCATTTCGTCAGCGTATTCCGCAGCGAACGCACCACCCTCTTCTTTCATCTCCCCCCAGCTAGCAAGGGAGTCCTTCAGCCCCTCAACGGTTGACGGTCGCATTGTTCTGCTCTCCTGGAAGGGAGTGGGTCAGAACGGCAAAAAAACCCGGATGGGCCTTCTCTGCTTTGTCGATCGCTTCGCCGAAGGTGGTTGCTTCACAACGGAAGGTAGCCTTCTGCTGTGTATGCAGGATGGTCATCGATAGGATGTAAGTCCGCATGGTGTATCTCCTTCTCAGATTTTTAGCCCTGAAAAAGAGGCACCTTCCCTGAGGGGCGGTGCCCCTCAGGGATAGCGATTACTCAGTTGATTCGCTGGTATTGCCCAGCTTCAACCAGCTGCTTTGCTTGGCCTGCAAGATGCTCTACTACGCCGTTAGAAAGCGGATCGCTGCCATAGAAACCCCAGCAGCTATCTGTCTCCTCGCCGTCTTCAATCACCTTGAAGCCCCACACATCGCCGGTTAGGTACTGGTCATAAACCTCGACCTCCCCAACCAGCATGGCGGTTACTTTTTCGGTGCGTGACTTGTTCAGCCGTTTCCAGCCCTGCTCAGCACACACTTTCGCCTTGCTCACGAAAATAAAGCCCACTTGCCCACTGTCCCAGGGGCAGGCGAACGGCTTGGTTCTCATCGTGATGCCGCTGTGATCGTAGAGATACAGCGGCAGAATGATCGCCTTGCCTGTCATTTTGAGAGCTTGTTGGATGTCAGGTACATGAGTTGAGTCGAAGCCCATCTCGTTGAGCTGCCTTTCGGACAGGTGCTCGTAGATCAGGTCAAGCGCCTCAGTAGCTCCATCCTCATCACCCAGAATGTAGCGGCGATGAGCGCAGACCATCATTGCAAGGTTGTCCCACTTGCGCGGGTTTTCTGCGTCGGTGTCATGCATGAGCTGTACGGTGACTTTCGGTTGTGCAGTTGCCATATCGTTTTCCTTTCTCAAAAAACGACGAGGGCAATGCGCCCCTGGGGGCGATATGCCCCGTCAGGGAGTTTTTTGCAGATGCCTTACGGCAGCAGCAGGGTCAGGATGAAGACGATCAAGTCAGCCATCTGATTGATTCCTTTTGAACTGACGGAGCACTCCCCTTACGGGAAAGCCCCGCAGGGTTGTGGTCAGTTCGAAGCGCCCTATGCAACAAGGCCCCCCAAAGCGTTTTTTTGCGTCACTCGCCTTGCGACTGAGCAACGTACTGCGCAGATTTCAACTGGGTTACAGCGTAATCCCGAGCGTCTACAGGCCACGTCGAAACGTACTCGAACGCCGGCTCCCAACTATTGGCATCACGAGCACGCCGAACAACTTCCGCAACCTTCTTGATCACCTTTGCAGGTAAATCAGCAGGTGGCGGAACTTGGCTTCCATCACGGACAACTTCACCTTCAATCACATCGTCTGCCGGGGCAGGATCTGCAACCTCTGGTTTAGCGGCCTGTTCGGGGTCTACGGTGGGTTCTGGCTGCTGATTAACCTGGTTAGAGGTCGGCAACGGCTCAGTTTCCACCACATCAGCAGCGCCCATATATCGCTCAACAACTTCAACTGGTACATCGTTGGAAGAGAACCCTTCCCCAGCGTCTGTATTGAGGTACTGAATCACTCCGTCCAGCTTTGAGCCGGTCTGAGGCCAGTATTTCCTTGCAATCTTGATGGCCGACTTCTTGCGCATGGAATCTTCGAAGTCGACCCAAGGGCCTTTCTTCTTGCGTTTCCACAGCTCTGAAGCATCGCGAGCAGCATTGATTTCATCAGCGGTAACCGCCTCAACGTGAACGCGGCCATCAGGCAGAAGAGCTTCGACGTAGCAACCTACAAACTCCCCACGATCAGCCTTCTTGTCGAAAGGGTTGAACGTGTGGGTCGGGCTTTGTCGCTTCCCTCTGTACTCGAATTTGTCTTTCGAGTAGACCAATTCAACGATGCAATCACGGATCGCACCGTCGTTCACAGCGACCTTGACCATGCCCCTCCAGGACACGTCCAAAACCACCTGCCCGTCTCGGGGCACCAAGTACGCGAGCTGTCGGGATTGATTAAGAGTCAATCCGTAAGCCGCAACCTGGCTAAAGGCATTTCTAAGGCTTAGCGGGTTAGTCGTAGCGCACTTGCACAGATAGTCGTTGTTCATCATGGCCTGCGATGCAAACAGCAGCTCATTTTTGAACATCACGTCAGTCTTCGACGACTCCACTAGCTTGATGAACTTTTCTTCTTGCTTCGCAATAATTGCAACTGCGTTTTGGAAGTTATCGCTCATTTCATTTTCCTTTCTAAAAAGAAAACGCACCCGAAGGTGCGTTAATTCTTGACTGACTTCTGCCTGATTAGATGATGTTTAGAAGCAAACGGCTAATTGGGGCAAAAGGGATGTCGTCGTCGAAGCTGTCATAATGCGGATCATGCTGTGGAGCAGGATCGCGTGGTGACTGACTAGGACGTTGTTGTTGCTGTTGCGGACGCTGCTCACGGGGTTGCCCTTGAGAGTTGTCGCGCTCTGGCCTACCACCCAGGAGCTGCATTCTGCCCTGCATGTCGACGATAATTTCGGTGGTGTACCGTTTGATACCGTCTTTTTCCCACTCTCGTGTTTGAAGCTTACCTTCGATGTATACCTGCGATCCTTTCCGCAGATACTCACCAGCGATTTCAGCGACTTTCCCAAACAAAGAAACACGGTGCCATTCGGTCTTTTCGACTTTCTGTCCCGTTTGCTTGTCAGTCCACTGCTCACTTGTTGCAAGGCTGAGATTGGTTACTGCATTACCGTTCGGTAAGTAGCGAGTTTCTGGATCTTGACCACAGGTGCCAACCAAGATCACTTTATTTACGCCGCGAGCCATAGTATTTCTCCATTTAGATAGAACTACGGGGCGGCATTACCCCAATACGGGGGCAATAGCAGCCCCGTTGGGGTTTGGTTTTTCATGGGTTTTTGGTTGTACTTTTGAGACGGCCAACAAGCCGACCATGCGACGAAGCGCATGACTAAATCAGTCCACACATGTGGGCTGACTTAATCTGGGAATTCATGATGGTTGAGATTCAACCATGAGGCGCTGGGCCTGCTAGATGGACTGCAAGGCATGCAATCCGGATTTATAACGCCGAGCTACTCGACGTGATAGGAAGTCTGCAACAAGCAGAATCCAATGGCAAGCGGGTTTTTTGTCGGCGTTTTTTCAGTCGCTTTTTCGTCCTGAAAACGGGCCATCTCCTTTTCTGTACAGAGGAAAATGATCCTTACCAGCCTCAGAGGATCAACCATGCACCACCTTAAATCTCTCCTGCCGCTAGGCCTGGCCATTGGCTTGGCGCTCACAGCGGGTTGTGCCAACAAGCCAGAACCACCTGCCTCAGGCACGCCATTCGAGGTAGCAAGCTACGAGCCCGACATGCGCGAATACCACACCAGTTGGGGGCATACGGGCCGAGGCGGTGCAGCATTGCGAAAACCCACCTATCAACCCGTTCTTGGCAGCCTCGATGTTCTCGAGACCCCGGCCGGGAAGCTTCACCCAGAGCTGCAAGCACGCCTTACAACGAACGATAGCGTTGCAGTCCCCTCATCCATGTTCCAGGCCAACTGTGCTGACTCTGCAAATGTGGCGCAGGCCTTTGCTCTTGGCCAACCCGCGGCAAGCGAGCGCATCGTCACCTTGGCCAACGCGGCCGGTTCGGTCGATGACTACATTGCCGTCCGGAACAAGCTCTGCAAAGGGGCTCAACGGTTGAGCTACGAGGAGTGGGTCATTCTCGTCGAAGGCACCCCGAAGGATGTCCCTCTTCACCTGAAACCGTCTTTTTCCCCCTCCTATAAGTGATCAGTCATGCCTAAATTCAATCCCACTCTCGCTACAGCCATTGGCGTTTCCATCGTGACCTCTGCCGTTGCTATCGGTGTCTCCGTCCACATGGGTCAGAGCTACACCGACATCGCGGTACAAAATGCCCTTGTGGAGCAGTTGCCAGGCGCGGTCGACAAAACCCTGAAGGATCGTGAAGTTGAGAAGATCAACGCAGCGAAAGCGAAAATCCTCTCGAAGTGGAGCGGCGCAGCTGACACCACCATTGAAGGTCGGCACATCTACGGCAGCAAGGACGCCCAGTTCACCTTGGTCGAGTTCGTTGACCTGGAATGCCCTTATTGCAAGCGCTTCCATGACACGCCAAAGCAGATGGCTGACAAGTCCGAAGGGCGCATTAACTGGGAATGGCAGCATTACCCCCTGGCCTTCCACAACCCCGCAGCGGAAGTGGCAGCTCACGCCTCTGAGTGCGTGGGCGAGGTTGCCGGCAACAAAGCCTTCTGGGCCTTTACTGGCGAATGGTTCGCTCGCACTCAACTCAATGGCCAAGGTGTCGAGGACGTAGAGCGTCTTGCGCAGGAGGTTGGTGCTCCCCTTGATGCCTATCGTCAGTGCATGGAAAGCGGCAAGTACCGGGCCTTGATCGAAGGCCAGGTGAAGAAAGGCACGAACATGGGTGTCACCGGCACGCCAGCAACGGTCGTAGTCGACAACCTGACAGGCAACAAACTGCTGGTGAAGGGTGCCCAAAGCACGCAGGTGCTACTCCAAACCATGCAGCAGCTGGTCAAAATGCGCGACGAGGCTCCCAACCAGGACAAGCTGGATACCCCTGCTGAGGGCGCGGCCAATGAGATCGGTGCTCAATAGGCTGGATGAATGGGCCGACCGGCTAGACGCCGGCGGCACTCGTGCGCTTTGGGGCGCTCGTGACGCCATGACCCAGCAGCTAGAAGGTCGGGTGGGCCTTTTCCGTGCGCTACGCAGGGCCAGTAGCTGGGATGAGGTTTTCGATCTCATCTCAGCCAACGGATACACCCTCATTCCAAACGGAGAGGATTTTATCGCCGCTGACATGAGCACAGGGCTGATGTTCTCTCTCTGGGATTGTGGTCATAGCCGGCTCGTATTTGAGGAGCGGCTTGGTCACTTCCCGGATTCACCTCCTACGAGTCGATGACTCCAACCCCGCTCCGGCGGGGTTTTTCTTGTGCTTGGGATATTCCAGAGCAGTGATGTACTGAGCACACCTCAATAAACGTATCAGGGAGATACGCCATGAACGATCTACCACGCATTGCATCGTTTCGCCAGTTGGACGAACACCTGAAGAAAACTGGTGTTCCACGCGACGAACAGATGATTCGCAACAACATCTACATTGCACCGCTTGACTGGTTTGCAATTGAAGAAGGCTTCAATCTGAGGCCCATCGATCCTGACCATGCCGAAGGCTTCGCCAAGTCTTATGAGCAGGGCCTGTATGTGCCTCCAGTCGTCGCAGAACTGAAGATCATCGACGGCAACCCTCGCCTCGTGATCCGAGAAGGCCACCATCGCCTCACTGGCGCTCGCATCGCAGATGGGCGCGGTGCAAATCTTCCAGGCCTGATGGTCAACGAGTTCAAAGGAAATCAGTCCGACGCTGTTGTGATGATGATCAAGACCAGCGAAGGCAAAGAGCTGCTGCCGCTGGAGCGAGGAGAAGGCTACAAGCGCCTGGCCGGGCAAAACTGGATTCCAGCCCAAATCGCCGATCGCATGAACAGGAGCGTCACTCATGTTGAGCGACTGCTGCTTCTCGCCAACGCCGAGGAGAACGTCAAACAGCTCGTTCGCGACGGCGCAATTAAAGCGTCGCCTGTCATTGATGTTCTGGTGGAGCTGCGAGGAACTGGGCAAGACCCATATCCAAAGCTGCTGGGGATGATCGAAGGAGCAAAGGCCTCCGGTCGTACCCGCGCAACGGGCTCAGACGCCAACAAGGCGCTTGGCAAGTTCAAGGTGACACCCAAGGAAGCCATGAGTGCGTTCAGCGCACTGAGCGGCCTTACAGGAAGCCTGCGCGATCAACTCAAGTCCGGGGGCGATGCGCAGCATGAGTTGCGGCTTGACTCGAAGGCGGCGGAATCGTTGCTGAAGATCCTGGAGAAGTATGAGGCCAGCCAGAACACGGCTGAAGCCTGAGGAGGCAGTAATGCTGCACATTGAGCGCAAGGTAGGGGAGTCGATTCGGCTCGGCAACGACATACAGGTGATCGTCACAAAGGCTGCGAACGGTACGGTCAGGTTGGCGTTTGAAGCGCCGAAAGAGGTGAAGATCTACCGCGAAGAGATCTACCAGCGCATCCAGAACGAAAAAACACCCTGATCACATAGTCGGTCGTTCGACTTCGCTTGGGATCGCCGCCGAAGACGGTAACCTATGGCTATCGAAAAAAGGAGTTTCACCATGAAGAACCGCAGTATAACGATTCGCACCGGGCTTCTCGCCGCAGCTATTGCTCTCCTGGTCGGGTGCTCTTCCTCGCCGAAGGCACCCACCGTACAACTGCCTGACCCGCAGAATGTGCCGAAGGAAAAATGGTCTGATGCGATGCACGTTCTGACTGCCATGAACATTTCTGGTCAGCGTGATGTTCCCCGAGAATTCGTTGTATCCGACCCGACCACGGCGACTCCTAGTACAGGAGGCTCGAGTGTGGCGGACGCTGCTGTTGCCGCAGGCGGCTATGCGTCGCCTCCTCCTGGTGTCAGCAGCAATGCAGCTCTTGGCCTAGGGGTAGGCCTCTTCCTCCTCGGCGGCTCGAGCGATCCAGCTCGCACCTACCAGACTGCCGCTTGGGTACCCAGCACGCTGGCAAAATCGCCCGAAGAAGCGTCTGCCCTGGTCTTGAAGCTAATTGAGGAGGCGCGAGTCAAAGCCTTTCCTCATAACCGCTCAAAACTCAAATCGCTGGTAGGTAAGTATCCGTCAGGTCACGGGAAGGCCTACGATAGTCCCGCAGCTTTCGTGAAAGAAACTCCCGTGCAATTTGCCGACAGAGCCACGCCCCCACCGAGCTTTATTAATGCCGCCGAGGCATATGGGCCAATCTTCATTCTCAATGAGCAGTACACAGTTGATGGAATAAAGAACGACATAACGACCTTGGAAGCCATGACTAAAATTTCCGAAATTCTGCCGGAGTGGTTCTACATGTATCACCCAGGCCAGAAGCTGCGAAAGAACTCTGTACCCGCGCGCATCATCAATAAAGGCCAGGCGATGTATTTCATTGGGAAATAGCAAACGCCGCCATTAATACAAGAAGCCCCGCACTTGGCGGGGCTTCTTTTTATCTCATATCTTCCTCAGCTTTTCTCTTCACCGCGTCAACATCGAAACCCTCTAGCCTCTGCAAGTTCCGGTCTAGCGTGTTGAGCCGCGTCTCACCCTGCGTTATCTGAAGTCTACTTCCACTTCCTGTCACGTCCTCAAGCGATACGGTGTTCGCGGTTGGCAGCCGCCCTGCAAGATTCAGCATACCGATCCACTCAGACAGATCCACACGGGACCAATCCATTTGCGCCATCTGAGCTGGCGTAATTCCTTCGCACGTAGGTGACTTCACGTCACCCCATCCCAAACCCAGTTGCTCACGGGCTGACTCTTGAATGATCCGGGCCACAACCGAGCCGAAGCAGCAATAGGCTTCTCGTTTTTCGACGCAAGAGCCAAGAGCTTCGGATGCGCAATAGCTGCCAACGAAGTGGCATTGCCGCGTTTCTTTTTTTGCACCCAGCTCGAATTCCTTCTGTTCGCATTCCCAGATGATGTTGATCAGCAGATCCACGATCACGTAAACCATGTACACCCAGCCGATGATGTTCACAACCATCGCAGCTTGCGACCCCAGACCGGTAACCGCGCCATCTGCTCCGGTGGCAAATACCGCGTCGGCCGCAGCCGTCGCCCCCATCTCAACCATCGCGTCATAAGCCTGCTGCATGAGCCATTGCTGAAGTTCGCTCATCAGGGTTTCCTGTACCGCGCCCTCAAAGCCCTTCTGGAACGCAGCAGTGGCGCTATCCACAATGGTGCCCCACTGGCCCTTGATAACCGAGGAGCCAACAGACATCGCCGCTTCAGTACCCGCAGCCCAGTACCCCGGAGCAAAGAGATTTCCTGTCCTGCTCAATGCCTCGAGCGAGCTGGTCATCTTCAGTGTATTCATCGTCAGATTCACATAGTCGAAGATGGACACGCTTTCTGGGGCTTCACAGCAGTCGACGTAGCCACCCAGCGCCTTCTTGCACTCCATAGCCTCGCCTTTGAACACCTTGCAGTCATTGGCCTGGTTGATATCGGTACCATCACCACCGCAGTCCAAGTCGTGCTCAGCAAACTGAGCAACCTGAAGCATGGCCACCGCATAGGCAAAATCGCCGCTTTTCGTGTTCGACGAGTCGAAACACTCACTGCCCATACAGCGCGCCCCACCAGGGCATTCGATTTGTGCCCCAGTGTTCACGATGGTTTCGTAGCTGGTGTCATAACCGCAGTCCCAGACCTCCTCGAAGGCATAGCACGAGCCTGTCTCGCCTTTTGCGCCATCAATACAGCCTTGAGAGATAAAACCACAGCTGGGATTCTGCTCGTATTGGGTGCAGGTATTCAGGTTACCGCCATCATTTGAGGGGCACCGCTGCACACCCTGGGCGTCCGTGTAGCAATCCATATTCCCCTTGTAGTAGGAGCACTCGGCGCTTACCTGGGCCTTCTTGCAAAGAGGATCAATGCTCGGGTGCGGGGATGGTGGCATGTCAGAACGGCAGATCTGAACGCCATTGGTTTCGGTACACCCGTTAGCATCAACTGCCGGCATAGAGGTGCACGACATCTGTGCGTTGGTGCAGAACCCATCCTTGATCATGTCGAACATTGGCAGGCGCTCTTCTGGGCCCCAGCCTTTATCAACGAACGCCTTTGCCGGGTCATAGATGATCTTGATGCGGGCGTAACCCTCACCACCACCGGTAACCGAGGTGCGGGTTTTGAACGTGATCACGTCATCATCGCTGCCGAACTTGTCAGTGATCACCTTGTTCGGAGCTACGTTCCAGCTTGTTCCGCGTTCGCAGCTTCCAGCTGTTTCCGGCGGGAAGACACCAGGTGTGTGCGTCCAAAGCATTTCGTCATTGAAAAGGATTTGGAAATAATCGTCGAAAACAGCTCTGTCGACGGTAGCTGAAATAATGGCGTCCTTGGCTATCACGCGGAATCGGGTGTACTCCTCATAGATTTTGCAGTTCCCGCTCCAGTAGTTGTCTCCTACCGTGCCGACCCAGATGTACAAGCAACCTGGTCCGCACGACTGAAAGTTTGGCTGCCCGGAAACGTATTCGATTACACCTACCTTGTAGTCATGCAGGAACTCAACGTTTCCGCCTTGATCCACGACGCGCTCACATGTTTTGTAATTGGCAACATGGGCGTTTTTCGTCACGTTCTCAAAAACTTCGGTAGAGGTGCAGTCCGCGAAGTTCTGCTTAAACCCATCCATGAAGTCAGGGGAACGAACTTGATCAGCCTGATTGAGCATAGGGTCGTTGGAGAGATCTACCGACATGCGGTTGCCGCTGTCGATCAGGGTTCGGTATGCCTCTCCCTCAGAGGACGATTCCGATTGGAGGCGGGTATTTGCTCGCAACCCGAGATCGATCGTCTTCACATCGTCGCCGTAGACGTTCTCGAGCGAGGCAGTGTCTCCAGTTTCAGGGAAAAGATCCTGAAGCGTGACGGAGGCGTCCCCACCATCGAATACCTGAAGTGCCTGCTGGCCTACCGATTGACCGGCCGCAGATCCTGCTGTCACAGCGTCGGCCCAGGCTGTGAAGGTCATGCTGTTGAGATACAGGCCGATCACGGTCACGTTGACCAGCCGTCTCAGCGTTGTTTTGAGTGGTTGTCGCATCGATCGCATGTCCAAAAATGGGGATGCTTCGATGCTAGGGGAAGGGTGAGAAATGATGGCGCGGTTTCAGGCAACAAAATCGCCTGAAAAAGCAAAGCCCCGGCTGGTGGGGTCACCGGCCGGGGCTCGCTGTGTTTTTGATCATGCCTCAGGCACTACTAAGACCTGGCCATCACTCGGGATCAAGCGATGAATCACCGCCCATGATTTAACGAACCGGGTATCCGGATCGGAGGACGAAACAGTTCTGGCGATCTGCTCGGGGACTTTGAACACCCGTCCAGACTCGACCATCAGTTCTTTGAGTTCTTGGCAGAATAGTGCGTTTGCTGCGGTCATGTTCAACTCTCCAGGTGTGGGTGATCCCCAGAGCCCTTCACACGGAAGGGCTCTGGTGGATCACCCACGGAGGGTGACCACGCAGCGGTCTAGCCGAAGCTAGACTTGAATCCGTTCACTGGGCCAACCCCTGAGGGAAGGCTCAGTGGGCCTTGATGTTCGTGCCGTGCTTCTTGTCGAGACGGTCAGCGACCACATAACCGATCACGCCGGTTAGGGCCAAAGCACCGACAACGCCTACGATTGCGTAAACAAGCATCTGCATCGAGTCCATTTCATTCTCCTTTCGGATTGCTCATCGCTGTAATCAAGGATACCACCAAATCGGCGATCATCATTACCACGCCAAGCACCAGACAGAACGATACGACAAGCGGATGCGTTCCTGGTGTAACGATGGAAACAAAAGCGGCTGCCAACAAGCTACAGCCAACGCCCATAAGTGAAGCCTTAATCCAGTCGAATAGTATTTTCTTGTACATCTTTTTTACTCCTCAAAAAGACGAGGAGTCCCAACGGGATTCCCCGTCAGGGTTTAATTATTTCCAACTCCGAGCCGTTCGGCTGAGTTAGAAGAACAACAATAAAGCCATTTGCCTGCGAATAAATCGCATAGGCAAAGTTCGATTTTTCTGCCAACGATGATGCGCTGCGAACAGCGTCAATTGCGTTTACATGAAACATCGGGACGACCTCTTACGAAGCAAAGACTTCCAGTAAAACCGAAAGCTTTTTGCCAAGAGCCTTATTGAATCAAAGCGCGTGACGTGCCTTGATCATTTCTGCGGTGTGAGACTGCTGAGCAGTTTCAACGCCTGCATCGAACGCCTTGAAGCCAAGTTGAATGCCACCAACAACAAGAGCGGTAAGGACGATGAGAGTTTTCATGGTGTTCTCCGTTAGCAAAAGATGCAGACGGAGAACCACCCTGGCGGGAAGTAATCTCCCCGCTGCGGGTTTTTTATGCACGCAGAAAAACCAATATCCAGTTGCCTGGATGTCGATAATTTGAGTGCTATTTTTAAGCCGGTTTGAAAGCGTGGCTCTGCTTTTTGTGACTCATCACATACATGATGAGAACACTGCCTGAACGCATACACGTTTCAGGCCTTGGCGGACATGCTCATGCATGGCGCTAAGTTCTAAGCACAGAGGGCTCTGTGCTGGAGGGGTTCTTGAGAGCTCGACCTGAGGCCCGCTCTATGCCTGCGATGATACCAAACCGATGCCCTTTAACAAGATGGCGAACCAAAAAAAAGGGTGACCCGAAGGCCACCCTTTCACACTCATAGCCCATTAGGTGAGAACACCTTGTGGCCGCATTTATTCCGGAAACGGTCAACAACCATCTCCATTGGCTCCTCCAGCTTTATCGGCTGGAAAAAACCTTCTCCCCGCGAGTGCTTCAGGAGGATGACGCCCCCTGATGACAGCTCCCATAGGTGAACCTTTGTGCCCCCTTTGGTTACCCAAGCCTTACGGCTTATCGAGGCCTGGCCTTGCAAACGAGCAGCTTCGAGGATCGCGTTCATCGACTTCTCCATACATCCATGCAGGGAGAAGCCCCGCGGGGGATTTCTCCCCCTTGGGTTGTGTTTTTTAGAGTCCTGAATATCTGCTTTCGAGCTTCAATTTATCCGGTGATACCGGGAACCAGTAGCAATCCCAGTCCAGAAAAATGAAAGCTTCGGGACGAAACTCAGGATCGATCTCTCGGACGAATCCCAGGATTTTCTTTCCCTGGATTTCGACTCCGTATCCATTTGTCACCGTCACGGTATCGCCAAGGATGAAGTCGCATGGAACAGGCGCGACTTTTGCCATCTTTTCTTCAACAAACCGGTGCATTTTCATCTCCATTTTCATGGAGAACCCCGCCGGGGTTCCCCGGTAGGGTTATTTGCAGATTGCGTTGGCCAGCTCTTCAGCGTGCAGCAGAGCGTACGCTCTTCGCTCCTGGCTCATGTATGGCCAGCAAGAGCCAACTGCGTCCGAATAGCTCCCGAATGCGTCAATCCAGTCCCAGTAAATGTTCGTGCTGTCCACACGTCGCATCTGGTCAGCAGCTGGACGAACAAGGCTGAAAACCTTGTACAGCTCGCCACGCTCAACCGCCTGCTTTACAACCTGAAGCTCGCCTTCCGTCATAGCCTTGCGGCAAACCTTCTCGACGAGAACGCCGGCAGCGCGTTTCAGCAGCCTTTCAACTAGCTTGACCACCTGATCGTTACGAGTAACGAACGTCCTGGCTTCGCCGGCCTGGGCATCCTTATAAGCATTCATCTGATTCTCCATTTCTACGAAACGCAGAAAGGGAGAAAGCCCGTAGGGGCTTTCCCCCCTATCGGGCTTCTATTTACTTAAACAGTTCTTTGGCTGCGATTTTCAATGTGGTAGCGCGAACATCTTCGAAGTCGCACATCATTGCTTCACAACAGACTCGGAAGCTAAACGGATGAACTTCGTCCGAAAGTACCCAATCCATTGCTTCGCGCCAATTCTGCTCACTGACCTGAGGATGAATGATCTGCCTCAGAGTGATTTTCAGCAGGTATTCCCGCATCCACTCAACGTAATCATCGGTGATTTCGTCTCGTGTCCGCAGGGCTTCCAACTCAGCGTCTGACATTTCCAGAATGTCGAGAAATCCAAGTTGAAAGACTCGCGCATGGCTTGCCTTTCTCCGTGGTCTCCGCTCAAACGAGCGGCGCTGAATAATTACTTGTTCCCCAAACAGATCCAGCAAGGGCAACGCAGTCGCAGTATTTTCCATTTCAGACCTCCTCAAACCGACAGAGGCCTCCCACTAGGGAAAGCCCCTAGTGGGTTGAATGGTTATTTGTCAGGCGGCTAATGCTTCGCGAACAAGCTCAAAGAGCGAGTTCTTGAGATTCGCAACCTCCCCAACAGCACGGTATTGGCTGAACAATGCTTTCAGGATGTGCTCATTGGCACTTCCGAAACCAAGTCCAATCACTTCGATACCGCTGACCTCACACCGCTGAATAAACTCTTTCGCTGCATGAGTAGTACCTGCGTTCGGTTCCCCATCCGTTATGACGAAAAGAATCTTCTTCTCGCCCTTCGCACGAAGAACTTCAACAGCAGCCGGCCACAGTGCTTGCGCAAGAGGCGTACCGCCCTCCGACATCGCACCAAAGCCACCTTCGCTTACCGCCCTGATCAATCGCTCTTTCGGGCTCTTGATCAGTGCGCAGCGCTCAACGCCATCGTTCGCCTTGTTGGGAAACGACATCGCGCCGGTTGTCACCAGCGGAAGTCCCTCCAGCGCGCTTAGAACCGCATAGACTGCGGCTTCGGCCTGATCCATCGCAGATTTCATACTCCCCGACTTGTCGAGAAGAATCTGGATCGATGCAGACTGACGCTCTGCTCGAGACTTACTTCTAAACACCCTCGTTTCGCCGCCCTTCATCATGGCGATACGGCCAGTGTCGATCCGCTTGCCCTGCCGCTTCAGCCGAACACGGCAATCAACCTGCGCCTGTAACAGCCCATTAAGGCACTGTCGCAGACCGGCCGATTGCTCGATGCCCAATTGCACACGGCGGACGCTCGCTTGATCGGATCGGTTCCTCCCCCTCCCATCCAGAGAGAATGGTCGGAGCGGATTACCGTCGCGCACTGCCTTACGGCCTAGCAACTCACCCGCCTTGTCGCCAACTTCCGAGATCAACCCTTTCAGGTCGGCTTCGGTTGCATCCTTGGCCTGCTCGCGCAGGTTGCTGGCTTCTGGGGAAGGTTTGCCGCTGCCATTGCTGGACTGCGAGGTTTCTTGGCCATCGTCGCCGGCATTGCTGCCGCTACTTGGTTGGGATTGGTCTTGCGGCTCGGAGCCGGACTGGCCTCCATCAGATGTTTCCTGCTTGGATTCGGGTTGCCCCTCCTCTTTGCCTTCATCACCTGCACCCGCACCACCGTCTTGCTTCTGCTCCTGCTGCTGATCGCCTCCACCCGACTCTTGCGAGTCCTGAGGAGCACCCTCCGAGCCTTGCTCGGGCTGCGGTTGCTCATCTTCCTGCTCATCCTCTTGCGAAGGCAGCAGGTCGATAATCGCGTCCACCAGAGCGAGAACATCTGTTGTGCTCTCGCACGTCAGGGTGTTCTTCACCAGGGTCAGGATCTGATCCGTAAGGTCAGCCCCAAGAAGGGTCTCCATACGGGCCAGGTAGGCTTTTGCTGGAACCTCAAGCTGCGGTTCCTGGAGTAGCCAGTAACCGCCGTAGAGAATTCCGTTGTGAATCACATGAAGCGCCGGGCAGTCATCCACCTGCTCAGGCCGGAACGGCTCAAGCAGAACCTTGCGGTTCAGGTAGCGGATGTCCGACTCAGTACCTGGGTACTGATCCATGCTCAATCGTTCAATGCGGATGTCCTCAAGAATGTTCAGCAGATTCTTGCGGAAGGGTGTCGGGCTTGAGTCGCGAAAGCAGCCCATGTCTGTGTTGCGGACATGGGAGCATTCATGTGCGATGTACCCGAAGGACAGCGGCAGATCGTCCTCGGTGAAGGGGACAAATACGTTTTTTCCATCTGTCTTAGCCTGGATACCCTCAACATGCACTTTGACGCCAGTTAGCTCGGCAAGGTGCTGTGCATAGATCGGAAGAGTGCCGACCAGGGATTGATTGCTCATCGTTTATCTCCTTTCTCGCCACCGCGAAAAGGAGTAACCCCGCGAGGAGGGTTACTCCCACGCGGGGTTTGTTTGTGATGTCAGAACCAGAAGGTGCCGAAGGGCATATCGGGTTCGGACGGATTGATTACGAGGGGTTCTTCAGACTGCTCCACTGGAACGGATTCAGCTGGTTCAACAACCTCGGGTTTTGCTGGTACTTCGTTGATGCTGTCGTGACAACTCGGATTAGCTACGCTTGCGCTCAGCTCTTCCTCGACCATCGTTACGGCATCCGCGGGTACTTCAGCATCAGGTACAGCAACAGCAGTGACAGTCTCGGCCGTAGCCTCGATCTCAACTGCTGTAGGAGCCTCTGTTTCAACACTGGCCGGGGCCTCGGTTTCAACTGAAGGCAATGCTGGAACGAAGGCCATCGATGCATCTTCATGACCGTTAGCTATGTTCAGGTTTTTGATCAGCCGCTTGATCGAGTCCTCATCAGAGAGGGCCGACACAAGGGCTACAACACTGTTGTACTGAGAGCCATTAACCACCCCGGACTTGGGGAGAGCCGCAAGGACTTCCTCAATGTGTTCGGTTAGGGCTTTGACCTCACTGGACAGGAACATCAGGCCGCGAAGCTTGGCGTTGATCTTCCGAACAGTGTTCAGCGTCGTTTGTGTGACATGGCCACGAGTGGCCAAGCCTGTTTCAAGCAAGCGCTCGGCTGTATCTGCCGTCTCAGCGTACAGCTGATCTGACAAACCACGGACCTGCGTACCCAGCGTGTTAGAGAGGTGCTTGTCGCCATCAGGGGAAACACGGCATGCCGCGTACCCAAAATGCATCCCTGCATCTACCTGCGCCTTCGGTGTCACCGAGGTGCGGATAGCATCACGCCATTCTTGCTTCTCCCAGCCCTTGTCGATCCACTCAGTGATCCAGCGTTCGTAGTTAGGGAGAAAGTTGTTTTTCAAGTCGTAGAATTGCGATTTGAGCGCTTCCAGTCGGTCAACAACCTCTTGGATCTTGTCCTGGGAAACTGCATAGCCACCCAGGAACCGCACACCACACTCTTCCACCACCTTTGTAGCCTGCCGCTTGATCTTCTCAAACGGTTTCAGCTTCTCCGGGTCGATTACACGCATCGATCCGAGTGAAGCCAAAATAGCAGGAGGAATCTTCCCCTCCAGCATTTCAGGTTTAAGCTTTTTCCGAGCAGTCCACAGATGGATACCGGAAAGATCGACCAGCAGTAGTTGGTCTAGGATTTTAATTTCATTCTGTTGAATGGACATTTCACGATTCTCCTTTCTCACATGCATGAAAAAGGGGGAATCGCACCCGTGGGGGGAGATTCCCCCTTTAGGGTTTTTTACACAGCAACCTTCCAATCGCCACCAAAGACACTCTGGGCGATCTTACGAATTGCTGTTTTCTGAACTAAATCGCAGCGATTGAGCAGTGATTCATCCAGCGAAAGCTGAAGCGGATTAGCTGCGCCTTGGTGAGTGTATCCACAAGAGATACGCCCCCAACGAAGCAATGTCCGAGTGGACATCGTAACGCTTAGGTAATTACCACCTAACCCTTGATGTTGATTACGAATGGAGTTCGCAACCTTCACCATATTTTTCGCCATCTCTTCCGGAAGCATTGGCAAAGCAGATATCAAAGTTGCTACTTCGTTATCAGCCTCGAGGTATGGAACCTCAAACACACGGAAGCGATCCAGCGATGCCAGGTTCTGCTGCATGGTGCCAGCATGTACTCCCGATGCATCGCCCTGTCCCGCCGTATTGCCGCAAGCGACAAACCGGAAGTTGACATGAGGCTTCACAACCTCACCATTGTTTTCCGCAATCACTAAGGGTCTCCCCTCCATGACAGCGTGCAGACCTACAGTTACTGCCGGATCAAGTGTGTCGTACTCATCGAGCACGAACACAAACCCATTGCGCATTGCTTGGGTCAGCGGCCCATCCACAAACTTCGTGTTCAGGTCGCCACTCACCGGATCAGTGACAGGCAGGTTGTAACCAGTAAGCTCCGGCATTTCCATCCGGCTGTGTGCCGAAACGGTGATGCAGGGCCAATTAAGATGGGCAGTGACTTGCTCTACGAGCGAAGACTTACCCGATCCAGTTGGGCCGAGGAGCATGCAGCTATCCCCAAACGGAGCGTAGAGCCAGCTCATGAACGGCTTGACCAGCATCTCGCGGAAGAAATACTTCTTCTTCGGCGCGACGTGATGCATCCACTGGTGTCCTTCTGCAAAACCAGGCGCTTTCGCGTTGGTATTGAAGCCGAACTCTTTCATCTCAACTTGTGCATTGAATTGCATTTTAAATTCTCCGTTCTCGAAAGCAGTTGCCCAAGAAAAGGAGAATCCCCATAGGGGAAGACTCCCCCAGTGGGCGGTTTTTTTTGTGCGGGTTTTACGCAGCAACTACCAGATCAATTACAGACAGGCTGTCTTCACTGGTTTTTTTGGTGAAGCTTACGACTGGTGTGAGCCCGTGATAAACCAGCTCGGCACACAGCGAGTGCATCATCCATGGCGGGCAGCTGACCAGAACGGTAGTTGCGCCAGATTTCTTTGCTTCAGCAAGGGCAATTTCGCCAAGACGCTCAACGCGCTTTGCAACACTTTCCTTCGTTGGCAACACCGGGAAGAAAAGGAGACTACGAATCTCCTGAAATTCCTTCCAACTCGTAAGATCACGAACCCCGAAGGCTTCGAGTTCACGGGTAGTTTTAAACTTGGTCAGGTTAACGACTTCGTTGGTATTGCTCATATTCTCAACTCCAGTTTTCAGAGCGGAGAAAGCCCATACGGGTTTCCCCGCATGGGTAGGTTTTTAAGCTGATTAGAGTCGCAGCTAACGACCCGTGCCAGGCACGGACAAACATCTACGCTCATGCGCGGATGGTTGATTCTGGGAGGTAGCATAAGTCAGATGGACTTATGCTTACTTGAACAGCCCCGATCGGAGCTGTGAGGGTTCTTGAGCTGCAATAGCGCGCAGCTTACGCACCTTTCGGTAGGGCCATGATGCCTATTTACAGGGATGCCTGCAACCCTCTGGGATCACGCAAATTTGCGGTCAAGCAGGCCCGGAGGAGAAAGAAAAGCCGCCCTTAGTCAGCCTTGGGCGGCTCGCTTATCGTGTTTCTGGGCCGGCTCACATCAGGTGAGGAATTCCATGGCATCCAGGCTTGCTTTCCGTGCCGGTCGGGCCTCGACACAAGCGTCAAAAATCAAAATCAAACGGCCATAAAAAGTAAAAACCGCCAGGCCCCTTCCGGAACTCGCCACCTGCGGATTTACCAAGTTCTGTCAGGTAATGCATGGTATCTCGAAGCTCGAGGTATCCCCCCGCAACAAGCCGATCCATCAGGTCTTTCGTCTTGATGCCCATTTTTGCAGCCAACTTTGCAGAGGTGAGCTTGGCCATAGCGCCTGAACCGCCATCAGCCGCATCGGTCGATGCCGATGCTGCCTGAGCAGCAGCGCCACCGCCTTCGACCTTGACGACCATTTCCATTGCAATACGCACCTCATCGCTTACACGGACAATACGCTGAGCCTCGTCGTAGGCATCGCGGTAGCACTCCGAGTCAGCCTCCCGGGTCAGCAGGATGCCCATCTCGTTGTTATTGACCTGGCTGAACTCGTAGAGGTTGAGGCTCGTGATGATGGCCACTTCTTCGTTGAGGTAGCACTTGGCATGCAAATTCTTGCAGAAGCTCGTGCGAACGAAGGTCAGGCCCTTGAGCCAGTTAATTTCCTGAGGGTTGAGCTCGCTCTTGCCGTAGACGATCCGCACGTCAATCTTCATACGGTTTTTGTCTTCCAGCAGCTCGCGGATGCGATCATTGATTTTGAGGAACGGGCTGATCAGGATCAGCCGCTCTTTCGCGTTCTTGATCAGCTCCTCCAGGTAGTAATTGGTAGCGCTGGTGTTAAGAAACTTGGGCATATAATTTCCTTGACTTCGTGAATTGCTCGGGCCTAATGCACCCGCGATTGCATGCACCATAAGTGCTCAAACATGGCCACGGGCTCCATCCCAGAAGGATTTGAGATGGAAGAAAAACGCTGGGAGCAGGATCAGCACTACGCTCGCGACTACAGATAGGGTCACCACCGTTACTGCGCCGTTGAGCGCATGCCACATCCCGATCTCGAGATAACGCGCCACAAAATCCGCGGCCTTGATGATGAACGCCATTGCAACACCTTCTCCCTGGAATGGAATCATCTGGAGCAAGAAGACTAAGCCGCCGAAAGCGACCGCAATGATGGCAAAGCCCTTGAGACCCAGGGCGATATCGGCAGTGCTTGGAATGGCGTGCATCGAGATAACTAGGACGAGCAACGCCAGAGCAAACCCCTGCAATGAGCCAGTACCCAAGTCGACGATCGCGGTAACAGAACCGGTGGCCACAGCGCCGATCCAGACAACCAAAGGCACCATGCCCTGGTCGGGAAGGCTCTGTTCGGATGATGTGCCGAGGGAGAGAACGGCGATTGCGCCCCCGGCCAACAAGGGCGCAATGCCCTGAACAAGAAGACCAATCGAGTTGCGCAAAGAAAACGGGCTATAGGAAAACTCGACGTAGCCCAACTGCCCAGTGATTGCATCCGGTGCGAATAGCGCAAGCTTCCTGATTCGCAGGCCGAAGAGCAGGCATGCAATCGCGTGCGCCAGCTCATGTACGGGCCCGCCGATGATTCCAGTGTTCCGATAGATAATCCACGTCTTTGCCGAAAACTGTGACACCAGCCTACCCCAGACAAAAATCGCTCCGGCCGGCACAAGTAAAAGCGCAAGGTAGAGGTAGATCATGCGCGCTGCCCCGCTGCCGCTTCCATCTCCCGCTTGGCCTCGGCGTGACTTTTCTGGATCACGACCTGGGTGATGCTGTTGATCACCAGTACCTTCTTTGCCCTTGTGGCTGCGACATAGAGCAAATTCAGCTCATCAATCCGCTGATCTGGGGTGATTTTCTCTTCGTCGAAGATGTCCGGGAAATCTTCTTCCAAGACCACCACATCCCATTCCAGCCCCTTTGATCGGTGGCATGTGCTCACAATCACATCGGCATCGAGAGGATCATCTGTTGAGTTACGGCGTAGAGCTGCGATCAATTTCGGGATGTCGTTGTGCTCCTTGAGTATCCTGAGCATCCGATTCATCTCGGCATCCTTCGACTCCTCTGCCGCTTCGGCAAACCCTCCAAAGTCGCTGAACTGCCCAAAAAGGCGCTTGTTGCGGATCTCATCCTTGCGGCCGACCTTCAGATGGTAAACATCCTCGAGGTCGGAGATCTGGTATGCCTCAATCCCCCCGTTCCAGTAGACAACTTGGCCATCAGATACAGCATCAATGGCCGTCATGATCACGCCAATCACCGTGCGGTTGAGCACGGTGTAGTGGTTACATCCAGAGGGAAGCGATGTCGTCACTTTGTCGCGCGCACCGTACCCGACCAGGGGACGTGTTTCCCCTTGCTGTTTGAGGATCGCATTGGCTACGCCGGCAATCATCGGCCCGAACCGGAATGAGTTGGTCAAGAACATCGACGCCGCGCCCTGCACAATCTGCGTATCAAGTGCGTTCTCAGCCCCTCGCCAACGGTAGATCTGCTGCCATTTGTCGCCGACAAATATCTTCCTCGCCTTCTGACCAGCGACCAGGGAGGCAGTTACGGGGTTACTGTCCTGCGCCTCATCGAAAAGGATCACGTCATACGGCAGCTGGGGATTACTGAGCTGGAAGAGCTTCAGGTATGCGTCATGCTGGCAGGGGAATTTGCTCTCTGTATCGATCATCTCGTCCCAGAGTTTCTGGGCAGAATTTATCGTCCGGTCGAGGTGATCGGCTCCGTGCTCCGCTGCCTCTTCCTCGCTGAGCGCAGCAAAATAATGCGCCTCACTGATTTCTTCGTCAGCGCTCGAAAGGTAGGCATTGAGCACAGCGATAGCGTCTCGAACATCTCCCCAGTTCCGTGTTTTGAGGAGCCCGGCAGCATCCGTCAGACGGATATTCCCGAGCTTGTGCTGATAGTGTCGGCCAAACTGCGGCCAGGCCAACTGGTGGGATGTCTTGCACACTACGTTTTTCGGAAACTTCTCCGCGCCTTCATCCCGGATAGCGCGGTTGTACGCCAGATAGAGCATGCGCAAGTGGCTGTGATGGTTGGCATAGGCAACAAGCGTTGTCGTCTTGCCGCACCCGGCATAGGCCTTCACCACCAGATGGTCACCTTGGTATTCGATGATCGGAAGCTGTTCTGCGGTCGACTTCATTGAGGCGACTCCATTCTGTTTTTTGCGGACTTACCGCCGTAGACAGACAGCGCTGCTAAGCACCAGAACGAAAACACGGCATCAATCACGTCGCCCATTGGGAGATGGCGAATAACCAGGGCCACCGGCTCTGTAACCACCAGGAACGTCGCATACCCTGCAACGGCATGCATTCCGAAGGTGCGTAAGGCCGCTGCGATAAGGAGGGCAAATAATGCGCAAGACACCAAGCTATGCGTGGAACTGGAGCTCGGGGCGAAGTGGGTACAGGCGACGACCATGCCAACCGCTACTGCCATCAGGCCAGCAGTGTGACGACTGGATATCGAGCGCAGCTCTTCGCCGCTGTGCCTGAACGTCAGAATCATGACCGCGTGCGAGCCGATGCCTGCCAGGTAGTCAATGAGTGGTGATCGGCATATCGCCGGAAGATATTTTTCGCTGGGCATGTGAGTCTCCTTAGGTGAGGAGATCGTTTCATGCAGGTCGCTGGGAAAGGTCTGGTTTCGGGCGGTTTTTTGGTCTGAATTACGCAGACGCCGCCCCAGATCGGGGCGGCTGGAGGGGGCTTACTGGTTGACGCGATCCTTGAAGGACTTGCCAGGGGTGAACTTTGGCTTGATCGAGGCAGCGATGGTGATCGGAGCCCCGGTAGACGGATTACGGCCCTGACGCTCGGCCTGCTTGGTTGACTCGAAAGTACCAAAGCCCACGAGGCTAACCTTGTCGCCGCCGGCAACGACATTTTGAACCGTCGAGATGAGGCTGTTCAGCACCTCTCCCACGGTTGACTGGCTGTGCCCGCTTTCGTCGGCAATCGCTTTCACGAGTTCTTGACGATTCATTCGCTTTTACTCCTTGGTTGTTGAAAATCGCATGGGTGTTAAGTCCCAGCTGAAAGCAGTGAAACATGGCTCTGGATAATCCCAAGCCGCCGGCTCACCCGAATCGGCGTTTGCTTTTGGCGCGACGGACGTTATAGCCCTTCACCCAGCTTTTCATGTCTTCACTCGGTGGTTTGGGTTGCACGGTACCGATCCATGCGCGATCTGGCAGCTCTTTCATGTATGCCTGGTATGCGTACTGAGCCCACCCGTCTTTCTTGCCGGTCTCACGGGCGTACCCAAGCAGCTCGCAGAAAGTGTGCTGTTTACTGGTCGGCCCGAGCACTTTGCGTCGATCGTCTAGCTTCACGAGCTTGCCGGTGGCCACCGCCACCCCATCCGGTATAACGATTTCATTGCCACACTTCGGACAGAGCAAGCCGCTGAAAACAAAGCTGCACTTCGGACATGGCTTGGTTTTCTTCTCCTGATCGCCTTTGTCCTGCGGGCGGCGGTCAAGACGCTCCCCTTCCCCGTTGTCCATGGCATCGGGCACCTCGTCCGTTGGCTTCCCGTTAAGTAAGAGATTCCCCGAGTGGTCGATGATAATGCAGTCGATTTTTCCTGTTTCAGGCGAGAGCCTGAGCCCACGGCCAATCATCTGATAGTGAAGCATCAGGGACTTGGTAGGGCGCGCTATCACGAGGCAACTGGTCGAGGGGTCATCAAACCCCTTGATCAGCATGGCCACTGATACCAATACCCTTATCCTGCCTGCCTTGTATTGGCGCAGGATTTCCTCAGTCTCATGCGCCGGCATATAGCCATCGATATGGGCTGCGGCAACCCCAGCTTTTAGAAACTCATCTGCGAGCTTCTTGGAGTGCTGGACGTTGCAGGCGAAAACCATTGTTTTGCGGTTTTCGCCCAGTTCTTTCCAGTGCGTTACCACGTCACCAAGCAGCTTGGCGTCACCCATGACCGTGGCTAGCTCGTCCTCGATCCAGTCGCCATTCGGCTTCGTGCTCACCCCCTTCAGAGAAGGCACGGATGGCGCGTAGCACTCTGTAGGGACAAGGAAACCTTGGTCTGTCAGCTCGGAAAGGGAGATGCAGTTGACAAGTCTGTCAAAGATGCGGCCCAGGCCTCGCCGCCATGGGGTAGCACTGAGCCCGATAACTGGCACCTTGTTCCGCCGGCACCACGTGATCAGCTCAATGTGGGCCTCGTGGATGACATGCGCCTCGTCAATGAGAACAAGGTGTGGCTTGTGGTGGTTGAGCATGTAATCCAGGCGCGGACGCAAGCTTTGGATCGTTGCGACCTGGATGGGCTTTCGGTAGTCAGTGCAGGGATGGTCTGACTGAATTGCACCGGCGACCAAACCATCTTTGTGGAACCGCTCAAGCGTCTGATCGAGCAGCTTCACGCTGTCGACGATGAACCAGGCCCTCCGGTTCTTCGCCTGCGCACCGGCAATGATGTGCTTGGCCACCTCTGTCTTACCGGAGCCCGTTGGACTCATCAGCATCTGAATGATCGCGCCAAGGCTTATGCCCTTGCGGAGTTCAAAATCCTGCTGTTGTTGGTAGGGTCGGAGCTGCATCGAGGTTTCCCGCTGTTAGAACTACAGGTAGGAAACCATCGCTTCGAAATAACCCAAGCCAGGTGCTCGATCCGTGGGATGGAGACGGCAACGGAACGCAGCCTAATTGAGGCGGATATTTTTTCCTGCCAATGCGCGCCGATACAGGCTCTTCCTGATGCTCGCACCTCGACTTGGGTTTTCCGGCCGGCGTGCGACTGTGCTCGACATTGCCTGAGCTTTCGCACAGGCGTCGACGAAGGCCAAGAAATAGGAGTCGTAGATGGATGACGTAGGAGAGGCGCGTGCTCGCAAGTTTGCAGAGTCACTGCGCGATGCAAGCTGGGTTATCGATGACGATACTGCCGGCGCACAAAACGCCGTTGGATTCTGGCTGTACTCATACAACTTGGTTGCTGGCCCCCGACTCGTTGGCCAGCTCACGCTGGATGGCTATCGAGCAATGCAGGGCGGCGAAGATCTGAAGAATCTTGACGGACTTCAGCCCGCTGATGTTCTCGGCGCGACCCTCAGCGCCTATGACGCTCTGCCAGAGCAGAGCCGCAATGCTCGGGAGTCGCAAATCGTCATATCAGCGCTGTCGCTATACGCCAGCTCCACTATGACCTGGCAGGCGCTGCCGGCTCTCAAAACTGGAGCCCACCAACACTTCATGGTGTTCGATTGGCTCACGGCCCCCGGCAAGAGGATTTTTCGCCCCGCCGCCGCAATCACCGGTTCCGTTCTTGCTCCTGAAATCCTGACCGACTTCAGTAAGCAAGTGCTCACCGCCCATTTGTCGAAACACCCCCACGAAACGCCTTACTAACCCCAAACTACAGGGACTTTGCTCATGCCAATCCGTCACATCATCGTTCATCAGATCGACAAAAAACCCGATGGCACCCCCGCGGTGCTGCATGCCCGCGACACAGAGCTGGGGGCTTCGCAGGCTATCGAAAACATGCTCGCCGACCTCAACGAGAGCTACAACGCCAAGCAGGGCAAGGCCTGGGGTCTTTTCCACGCGGAGTCGGGCGCTTATCCCTTCAGCCGATGGCTGAAGGAGTACATCGAGGGCGGTCAAGACTTCACATCTTTCAGTCACACTGCCGTAGAGCACCTGCAAAAGCTGATGGAAGAATCGAACCTCTCCACCGGCGGCCACGTCCTGTTCGCCCACTACCAGCAAGGCATGACCGACTACCTGACCATCGCCCTGCTGCACCATAGCGAAGGCGTGGCGGTGAACGACACCCTGGACGTGACTCCAGCCAAGCACTTGGATCTCGGTCAACTGCACCTGGCAGCGCGCATCAACATCAGCGAGTGGCAGAACAACAAGCAGTCCAAGCAGTACATTTCGTTCATCAAGGGCAAGAACGGTCGCAAGGTGTCGGACTACTTCCGTGATTTCATAGGTTGCCAGGAGGGTGTAGACGCCCCCGGTGAAACCCGCACCCTGCTCAAGGCATTCAGCGATTTCGTCGAGAGCGAGGATCTGCCCGAGGAGCAGGCGCGGGAGAAGACCAATACGCTCGTTGGCTACGCCACCAGCCAGGCGAAGTTGGGCGAACCGATGACGCTGGAGGAGCTGTCGGGGCTGATCGATGAAGATCGACCACAGGCGTTCTACGATCACATCCGCAATCGTGACTATGGACTGTCGCCTGAGATCCCAGCGGATAAACGCACCCTCAACCAATTCCGCCGCTTCACCGGCCGCGCAGAAGGTCTGTCGATCAGCTTCGAGGCCCACCTGCTGGGTTCCAAGATCGACTACGACGAGAATGCCGGCACGCTGACTATTCGCAATCTACCCACTCAGTTGCGTGATCAACTCAAGCGCGGCTAAAAAAAATGCCCCGTTCATCTCTGGACGGGGCAGATCCTGCTTAGCCTGGCCGGGTACCTGCTGGGCTTTAGCGCAAGCTCAGGCCGTCGAACCCAAGCCGCAATGAGAGGTGTTCGGCAACCGAAGCGCCGATCTTGCTGGCAAAGCGATCCAGGGGATTCTGTTTGCGGGTGAAGTCAACGATCTTGCTCACACCTACGACTTCGCGAGCCACGTAGTCGGAATCACCCAGGCGATCCACCAGCCCCAATTCCACCGCTTGCTCGCCAGTCCATATCAGCCCCGAGTATAGGTCGGGATTCTCCTTCGCTTTCAAACGCTCTCCCCGCCCAGCCTCAACCGAGCGAATGAATTGATTGTGGGTTGTTTTGAGCACCCCTTCCCAGAACTTCGTCTCCTCTTGGTTTTGAGGCTGGAATTGATCGAGGAAGGCCTTGTGTTCGCCGGACGTATAGGAGCGGCGCTCGACCCCAAGCTTTTGCATGAGTTCGACGTAACCAAAGCTCGCCGCGGTTACACCGATCGATCCGACCAAACTGGCCTTGTCCGCAAATATCTCGTCGGCTGCGCTGGCGATGTAATAACCGCCGGAGGCTCCCAGATCTGTGATGACGGCATAAACCTTCGTGTCTGGATGCAGTGCACGCAAGCGACGAACTTCATCGTAAACATGGCCTGCTTGCACGGGACTTCCGCCTGGGCTGTTGATCTCCAAAATCACAGCTTTCGTATTCTCATTTTCAAAGGCCTTGCCGAGGCTACGCTTCAGGTTCTCAGCGCTCGCTTCCTCCCCATCCGCAATCACTCCCCTCACCTTGATTTTCGCTGTTACCGGCACATCGGTGCCGACGCCATCGAGGTCTGCCCTTCCGCCGACCACAAAAGCAGTCACGACTACCCCAAGGGTCGCGAGCCGGAAAAAGTTCTTCCAGCGACGTGCTGCACGCTGCTCTTTGATGCTTGCTTGCAGCGTTCGCTCCAAGACTTCAAGGCTTTGATCCATGGGATTTCCGTTAAAAGATTGATTCCCGGCTATTAAACACTGGGGAGAGGCGATCCTGAACAGGCGGTTGGCTCTTGGGATTCTCAACGATCGTGAGAGAAGGAGGCAGATCAACCTATACGGAGAACCATTTATGCAGGTCGTCACGCCCCAGGCTCGGCATCATGCTGGACTTACCCTCAGCCTGGCTATTGGAGTTACTGGCTCACCACAAGCGCTTTCTCGGCTGAAGGCCAAGCTCGAACTAGCGGTTGAGGATGCTTTGCAAGTTCTCTCCCAACAGGCCAGCAATGAGCTTGGAATTGAGATCGGTCGCTGCAACATCGAAACGTCCATCTCCCAACCAGAGCGCGACGGTTCGGCGTCGATCTGGCCCCCAGAGAGTGATTCGGCGGAGCAGCTGGGAGTCCCCTCGGGGTCTCCATCCTCAGCTCCCCTGAAAGCAGGATCGTGCCTGTGAGCGCCGCATCCGCCGTGACACATCACCTCGAGCACGAGCGCTTTGTAGTGCGGGATATCTCTGACCAGTACGAGGCACCGACCTTTGACCTGATTTTCCGAGACCAGGAGCACGGAGTTGAGCGTTGCTCCGACAGCGTGTGGAGTTCGCACGAGCAAGCCTCGGTAGCAGCGGAGGCACTGGAAAAGGCAGATCGCCGTCCAGTTCACTGGGGTGTGTTGAAGAGCCTCTAAAAGGAGGCCCATAGAAATCAGGCGACCGGCTGTGTCGCCTTTTTTGTTCTCGCTTTTCCTTGCGCTGCCGGCCCCACGACTCAATCAGCTTAGTAGCCGGCCGCATTGAGGTGACTTGGGTTTTTCAAGTCGGCCTATAACGTGGCCAATGCAACCTCGACTGAAACCGAGGAGAAAAACACCGCACAACCGCAAACAGCGCAGCCCGCTTTCAGGCGAAAAAACCGTCTGAAATCGAGACCTTCCTCAGCCAATACCTAACAAACTAATCGCCGACCAACCAACAAGGATCATCAGTATGCAATTCAACAATTTCTCATCCTCGTCCAAATCTCCCTTGGCTCTCGGCTCGATTGCCGTTGTGGCCGTTATAGGTATGGGTCTGCTGCTTGGCTCGTTTTATACCGTCGACGAGAAAGAACGCGCAGTGGTCCTGCGCAACGGTGCCTTCATGGAGGTGGCAGATCCAGGGCTGCATTGGAAAATCCCCTTCATCGATAGCGCCAAAGCGATCTCGATACAGAACAACGCCACCAAGTGGGACGGTTTGCAGGCATACAGCCGTGACCAACAGGCTGCAACGTTGTCGGTCTCGGTCAGCTGGCACGTGCCGGCAGGCGAGGTCGCGGAGGTCTACAAGGGCTACGCCGATCTGGACGGCCTGCTGACAAGAGCAATCAGCCGCCATGTCCCAACACAGGTGGAAAACGTCTTCGGTCAATACACCGCCGTCAATGCCGTACAGCAACGCGGCAAGCTGGTTGCCGATATCGCCTCTGCAATCAAGAGCGCAGTCAGTGGGCCGGTGGTGATCGACAGTGTGCAGGTCGAGAACATCGACTTCAGTGACGCCTACGAGAAGTCGATCGAAGAGCGCATGCGCGCTGAGGTTGCCGTGAAGACTCGCGAGCAGCAACTGGCCACTGAGCAGATCCAGGCGCGGATTGTCGTCACCCAGGCCCAGGCTACCGCGGATTCTGCACTGGCCGCCGCACGTGCCGAAGCGGAAAGCATTCAGCTGCGCGGCGAAGCGGAAGCAAAAGCCATCGACGCCCGCGCTCGCGCCCTGGGCAGCAACCCCGGCCTGGTCGAACTGACCAAAGCCGAGCGCTGGAACGGCGTGCTGCCTACCACTGTACTTCCAGGCGGAACCCTGCCGTTCATCGACGCCAAGAAGTAATCCATCTTCCCACATTAGAAGCCCGCAGCCCTGACAAGCTCGCGGGCTTTGTCATTGTAAAAGGGATCTACCAATCCAGTAGTCATGCCGGTGGAAACGGAGAAACAAATGCACCGAACCATACCCAGCTGCACCTTCTTATCGCGCAGTGACGCTGAAGCATACTCGCAAGGCCCCGACTGGCACCTGATATCGATATCTGATGGTCTTGAAGACCAGGCCCGCATCGACGAGGCACGCTGGAAGAGCGTGAGCTACCACCACTTCATTGACGCTGGCTTTGACGAAGAAGTCATCGAGATATATGGGCCAGATTTTGAGCGGAACTACGTCGATTACTTGCTCAGCGGTAAGGCTGACGTGCTGCGGGAGCGCATCCGGGAAATTACAGATCGAGGGGAAAATATCGCTGTCAATTGCCAAGCCGGCCGATCCCGCAGTGCCGCGGTTGCTTTGTATATCAGCAAACATTATGGCTACCAACTGCATAAGCCGACCCCAGACGCAAACCAGTGCGTCTACCGGATGCTGGCCAACGATGTTCACCTGATGGCAGCCTACCGTGCGGCAAGCACTCCAGTAGAACCAGAAGCGCCAAAGCGAAGCCTTCTCTCGGCAATCAAATCGATGTTCTCGTGAGCGAACAGCGACGGTAGAGATCATGGTAAATTAGCCGCTGGGCAGCTTCATGGTAGAAGCTACGCTCCCAAGGCACTCCCCCCCTCACCTGTCTCGTCTGTGGTGTCGCTGAAGCTGCTCATTTTATTTCCGAAGCCCGCCAGGCTTGCCCTAGGCGGGCTTTTCTTTGAGCAACGCGCTGTCGCTCAACCAGCCATTGGGATTCTCCCCAGCCAACGTACTCTGGCCATCTTCGCGAACGATCAACATTCCTCAAGGCAAAGGACTATGACTGACCGCCGAATCACCGCCGCAGTCCTGGATGGGCTCTTAGAAGCCTTGGATAGCGCACCTGTCGAGTGCGATGGGATGTGCAGGCTGGTTGCTACCAGGTTGGCTCGGGCAGGAATTCCCTACCAAGGCATGCTTGGCCAACTGCTTGTTGCTGGCCGGGCCGTTTCTCCCCACTACTGGATCGAGGTTGGGCTTTTCCGGATCGACTACCGCGCCAGGATGTGGCTCGGCTCCGATCCTGAAATTCCCCACGGCGTTTTTCCTCTGGATGGGAGGCCTTCAGCCCAATACACCGGCATCAGGGTGCAAATTGATCCCCTGCTCCCTTCTGTCTACGAAATCCTGATCATGCCGCCGTTTGGCATCAGCCCTCCCGAGGCTCGTTGAGTCTGGTTGGGATTCCCAGCTCATGCCGTAGCCTGATGGCATCTCCTGGAAAACTCGGATCGCCTTATGTCTTACACCACCGCCACCATCAACGAACTGTTTGGTCTACGCGACAAGGTAGGCCTTTCAACCGCTTCGGGCTTCAAAGCTCGTGTGCGCTTTGTACAGCTGGCTTACCGCCACAATCTCGTACATGAGATCACCAGCTACCAGTTGTGGGATCGTGGGTTTGAAGGACTGGGCGAGCGTACTTTTGATACCTGCTTCGAGATGGGAGACAGTCCCGAAGTTATCGCCGAGCTGATCCGTGACGCGCGCACCCACGGCTATGCCGGAAACATAGAGATGGAGGTGGGAAATCCTGAATGCTTCGCCCGTTGGTGCGGCTACGCAGACCGCCAGCAAGAGCTTGCATTTTAAGGACCAGCACCCATAGCAATCACAGCCCGGTTCGCCGGGCTTTTTGTTGGCTTGGGATATTGCGGAATGGAAATAGCCTGATGGCATCTCCCCTTTGACAACATGGAGTTGCCTCATGCCGTCCCATACATTCAAGTCGAGCTATTTGCCGGAATACCTTGCATGGCTCATGTTCCTAGCCGGGGTGGCCAATGCCACGCTGATCTGGTCTGGGGTATTCGCAGCCGCGCCTCAGGCCTTCCTGCTGCTTTTTGGCGGGCTTTTTGGCACCGCTGGCATCGCCCTCCTCGGCTTGCTCATGTTGGCCACCTGGTGCGCTCTGGGATTGCTGCTGGCCGCTCTTACCCGCCGGGCGCTGGAGTGTCGGTCATGAGATTCAAGAAGTACCTGCTTCGTCAGGAAAAACGCACTGTCACAGAGCGAATGAAGAAGGCTTTTGAGCGCAAGCAGGCGCGGGAAGCTGAGTCACTGCCACTCTTCGGCGATCAGATTCGCGAGATCCAGCACAGCTGGGAAGAAGAAAAGCGCCTGCGCGACCTTCACGAGGGCAAAGTTACCGATCGTATGCGTCAGAACCATGCTGCCGTGTGGCGTAAAGCACGAGCTGCATACTTCGCACTGAATGCAGAGACACGAGCCAAATGCCGCGCAGCTTGGAACGCCTGGGTCGGCCCGAGCGACCCGCTGTATCTGATCTATGTCGTCAACCAGTTCAACGGCGTAGGTGCCGCCAGAGAGGCCAGAATGGCGGCAGACCGGCAGGCCATGAACAGTCGAATTATGGCCCGCCTTCGGGCACAGCCTGAATTGCTGTGAGATGGTTTATTGTGGCTACCTGCCGGCTGGCTTCTTCTTGACCGGCAATCTCTCTACGTTGGTCGAGTGCTCAATGGCTATTTGGTGATGGACAAAATCTAGGAATTCCTGCGTCGGCCGGTATCTTGGCTTCCAGCTTTCACACAAGCTAAGTGCGGCCGCAATGTCCGCCCTGGGGTTCCCACTCTGCCGATAGTCGAGGGTTTCAGATAATCCGCGCACGATGTCTGTATGAACGTAATCCATGTAGCCACCCAGTGCCTTTTCCTTGAGCGCTCGCTGTAGCCGCTCCTGGAACTGCCTGATCACGGTTGGTACATCATAGAAATCCAGGATGAATTTCTCCTGATGAAGTGCCATTGCCAGCGTTGTGATCCGTATTACGTTCTCCGCTGTTGCCTGGGGCCTCGGGATTGCAGCCCTAATTTCGGCGTCAATCAGGGCCTTGCGAGCTTTAAGCCGAGCCTCCCTCTGCTTCTCCTCCCGGCGCTTGATCTCTTTGGCGTGCTCAACACGAATATTGATCGAGCGGACGATCTCCCCGGCCTTTCGGATGGCGTTAGCCTCCTCCGGCTCGAGGAGCTTATGCAGTGGCCCTCCCAACAATTTCTCAAGCTGGGTCGCCGTGCCAGAAAGCGCCGTTTGTTGGGCTTTCAGGCTAGCGGCGTTGTAATACTCCAGAACGGCCAGGACATCCTCCGCGCTGATTCTCCAGTGAATTTTATCTTTTCCCATTTTCACTCTTCGCTCGTCCGGACAGCCAGTGGCGTTCAATCCTGCTTCAGGCCAGGTGCTTGGGTTGTGCCTGGCAAGTGGGATAATCCATACATCTTAGTAGCTCTCCAACAGGAAAACCTATGCGCAGCGGGCTAGATTCGGCTGAGGATGACTTCAAAAAATGGCTCAGCCCTTCCGTGGTGGTTGACTCCTCGGGTTTTCCTTTGCTGCTGGAACATCGAACCAATGGGGAGTTCGACACCCTTGATCCGTCCAAAACGGTCGACGGTGGGCTTCATTTTGGTACCTCAGAACAGGCCTCCATGCGTGCTGGCAAGGGTTCCCGTGTCATCCGAGCCTATCTGAAGGCGAAGAATATTCGCCGAAGCAAAGATCGCGGCGGTAACTGGAAATCCATAATCGCGAGCGCGAAACGCGCGGGGATGGATGCAATCGTCTATCTCAACCGCTACGAAGGGCTCACCACCGAGGTGATTGAGCGGCTAAGCGCTAGTGGCGACCTCAGCCGGCTCGACGACATGACAGATGCGCAGTTTAGAAAGGTAGTGCCCGAGGCTCGGGACAGTTACATCGTGTTCCGCCAGGATCAGCTTTGGATTGAACGCGATCGTTCTGAATAGCCACCCCAAACCCAACCGATGGCGACACCCAACCACAGAAGGAGAATGACCAAATGGCCGATCAACTGGATTATCTCGACGCCTTGGCGCTGCGCGTGGCCAAGGGCGACCTTGACTGTGTTGGTGCCCTGAGTCGTGGCGAATACCTCTATGTCGCACTGGCCGCGAACAGCGCCGAGCTGCTGAACCAGAGCAATGACACTATCGCCGAAGCACTTGCCCGCCTGGGGCCTGAATGGACTGCGGCGCTGATCGAGCGCTGGCAGTACAAAGGCAATCCAGCCCGCTACTGAGGGAACTCGCCCCATGCGTGCCGACCTGCTAGACCGCTACATTGCCCGCCTGTGTGCCGAGTCGGCGGGCCTCGATTCACTGCATATTGACGTGCCCTATATGGCCGGCCGCAAGCGCTACGAAGCCGGCCGCCGCTGGTCAGGCATGCCCCTGGTCTACCGCGCGCAGCGTATCGCCCGCCTGGGTTATGCCGACGCCGCGCACGGCCGCCCGGTGCGGAAACTGCACGACCGCGCTGCGCCGGTTACTAATGTGACCTACCCAGCGCCTGACCCTGTGTCCGTAACGAACCGAAAGGAACCCGCTCCATGCGAACCCTGACGCTGCCACTCAAAGGCGAGTATTTCGACGCGATCAAGGCTGGCGTGAAACCGGAAGAGTTTCGGGCTGCCACACCCTATTGGCGTCGGCGTTTGGAGGGGCAGAGCTTCGACCAGATAGAGCTGACACGTGGCTATCCGAAGCGCGGAGACGACGCACGAAGACTTGTGTTGCCCTGGAAGGGCTATCGTTTGACGACGATCGTTCATCCGCACTTTGGGGCAGATCCAGTCGAGGTTTTCGCCATTGATGTTTCGCGCTAAGGAAGCGGTTCAGTGAATCCGATCAAGCAGCACTTCCGACTGAAAAAACCATGTGCGAACTGCCCGTTTCTGAAGACCGTGCATTCAAGCCGGGGTGGCAACTGGGACGATGATGGGAACTATGATCCCTCGGGCACGAGTCGATGTGCGCAGGCGCTGCGGCATACCTCATGAAGAAAGGCAGGCCGACCGTGGGTATGCGATTTGCCTTCGCCACTGGAGATGCTTCCCCCAACGACTGGGATTCAGCGAGAGAGGTCGTGATCGACTGACTTCTTGGGTTCTCATCACCACGGGTTAGGTTCGTTGGAACCTTCCCGATAGCACCTGATGAGCACCATGGCTAAATCAAGAGTCGCAAACGCAAAGACTGAGGCCTCGAGCCCGGCAGAACACCGCAAAAACCTCATTCGCCTGCTCAACGCAAACAGCCACCGCCATCACTTGTGGGATGTGTTCGCCGACTTCTGCGAAATGGGAGCTCTAGCGATGAGCAACAGCGTGGACCTGGCCCAGCGCAATGAGCGTGAAAATCGCTACCTGAGCATCATCAAGAAGTATGAGCCGAGCGAGGTTCATCGGTTTCCCCAGATGCTCGCCGAACTCACCATGGCAATGGAATATGGGCCTGACGATGTGCTTGGCCAGGTATTCGGCGAGTTGGAGTTGGGGAATAATGCAAGAGGGCAGTTTTTCACGCCCTATCCAATCTGCAAGCTCATGGCCTCGCAACTCATTGGGGATGGTGCAGATCTGCGTAAACGATTGGATGAGCGAGGCTTTATAACGGTCAACGAACCAGCAAGCGGTGCGGGGGCTATGGTGATCGCAATCGCCGAAGCCTTGCGAGATGAAGGTTTCAACTACCAGCGCTGCCTGCATGTGACTGCGCAAGATGTAGATTCCCGCGCAGTTCACATGACCTACCTTCAGCTCAGCCTTCTGCACATTCCAGCAATTCTGATCCTCGGTAACACGCTGGCGCTGGAAGAGCGGCAACTGTGGTACACCCCGGCACACGTTCTGGGCCTATGGAGTGCCAGGCTCAACCGCAGCCAGGCCGTGGCCAGCGAGATCATCGAATCTCCAGCCGAAAATGCTAAGCCCAACCTGTACCAGGACCCGGCCCCGCTCCCCGCACCACACCTAAACCGCGGCCAGCAAATTGCACTGTTCTGATGAGGCCTGCTGGGGCCATACCTCCGACACGCCGGCAGAAGATATAGCGCTCCCCTCCCGCCCAGGGCAGTAAATGCACCTACTTGAGTTGGCATTTTCTCCCGCGCTGGCATGCTTATGCGACAAATCACTGGAGCTTCATCTATGCGCAAATTGTTCATCTACGCCCTTGTTGGCCTCTCGCTGGTCGGCTGCGATTCTTCGCGAGATTCGGGGGCCGCAGCCGGTACCGCTGCTATCGAGAACGAGCGCACTCTGCGCTACAGCAAAGCAGATGACGGCTCGACGGTGATTCAAGCTATTCGCATCACAAACGGCCAGCGAGCGGTTGATACGGCAGCTGGGAAGGACGCAGTGCAGAGCAGGGGGGGATTCATGAATCAGGTCGCCTTTAAGGACTGTGGGCGTGTGAACTTTGCCAACACGGGGCATGGTGAAGGAGTTGTTCAAGGTATCCACACCGGGCGCGGGATGACTGCTAAATGCAAAATCCGAAACTGGGACGGTCAGTGGCATATTGTTGAAAGCAGATAATCGAAGCGAGCACAAAGGAGTAATCATGGAAGTTGTTGCAATCAAAAACCTTAAAACACTTAGTCATTCGCAGAAGGAAGAAATACTGCGGATGGCTGAACGCTATAGCCTAGATTTGGTCAACCGACCGATCAGCGCTGATCACCCTATGTTCGGCGTAGTTCGCGCCTGGATGCTGACTGATATCGCCCTTCAGCTTGATCCAGCAATTAGCCTTCAGATCAATTCTGAAGTAGTAATCGCTGTAAATGTCGCATCAAAAATTATAGGCTTCATGACCCTGAGCCGAGCTAATGACTCCGCAACTGCTTGTGGAATAAATTATATCTGCGTTGATTCAGCACATCGCAATCAGGGGGTCATGACTGCGATGATTGACAGCCTGAAACCACGCTTCACCGATATAGCACTCAGCTGCTTTCCAACACTCGTAGAAGCGTATGAAAAGATCGGATTCGTAATGTGCGAGGCCCAAGGAGCTCAAGTCGCTATGCGAATTGGGGACTCGTACAATATGAATGTCATCGATCCAAATTACTTGAACAATCAGCGTGCTGTTTCGCAAGAAGCACAACGCTTGATCAACGAGCTAGGCCCGAAGCGAGCAGTCGCTGTCAATGATGAGTATGACGCGGAAACAAAGCGCATCTCAAAGGAAGTCGCGGCTTTCGTTGAGCAACGCAGAACAGCGGCATCGCAAACGGACGACTGACCGACCAGCTACCGGCTCATACCCATCCCCATAGGTTGCTCAGGCAACGACCCGGCAGAACACTCACGTCACTTGCCGGGTTGGTTGCCCCCTCCTCCTCCTCAGTCCGTATCTCTCCGACCTCTCCTACTGTAATCGCACGCGGGTTTTCTCCGGGCTGGGACTTCTGCGTTCCTGGTAGGGTCAATCTGCTCGAGCGCGACTGTGGGCTAGGGTGTGGGACACCTCATTTGGGATTTCCCAATCGCCCTATAGATTCTGGCCTGTAGCCGTTTTGTATGGGGATACCTTATCCTCCTACATTCCGGCGAGATCTGGCGCGACCGCAGTATCAGCGCGCCTGCGAACCAACGAGCCGCGAGGAATTCGTAGTGAAAACCCATGATTCGAATGAGCACGCTCAAAGCGAGCCGATTTCTGGTGAGATTTACCACGTCACGCCAACCCGTCATCTCGAGTCCATATTTCGTGATGGCTTACGGCCGCAGATTGGGCCTCGCTCCGCGCTACTCGGTGAGGCCAAGGAAATGGTCTATTTCTTCGGGTCGATGCTGGCAGTAGAGGACGCACTCAGTAACTGGCTTGGTGAAGCGCTCGATGACGAGCCTGGAGCGATTTCCGTTCTTGCCGTCGATCGCTCAGGTTTACACCTCGTTTCAGATGGTGGGTACGAGCTTGCGTGTCCTCACCTCATTCGGCCGGAGAACATTTCTCTCGCTTTTCAGGATGATGTGCCGGCGGATGAAAGGAACGGCCCGGTGACCGGGGGGGCACCTCATGAGCAAACTAACCCCTAAGTTCGTCAAGGATGTCGACCAGCCCGGCTCCTACCAGGACGGAAGGGGGTTGATTCTTCGTGTATCAGCTACCCTGCGGAAGAGCTGGGTCTTTCGCTATATGCTGGCGAAGCAAAGGCACGATCTTGCCCTGGGTACGTTTCCTGCCTTGAGCCTCAGAGACGCACGACTGGAGGCTGACAAGTACCGACTCGATATCGCACGCGGCGTTGATCCAGCCGCTGAACGCGCGAAGGCCAAAGCTGCCAAAGCATCGCGAGCCACAACGAGCCACACATTTCGGGCGTCGGCAGAAAGGTACATACGCACGCATTCGTCGAGCTGGTCCAAGAAGCATCACCAGCAATGGCAGAATTCCCTCACGAAGCATGTCTACCCTGTCATAGGCGGATTTCGGATAGCCGAGGTCGACACGGACGATATCCTGGATGTGCTGACGCCGATCTGGAGCAAGATCTCGGTTACTGCGAACCGCATCCGGAATCGCATTGAGCTCGTGCTCGATGCAGCCAAGGCACTGAAGCTTCGGCAAGGCGAAAACCCCGCACGGTGGCGCGGTCACCTCGACAAGCTCTTGCCCAAGCAATCGCATACGGTAGTCCCCTTCCCGTCTCCGACACCTTCACGAACGGCCGAGCTGCTGGCCAGGCTCGACTCGCTGGATGGTGCAGCAGCTCGTGCTGTTGAGTTCGCAATTCTGACAGCAACACGTAACCAGGAGGTGAGTGGGGCCCAGTGGGCAGAAATAGATTGGGAGGAGAAAATCTGGTTGATCCCGGCAGAACGCATGAAAGCGGGCAAGGCTCACCGGGTACCACTTACTGACCAAATGATCGAGGTGCTACGGCAGCAGGTCGGAAAGCATGCCAAATGGATATTTCTCAACTCCTGGCGCACAGGCCCGATTCCCGGCAACGCAATGGCAAGGGTGCTCGATCAGCTCAAGGTCGATGGAGTGGTACCGCATGGGTTCAGATCTACTTTTCGGACGTGGGCCGCGGAAGAAACCGATCACCAGCGAGAGGTTTGCGAGATGGCTCTCGCACACACCCTCAACAGTAAGGTCGAAGCAGCATATAACCGAGGTGACTTGCTGGATAAACGCCGCGCTCTGATGGAGGATTGGGGTAGATTTCTTGCCGCCAATGCTACCCAGGTGAGGGGTAGAGTGTCGGAAGTTTCGGAGATGCCCCCTGATCCGGGGTCTGACCTGGCCAAGGTCCAGCCGGCTGCCTGACGGAGGAGATGATGGGCGCTCTGCTAGGAGCGCCCGAGTAACAGCCAGCTTATTCGCTGGCTTGGCCGAAGGTGGTGCCTCGAATATTGTTTGCCTCGTCGCAGATCCGAGCTACCTCCAGTAGTGCCTTCAGCGCTCTATCCTCCGTCTCCCTCGTGGCAAAGGCAATCATGAACCCATGCAGCAGGCCGGTGAGCATTGCCCCACTGTCAGCAACGTTTCGGTTCCCTGCAACGGCGGAAAATTGCTCCAGGAGGGCAGCAGGTGCCTTCAGAAGAAATTCCTGGCCGAGGGATTTTCCGATGCTTGCTGCATGAACACACTGGTGAGCCAAAGCTTCTTCAGGCGACATCGGTGTACCGTCATAATGCTCGAATGACGCCTTTACATGGTTGCGGCCGTGCATGCCGGCGGCGATGCTTTCAGCTCCCTGACGGATCTTCTCAACTGCAATACTGGCTATGCTGAAGTCTGTTTGGGCTTCATCCATAACCGCGGCCAACAGGCGTTCATCGACGTTTTCAGTGCTATCCATCTGATCCTCCGTTGATAGTTATTTACCTCCATTTCAAGTTCTCATTCAATTGGAAAAACCCAAGTTCCCGTGGGCAAATCGAGCTCATAAAAAAGGCCGGGATCACCGGCCTTGTATTCTGGAAGCTCAGCGCACGCGCCGGCTCACTGGGTTCGCCATGTCTCGACTACATCAGCGCCATGCTGTTGCTTCCACTCCTTGAGCGTCTTCTGGTTGCCGCCCTTGGTCTCAACGATCTCACCTGTGTTGGGGTTCCGATAGATCTTGACTGCTCGTTGGGCACGAGGTTTGCCAGGCTGATGGGAAACCTGCTTTCGATAGTCCGGGTCAAGAATCGCGATGATGTCACGCAGGTTCTTGCCATACTCAGACATCAAGGATCGCAGCTTTTCCTCGAACTCCATCTCCTTCAAAAGGGCTTCATTTCCGCTCAGCTTCTTCAGTCGGTCCTGAAGCTCCTTGATGGCTTCTTCTGTGGCTCGGTACTCGGTGATGAGGGACATCTTGTCTCCTTGGTTTTGGTTTCATGGCCTGAGCCGTGACGGGATGCGCCAGGCTTGCTAGGGCTGCTGGTTAAATCATGCCTGCCGTTGCAAGGAATGCATAGCCTGCAAGGAATCCGGCGGAAGGCCAGAAGGCATAAAACTGAATGTTGGCGAAGAGTTTCTGCGGATTCCACGCCATCCGGCCACCCAGTCCGCTCTCATCTGGCCAGGCATTCCAGGGCCATCTGGCCACCTGTTCCACGGCCATCCGGCCGGGCAGTCGGAGCGCAGCGACGCAGGGGTGGCAT
>NZ_JAAMQZ010000027.1 GCF_013522825.1 Stutzerimonas stutzeri
CTGAGTCAGCTGCCGGTAATGCGTAGTCATCTGCGCTTGAATCCTTCGGTGTGAGAGCCTGGATTCTACCGGTGGCTGGCTCTCTGCCTCTCGTTTCAAGCGTTGCGCTTATTCTATGAATTCAGGACTGGTTGGATCATGTGATCGATGGCAAATCAGCGACCAAAGCAATCCGTTTGCTCTTTGCTCCCAATGTAGGAGCGATTCCCGAAAGCGATAGCCGAAGGGAACGGACGATCAAACAAAAACAACACGTCCGAAATACCAATAACAACAAAGCACGCAACATCTTTTAAAGGGGAGCTTCGGCTCCCCTTGTGCTTTCCAGCTCCTGGTCGAATTTTGACACCTCCCCACGCTTCGTTCACCATCCCTGCTCCCGGTGCTAGAATTCACGCCAGTTTCGTGCTTGTTTTCTAAGGTCTGTACGAAAAGTGTCCGAGCGAAGGTCAGGCGAGGCAAAAATTGGTGAGGAAGCGGAGTGTACGAGCTGTACATGAGCATTCCGAACCGATTTTTAACGAAGCATCACCGAGCGCAGGTACTTTTCGTACAGAGCCTGGTCACCCGTCCTTTCGCCACACAGTGCCTCCCATGCTGAAAAAGCTGTTCCAGTCTTTTCGTTCTCCCCTGCGCCGCTTTCCGCGCCCTCGACACACACCTGAAATTCTGTCCGGCAGGCAGCATTCACTGCACAGCGAGGACATCAGCCGACACGCCGTCAGCGTCGTCGAGCGGCTCCAGCAGGCCGGCTATCAGGCTTATGTGGTGGGCGGCTGCGTGCGCGACCTGCTGCTACAGCTGTCGCCCAAGGACTATGACGTGGCCACCAGCGCCACACCCGAGCAGGTTCGGGCCGAATTCCGCAATGCACGCATCATCGGTCGGCGCTTCAAGCTGGTGCATGTGCACTACGGTCGCGAGATCATCGAAGTCGCCACGTTCCGCGCCAATCATCCCGAAGCCGATGACGAGGAAGATGCCAGCCATCTGGCCTCACGCAACGAAAGCGGGCGCATACTGCGTGATAACGTTTATGGAACGCTGGAAGACGATGCCCAGCGTCGCGACTTCACCATCAACGCGCTGTATTACGACCCGACCACCGAACGCATTCTCGACCATACCCACGGCGTCCATGATATCCGCAACCGGCTGATCCGCCTGATCGGCGACCCGGAGCAGCGCTACCTGGAAGATCCGGTGCGCATGCTGCGGGCAGTCCGCTTCGCCGCCAAGCTGGATTTCGAGATCGAGAAACACAGCGCCGACCCCATCGCCGAACTGGCCGACATGCTCTGTGACGTGCCTTCGGCACGGCTGTTCGATGAAATCCTCAAGCTGTTCCTGGGCGGCAAAGCCTTGCGCACCTTCGAACTGCTCTTGGAGTACGACCTGTTCGCCCCGCTGTTCCCCGCCAGCGCCGAAGCGCTTGAGGACAACCCGGAATACGCCGGCACGCTGATTCGCAACGCCCTGACCAATACCGACCAGCGCATTGCCCAGGGCAAGCCGGTCACGCCGGCCTTTCTGTTTGCCGCACTGCTCTGGCCAGCGCTGCCGGCGCGTGTACTGCAAGCGCAAGAGCGCGGCCTGCCGCCGATACCGGCAATGCAGGAAGCGGCCCACGACCTCGTCTGGGAACAATGCCAGCGCACCGCCATTCCCAAGCGCTTCACCCTGCCGATGCGCGAAATCTGGGACATGCAGGAACGCCTGCCGCGTCGCCAGGGGCGCCGCGCCGACCAGTTGCTGGACAACCCGCGTTTCCGCGCCGGTTACGACTTCCTGCTGTTGCGCGAAAGTGCCGGCGAGCAGACCAATGGCCTTGGCGACTGGTGGACCGAGTATCAGGAAGTCAGCGACAGCGAGCGCCGCAACATGATTCGCGACCTCAGCAAGCGGGACGATGACGGCAGTGCGCCACGCAAGCGCCGACGCAGCGGCGGACGACGCAAACGCGGGCCGGCCGAAGGCACGCCGACCGCTAACGAATGATGGAGCGCGTCTATATAGGCCTCGGCAGCAATCTCGCCGAACCGGGGGAGCAGTTGCGCTGCGCGCTCATGGCGCTGGATGCCCTGCCCGACTGCCATCTCGCCGCCGTTTCCTCCCTGTATGCCAGCGACCCGCTCGGCCCGGCGGACCAACCACGCTACAACAATGCCGTCGCGGCGCTGGATACCCGCCTGTCGCCCCTGCAACTGCTCGACGCGCTGCAGGCCATCGAGCAGGCTCAGGGCCGTGAGCGCAAGGCCGAACGCTGGGGGCCGCGTACGCTGGACCTGGACATCCTGTTGTTCGGTGAACGCTTGCTCGACGAACCCAGGCTGACCGTTCCGCATTATCACCTGCACGCCAGAGCCTTCGTGCTCTACCCGCTGGCCGAGATCGCCCCGCCAGACCTGCAACTGCCCGATGGCCGCCTGCTGGCCGAACTGCTTGCGGCCTGCCCTTTCGAGGGGATCGAGCGACTGGATGCCCTTCTGGTATCAACAGGCCGTTGAAAACGTAGGCGAGGCAGGCAAGACAAGGCAAAAACAGCCGAAGAAGCGGAGTTTAGGTGTTCTAAATGAGCATGACTCACTTCGTTCGCCCTTCGGGCCGCGCTGAAGCGCGTTAGCCGCAAGCGGCTTTCTGAGGCTGTTTTTAACGACGTATTGCCAACGCAGGTAGTTTTTCAACGGTCTGTTGCCAGGTAACAGGCGTAACGCCTCCGGTAACACTCACGATTGACTTGGCACGCCGCCATCGAGACTATAAGCGCCCTCTGCCGGCACGCGCCTATTTGACGCAGCAACGCGGCTCGCGATGAACCCTAGGAGGACGGCATTCATGCCTGACGTAACCCTGACCACCCTGCAAGGCCTCAAACAGAAAGGCGAAAAGATCGTCATGCTTACCTGCTATGACGCCACGTTCGCCAAGACCGCCAGCGAAGCCGGGGTCGAAATGCTGCTGATCGGCGACTCCCTGGGCATGGTCCTGCAAGGGCATGACAGCACGCTGCCCGTCTCCGTCGAAGAGATGGCCTACCACACCGCCTGCGTCAAACGCGGCAACCGTGGCGCGATGATCGTCGCCGACCTGCCGTTCATGGCCAATGCCACCACCGAGCAGACGCTGAACAACTCGGCCACGCTGATGAAGGCCGGCGCGCACATGATCAAGGTCGAGGGCGCGGCCTGGCTGGCCGAATCCATCCGGTTGCTGGCCGAGCGCGGCATTCCTGTCTGCGCCCACATGGGCCTCACGCCACAGGCGGTGAATATCTTCGGCGGCTACAAGGTTCAGGGCCGCCAGGAAGCCCAGGCGCAGCAGATGATCGCCGACGCACAAGCCCTGGAAGCCGCTGGCGCAGCCCTGTTGCTGCTCGAATGCGTGCCCAGCGAACTGGCCGCACGTATCACCCAGGCCGTCGACATACCCGTCATCGGTATCGGCGCCGGCAGCGACACCGACGGCCAGGTGCTGGTCCTGCATGACATGCTGGGCCTGTCGCTCAGCGGGCGCGCACCGAAGTTCGTGAAGAACTTCATGGCCGAGCATGGCGACATCGCCAAGGCCATCGCAGCCTATGCGGCAGCCGTCAAGGCCGTGGAATTCCCCGCAGCCGAACACGGGTTCTCCGCATGAACGTTGTCAGAACGGTCGCCGACCTGCGCGCGGCGATCAACCGCGCGCGCGGCGAAGGCAAGCGTATCGGCTTCGTGCCGACCATGGGCAACCTGCACGACGGCCATATCGCGCTGATCAGAAAGGCCGGGCAGCGGGCGGATTTCGTCGTCGCCAGCATCTTCGTCAACCCGCTGCAGTTCGGCCCGAACGAAGACCTGGCCAGCTACCCGCGCACCCTCGCCGCCGACCAGGACAAGCTGTTCGAGGCCGGTTGCCACCTGCTGTTCACACCCAATGTGGAAGAGATGTATCCCAGCGGCCAGGCCCTGCAGACCATCGTCAGCGTTCCCGGCGTTTCCGAAGGGCTCTGTGGCGGCAGCCGTCCAGGTCACTTCGACGGCGTCTCGACGGTCGTCAGCAAGCTGTTCAACATGGTGCAGCCTGATCTTGCGGTATTCGGTGAAAAGGACTTCCAGCAACTGGCAGTGATCCGCACCATGGTGCGCGACCTGAACATGCCGGTGCAGATCATCGGCGAGCCCATCGTGCGTGCCGAAGACGGCCTGGCACTGTCCTCGCGCAATGGCTACCTCAGCCCGGAAGAACGCGCCAGCGCTCCGGCGCTGTACCGCACCCTGCACCAGATGGCTGACGCCCTGCGCAACGGCGAGCAGGATTATGCCGCGCTGCTGCTCAAGGGCCGGGAAGCCCTGCAGGCCGCCGGCCTGCGCCCTGACTATCTGGAGATTCGCAGCGCCACCGACCTGCAACCCGCCACCACCGGGACACGCGAGCGGGTCATCCTCGCGGCGGCCTTTCTCGGCAAGACCCGCCTGATCGACAACCTGCAGGTCGATATCGGCCCACCCGTGCAGTAAAGCCCTGCCGCAACCAGGGATATCCCACGAACCCTCGGCCTTGATCACACCCCAGGGTTCGGGCACACTCTGCGCCGCTTGCGCACCCGGAGGACCCCCGCCATGCACGCCATCATGCTCAAGGCCAAACTGCACCGCGCCCAGGTGACCCACTCGGTACTGGATTACGAAGGTTCCTGCGCCATCGACGGCGACTGGCTGGACCTGGCCGGCATCCGCGAATACGAACAGATCCAGATCTACAACGTCGACAACGGCGAGCGCTTCACCACCTACGCCATTCGTGGCGAGGAAGGCTCGAAGATCATTTCCGTCAACGGCGCGGCAGCGCACAAGGCGGGTGTCGGCCATCGACTGATCATCTGTGCCTACGCCCACTACAGCGAAGCCGAACTGGCCAGCTTCAAGCCGCACGTCCTTTATATGGGCGCCGATGGCGATCTCAGCCATACCAGCAACGCCATTCCGGTTCAGGTTGCCTGAGGCGTCAGCCGAAAGTTCGAAGCCCGCAACGCTCAGCGCGTCGCGGGCTTTTTATTGTTTCGGGGTTTCGCTCGACAAGTGAATCTGCAATGGTTTCGCTGTTGTGCCCGGTGGCAGCGAAGCGGCAAAGTTGTTTCGGAACGCAGCGCGATTTTTCCAGTCAGACCAGTCTGCGACGCCGGATGTGTCGCCGCCGCTTCGACTGTCCCGGAGCGGTCCGCACCTACAGGATTCAGGAAGAATGCCCGTGCACCCGCATGATCGAGCGCCCCTCGGGGACGACCCTGTCACTGCCGGCGCACGCAACCGCAACCGTGCAGACAGTCCGCCACGCAAAGGAAGCCGCACCCCATGAGCTACTACCAGCACCCTCTCGACGCCACTGCCCTGCCCTCCTGGAAGGCCCTGGAAGACCATCGCCTGGCCATGCAGCACTTCAGCATGCGCGAGGCGTTCAAGGCCGATCCGACACGCTTCGAGGACCTCTCGGCTTCCTGCTGCGGCCTGTTTCTCGACTACTCGAAGAACCTGATCACGCCCGAAACCCGCGCACTGCTGGTCAACCTCGCACGCGAGGCTGGCGTCGAGCAGGCGGCGCGCGCCATGTTCGAGGGCGAGCGGATCAATGCCTCGGAGGGGCGCCCAGCGCTGCACACCGCACTGCGCCGCCCGATGGGTGACAGCGTGATGGTCGACGGGCAGAACATCATGCGCGAAGTGCACACGGCCCTTGCGCAGATGACCGATTTCGTCACGCGCATCCACAATAATCTCTGGCGCGGCTTCAGCGACAAGACCATCACCGACGTGGTGAACATCGGCATCGGCGGCTCCTTCCTCGGTCCGCAGCTGGTCTCCGAGGCGCTGCTGCCCTTCACCCAGCACGGCGTGCGCACGCATTACCTGGCCAATATCGATGGCAGCGAATTCCGCGAAGTGACCGCCAAGCTGAACGTCGAAACCACCCTGTTCATCATTTCCAGCAAGACCTTCAGCACCCTGGAAACCCTGAAGAACGCCCAGGCCGCACGCAACTGGTATCTGGGCAAGGGTGGCACTGAAGAGAAGCTCTATCGCCACTTCATCGCGGTGACCAGCAACCGCCAGGCCGCTGTCGAGTTCGGCATTCAAGAGAAGAACATTTTCCCCATGTGGGACTGGGTCGGCGGGCGCTATTCCCTGTGGTCGGCCATCGGCCTGCCTATTGCCCTGGCCATCGGCATGTCCAACTTCAAGGACCTGCTCTCCGGTGCCTACAGCATGGACCAGCATTTCCTCAACGAACCCTTCGAGCGCAACATGCCGGTGCTGCTGGCCATGCTCGGCGTCTGGTATCACAACTTCTGGGGTGCGCAGAGCTATGCCTTCCTGCCCTACGACCATTACCTGCGCAACTTCGTCAAACACCTGCAGCAGATGGACATGGAGTCCAACGGCAAGAGCGTGCGTCAGGACGGCAGCGCGGTTGCCTGCGGCACCGGACCGGTGATCTGGGGCGGCGTCGGCGCCAACGGCCAGCACGCCTATCACCAGTTGCTGCACCAGGGCACACCGCTGATCCCGGCGGACTTCATCGTCCCGGTGGTCAGCCACAATCCGGTGTCCGACCACCATGAATGGCTCTATGCCAACTGCCTGTCGCAGAGCCAGGCGCTGATGCTCGGCAAGACCCGTGAAGAAGCCGAAGCCGAATTGCGCGCCAGGGGGCTGGGCGAAGCCGAGATCGAGCGACTGGCGCCGCACAAGGTCATTCCTGGCAACCGACCGAGCAATACCGTGGTGATGGAGACCATCAGCCCCGGTCGTCTCGGCGCGCTGATCGCCCTCTACGAGCACAAGGTATTCGTGCAGGGCGTGATCTGGGGGATCAACTCCTTCGACCAGTGGGGCGTCGAACTCGGCAAGGATCTGGGCAAGACCGTTTATGGCCAGATGACCCGCTTCGACGCGCCACCCGCCGAGGACGCCTCGACCCAGGGCCTGATCGACTTCTTCCGCAGCCGTCATCGCGGCTGAGCCTGTGCGCCGCAACCGGATGGCGCGGCGCTCGCTGTCCGGTTCCTTGCTCCACGCAACGCAGAGGGTTCAGGTAACATTCGCCCTCTTCCGCCACCGCCGCCGTCCGCCATGGAATTTCTCCGCCGTCATATCGAAACCCAGGTACTGAGTCTCACCGGCCTGGCCATCGGCGGTGTGGACTATGAAAACCCGCCGGGCGATCCAGGCCTGTTCGGCCCGGACTCGGTGTGCTGGAAGGTGCATGGCGATTTCACCTCGATGCTGATCGGCGGCATCTCGGCTCTGCTGCTGCAGGCGCTGCATCCGCTGGCGCTGGCCGGTGTCTGGGACCACTCGAACTTCCGCCAGGACCTGCTGGGACGCCTGCGCCGTACCGGGCAGTTCATCTCGGCCACCACCTTCGGCAGCCATGCCGATGCCGAGCGCCTGATCAAGCGGGTCCGCGCGATACACCTGAACGTCAACGGCCATGCAGCGGACGGTCGCCCCTATGCCGCCAGCGACCCGGAGCTGCTGACCTGGGTTCACGTGGCCGAAGTCAGCAGCTTTCTCAAGGCGCACCTGCACTACCTGAACCCATCCCTGCCCGGCAGCGAGCAGGACCGCTACTACGCCGAAGTCGCACGGATCGCCGAAGCCCTCGGCGCTCGCGACGTACCACGCTCCAGAGAGCAGATCGCACGCTATCTCGACACGATACGACCACAATTGCAGTGCGATGAACGCTCACGGGAAGTTCTGCGCATCCTGTTCAACGCACCGGCACCCAGCGCACTGGCCAGGCCCTTCGGCGCCCTGATGATGCAGGCCGGCGTCGAGCTGCTGCCGGACTGGGCCGGCGATATGCTCGGGCTGCAGCAAGGCCCACGCCAGCGCCAGGCGATACGCTTCGGCGTCAGGAGCACCGCGCCGCTGCTGCGCTGGGCGGTTCGCAATGGCTCCGTACATCGCGCCAGACGCCGCATGGGCCTGCCGATTCGCTAGAGCCCTCTTTATCCTGCGCCACACACCTGAAGCCGGCTCCCATGCCATACTCCAAAGCAGTCAATCGCCTGGAATCAACGTCGCATGCCCAACGGAATGAAGCGAGCGCTCATCGGCCTGATGACCGCACTGACCTGCTATTGCCTGATCGGCTTTCTGATCCTGCCGGGTGTAGCCCAGCGGATCGTCAACCAGCAACTGATCCAGTACGCCACGGTCCCGGCGCGCCTGGAGCGGATCGAATTCAATCCCTTCACGCTCGAACTGACGCTGTTCAACCTGCATCTGGGCGAAGAAGGTCAGCAGCAGCTCGGGTTCGAACGGCTCTATCTGGATCTCGAATGGAGCAGCCTGTGGCGCCGCGAGCTGCAGATCGCCGACCTCGAACTGGTCCGTCTGCAGACCCAGGTGCTGTTCGACGAGCAGGGTGTACTCAACCTGAGCCAGCTCTTCAACCTGCCGCCGAGCAGCGAAGAACAGGCTGAAGAGGCCGATCAGGAGCCTTTTGCCCTGAGCATCGGTCGACTGCAACTGGTGGAGGGCTCGATTCGATTCGCCGATCAGCGTCCCGCCGAGCCCATCGATTTCCTGCTCGACTCGCTCAACTTCGAGCTGCTCAACTTCGCCACCCGCTCGGATGAGTCCGCCGAGGCGGTTCTGGTCGCCAGCGGCCCCAGCGGCGCGCGCGTGGACTGGACAGGGCAGCTCAGCCTCTCGCCCGTGGCCTCATCCGGTCAGCTGAAGATCAGCAACCTGCAGCTGAAGGATTTCTGGGCCTACGCCCAGGACGCCCTCCCCTTGCGGCTCGTCGAGGGCCGGGCCAGTTTCGCCAGTGATTACCGGCTCGACCTTGGCGAAGGCACCGAACTGCAACTGAGCGATCTGAGCCTGCAGCTTTCGCCCTTCCAGCTCGACACGCCGGATGGCCAGCCGCTGCTGCGCCTGGAGCAGCTCGATATCAGCCAGACCTCGGTGGACCTGGCCGGACAGCAGGTCGTCATCGGCGCGCTGCGCAGCCAGAAACTCGAAACCTGGGCGGCCCGCGAAGCCGACGGCGAACTGAACTGGCAGAAGCTGCTCGCCAGCGCCAATAGCGAAGAGAGTGCAGCCGAAAGCCCCGCCGCAGCGGATGATGCCGACACGACGCCAAGCTGGCAGGTGCTCTTGCAGAGCGCGCAACTGCGCGACTATCAGCTGCACTTGAGCGACCGAGTGCCGGAACAGGAAGTCGCTCTGGAACTCGGTCCGCTGAATCTCGACCTGTCCGATTTCGACAGCCGGGGCACCTCGCCTTTCACCATTGAACTCGACACCGGCATCGGCAACCGGGGCTCGCTACAGGCACAGGGACAGCTGCAGCTGACGCCACTGACGGGCACGCTGGCCATCGACAGCCAGGACATCGACCTGCGCATCGCCCAGGCCTACCTGACGCCTTTCGTGCATCTGGAACTGCGCAGCGGCTTTCTCGCCAGCCAGCTGAAGCTCGAACTGCTCGAAGCCGAACCGCTGGCCTTCAACCTGGGCGGAGCGGTCGAGATCACCCAGCTGCATACGCTGGACACCATCAAGAACCGCGACTTCCTCAAATGGCAGCGGCTGCAGCTCAAGGGCCTGGATTACCGCCACCCGCAGCAATTGCAGATGCAAAGCATCGATCTGGCGCAGCCCTACACCCGCTTCATCATCAACCCCGACCTCACCACCAATATCAACGACCTACTGGTGGACAAGCCTTCACCAGATGCCACTGCACCCGAGGCAACGGAGCAGGAAGCGCTGGCCATCCGCATCGGCGGCATCAATATCGCCGAGGGTTCGGCCAACTTCTCCGACCTCAGCCTGCGCCCGCCCTTCATCACCGCCGTGCAGGAGCTCAATGGCGCGGTCGGCACGCTGGACAATCGCCAGCAGCAACCGGCTTCGGTGGACGTCACAGGCAAGGTCGATCGCTATGCGCCGGTCAGCATCAAGGGCACGCTCACCCCCTTCGACCCGCTGCAGAGCCTGGATATCGCCACCAGTTTCAAACAGGTCGAACTGACCACGCTGTCGCCCTACTCCAGCAAATTCGCCGGTTATCGCATCCAGAAGGGCCGCATGGACCTGGACCTGCACTATCGCATCCAGCAAGGGCAGCTCAACGCCGACAACAAGGTCGTGCTGCAACAGCTGCAGCTCGGCGAACAGGTCGACAGCCCCGAAGCGGTCGATCTGCCCGTTCGGCTGGCCGTGGCGCTGCTCAAGGACAGCAAGGGCACCATCTCCCTCGAACTGCCGGTACAGGGCGACCTCAACAACCCGCAGTTCGACGTCATGCCCATCGTCTGGCAAACGCTGCGCAACCTGATCACCCGTGCCGTCCAGGCACCCTTCAAGTTTCTTGCCGGGCTGGTGGATGGAGACCAGGTCGACCTCAGCCAGGTACTGTTCGCCCCCGGCAGCAGCGAACTCGACCCGCAGGCACGCGGCAACCTGGACACCCTGGCCCGTGCGCTGAACGAACGTCCGGTGCTGCGCCTTGAAATCGAAGGTCAGAGTTCGCCGCAGGCAGACGGCCCCTTGCTCGCCGAACAGTGGCTGCAGCGCGAATACCAGCAGACCCTGTACAGCATGCTGCAGCGGCGCGGCGACAAGGTGCCAGCCGATGCGGCGCAACTGGACGTCAGCGAAGAGGACAAGGCGGCCTTGCTCGAAGGCATCTACCGTAGCCGCCTGAAGCAGCAGCCGCCCGAGGCATGGAAAGAACTCGACGATGCACAGCGCCGGCAGAACATGCATGACGCGGTGATCGCCAGCCGTGCGGACAGTACCGCGCTGCTGCGCAGCCTGAGTCGTGCCCGTGCCAACGCGATCAAGGATTACCTGGTCGATCAGGCTGGCCTTGATGCCTCACGGGCCTACCTGCTCGATACAGGCACCAGCGAAACCGCAGAGAACGGGCAGGTCCCGACCTCTCTGCATCTGGGAAGCGAATGATATGCGCACGGCTTTTCATCTCCTGCTACTCGGCCTGATGGGCGCCAGCCCGATGTCACAGGCCGACACCCTGCGCTGCGGCAGCCAACTGGTCAGCACCGGCGACCGGACTTTCGAGGTGGAACGCAAGTGCGGCCCCCCTATGCAACGCGACCTTGTCGGCTATACCCTCGGCCCGCATGCCAGGCAGGAAATGATCATCGAGGAGTGGCTCTATGGCCCCACCAACGGCAAGCTCAGTATCCTGACCTTTGAAGGCAATCGCCTGATACGCATCGAATCGCGCCGCGCCCGCTGAACCAGGATTAAGTGAACATGCCTCTCTTGCTACCCCTTACCGTACTGCTACTCACAGCTATCGGTACCGCCCAGGCTTCTTCCACCTATCGCTGCGGCAGTGCCCTGGTCAGCCTGGATGCCTCTACGGCTGAAGTCAGAACAAAATGCGGCGAGCCCACCAGCGCAGCGCAGGTAGGCTTCAAGGACATCATTGACAGGTATGGGTATCACCAGGAAGTACAGGTCGAAGAGTGGACCTATGGTCCTACCCATGGCATGTACCATTTCCTGCGTTTCGAGGGGAACCGCCTGCGGCGTATAGACAGCGAACGGGGCCGCTGAAATCGGATAGCCCTGACAGCCCTGCTGGCGAGGCATCCATGCCTGTCGCCAGAGGCGTGTCAATCAATCAGCGCAGCGGATCAGTCAGCCGCTTTCAGGCCGTCTGCCGAAACGTCCCGCACACCCTTGATGCCTTTGGCCTTGTTGATGGCCACTTCACGCTCGGCCTCGGTGGCCACGGTACCGGACAGCGAAACAACGCCGTCCTTGGTTTCCACTTCGATATCCATACCGGGTGTGGCATCGTCGGCCAGCAAGGTTGATTTCACCTTGGTGGTAATCCAGGTATCAGAAACGGCGTCACCGGCCTTTTCCACGCGGTCATTGGTGGCCAGCATCAGCGTATCGGTCTTCTGCGTCGCTGGGGTGACATCGGCAAATGCAACACCTGCCACGGGCAGGCTCAGGGCGGCGGCAATGGCGGTAGCTGTAAGAGACTTCTGGATTGTATTCATAGTGGCACTCCTGTTCTTTAAATGACTGCGGTATCACTCCGACCGCAGGTCCACAGGAGATATCGCAAGCGGCATGCCAGTTTTTGCCACTTTTCAAAGCCCTATAAATCAACAACTTAGCTATATGCAGTAGCTTAACGCCACTAGCACACTGCATGTTTTGCCTCAGCAGGGCGTGCAAGTTGCAACAACCGGCGCCAGCAGAAAAACAAACGCCCCGAACAGTCGGGGCGTTTGTTCAAGCCGCAGACCTGAAGCGTTCAGGCCCTGCGAAGTGCTTGTCTCACATCAGGCCAATCAGGCTTCGGAAGCCTTCGCCGCCGCTACATCCTTGATCGACAGCTTGATGCGACCGCGGTTGTCCACGTCCAGCACCAACACTTCGACTTCCTGGCCTTCCTTGAGAATATCGGTGACTTTCTCCACGCGCTGATCACTCAGCATCGAGATGTGCACCAGACCATCCTTGCCCGGCAGGATGTTGACGAAGGCGCCGAAATCGACGATGCGCTCCACCTTGCCAACGTAGATCTTGCCGATCTCGGCTTCTGCGGTGATGCCCAGCACGCGCTGACGGGCAGCCTCGGCCGCTTCCTTGGTTTCGCCGAAGATCTTGATCGAACCGTCGTCCTCGATATCGATGGACGCCTTGGTCTCTTCACAGATACCACGGATGGTCGCGCCACCCTTGCCGATGACGTCGCGGATCTTGTCCTGGTCGATCTTCATCGCAATCATGGTCGGTGCGTTGGCCGACAGCTCGGTACGCGACTGAGCAATGACCTGGTTCATCTGACCGAGAATGTTCAGGCGCGCTTCCAGTGCCTGGCCCAGCGCGATTTCCATGATCTCTTCGGTAATGCCCTGGATCTTGATGTCCATCTGCAGCGCGGTGACGCCCTTGGCGGTACCGGCCACTTTGAAGTCCATGTCGCCCAGGTGATCTTCGTCGCCGAGGATGTCGGTCAGTACGGCGAATTTCTCGCCTTCCTTGACCAGGCCCATGGCGATACCGGCCACCGGCGCCTTCATCGGCACACCGGCGTCCATCAGGGCCAGGGAAGCGCCGCAGACCGAAGCCATGGAGCTGGAACCGTTGGATTCGGTGATTTCCGACACCACGCGAATGGTGTACGGGAACTCGTCGGCGCTCGGCAGCATGGCGGCCACGGAGCGGCGGGCCAGACGACCGTGACCGATTTCGCGGCGGCCAGTGGCGCCCATGCGACCACACTCGCCCACCGAATACGGCGGGAAGTTGTAGTGCAGCATGAAGGGGTCTTTCTTCTCGCCTTCCAGGGTGTCGAGCAACTGTGCGTCACGCGCGGTACCGAGGGTAGCGACCACCAGCGCCTGGGTTTCGCCACGGGTGAACAGGGCCGAGCCGTGGGTCTTGTCGAGCACGCCGACTTCGATGTTCAGGCCACGTACGGTGCGGGTATCGCGACCGTCGATACGCGGCTTGCCGTTGACGATGTTCTCGCGCACGGTGCGGTATTCGATTTCGCCGAAGGCTTCCTTCACTTCGCCGGCGGAAGGCTGACCTTCTTCGCCGGAGAAGCGGGCGACGACCTGCTCGCGCAGCTCGCCCAGGCGCGCATAGCGGTCCTGCTTGATGATGATGGTGTAAGCCTGGGAAATCGCTTCGCCGAACTCGCTGCGAATCGCATTGAGCAACTCGGTGCTTTCCGCTTTCGGCTGCCAGTCCCAGGTCGGCTTCGCGGCTTCAGCTGCCAGCTCGGTCACAGCCTGGATCACAGCCTGGAATTCGTCGTGGGCGAACAGCACGGCGCCCAGCATCTGGTCTTCGGTCAGTTCCTTGGCCTCGGACTCGACCATCAGTACGGCGTCCTTGGTGCCGGCCACGACCATGTCCAGGCTGGAGGCCTTGAGCTGCTCGTAGGTCGGGTTCAGCAGGTAGCCGGTTTCCGGGTGGAAGGCTACGCGTGCGGCACCGATAGGACCATTGAACGGAATGCCGGAAATGGCCAGCGCAGCAGAGGTACCGATCATCGCAGCGATATCCGGATCGGTCTTCTTGCTGGTGGAAATCACGGTGCAGATGACCTGCACTTCGTTCTGGAAACCTTCCGGGAACAGCGGGCGGATCGGGCGGTCGATCAGGCGCGAAGTTAGGGTTTCCTTCTCGGAGGGACGTGCCTCGCGCTTGAAGAAACCGCCGGGGATCTTGCCAGCCGCGTAGGTTTTTTCCTGATAGTGCACGGACAGCGGGAAAAAGCCTTTGCTCGGATCAGCCGTCTTCGCGCCAGTGACGGCGACCAGTACAGCGACATCATCGTCAACGGTGACCAGCACAGCGCCGGAGGCTTGACGGGCGATACGACCCGTCTCGAGGGTTACGGTCGACTCACCGAACTGAAATTTCTTGATTACCGGGTTCACGGTGTTTTCCTTCTCTGTGTTGCCTTTGGGGGAAATTGGCGGAAAGCACGGGAGTCGGACCCAGCACTTTCTACGAAAAGCCTGAAGCTGAAAGCCGAAAGCTGGAAGCAGGAACGACGTCCTGCTTCCAGCTTCCGGCTTCTAGCTTCCAGCTCGCTACGTCTTAACGACGCAGACCCAGACGACCGATCAGGGTGCTGTAACGAGTAGTGTCCTTGCCCTTCAGGTAATCCAGCAGCTTACGACGCTGGTTGACCATACGGATCAGGCCACGACGCGAGTGGTGGTCCTTGCCGTTGGCCTTGAAGTGACCTTGCAGCTTGTTGATGTTGGCGGTCAGCAGGGCAACCTGCACTTCCGGGCTACCGGTATCGCCTTCAGCTTGCTTGTACTCGTTAACGATCTGGGCTTTTTCTTCAACGCTAAGTGCCATGATGGGCTCCTTACAGTGAACAGGCCGGGAAAGTCCCGTGTTTTAAAAGAGGGCTGACCGTGCCTGCCAACAGCCATCCTCGTGATGCAACGCGCCATCAGGCGCAGTGCATATCGGTCATTCCGACCGAATCAGTCGACGCGGCGCAATGCGCCCGTCATCGCTCATTTCACCGATACCGATAAAGCGTCCGGTATGATCCTGCACCCGCATCATGCCGAACTGCGGGGCCTGCGGTGCGCGCACCGGCTGCCCGTGCAGCCAGTAAAATGCGCTGTGCTCCGAAAGCTGCACCAGCGGCCAGTGCTCCAACCCGCTGTCGACCGGCAGGAGAAAGGTATCGAGCGCCTCTGCTCCACCATTGGCATGAGCCTGTTCCAGCGCTTCGAGCGTGACCGTCCGGGACAGATCGAAGGGGCCTGCCTGGGTTCGCCGCAGCTCCGCCACGTGTGCCCCGCAGCCCAGTTCATACCCGATATCCTCGACCAGCGTGCGGATATAGGTGCCTTTGCTGCACGACACCGCAAGTCTCGCCCGATCAGCGTCCAGCGACAGCAGATCCAGGCGTGCAATGGTAACAGAACGCGGCTCGCGCTCCACTACCTCTCCGGCGCGCGCCAGCTTGTAAAGTGGCTGGCCGTCACGCTTGAGCGCCGAGTACATCGGTGGAATCTGCTGAAGATCACCGCGAAACTGCGGCAGTATGGCTTCGAGCTGAGCCTGGCTGATATTGACCGGCTTGCGCTCGATAACCTCGCCCTCGGCATCTGCCGTAGTGGTGGTCACACCGAGCTGGGCGACCGTCTCGTAGGCCTTGTCGGCATCGAGCAGGTACTGGGAAAACTTGGTGGCCTCACCGAAGCACAGGGGCAGCACCCCGGTGGCCAGCGGGTCGAGGCTGCCGGTGTGCCCGGCCTTCTCGGCATTGAGCAGCCAGCGAACCTTCTGCAGCGCCGCGTTGGAAGTGAACCCGCGCGGCTTGTCGAGAAGAATGATGCCGCTGACTGCGCGGCGAATGCGTTTTACCTGTGCCACGCCTTAGCCCCCATCGCTGTGCTTGCGGTCTTCTGCGACCGCCCGCTCGATCAGCGACGTCAACTCGACTCCGCGACGAACACTGGCGTCATAGCTGAAATGCAGCTGCGGCACCGTGCGCAGCTTCATCGCCTTGCCCAGCTGCATGCGCAGGAAGCCGCCCGCATCGTTGAGTATCCGCAGATTGCTCTTGACCGCATCCTCGTCATCGTCCTTGCCCATGATGGTGATGAACACCTTGGCATGGGAAAGATCACGACTGACCTCGACGGCGGTGATGGTCACCAGACCGAGACGCGGGTCCTTGATTTCACGCTGGATCAAGGATGCCAGCTCGCGCTGCATCTGGTCGCCTATGCGCTGGGTACGACTGAATTCTTTGGCCATATAAGCTGCCTCAAGCTTCAAGCGCTAAGCTTCAAGCTAAAAAATACCAAAAAGCCAAACGGCAAGCTCAATCGGTGGACCAGGCCACTTCTTGAAACTTGCCGCTTGTAGCTTGCTGCTCGGATTACAGCGACCGCGCCACTTCGACTTTTTCGAAGACTTCGATCTTGTCGCCAGCCTTCACATCGTTGTAGCTCTTCACCGCGATACCGCACTCCATGCCGGCACGCACTTCGGCCACGTCATCCTTGAAGCGACGCAGCGATTCCAGCTCGCCTTCGAAGATGACCACGTCGTCGCGCAACACGCGGATCGGACGGTTGCGGTGCACCATGCCCTCGAGGACCATGCAGCCGGCGACGGCGCCGAACTTCGGCGAACGGAACACGTCACGAACCTCAGCGATACCGAGAATATTCTCGCGGACATCACTGCCGAGCATGCCGGTCAGGGCTTTCTTGACGTCCTCGATGATGTCGTAGATCACGTTGTAGTAACGCAGATCCAGACCTTCCTGCTCGACGATCTTGCGCGCGCCCGCATCGGCCCGCACGTTGAAGCCGAACAGCACCGCGTTGGACGCCAGCGCCAGGTTGGCATCGCTCTCGGTGATACCACCGACACCGCCACCGATGACGCGCACCTGCACTTCATCGTTGCCCAGGCCGCTCAGCGAGCCCTGCAGCGCTTCGAGGGAACCACGGACATCGGATTTGAGGACGATATTGAGCGTCTTCTTCTCTTCCTGCCCCATGTTCTCGAAGATATTTTCCAGCTTGCCGGCATGGGCGCGGGCGAGTTTGACTTCACGGAACTTGCCCTGACGGAACAGCGCCACTTCACGCGCCTTCTTCTCGTCGCTCAGCACGCTGAGCTCGTCGCCGGCTTCAGGCGTACCGTCCAGACCGAGAATCTCCACAGGAATCGACGGACCGGCTTCCTTGATGCTGTTGCCGTTCTCGTCGAGCATCGCACGGATGCGTCCATAGGTGGAGCCGACCAGCGCCATGTCGCCCTGACGCAGCGTGCCTTCCTGAACCAGAACGGTCGCGACCGGGCCACGACCCTTGTCCAGACGCGACTCGACCACCACGCCACGGCCAGGCGCCGAAGGCGTGGCTGTGAGCTCCAGCAGCTCGGCCTGCAGCAGTACCGCTTCGAGCAGCTCGTCGACACCGGTGCCCACCTTCGCCGATACCGGCACGAATGGGGTATCGCCGCCCCAATCCTCGGGGATCACATCCAGCGCGGCCAGGCCGTTCTTGATGTTGTCCGGGTTGGCGTCCGGCTTGTCGATCTTGTTCACCGCAACCACGATCGGCACACCAGCGGCCTTCGCATGCTGGACGGCTTCCTGGGTCTGAGGCATCACACCATCGTCGGCGGCAACCACCAGGATCACGATATCGGTCGCCTTGGCACCACGGGCACGCATTGCGGTAAAGGCCGCGTGACCGGGGGTATCGAGGAAAGTGACCATTCCGCGCTCGGTTTCCACATGGTAGGCACCGATATGCTGGGTGATTCCGCCAGCTTCGCCGGTAGCGACCTTGGCGCGACGAATATAGTCGAGCAGCGAGGTCTTGCCGTGGTCGACGTGACCCATCACCGTCACCACTGGTGCACGTGTGATGGCTTCGCCTTCGAACCTCAGCAGTTCCGCGAGTTGCTCTTCCAGGGCGTTATCGCTGACCAGGCGGACCTTGTGGCCCAGTTCTTCGGCGATCAGCTGGGCAGTTTCCTGATCCAGCACCTGGTTGATGGTCACCGGAGTACCCATCTTGAACATGAACTTGATGACTTCCGCAGCCTTGACCGACATCTGCTGCGCCAGATCGGCGACCGAGATGGTCTCGCCAATGGCCACGTCGCGAACGATAGGGCCGCTCGGGCTCTGGAAGCCGTGCGCATTGCGCTTCTTCAGCTTGGATTTGCCACGACCGCCACGACGGAAGCCGTCGGCATCGTCATCGCCGCTACGCACGGTACGCGACAATGGCGCCTTGGACTTGGGCGCAGGACGTTGCTGAGCCTGCTTGCGATCACGACGTTCGTCGTCATCGCTGCGTGCCTTCTCGGTACGACGAGGCTCTTCCTTCTTGCGCTCATCAACCGGCGCTACGGGCTCGACCGGAGTCTCCTGGGAAGGAGCCGGAGCAACAACCGGCGAACCGACACGCGCCTCCACTTCAGCCTGCGCCTTGCGCCGCGCCTCTTCCTCGGCACGCTGACGCGCTTCCTCTTCGCTCTTCAGGCGCGCGGCTTCTTCAGCGGCACGCTGCTCTTCCAGCTCGCGCTGCTTCTCGGCCTCGATCTCGTCCGGGGTGCGCTTGACGAAGGTTTTCTTCTTGCGAACCTCGACACTGATGGTCTTGCTGCCACCCACCTTCAGTTTGGTCGTGGTCTTGCGCTGCAAGGTAATCTTGCGCGGCTCATCCACCTTGGCGCCGTGGCTGCTCTTGAGGTGCGCCAACAGGGCCTGCTTTTCGTTATCGGTCACTACTTGCTCGGCGCTGGTGTGCGGCAGTCCTGCCTCACGCATCTGCTGCAGCAGTCGCTCGACCGGTGTGTCGACCACCTGGGCCAGTTCTTTCACCGTGACTTGCGTCATGCATCTCTCTCCTCAGGCCGCTAATTACTTACTCGAACCAATGGGCTCGGGCGGCCATGATCAGCTTGCCGGCACGTTCTTCATCGATGCCGTCTATGTCGAGCAGGTCGTCAATCGACTGCTCGGCCAGGTCTTCACGGGTGATGACACCCCGCACGGCCAACTCGACCGCCAGTTCCTTGTCCATGCCTTCCAGCGCGAGCAAGTCCTCGGCCGGCTGAGCATCTGCCAGTTTTTCTTCCGTCGCGATCGCCTTGGTCAGCAGGCGATCCTTGGCACGGGTCCGTAGCTCATTGACGATGTCTTCGTCGAAGCCTTCAATACCGAGCATTTCCTCCATGGGGACGTAGGCAACTTCTTCGAGGGAAGTGAAACCCTCCTCGACCAGTACTTGCGCCAGCTCTTCATCGACATCCAGCTCTTCAATGAAATTGCGCAGAATGTCGCCGGTTTCTTCCTGCTGCTTGGCCTGGATGTCGTCCTCGGTCATCACATTCAGCGTCCAGCCGGTCAGCTGGCTGGCCAGACGCACGTTCTGGCCGCCGCGACCGATGGCCTGGGCCAGATTGTCTTCGCCGACGGCGATGTCCATGGCGTGGGCATCTTCATCGACGATGATGGCAGCGACTTCTGCGGGCGCCATCGCATTGATGACGAACTGGGCCGGGTTCTCGTCCCACAGGACGATATCGACGCGCTCGCCACCGATTTCACCCGAAACCGCCTGCACACGCGAACCGCGCATACCGATGCAGGCACCTTGCGGGTCGATGCGCTTGTCCTTGGAGCGAACCGCGATCTTGGCCCGCGAACCAGGGTCACGCGAGGCGCCCATCACCTCGATCAGCTCCTCGGCGATTTCCGGCACTTCGATGCGGAACAGCTCGATCAGCATCTGCGGCGCGGTACGCGAAAGAATCAATTGCGGACCGCGGTTCTCGGTGCGGATCTCCTTGAGCAACGCACGCACACGGGCGCCGACGCGGAAGGTTTCGCGGGCGATGATGTCCTCGCGCGCCAGCAGCGCCTCGGCATTGTTGCCCAGATCGACGATGACGCTGTCGCGCGTCACCTTCTTCACCGTGCCGGAAATGATCTCGCCCAGGCGATCGCGATAGGCCTCGACAACCTGCGCACGCTCGGCTTCGCGCACTTTCTGCACGATGACCTGCTTGGCGGTCTGGGCGGCGATACGACCGAACTCGATGGACTCGACCTTGACTTCGAGCACGTCGCCAACCTTGGCGTTGGCTTCGCGAGCCTGCTCCATATCGGTCGTCAACTGATGCGCCGGATCGTCGAAGTCTTCTTCCTCGACGACCGTCCAGCGACGGAACGTTTCGTAACTGCCGTTCTGTCGATTGATTTCCACACGCAGGTCAACTTCATCTTCGAAGCGCTTCTTGGTAGCCGTGGCCAAAGCCAGCTCCAGCGCCTCGAAAATCACACCGGCCGGTACGCCTTTTTCATTGGATACCGACTCCACAACCAGCAGTACTTCTTTGCTCATCGTACGCCTCGCCTTTCGCAATCCATTGGGGTCCGCGGGAACCGCGTTTCACTCAAAACGGGGAACAATATTGGTCTTGTCGATCATGTCGATCGGCAACAGATACTCGTGATCATCAACCAGCACCACCACATCCTGCTCTTCCACCCCGCGGAGAAGACCCTGGAAATTGCGCCTGCCCTCGAAGGGCGAGCGCAGCTTTATTTTTACCTGTTCGCCCACATTCGCGACGTACTGTTCAAGCGTGAACAGTGGCCGATCCATCCCGGGCGAAGACACTTCAAGGGTGTAATCGCTGCTGATGGGATCTTCGACGTCGAGGACACCACTGAGTTGACGACTGACCTTTTCGCAGTCGTCGATAAGAATCCCGTTGGCATGATCGATATAGACCCTCAACAGGGAATGTCTACCCTGCGAAAGGAATTCGATCCCCCAGCACTGATAGCCAAGCGCCTCGACCACCGGGGCCAGCAAGGCGTGCAACTGTTCTAGCTTGCTCGACATCGAAGTCCCTCGCGCATGCTGTACAAATGAAAAATGGGCGAAACGCCCATCCCTATTGATCGCCTGTAGATGCCGGCGACCTGGCTAGAAGCTAATAAAAAGCCCCTCTGTAGGGGCCTTTATCAACTGGTTGCGGGGGCTGGATTTGAACCAACGACCTTCGGGTTATGAGCCCGACGAGCTACCAGACTGCTCCACCCCGCGACAAACTGGGCACGAATTATACGATCGCACCACTCACAGGTCAACCAAAACGCAGAAACAAGAAAGCCCGCATCTGCGGGCCTGCTTGTTTGGTACCGAGGAGGGGACTCGAACCCCTACAGCCTATGGCCACTACCACCTCAAGGTAGCGTGTCTACCAATTCCACCACCTCGGCAAAAACCCTTGCTACTGCCCTTCCCCTACCTCAGGAACATCGCCAGTAGCGCCTGCGGACGGAGCGGACTCCAGAACAGGCACATCTTCAACAGCCGGCTTGCTGACTGGAATCTCCAGAACCGCCGGATCCGGCAAGCCCGCCCGGGACAGCTGACCCGCCTGCTGCGTTGCGAAGTACGCCAACCCCAGACTTGTCACGAAAAAAACGCCGGCGAGTATAGCAGTAAAACGACTAAGAAAGGTAGTAGAACCTTGGCTTCCGAAGACGGTTGCCGAAGCACCCGAACCGAACGAAGCGCCAGCATCCGCACCCTTGCCCTGCTGCAGCAGCACCAGCACAACCAAAGCAAGGGCAACCAGCAGATGCACCACGATCACAACAGTCTGCAACATCTGATCAGTTCCCTGCGGCACGACAGATCGCACCGAAATCATTCGCTTTCAGAGAGGCGCCACCGATAAGCCCCCCATCGATATCCGCCATTCCAAAAAGCTCGGCGGCATTTTCCGCCTTTACACTGCCGCCATACAGAATACGCACGCCATCGGCGATACGCCTATCCTCACGCGACAGCTGCTCACGAATGGCAGCATGTATTTCCTGCGCCTGCTCCGGCGTTGCCGTCAATCCGGAACCAATCGCCCAGACCGGCTCATACGCCACAACCGCCCTCTCGAAAGAGGCAATTCCGGCAGTCGCCAGCACACAGGCCAATTGACGCCCGACCACATCCAGCGTCTGCCCTGCCTGACGCTGCTCCAGCGTTTCGCCAAGGCACAGCACCGGCGTCATTCCGCACGCCAATGCCGCTTCGAACTTCTGGCTCGTCACCTCGTCGCTTTCGCCCAGAATCAGGCGCCGCTCGGAGTGACCAACCAATACCCATCCGCATCCGGCATCGGCCAACTGGGAAGCGGACACTTCACCTGTAAAGGCACCGAAACCGGCGTCTGCCGCACAGTCCTGAGCGCCAACGGCAATCGAACCATCCGCCAACCCGCTCACGACCTGCTCGACATGGACACAGGATGGAAAAACCACGACCTCGACCGCTGCAGGAAACTCCTGCTGGCGGAGCGCTTGGATCAGCTCTGCGACGCTGGCGCGGGTACCGTTCATCTTCCAGTTACCAGCTACCAGGGGGCGACGCATGCTTTACCTCGTCGATCAAAGTGGGCGCAGATGGTACTCAACGAAAACCAACCTGGCAAGCGAGAATCACGCACAAACTTCGCTAACCACTGCCGCCAGTTCTTCGGCATGGCTGCGCACCTGTCTTTCATCGTCGCCTTCGACCATCACCCGCACCAGCGGCTCGGTTCCCGACTTGCGCAATAGCACGCGACCACGTCCCGCCATGCGTTCGGTGACGCTGTCACAGACGGCTTGCACCTGCGGATCGGCAATCGGATCACGATCACCGGCAAAGCGCACATTGATCAGCACCTGCGGACATTTTTTCCAGGCCAGGCGCTCCTGCGCCAGGCTTTGCCCGCGCCGCCTGAGCGCAAGCAGAACCTGCAGTGCGGCAATGATCGCATCACCCGTGGTCACATGCTGCGAGCAGACGATGTGCCCCGAATTCTCGCCACCCAGCACCCAGTTACGCTCCAGCATTTCCGCCATCACATACCTGTCACCCACATTGGCGCGAACGAAGGGAATCTCACGCTCCCTGAGCGCCAGCTCCAGCCCCAGGTTGCTCATCAGGGTGCCGACAACGCCGCCTTCGAGACGACCACGCTCCTGCAGGTCGGTCGCGATCACATAGAGCAGCTCGTCACCATCGACCAGAGCCCCGGTGTGATCGACCATCATCACACGGTCGCCATCACCGTCGAAGGCGATACCGAGATCGGCACCATGTTCGACCACGGCCTTCTGCAACTGCCCGACATGGGTCGAACCGACATCGGCGTTGATATTGAGGCCATCAGGCTGCGCGGCGATGACCACCACCTCGGCACCCAATTCGCGGAATACGCTGGGCGCCACCTTGTAAGTCGCGCCGTGGGCGCAATCGACCACCAGCTTGAGGCCGGAGAAATCGGTACTGGTCGGTACGCTGCTCTTGCAGAACTCGATATAGCGCCCAGCCGCATCGTTGATGCGCGAAGCCTTGCCCAACTGAGCGGACTCGACCACCGTCATCGGCGTATCGAGCAGTTCCTCGATCATCAGTTCGACCTCGTCGGGCAGCTTGCTACCGCTCCCGGAAAAGAACTTGATGCCATTGTCATGATGCGGGTTGTGCGATGCACTGATGACAATCCCCGCCTCGGCGTGGAAGGTGCGGGTCAGATAGGCCACCGCGGGGGTCGGCATCGGGCCGAGCAGCGCCACATCGGCACCCGCGGCGGACAGGCCGGCCTGCAGCGCGGACTCGAACATATAGCCGGAAATGCGCGTGTCCTTGCCAACCAGGATGCGGCATTTGCCCTGCTTGCGAAATGCCATCCCGGCCGCCCAGCCAAGCTTGAGCATGAAGTCCGGGGTAATCGGAAACTGCCCTACGTGGCCGCGAATGCCATCGGTCCCAAAATATTTTCTGCTCATGCTGATTTCCTATTCTGCAGCCTGTACTGCGGCGACCATTCGGACGACATCAACCGTTTCAGCCACATCGTGCACGCGCACGATACGAGCACCCTTGGTAACAGCCAGTGCCGCCAGCCCCAGGCTGCCGTACAGACGTTGTGCGACCTCCCGCCCCAGCGCCTGCCCGATCATGCTTTTGCGTGAAACACCGACCAGCAGCGGACGCCCCAATTCGTGCAGACGCTCCATATGCTTGAACAGACTGAGATTGTGCGAAAGATTCTTGGCAAAGCCGAAACCCGGATCGAGCACGACCCGTTCGCCGGGAATGCCCGCAGCGGCACACGCCGCCATGCGCTCGGCAAGAAACCCGCAAACGGCCTCGGTCACGTTGTCGTAGCGCGGATCGTCCTGCATGTCACCCGGCTCGCCACGCATGTGCATCAGGCACACGGGTAGACCGCTGTCGGCAGCGGCATCCAGCGCCCCATCGCGCGTGAGCGAACGGACATCATTGATCAGACCGGCCCCCAGCCGTGCGCACTCGCGCATCACCGATGGCGTCGAGGTATCCACCGAAATGATCACATCGAGTTCGCGCGCGATGGCATCCACCACCGGCGCGACACGCTCCAGCTCTTCGGTCGGCGAGACCGCCCGCGCACCTGGCCGTGTCGACTCCCCGCCCACATCCACCAGCGTCGCACCCGCCGCCACCATCGCGGCGGCATGGCGCAACGCGGCATCGATGCCGGCATGCCTGCCACCGTCAGAAAACGAGTCGGGAGTCACGTTGAGAATGCCCATGACATGCGGGCGTGACAAATCAAGAACCCGACTGCCGCAAGGCAGTCGGGTCGGGTGCATCGTTTCAGTCATCGTTGAAGCCTTGGCTCAGTGTTCGCCCGCCGGACCGCCGATGGGCGTCTGCGGAAGATCACCTTCCGGCTGTACGGGCGTGCCTGCCGAGCCGGAGCCGCCCTGCCAGTCACGCGGTTCACGTGGAGTACGACCGGCCATGATGTCGTCAATCTGCTCGGCATCGATGGTTTCGTACTTCATCAAAGTCTCGGCCATGAGGTCGAGCTTGTCGCGATTATCGGCCAGGATCTGCTTCGCCGTGTCGTAGCACTGATCGATGATGCTGCGCACTTCAAGGTCGATCAGCTTGGCGGTGTCACCGGAGACGTTGGTGTGCTGACTGCCCGCACTGCGACCGAGAAACACTTCGCCCTCTTCCTCGGCATACATCAACGGACCGAGCTTCTCGGACAGACCCCACTTGGTCACCATGTTCCGCGCCAGCTGGGTCGCACGCATGATGTCGTTGGAAGCGCCGGTGGTGACACCATCAAAGCCCAGGGTCATCTCTTCGGCGATACGGCCACCGAACAGCGAGCAGATCTGGCTGATCAGGGCACGCTTGGACAGGCTGTAACGGTCTTCCTCGGGAAGGAACATGGTCACACCCAGCGCCCTGCCACGCGGAATGATGGAAACCTTGTAGACCGGATCATGCTCGGGCACGAGACGACCGACGATGGCGTGGCCCGCTTCGTGATAGGCGGTATTCAGCCGCTCCTTTTCGGACATGACCATGGATTTGCGCTCGGCGCCCATCATGATCTTGTCCTTGGCCAGCTCGAACTCCTTCATCTCCACCACGCGCTTGCCGGCACGCGCCGCAAAAAGGGAAGCCTCGTTGACCAGGTTGGCCAGATCGGCACCGGAGAAGCCCGGCGTACCGCGCGCAATCAGCGCCGGCTCCACGCTGTCACCCAGCGGCACCTTGCGCATGTGTACATTGAGAATCTGCTCACGACCGCGGATATCCGGCAGGCCAACCACGACCTGGCGATCGAAGCGCCCCGGACGCAGCAGTGCCGGGTCAAGCACATCGGGACGGTTGGTGGCGGCGATGACGATGATGCCATCGTTCATTTCGAAACCATCCATCTCCACCAGCAACTGGTTGAGGGTCTGCTCGCGCTCGTCGTGACCGCCACCCAGACCGGCGCCACGATGGCGACCGACGGCATCGATCTCGTCGATGAAGATGATGCAGGGAGCGTGCTTCTTGGCCTGCTCGAACATGTCACGCACACGGCTGGCGCCGACCCCGACGAACATCTCGACGAAGTCCGAACCGGAGATGGTGAAGAACGGCACCTTGGCCTCGCCCGCCACCGCCTTGGCCAGCAGCGTCTTGCCGGTCCCCGGCGAACCGACCATCAGCACACCGCGCGGAATCCGACCGCCGAGACGCTGGAACTTGCCAGGGTCACGCAGGAATTCGACCAGCTCGGTCACCTCTTCCTTTGCTTCGTCGCAGCCAGCGACATCGGCAAAAGTGGTCTTGACCTGATCTTCGGACAACAGGCGCGCCTTGGACTTGCCGAAACTCATCGGCCCGCCCTTGCCACCTGCGCCACCCTGCATCTGGCGCATGAAGAACATGAACACCGCGATGATCACCAGGATCGGGAAGCTGGCCACCAGCAACTGGGTCCAGATGCTCTGCTGCTCGGGCTGCTTGCCTTCGATCAGGACATTGTTGTTGATCAGGTCACCGATCAGGCCATTGTCCTGGATTGCCGGGCGGATCGTCTTGAAGCTTTCGCCATCGCTGCGCTTGCCGATGATCACGTAGCCGTCGACGGTTACGCGCTCGACACGACCTTCCCTGACCTGTTCAAGGAATTGCGAATAGTTGAGCGTCTGCGGCTCGGTCGGGCTGGAAAAGTTGTTCATCACGGTCACCAGGACGGCGGCGATGATCAACCACAGAATCAGGTTTTTTGCCATGTCATTCAAATTCATTACCCTCTGGAACAGACCCGCTGTCGTTGGCCCGCTTGACGGCGCCTGTTGGCTGCTCTGGCTAACTTACTACACAACCCGCCCAAACACGCAGGTCGCTCTGTAACCCCATATGAAACATATTAGTCCGTCTGCGCCGGATCGCCGCGAAAACCTCGCGCCAGCAGGTACTGCTCACGAGAACGGTCCCTGGACGACAACGGCTTGCGCATCTGCACCTTGTCGAAATTCTGCCGTATGTCCTTCAGATAGGCATCGAAGCCATCGCCCTGAAAGATCTTGATCAGGAAATCTCCCCCCGGACGCAGTACGCGCATGGCCAGATCAAGCGCCAGCTCGCAGAGAAACATCGCACGGGCCTGATCGGCCACCTTCACCCCACTCATATTGGGGGCCATATCGGAAACTACAAGGTCGACCTGCTTATCACCTACCGCATCAAGAATCTGCGCGAATACTTCGTCTTCGGTGAAATCACCCTGGATAAAGGTGACATCGGCAATGCTGTCCATAGGCAGGATGTCGGAGGCAATCAGCCGCCCCTTGTCCCCGATCAGACGGCTGGTCACCTGCGACCAGCCGCCCGGCGCCGCGCCCAGATCGATCACGGTCATGCCGGGACGCAGAATGCGGTCCTTCTCCTGGATCTCCAGCAGCTTGTAGCTGGCGCGCGAGCGATAGCCGTCGCGCTGCGCCATCTTCACGTAGGGATCGTCGAAATGTTCTTTCAGCCAGCGCGAGCTGGTCTTGGAGCGTGCCAAGCTGTTACCTCATCTGTGCGGCCCGGAACCTCTCGGTTACACTAGCGGACGTTTTTCAGGGTTCTGACGCAAGGGTCGAATTATGCCGCTCACCAACGAGCAGAAGAAACACTACAAATCCATCGGCCATCATCTGAAGCCGGTACTGATCGTATCCGAAAACGGCCTGACCGAAGGTGTGCAGGCCGAACTGGAGCGCGCACTGAGCGATCATGAGCTGATCAAGGTACAGCTACGCATCACCGAACGCGATGATCGCCGCGCTCTGATCGACGAACTATGCCAGATCGGACGCTGCGAACTGGTGCAATCCATCGGCAAGATGGCGCTGGTTTATCGCAAGAACCCCAAGGTCAACAAGCAACTGTCCAACGTGCACCGCTATCAGGCCTGACCCGACCAGCCTGAGCATCAGGCTGGGGGAAACTCAGCGGAGCCCGTCGCGCGCGGCGGCTCCTGCAATACCAGCATCAACCCGCACAGTCCGATGATCAGATAGCTGAACAGCGACCAGCGAGCCGATTCGAGCCATGGCGTCCCAGCGGCGAAAAAGCTGGCGGCCAGCAGCAAAACCGTCAACAGCAACTGCCCGCGCACATCCCGCCATAGACTGCGAAACCCTGCCGCCTGCATCAGCACGACGGCCTGCAGCACGGCACAGAAAGCAGCGAAACCCACCAGCAGCGGCCTCAGGGTGCCGGCGATTTCTGCCACCAGCAACGGTGCCAGGCCGATCTTGTCCAGCGCCGGCAACATCACGAACTGCAACAGCCAGAGGCCACCGACCCAGAATGTCTGGGCCAGCTGCCAGCTGATGACACCTGCGCGCATGGGCTGCGACTCAGAGATGACGAACCTCGACGATCTCGAACTCGACCAGCCCGCTGGGTGTCTTGACCACGGCGACATCGCCTTCCAGCTTTCCGATCAGTGCGCGCGCAATGGGTGAACTCACCGAAATCTTGCCCAGTTTGATCTCCGCTTCGTCCTCACCCACGATCTGGTAGGTGACGCGTTCGTCGGTCTCGACATTGGCGATCTCGACCGTCGTACCGAAGATCACCTTGCCGGTGTGTGGAATTGCCGTGACATCGATGATCTGCGCGTTCTGCAGACGGCCTTCGATATCGCGAATCCGCGCCTCGACCATGCCCTGCTGTTCACGGGCGGCGTGGTATTCGGCGTTCTCCTTGAGATCACCGAGCTCACGCGCCACGCCGATGTCATGGCTCAGCTTGGGACGCAGCACCTTGGTCAGGTGCTGATGCTCTTCTTCCAGGGCGCGTGCGCCCTGAACGGTCATTGGGTATTTGGTCATGTCTCGATTCCTGCATGGAGATCCTGCAGACGGCGCACGGTCTTCTCGGGACCGAACTTGAGCGCCTCACAGATCGCCTGGCCACCGGCAATGGTGGTGGTGATGCAGATCTTGTGCTGCAGAGCGTTGCGACGAATGGAGTAGGAGTCCGCGATGGACTGGCGCCCCTCGGTGGTATTGATGATCAGGGTGACTTCGTCGTTCTTGATCATGTCGACCACATGCGGACGACCTTCGGTCACCTTGTTCACACGGCGTACCGGCAAGCCAGCCGCCTCGATGATACGCGCGGTACCGGCGGTGGCAACGACCTCGAAGCCGAGATCGACCAGATCGCGGGCAACCTGCTCGACGTAGGGCTTGTCGTCCTCGCGCACGCTGATGAAGGCGCAACCGGAGGTCGGCAAGATTTCACTGGCGCCCAGCTGAGCCTTGGCGAAGGCTTCGGCGAAGCTGTCGCCGACGCCCATCACTTCGCCGGTGGATTTCATTTCCGGGCCGAGGATGGTGTCGACACCGGGGAACTTGGCGAAGGGGAACACCGCTTCCTTGACGCTGAAGAACGGCGGAATGATTTCCTGGGTGAAGCCGATTTCGGTCAGTGTCTTGCCCGCCATGACGCGCGCCGCGACCTTGGCCAGCGACTCGCCGATGCACTTGGAGACGAACGGCACGGTGCGCGATGCACGCGGATTCACCTCCAGCACGTAGATATCCTCGCCCTGCACGGCCATCTGCACGTTCATCAGGCCGATCACGTCGAGCTCCAGGGCCATCTTGCGCACCTGCTCGCGAATCTCGTCCTGAATGTGCGCAGGCAGCGAATAGGCCGGCAGCGAACAGGCGGAGTCACCAGAGTGAACGCCGGCCTGCTCGATGTGTTGCATGATCGCTCCGATCACCACGATCTCGCCGTCGCACACCGCATCCACGTCCACCTCAATGGCGCAGTTGAGGAAGTGGTCGAGCAGCACCGGACTGTCGTTTGACACCTTCACGGCTTCGCGCATGTAGCGCTTGAGCTCGTCTTCCTCATAGACGATTTCCATCGCCCGACCGCCCAATACGTAGGACGGACGCACCACCAGCGGATAGCCGATGGCCTTGGACGCGGCGATGGCTTCTTCCTCGCTGCGCGCGGTGGCGTTCTGCGGCTGGCGCAGGTTCAGGCGCTGGACCATCTGCTGGAAGCGTTCGCGGTCTTCGGCGCGGTCGATAGCGTCCGGGCTGGTGCCGATGATCGGCACGCCGGCCTCTTCCAGGGCGCGGCAGATCTTCAGCGGGGTCTGGCCACCGTACTGCACGATGACGCCCTTGGGCTGTTCGACGCGGACGATTTCCAGCACGTCTTCCAGAGTCACCGGCTCGAAGTAGAGACGATCGGAGGTGTCGTAGTCGGTGGAGACGGTTTCCGGGTTGCAGTTGACCATGATGGTCTCGTAACCGTCTTCACGCATCGCCAGCGCCGCGTGTACGCAGCAGTAGTCGAACTCAATACCCTGGCCGATACGGTTCGGCCCGCCACCGAGGATCATGATCTTGTCGCGGCTCGACGCATTGGCCTCGCACTCTTCCTCGTAGGTCGAATACATGTAGGCGGTGTCGGTGGCGAACTCGGCGGCACAGGTGTCGACGCGCTTGTAGACCGGCAGCACCTTGAGTTTGTGGCGATGGCTGCGCAGGTTCTTCTCGGTGACGCCGAGCAGCTTGGCCAGGCGCGCATCGGAGAAACCCTTGCGCTTGAGCCGGAACATCAGATCGCGATCGATGCTGGACAGACCCAGAGTCTTGACCTGCTCTTCTTCCTTGACCAGATCTTCGATCTGCACCAGGAACCAGGGATCGATCTTGGTCAGGGCAAAGATATCCTCGATGCTCTTGCCGGCACGGAAGGCATCGGCCACATACCAGATGCGGTCAGCACCGGGCACGGTCAGCTCGCGGGTCAACGTGCTTTCAGCCTCGGCGGACTCCAGGTTCAGCTTGGGATCGAAACCGGTGACACCGACTTCCAGGCCGCGCAGCGCCTTCTGCATCGACTCCTGGAAGGTCCGACCGATAGCCATCACCTCACCGACCGACTTCATCTGGGTGGTCAGGCGCGCGTCGGCCTTGGGGAATTTCTCGAAGGCGAAACGCGGGATCTTGGTGACCACATAGTCGATGGCCGGCTCGAAGGATGCCGGGGTACGACCGCCGGTGATGTCATTCGACAGCTCGTCGAGGGTGTAGCCCACGGCCAGTTTGGCGGCGATCTTGGCAATCGGGAAACCGGTGGCCTTGGAAGCCAGCGCGGAGGAGCGCGATACGCGCGGGTTCATCTCGATGACCACCATGCGCCCGGTGTCCGGATGAATGCCGAACTGCACGTTGGAGCCGCCGGTTTCCACACCGATCTCACGCAGCACCGCCAGCGAGGCGTTGCGCATGATCTGGTATTCCTTGTCAGTCAGGGTCTGCGCCGGGGCGACGGTGATGGAGTCGCCGGTGTGCACGCCCATCGGGTCGAAGTTCTCGATGGAGCAGACGATGATGCAGTTGTCCTTCTTGTCGCGGACCACTTCCATCTCGTATTCCTTCCAGCCGATCAGCGATTCGTCGATCAGCAGCTCCTTGGTCGGCGACAGGTCCAGACCGCGGGTGCAGATTTCCTCGAACTCTTCACGGTTGTAGGCGATGCCGCCACCGGTGCCGCCCATGGTGAAGGAAGGCCGGATGATGCAGGGGAAGCCGACCTTGTCGAGCACGCCGTAGGCTTCCTCCATGCTGTGGGCGATGCCCGAAACCGGGCAGGCCAGGCCGATATCCTTCATCGCCTTGTCGAAGCGCGAGCGGTCCTCGGCCTTGTCGATGGTATCGGCATTGGCGCCGATCATCTCGACGCCGAATTTCTCCAGAACGCCGTGCTTTTCCAGGTCCAGCGCGCAGTTCAGCGCGGTCTGGCCGCCCATGGTCGGCAGCAGCGCGTCAGGACGCTCTTTCTCGATGATCTTGGCCACGGTGGCCCATTTGATCGGTTCGATGTAGGTGGCGTCGGCCATGGCCGGGTCGGTCATGATGGTGGCCGGGTTGGAGTTCACCAAGATGACACGGAAGCCTTCCTCACGCAGGGCCTTGCAGGCCTGGGCGCCGGAGTAGTCGAACTCGCAGGCCTGGCCGATGACGATGGGGCCGGCGCCGAGGATCAGGATGCTTTTGATATCTGTACGTTTTGGCATGGAGTAACTCTCGAATTCCTGATTTCAGCGATCAGCGACGGGCCGCCATGGCGGAGATGAAGCGGTCGAACAGCGGCGCGACGTCGCAAGGACCAGGGCTCGCTTCCGGGTGCCCCTGGAAACCAAAGGCCGTCTTGTCGGTACGTTCGATACCCTGCAGGGTGCCATCGAACAGCGACTTATGAGTGGCACGCAGATTGGCCGGCAGAGTCGTCTCATCGGCGCAGAAGCCGTGGTTCTGGCTGGTGATCATCACTACGCCGGTTTCCAGATCCTGCACCGGATGGTTGGCGCCGTGATGGCCGCTGGACATCTTCACCGTGGTCGCACCGGACGCCAGCGCCAGCAGCTGATGACCGAGGCAGATGCCGAAGACGGGGATATCGGTCTCCAGCACTTCCTGGATCGCCCGGATCGCGTAATCGCACGGCTCGGGATCACCCGGGCCATTGGCCAGGAAGATACCGTCCGGATTCAGCGCCAGCGCCTCGCTGGCCGGCGTCTGCGCCGGCAGCACGGTAACCCGGCAGCCACGCGCGACCAGCATGCGCAGGATGTTGTACTTGACGCCATAGTCGTAGGCGACCACGTGGTACGGCAACTCACTGGCCGGAATCTCCGGATGGCTGTCGGTTTCCAGGCTCCAGAGGCTGGAACGCCATTCGTAGCGTTCCTTGACGCTGACTTCCTTGGCCAGGTCCATGCCCTTGAGGCCGGGGAAGCTGCGCGCCAGCTCCAGCGCCTTCTCTTCGGTCGCATCAGTTCCAGCCAGGATGCAACCATTCTGCGCACCCTTCTCACGCAGAATGCGGGTCAGGCGACGGGTATCGATACCGGCGATGGCGACGGTGCCGTTTTCCTTCAGATAGGCATCCAGCGGCTGCTTGTTGCGCCAGTTGCTGGCCAGCAGCGGCAGGTCGCGGATGACCAGACCGGCCGCCCAGACTTTCCAGGACTCGGCATCTTCCGGCGTGGTGCCGGTATTACCGATGTGCGGATAGGTAAGCGTGACGATCTGCTTGGCATAGGACGGGTCGGTAAGGATTTCCTGATAGCCGGTCATGGCGGTGTTGAACACCACCTCGCCGATTGTCTGGCCGTCGGCACCGATGGATTCGCCGCGAAAGATGCTGCCATCGGCAAGGGCCAGAATGGCTGGCGTAGGAGCTGGCTTAGTCAAGAGACCTCCCAAAGATCAAGGCTGGAGCAGGCGCAGATTGTAAAAAAGCGGGATGACGTGTGAAGGTCATCCCGCTTTTTATTGGAGTCATTCTGCGCAACTTTTAGTGGACACACTAAAGCGGGAAGCTTACAGAAAACCCCTTTTGCGGTCCAGCCGAAATCCACCCGAATTGCAGTGCAGCGGCGAACTCAGCGCAAACCCAGCACATCCTGCATGTCGTACAACCCGGCTGGCTTCTCATCCAGCCAGAGCGCCGCGCGCACCGCCCCCTTGGCGAAGGTCATACGACTCGAAGCCTTGTGCGTAATTTCCACCCGCTCGCCATCGGCGGCGAACAGCACGGTGTGGTCACCCACCACATCACCGGCACGCACCGTGGCGAAGCCGATGGTGTCGCGCTCACGCGCACCGGTCTGGCCTTCACGCCCATAGACCGCAACCTTCTGCAGATCGCGCCCCAGGGCTTCGGCAACTACCTCGCCCATGCGCAGGGCGGTACCGGACGGCGCATCGACCTTGTGCCTGTGGTGCGCTTCGATGATCTCGATATCCACCTCGTCGCCCAGCACCCTGGCGGCTGTATCCAGCAGCTTCAGGCAGAGATTGACGCCGACACTGTAATTGGCCGCGAAAACGATGGGGATGTCCTTCGCTGCGGTGGCGAGACGCTCTTTCTCTTCAACCGAAAAACCGGTGGTGCCGATCACCATTGCCTTGCCTGCGCGACGACAGACATCCAGATTCTTCAGCGTCACGGAGGGATGAGTGAAATCGATCAGCACATCGAACTCATCCACGGCCCTGGCGAGATCGCCGGACAGCGGCACACCGAGACGACCGATGCCGGCCAGTTCGCCAGCATCGGCACCGACCAGCGTACTGTCCGGGCGATCCACTGCGGCGGTCAGCCCGGCGGTGCCAGCGGTCTGCTGCACCGCTTCGATCAGAATCTTGCCCATGCGCCCCGCGGCGCCCATCACTGCAATACGTTGCATATAAAATCAGCTCCAAGCTGCAAGCCTCAAGCTGCAAGCCAAGCGCAACACCCTCTTGCGGCTTGAAGCTTGCAGCTTAAAGCTTCTTTCAAACATCACCGAAAAAGCGCTTCACACCCTCGAACCAACCGCTGGCCTTGGGTGAATGGGAGGTGTCGCCCTGCAGGGTGCCGCGAAACTCTTCAAGCATCTCGCGCTGGCGCTTGCTCAGGTTGACCGGCGTCTCCACCGCCACCCGGCACAGCAGGTCGCCTGCCGCACCACCGCGCACCGGCGCCACACCCTTGCCGCGCAGACGGAACTGCTTGCCGGTCTGGGTGCCCTCGGGAATCTTCAGCTTGACCCGTCCATCCAGGGTCGGCACTTCCAGCTCGCCACCCAGCGCCGCGTCGGCGAAGCTGATCGGCACTTCGCAATACAGATGCTTGCCGTCGCGCTGGAAGATCGCGTGCTCACGCACGTTGACCACCACGTACAGGTCGCCCGCCGGACCACCCTGGGTTCCGGCCTCGCCTTCGCCGGTCAGGCGAATGCGGTCGCCGGTGTCGACGCCTGCCGGCACCTTGACCGAAAGCGTCTTCTGCTCTTCCACACGACCCTGGCCATGGCAGCTGCCACAGGGATCGGAAATCATCTTGCCGCTGCCATGGCAGCGCGGGCAGGTTTGCTGCACCGAAAAGAAGCCCTGCTGCATACGTACCTGGCCGATGCCACCGCAGGTGGTACAGGTAACGGGGCTGGTGCCTTTCTTCGCGCCCGAGCCATCGCAGGTCTTGCATTCGGCAAGCGTCGGCACGCGAATGGTCACCGTCGTACCACGCACGGCCTCTTCCAGATCCAGCTCCAGCGTGTAACGCAGATCGCTGCCGCGCTGAGCGCCACCGCGTGAGCTACCGCGCGCGCCGGTAAAGAAATCGCTGAACACGTCGCCGAAGATATCGGAGAAATTAGCGTTGCCATACGCCGCGCCCGCGCCAGCCCCCATCTGCGGGTCGACGCCGGCGTGGCCATACTGGTCGTACGCCTGCCGCTTGCTGGCATCGGAGAGCACTTCGTAAGCCTCGTTGGCCTCCTTGAAGGCTTCCTCAGCCGCCTTGTCATCCGGGTTGCGATCGGGATGATGCTTCATGGCGAGGCGGCGGTAAGCCTTTTTCAGCTCCGCCTCGCTGGCGCCACGCTCGACGCCCAGCACTTCGTAATAATCACGTTTGGCCATAAATTTCCTGAACCTTCAAATTCGTACCCTCCAGACACGCCGACGCGGGAGCAAGCCCCCGCGCAGCGGTCACGCCTGTCGCGAACGCGTCGCGGCAGACCGGAAGGAAAGGCAGCCCGCACTGACAGCGACAGGCTGCGCGCCCTTCCATGTGGGTCACAAGTGGCGGATTACTTGTTGTCCTTGACCTCTTCGAACTCCGCATCGACCACGTCATCGCCCGGCTGCGCGCCGTCATCCGCCGGCTGGCCTTCACCACCCTGGGGCTGTTCGGCATACATCTTCTGCGCCAACGGCGTGGACGCCTGGGATACTGCCGCGATCTTGGCTTCGATCTCGGCCTTGTCGTCGCCCTTGATGGCTACTTCCAGCTCGCCAATGGCCTTTTCGATAGCGGTCTTGTCGTCCTCGCTGGCCTTGTCGCCTGCCTCGGTCAGCATCTTGCGCGTGGCATGGACCAGCTGGTCGCCCTGGTTACGGGCGCCGGCCAGCTCTTCGAACTTGCGGTCTTCCTCGGCGTTGGCCTCGGCGTCGCGCACCATCTGTTCGATCTCCTCCTCGGACAGACCGGAGTTGGCCTTGATCACGATGGACTGATGCTTGCCGGTGGCCTTGTCTTTTGCCGAGACATGCAGGATGCCGTTGGCATCGATATCGAAGGTGACTTCGATCTGCGGCATGCCACGCGGTGCTGGCGGAATCTCGGCCAGGTCGAAACGACCCAGCGACTTGTTGCCGCTGGCCTGCTTGCGCTCACCCTGCAGCACATGAATGGTCACAGCGCTCTGGTTGTCGTCGGCGGTGGAGAACACCTGGGACTTCTTGGTCGGGATGGTGGTGTTCTTCTCGATCAGCGCGGTCATCACGCCGCCCATGGTTTCGATACCCAGGGTCAGCGGCGACACGTCCAGCAGCAGCACGTCCTTGACGTCACCGGCCAGTACCGCGCCCTGGATCGCAGCACCCATGGCCACGGCTTCATCCGGGTTGACGTCCTTGCGTGCTTCCTTGCCGAAGAACTCGGCGACCTTCTGCTGCACCAACGGCATGCGGGTCTGACCACCGACCAGGATCACATCATCGATCTTGCCGGTGTCGATACCGGCGTCCTTCAGGGCGATGCGGCACGGTTCGAGAGTACGCTGCACCAGGTCTTCCACCAGCGCTTCCAGTTTGGCGCGGGAGATCTTCACGTTCAGGTGCTTGGGACCGGTGGCATCGGCGGTGATGTACGGCAGGTTGACGTCGGTCTGCTGGCTGGACGAGAGCTCGATCTTGGCCTTCTCGGCGGCTTCCTTCAGGCGCTGCATGGCCAGCGGGTCGCCCTTGAGGTTCATGCCGGTTTCTTTCTTGAATTCGTCGACGAGGTAGTCGATCAGGCGGATATCGAAGTCCTCACCACCCAGGAAGGTATCGCCATTGGTGGCCAATACTTCGAACTGGTGCTCGCCGTCGACTTCGGCAATCTCGATGACCGAGACGTCGAAGGTGCCGCCACCCAGGTCATAGACGATGACGGTGTGGTCGCCCTTGGCCTTGTCCATGCCATAGGCCAGCGCAGCCGCGGTCGGCTCGTTGATGATGCGCTTGACGTCGAGCCCTGCAATGCGACCGGCATCCTTGGTGGCCTGGCGCTGGCTGTCGTTGAAGTAGGCCGGCACGGTGATGACCGCTTCGGTGACCGGCTCGCCGAGGTAGTCTTCGGCGGTCTTCTTCATCTTCTTGAGGATTTCCGCGGAAATCTGCGGCGGCGCCATCTTCTGGCCGTTCACTTCCACCCAGGCATCGGCGTTGTCGGCCTTGACGATCTTGTAGGGGACCATCTGGATGTCTTTCTGCACGACCTCTTCTTCGAAACGACGACCGATCAGTCGCTTCACCGCGTAGAGGGTGTTATGGGGGTTGGTCACTGCCTGACGCTTGGCCGACTGGCCAACCAGAATTTCGCCATCATTGGCGTACGCAATGATCGACGGCGTGGTGCGACCGCCTTCGGCGTTCTCGATGACCTTGGCCTTGCCGTTTTCCAGAATGGAGACGCAGGAGTTGGTAGTCCCCAGGTCGATACCGATAATTTTGCCCATTTGTCTATCTCCGAAAATCTTGGATGAAATCCGCGCCTGTTTACCGGCTGCGGGTAACACAAAAACGCTTGGCTACCAGATGGGGGTCAGCCGTGAGAATTCAAGCCTTCTCGTCGATCGAAGGCGGAGTCTGCGCAGGCGCCTTGCTGACCACCACCATCGCGGGGCGCAGCAGACGACCGTTGAGCAGGTAACCCTTCTGGAACACCTTGAGCACGCTGCCCGGCTCGGCGTGGGTGCTTTCCTCCATCGCCATGGCCTGATGATGCTCGGGATTGAAGGGCTCACCCTGGGGATCGAGCTGTGTCAGTTGATGGCGCGCCAACGTATCGAGCAGAAGCTTGAGCGTCAGCTCGAGTCCTTCGCGTACAGCCTTGACGGCTTCATCGTCAGGGCTAGACAACTCAAGGCCACGCTCCAGGCTATCAGCCACCGCCAGCAGGTCACCGGCGAACTTTTCCAGGGCGAACTTGTGCGCCTTCTCGACATCCTGTTCGGCACGGCGACGGATGTTCTGCAGCTCGGCAGCAACCCTCAAGGACTGATCCTGCGCAGCGGCCAGCTGTTCTTCCAGAGAGGCTACGCGCCCAGCCAGATCCTCACTCGCCTCGGCGTGCAGGTCTTCATTTTCTTCAAGGGTCTGGTTGTCCAGGTTCTGCTCGTCGGCCATGCGGTCCTCCTCATCAAGTCTTCAGCGGACTGTCGGGTCCGCGCTTGTGCGGCTATATGGGGGCGCGAAATCGTGGTTCAAGGGGCGGGACAGCAGCTGCAAGCAAGCGTAGGGTGGATGTCGCTTTTTACATCCACCGAGGCTCCGCTCGTCGGGTCGATGAAGCGTGACCCGACCTACAGCTGCAGCGAATCAGTGTGCGGGCCGGCGCTCAGAGCCCGTCAAGCTTTCCTCTTCCAGCCTCAGGCTTCCGGCTTCAGGCCGCTTTTACTTGAAGCTTGCGGCTTGCAGCTTGCCGCTGTTTTTTTCCCACTTGTAGCCGCCCGAAAAACTACTGTATAAATAGCCAGCCACAGCTTTCGGAGCCCTGACATGCTGGTTCATCTGTCCGTTCACAATTTCGCCATCGTCGAACACCTCGATCTCGAACTGCAGCGCGGCATGAGCGTGATCAGCGGCGAAACCGGCGCCGGCAAATCAATCATGCTCGACGCCCTCGGGCTCGCCCTGGGGGATCGCGCCGACAGCAGCGCGGTGCGCATCGGCGCGGACAAGGCCGATATTCTCGCCAGCTTCGACCTGGACGACATTCCCGATGCCCGCGCCTGGCTCGCCGAGCGCGACCTGGACAACGACGGGCCGTGCATTCTGCGCCGCGTCATTACGGCCGAGGGTCGCTCACGCGGCTACATCAACGGCACGCCCTGTCCCCAGGGCGATCTCAAGGCGCTGGGTGAGCTGCTGATCGATATCCACAACCAGCACGAACACCAGTCCCTGCTCAAGACCGATACCCATCGGCGCCTGCTCGACGAGTACAGCGGCAGTCAGGAGCTGGTACGCCAGGTGCAGCTGGCCGCGCAGCGCTGGCGCCAGACCCGACAGACACTGGAGCGACTGAGCAACAGCAGCGACGAACAGCGCGCACGTCACCAGTTGCTCAGCTACCAGCTGGAAGAACTGGAGAATCTGGCACTCGGCGAGAACGAACAGGAACAACTGGAGCACGAACACCGCAACCTAGCCAACGCCGAACAGCTGCTCGGCGCCTGCCGCCAGGTCATGGACATGTGCAGCGAGAGCGATGCTGGCAACGTACTGTCGGCACTGACCGGCAGCCTGCAGCGGCTTTCCGCTTTCCAGAATCAGCCCGGCGCACTGGCCGAAGCGGTGAACCTGCTGGCCAGCGCACAGATTCAGGTCGAGGAAGCCATGGGCGAGTTGAATCGCTTCGTCGATCACTTCGATGCCGACCCCGAGCGCCAGCAAACGCTGGAAGAACGACTGGACGCCATCTACACCCTGGCCCGCAAACACCGCATACAGCCTGCCGAACTGCCGCTGCTGCAGCAGCGCCTGCTTGAGGAGCTTGAAAGCCTCAACGCCGATGACGAGGCCCTTGTACGCCTGGGCGAAGAATTGGCCGCCTACGGTCGTCACTATGAGGAAAAAGCGTCCGAACTGAGCAGGATTCGCCGAAATGCAGCCGAGACACTCGCCGCCTCGGTCGAAAGCGAAATCCAGCGCCTGGGCATGCCGGGCGGAAGATTCAGCGTGCAGCTCAAGCCCGCCGCCGAAGGCGACTACATGCCCTTCGGCCTGGAACAGGTGGAGTTTCTGGTCAGCGCCAACCCGGGCCAGCCACTGCGCCCCCTGGCGAAGGTCGCCTCCGGCGGCGAGCTGTCGCGCATCAGCCTCGCGATTCAGGTGATTACCGCACAGACCTCGCGCGTACCGACCCTGGTATTCGACGAAGTCGACGTGGGCATCGGTGGCCCGACCGCCGAAGTGGTTGGCCAGCTACTGCGGCGCATTGGCGAACAGGGGCAGGTATTGACCGTCACCCACCTGCCCCAGGTGGCCGCACAGGGGCATAATCACCTGTTCGTGCACAAGGCACGCGGGCAGGATGAAACCCATACGGCGGTCGCGACGCTGCAGGAGGACGAACGCATCGAAGAGATCGCACGAATGCTCGGCGGTGTCGACCTGACCGAACAGGCGCTGGCGCATGCGCGTCAGATGATCGATTCAGCCCAGGCATGACCGAGCGTGCACCAGAAAGGCGACCCGCAGGTCGCCTTTCTGGTATTCCCGCGACTATTCGGGCTTCTTGCGTACGTAGAGCACCAGATTGTGGTCTACCAGCTCGTAGCCATGGCGTGTGACGATCTCTTTCTGCAACATTTCGATCTCATGGTCGAAAAATTCGATGACCTCGCCACTATCGACGCAGACCATATGATCGTGGTGACCGCCGTCGGCGAGTTCGAATACCGCATGACCGCCATCGAAGTTGTGGCGGACAACCAGCCCTGCCGCCTCGAATTGCGTGAGCACACGATAAACAGTGGCCAGGCCGACATCTTCGCCCGCCTCCATCAGCGCCTTGTAGACATCCTCGGCGCTCATATGGCGCTGATCGGCGGTATCCAGCATCTGCAGGATCTTGACCCGTGGCAGGGTCACCTTGAGGCCAGCTTTGCGTAGTTCGCTATTTTCAACCATGGTTGGCTTTCTCACTGCTGCTGTTTCGCAGCCTCCTTCAATACGGGTATGATCCGGGCTTTGCCCAGCCAAGATAGTGGAAGTCATCTACCGATGCAAAACACCAAGCTCATGCTGTCCAGCCTCACGCTCGTGGGCCTGTTCGCACTCGCCGGTTGTTCATTCCCCGGGGTTTACAAGGTGGACATTCAACAGGGCAATGTCGTTACACAGGACATGATAGACCAGTTGCGCCCTGGAATGACCCGGTCTCAAGTGCGGTTTATCATGGGCAACCCCCTGATTACCGACACCTTCCATGCCAGCCGCTGGGATTACCTGTACAGCATCCAGCCGGGCGGCAGCCAGCGCCAGCAGGAGCGCATGAGCCTGGTCTTCAACGCCAATGACCAGCTGGCAGGTCTTGCCGGCGACTTCAAACCCGGCGTCAGTCGCGATGAGGCGATCCTCGGTACCGGCCAGCCTGCAGGGCAGATCCCGCAGCGCACCGAAGCGCAAGACGAGGCCATCGAGCCCGGCTCCCTGCTCGAACAGATCCAGCGCGAAGTCGATGCCGCAGAGCCAGTGCCTGTGCCGTCGCCGACACCTATCGATACAAACTGATTTCAGTAAAACGTCGGATTACCGCCTGCGGAACGCCGGATCACGCCTTCGGCCAATCCGACCTACGCCTCGCCAGCCTCGGCCTTGCTCTTCGCAGCCTTGGCAGCGCGTTGCTTGCGCACTTCCTTGGGGTCGGCAATCAGCGGGCGGTAGATCTCGACCCGCTCGCCCTCTTCCAGCACGCGCTCATCCGGCTTGGGCACTGCCCTGCCGAAAATCCCCAGCGGGGCAGTTGCCAGATCCAGTCCCGGAAAGAAGCCATCCATTCCCGAAAGCAACACCGCCTGACGCACGCTCGTTCCGGCAGGCACGGTCAGGCTCAATAGTTTCTGCTTGTCAGCCAGCGCGTAGACGACCTCGATCGCAATGACGGCCTTATCCATAGAGCTGCTTCGCGCGGTCACAAAAGGCATCGACCAGGGTGTTGGCCGCCTGGTTGAACAGCGGTCCGAGGGTGGCCTTGACCAGCGGCCCGGCGTAATCGAAGGTCAGGTCCAGGCTGATCTTGCAGGCCTTTTCTCCCAGCGCCTTGAACTCCCAGATGCCGTGCAGATGACTGAAGGGGCCTTCTTCCAGCTTCATCTCGATACGCTTGCCCGGCTGCAGCTCATTGCGCGTCAGAAAGCGTTGGCTCAGCCCAGCCTTCGCCACGGTCATGCTGGCCTGCATCTGCGTCTCGCTGGTGGACAGTACTTCGGTCGCGGAACACCAGGGCAGGAACTGGGGGTAGCTGGCCACGTCGTTGACCATCTCGAACAGCGCGTGCGCCGGGTACGGCAGCAAGGCCGAGCGTTGAATATGTGTCGTCATGCAGACCTTCTACTTCAGTCGACAGCCAAAGACCGCCACAACCCACAGACGCCACTGGCGTCGATGGCAGGAATCGGAGCACCCGTACAGCTATCCGCACACAGCTCAACCGGCACGAGTGAATCAAAAGATGGCACATTGTCGGGGATAAGACCGCCCCTCTCAAGTTTCATGCCGTCGCAGTCCGCAGGTTCTCGCCAGCCGCAACCGGACTCCCTATAATGCGCGGCTATGGCCAAACAGAAGAAACAGTCCCCAGGGACAATCGCGCTGAACAAGAAAGCGCTACACGACTACTTCATCGAACAGAAATTCGAGGCGGGCCTCGTTCTGGCCGGCTGGGAAGTCAAAAGCCTGCGCGCCGGCAAGGCCCAACTTGTCGACAGCTACGTGCTGCTGAAAGATGGCGAGGCCTGGCTGATGGGTTGCCATATCACCCCTCTGAGCACCGCCAGCACACACGTCATCGCCGATCCGACACGCACTCGCAAGCTGCTGCTCAACAAGCGTGAGCTGGGCAAGCTGTTCGGTGCCGTCCAGCAGAAGGGCTACGCCTGTGTTGCCCTTTCGCTGTACTGGAAAAAGCACATGATCAAGTGCGAGATCGCGCTGGCCAAGGGCAAAAAGGAATTCGACAAGCGTCACACCGAGAAGGAACGCGACTCGGCACGCGAGATCCAGCGTGTCATGCGCACAAAGGGCAAGGAAGACTAAGCTTCAGGCAACAGCCCCCTCTTCCTTAAACAGCACTTTCTCGCAAGCCTTTCGCCTTGCCATCTTTACTGCCTTGCCGCCGTTGCGCCCTGGCCAGGCGCTGTGCTTCCTGCTGGCCCTCGGCGAGAACCTCCTGCACGTAATTGATATGGCGGTGAATCACGTCGCGTGCGTCTGTCGCCCGCCGCTCGATGATCGCGTCGTAGAGTTCCTGATGCTGTTTCATCAGCATATTGCGCGTCTCGTCACGTAGCGCATACATGCCACCGATATTGGTCACGACATTGCGCTTGAGCAGGTCGAACAGGCCCCGGATCGTATGCAGCAACACCGTGTTGTGGCTGGCCTCAGCGATGGCCAGATGAAAGCGTGCATCAGCGGCCCCCTCCTCCGCTCGACTGACGTTACCTTCGCGCGAATAACAGTCCTGCAGTGCCGCAAAGGCCTCGCCAAGGCGCCGCTGATCGAGTTCGGTGGCACGCAGCGCCGCGTAGTAGGCACAACTGCCTTCCAGTGTATGCCGGAATTCCAGCAGGTCACGCTGGGCGTCCGGGTTGTTTTCCAGCAGGTGCAACAGCGGATCACTGAAGGTCGAGCCCAGGGACTCGACTACAAAATTCCCACCGCCATGGCGGCTGATCAGCAAGCCCTTTGCTGCAAGCTTCTGAATGGCCTCGCGCAGTGACGGGCGGGACACCCCGAACTGCTCAGCCAACACTCGCTCTGCCGGAAGCCGCTCCCCCGCCTTGAGCGTTCCCTCAAGAATCATGGTTTCAAGCTGTTCCACAATTCTGTCGGCCAGCCTCCGCTGACGAACCATTCCGACTTCCATGACACCTCTCGACTGGTTTGACCACTAACAGGTCCAGCGTAACCACGCGACACCCTTGCCGCAAGACAAGCCTTTGCGACGAAAGTATATAGCTAGCTAATTGACGTAGTTGCCGGAGAGCTCTTACGCTGGCCAAACTCTGTTGAGAATTGGTATTACCAATTGACAAAACCAGAGCGCCAACAAAAAGAGGACTATTAATGCGGTCTCCAGACATCTGCTACGCAACGGTCCATTCGGGCCCCCACCCGCACTTCATGACTACGGGAGCCTGAACATGTCCAATGGACTGCTTGCCCTATTCGCTTTCGCTCCCATCCTGCTGGCGGCCATTCTACTGATTGGCCTGCGCTGGCCCGCCAGCCGCTCCATGCCGCTGGTATTCCTGTTTACTGCCGCAATCGGTCTTTTCGTCTGGGACATGAGCGTAACCCGGATCATCGCTTCCAGCCTGCAAGGTCTGGTCATCACCCTCGGTCTGCTGTGGATCATCTTCGGCGCCATTCTGCTTCTCAACACCCTCAAGCACTCGGGCGGTATCACCGCCATTCGTGCCGGTTTCACCACCATCAGCCCTGACCGCCGTATCCAGGCCATCATCATCGCCTGGCTGTTCGGCTGCTTTATCGAAGGCGCTTCGGGCTTCGGTACGCCCGCCGCCATCGCAGCACCGCTGTTGGTCGCCGTAGGCTTCCCCGCCATGGCCGCCGTACTGCTGGGAATGCTGGTGCAAAGCACGCCAGTGTCTTTCGGTGCAGTCGGCACGCCTATAGTGGTCGGCATCAACAGTGGTCTGGACACAGCCACCATCGGCGCTCAACTGGTTGCCCAAGGCTCCAGCTGGGATATTTTCCTGCAGCAGATCACCAGCAGCGTGGCGATCACTCACGCCACCATCGGCACCGTGATGCCGCTGATCATGGTGGTGATGCTGACGCGCTTCTTCGGCAAGGAAAAAAGCTGGAAGGCTGGCTTCGAAGTCCTGCCGTTCGCGATCTTCGCCGGCCTGGCCTTCACCCTGCCCTACGTTGCCACGGGCATTTTCCTCGGCCCGGAATTCCCCTCGCTGCTGGGCGGTCTGGTGGGTCTGGCCATCGTCACCACAGCGGCTCGCTTCAACTTCCTGACGCCGAAGAATACCTGGGACTTCGCCGATGCCCGCGAATGGCCTGCCGAGTGGGTCGGCACCATCGAGATGAAGCTCGACGAACTTGCGGCACGCCCGATGAGCGCCTTCCGCGCCTGGCTGCCCTACGTGCTGGTGGGCGCGATTCTGGTGATCAGCCGGGTTTTCCCAGAGGTTTCCGCTGCGCTGAAATCAGTCTCCATCGCCTTCAGCAACATCCTCGGCGAGACAGGCATCAGCGCAAGCATCGAGCCATTGTTCCTGCCTGGTGGCATCCTCGTTGCCGTGGTGCTGATCACCTTCTTCCTGCATGGCATGCGCGCCTCGGAACTCAAGGCCGCCGTGAAAGAATCCAGTGGTGTTCTGCTCAGCGCCGGCTTCGTGCTGCTGTTCACCGTGCCGATGGTGCGCATCCTGATCAACTCGGGCGTCAACGGCGCTGAGCTGGCCAGCATGCCAATCCTCATGGCGCGCTACGTCGCGGACAGCGTGGGCGGCATTTATCCACTGCTGGCTCCAGCCGTAGGTGCCCTGGGCGCCTTCCTGGCTGGCTCCAATACCGTCAGCAATATGATGTTCAGCCAGTTCCAGTTCGGCGTTGCGCAGTCGCTGGGGATCTCCGGTGCAATGGTGGTTGCCACCCAGGCCGTCGGTGCCGCTGCGGGCAACATGGTCGCCATTCACAACGTGGTTGCCGCTTCCGCCACGGTCGGGCTGCTGGGCCGCGAGGGTCTCACACTACGCAAGACCGTATGGCCTACGCTGTACTATGTGCTTTTCACGGGCATCATTGGCCTGATTGCCATCTATGTATTGGGCGTCACCGACCCTCTGGTCGGCGTGTAAAAAAGCAATGGTTGCCTTGCCCTGCCGGGCAAGGCTGCATTCCAGAAACCGCGTATAGCGGATAACCGGGCCCACCCGGAGACCAAGCCGATGAGCGAACTCTTCTACGACGCCGCGCCCAACGCCACCCGCGTTGCGCCACCGCTGCCGAAACCACGCCTGTACCCCGCCAAGCCGAGCCAGGTCTACCTGTTCGGCACCTGCGTGGTGGACCTGTTCTATCCCGAGGCCGGTCTGGATGCCATACAACTGCTGGAACGCGAAGGCCTGACCGTGCATTTCCCGCAAGGGCAGACCTGCTGTGGCCAGCCGGCCTATACCACCGGCTACACCGACGAAGCGCGCAAGGTGGCCCGTGCACAACTGGCGCTGTTCGCCAATGACTGGCCGGTGGTGGTGCCCTCGGGTTCCTGCGCCGGCATGCTACGCCACCATTATCTGGAACTGTTCAAGGACGAGCCGGAAAGCCTGAAGAAGGCCCAGGCGCTGGCCGAGCGCACCTTCGAGCTGGCCGAGTTCCTGCTTTATGTCTGCAAGGCCGAGTTCCGCGATCAGGGCACTCAGGTCAAGGTCGCCCTGCACACGTCCTGTTCCGCGCGGCGCGAGATGAATACGCACCTGCACGTGCGTGAACTGCTGGCTCAGTTGGGCAATGTCGAGCGCGTCGAGCACGACCACGAAAGCGAATGCTGCGGCTTCGGCGGCACCTTCTCGGTGCGCATGCCGGATATCTCCGGCGCCATGGTGCTGGACAAGACCCGCGCGCTGAAGGAGTCCGGCGCCCACCAAGTCATCAGCGCCGACTGCGGCTGCCTGATGAACATCAACGGTTCGCTGGAAAAACAGCGCGAAGCACTGCGCGGCCAGCATCTGGCGTCCTTCCTCTGGCAACGCACGGGAGGTGCCCGATGAACGCTCCGCAACGGATTCCCGCAATCGAGCTGGACTTCAAGGGCCGCGCCCACAACGCCTTGGGCGACGATCAGCTGCGGCGCAACTTCCGCACGGCGATGGATTCGCTGATGACCAAGCGCGCCGCCTCCTTCAGCGATGCCGACGAACGCGAGCGCCTGCGTGAGATGGGCAACCATATCCGCGCTCGCGCCCTGTCCAAGCTGCCGGAACTGCTGGAACGCCTGGAAGCCAACCTGACCCGCAACGGCGTCAAGGTGCACTGGGCCGAAACGGTGGAAGAAGCCAACCAGATCGTGCTGCAGATCGCCCAGGTGCGTCAGGCGAAGCAGGTGATCAAGGGCAAATCCATGGTCAGCGAAGAAATGGAGATGAACCATTTCCTTGAAGGCCACGGCATCGAAAGCCTGGAATCGGACATGGGCGAGTACATCGTCCAGCTCGATAACGAAAAGCCCTCGCACATCATCATGCCGGCCATCCACAAGAACGCCGGCCAGGTCGCCTCCCTGTTCACCGACAAGCTCGGCGTGGAATACACCAAGGATGTCGACCAGCTCATCCAGATCGGTCGCCGCACTCTGCGGCAGAAGTTCTTCGAGGCCGATATCGGCGTCTCGGGCGTTAACTTCGCGGTGGCCGAGACCGGCACCCTGCTGCTGGTGGAGAACGAGGGCAACGGGCGCATGTCGACCACGGTGCCGCCGGTGCATATCGCCGTAACCGGCATCGAGAAGGTGGTGGAGAACCTGCGCGACGTGGTGCCGCTGCTCTCCTTGCTGACCCGCTCGGCGCTGGGCCAGCCGATCACCACCTATGTCAACATGATCTCCGGCCCGCGCAAGGAACATGAGCTGGACGGCCCGCAGGAAGTGCATCTGATCCTGCTGGACAATGGTCGCAGCCAGGCCTTCGCCGACAGCGAACTGCGCCAGACGCTGAACTGCATCCGCTGCGGGGCCTGCATGAACCACTGCCCGGTGTACACCCGCGTCGGCGGTCACACCTACGGCGAGGTCTACCCCGGCCCCATCGGCAAGATCATCACCCCGCACATGGTCGGCCTGCACAAGGTCCCGGACCATCCCAGCGCCTCGTCGCTGTGCGGCGCCTGTGGCGAAGTCTGCCCGGTGAAGATCCCGATCCCGTCGCTGCTGCGTCGTCTGCGCGAGGAGAACGTCAAGGCACCGGACGATCCGCACAAGGTCATGCGCGGCCAGGGCAGCAAGTATTCGAAGAAGGAGCGGATGATGTGGAGCGGCTGGCGCCTGCTCAACACCAGTCCTGCGCTGTACCGGGTCTTCAGCTTCTTCGCCACCCGCCTGCGCGGCCTGACGCCTTCCAACGTCGGCCCCTGGACGCAGAACCACAGCGCACCGAAACCCGCTGCCCGCTCGCTGCATGAGCTGGCCCGTCAGCATCTGGAGGGCAAGCGATGAACGCCAAAGCCAACATTCTCGCCAAGCTGAAGAAGAGCCTGGAAGGCACCACCCCGCTGGTCGATGACTACGACGAGTCGCTGGTCACCCAACCCTGGAGCTACGCGCCGGAGCAGCGCATCGCCCGTCTGCGCCAGCTGATGGAAGCGGTGCACACCGAAATCCACCTGACCAGCGAGGCCGCCTGGCCGGCGCTGCTGGAGCAGCTGCTGCACGACCGCCAGTTGCCCAGCCTGCTGATCGCCCCGACCACGCCTTACGGCCAGCGCTTCGCCGAGCATTGCGCCGGTCGCGAAGGGCTGCCGACGCTCAAGGCCTACGACCGCCCCGTCGAGGAATGGAAGGACGAACTGTTCAACGACACGCCGGCAAGCCTTACCGGCACCCTCGGCGCCATCGCCTCCACCGGCAGCCTGATCATGTGGCCGACCCGCGAGGAACCGCGCCTGATGAGCCTGGTGCCGCCGGTGCATTTCGCCCTCCTCAAGGCCAGCGAAATCCATGACAACTTCTACGAGATCCAGCAGAAGTTCCAGTGGGCCGCCGGCATGCCGACCAACGCGTTGCTGGTCTCCGGCCCCTCGAAGACCGCCGACATCGAGCAGGTGCTGGCCTACGGTGCCCACGGACCGAAGGATCTGATCGTGATGATCCTGGAGGACGCATGAACGCCGCCGTATCGCTCGAACGCTCGCCGTTGCCGGCAGCTTTCCTCGCGGCGATCGAACGGCTGATCCCAGCCGAGCGCCGCTTCGACGACCCGCTCTCGACCCTGGCCTTCGGCACCGACGCCAGCTTCTATCGACTGGTGCCCAAACTGGTGGTGCGCGTCGAGTCCGAAAGCGAGGTGGTCGGCCTGCTCAAGCTGGCTCATGCCGAACAGGTGCCGGTGACCTTCCGCGCCGCCGGCACCAGCCTGTCCGGCCAGGCGATTTCCGACTCGGTGCTGATCGTGCTCGGCGACAACTGGAACGGTCGCGAGATTCGCCACGGCGGCGCGCAGATCCGCCTGCAGCCGGGCGTCATCGGCGCCAATGCCAACGCCGTGCTGGCGCCGCTGGGGCGCAAGATCGGCCCGGACCCGGCCTCGATCAACGCGGCGAAGATCGGCGGTATCGTCGCCAACAACTCCAGCGGCATGTGCTGCGGCACCGCGCAGAACAGCTACAAGACCCTCGCCGGCCTGCGCATCGTGCTGGCCGACGGCACCCTGGTTGACAGCGAGGATGCCGCCAGCGTCAGCGCCTTCCGCCAGAGCCACGCCGCGCTGCTCGACGAGCTGGCCGAACTGGGCCGGCAGACCCGCGCCAACAGCGAGCTGGCGGCGAGGATTCGCCACAAGTACCGGCTGAAGAATACCACCGGCTTCTCGCTCAACGCCCTGGTCGACTACGACGAGCCGCTGGACATCCTCAATCACCTGATGGTCGGTTCAGAGGGCACCCTGGGCTTCATCAGCGCGGTGACCTACGACACCGTGCCGGACCATCCGCACAAGGCCAGCGCGTTGATCGTCTTCCCCGACGTGGAAACCTGCTGCCTGGCCGTGCCGGTGCTCAAGCAGCAGCCGGTCTCAGCGGTGGAACTGCTGGACCGGCGCAGCATGCGCTCGGTGGAGAACATGCAAGGCCTGCCGGAGTGGGTCAAGGCGCTCTCCGCCAATGCCTGCGCGCTGCTGATCGAGTCCCGCGCGGCGACCCAGTCGCTGCTGCACGAGCAGATCAACCTGATCATGGCGTCCATCGCCCACTTCCCGGTGGAGAAGCAGGTCGACTTCAGCGAAGACCCGGTCGTCTACAACCAGCTCTGGCGCATCCGCAAGGACACCTTCCCCGCCGTCGGCGCCGTGCGCCAGACCGGCACCACGGTGATCATCGAGGACGTCACCTTTCCCATCGAACGCCTGGCCGAGGGCGTCAACCGCCTGATCCAGCTGTTCGAGACCCACGCCTACAGCGAGGCGATCCTGTTCGGCCATGCGCTGGAAGGCAACCTGCACTTCGTCTTCACCCAGGGTTTCGACGACCCGGCCCAGGTCGCCCGTTACGAAGCCTTCATGCACGACGTCACCCAGCTGGTGGCCGTGGAGTTCGGTGGCGCCCTGAAGGCCGAGCACGGCACCGGGCGCAACATGGCGCCCTTCGTCGAGCTGGAATGGGGCAGCGAAGCCTACGCGCTGATGTGGAAGATCAAGCGCCTGCTCGACCCCACCGGCATCCTCAACCCGGACGTGGTGCTCTCCGAAGACCCGCAGATCCACCTGAAGAATCTCAAGCCGATGCCCGCCGCCGACGAGATCGTCGACAAGTGCATCGAGTGCGGCTTCTGCGAGCCGGTCTGCCCCTCCAACGGCCTGACCCTGACGCCGCGCCAGCGCATCGTCATCTGGCGCGACATCCAGGCCAGAAAACGCGCCGGCGTCGATACCACCGAGATCGAGCGGCTCTATCACTATCACGGCGTGGAAACCTGCGCGGCCACCGGCCTCTGCGCCCAGCGCTGCCCGGTGGGCATCAACACCGGCGACCTGGTGCGCAAACTGCGCGGCAAGGAAGCCAACAAGATCGGCACCGCCAACTGGCTGGCCGACCACTTCGCCACTGCGGTGCAGGGCACGCGTTTCATGCTGCACGTGGCCAATGGCGCGCACCTGATCATGGGCAGCAAGGCCCTCGGCAAGACCTCGGCGGCGTTCTCCAGGCTCAGCAAGGGCCGTGTGCCGCAGTGGACACCGGCCATGCCGCAGCCGCTGCAACGCCTGCACCTACCCAAGCCGGCAGCGCAGGACGAGCGTCCGCGCGTGGTCTACCTGGCCGCCTGCGTCTCCCGCGCCATGGGGCCGGCGGCGCGCGATCAGGAACAGCAGCCGCTGCTCGACACCACCCGCGCGCTGCTGGAAAAAGCTGGCTATCAGGTGATCTTCCCGGACAACCTCAACGATCTCTGCTGCGGCCAGCCCTTCGCCTCCAAAGGCTACGCCGAACAGGCCGAGCGCAAGCGCCAGGAAGCCCGCGATGCGCTGCTCAAGGCCAGCCGTGGCGGGCTCGACCCGATCTACTGCGACACCAGCCCCTGCACCCTGCGCCTGGTGCAGGACCTGGCCGACGAGCGCCTGCAGGTCTTCGATCCGGTGCGCTTCATCCGCACGCATCTGCTGGACAAGCTGGACTTCGTCCCTCAGGAAGCGCCCATCGCCGTGCATGTCACCTGCAGCACCCAGCACCTGGGCGAGGCGCAGGCGCTGATCGACATCGCCCGGCGCTGCGCGAAAGAAGTGGTGGTTCCCGAAGGCATCCACTGCTGCGGCTTCGCTGGCGACAAGGGCTTCACCACGCCGGAGCTGAACGCCCACGCGCTGCGCAGCCTGAAGGATGCGGTGCAGGTCTGCGAGGAAGGTATCTCCACCAGCCGCACCTGCGAGATCGGCCTGTCGCAGCACGGCGGCATCGACTATCACGGCCTTGTCTATCTGGTCGACCGGGTGACTCGCAGCAAGGCCAGCGCAACCCTCTAACGCCAAACACGGCCCCGACAGCAGTGTCGGGGCCGCTGCGTTCAATCACGCTTCCTGTGACCTGGCCTCCAGCGCTGACGCCAGTGCCGCTTCCAGGGCCGGGACCGTCTCGAAAATGTCACCTACCAGCCCGTAACTTGCCACCTGGAAGATGGGCGCTTCCTCGTCCTTGTTGATGGCAACGATCACTTTCGCACCGCTCATGCCGGCAAGATGCTGGATGGCACCGGAGATACCCAGAGCGATGTAGAGGTCCGGCGCGACGATCTTTCCGGTCTGGCCGACCTGCAGGCTGTTGGCCGCGAAACCGGCATCCACCGCCGCGCGCGAGGCGCCGACGGCAGCGCCGAGCCTATCCGCCAGACGTTCGACGAGCGCGAAATTTTCCGCGCTGCCGAGCCCGCGCCCACCGGAAACCACGATCCGGGCGCTGGCCAGCTCGGGCCGCTCGGACAGCGCACGCTGCTCGCCGACGAAGCGTACGCGCGGGTGCCGGTGCAGCGCGGTCACGGTCTCGATGACGGCGCTGCCGCCCTCGACCGGCGCCGCCACAAAGGCAGTAGCGCGCACCGTGAGTACCTGCCGCGACTCCAGCGACTGCACGGTAGCGATGGCGTTGCCCGCGTAGATCGGTCGGCGGAACGTGTCCGCCGCCTCGATGCCGATCACGTCGGAAATCTGCGCAACGTCCAGCAGCGCAGCGACCCGTGGCAGCAGGTCACGCCCGGCGGCGGTAGCGGCGGCCAGCACATGCGAGTGGCCGTCAGCCAACTCGGCGGCCAGCCGCGCGAGATGTTCTGCCAGGTGATGGCGGTACGGCTCGGCATCGGCCAGCAGCACCTTGTCCACGCCGGCGATATGCGCCGCCTGTTCGGCGACCGCGCGGCAGTCGCTGCCGGCCACCAGCAGATGTACCGGCGCACCCAAGGCGCGGGCGGCAGTGACGGCGGACAAGGTCGCGTCGTTCAGCGTGAGATTGTCGTGTTCGGCAATGAGCAGGATGGCCATTCAGATCACCTTCGCTTCGTTCTTCAGTTTCGCCACCAGCTCGTCCACGCTGGCCACCCGGGTGCCGGCTTGGCGCGGCGTCGGCGCTTCCACGCGCAACACCTTGAGGCGTGGTCGTAGCGCGACACCGAGCATCTCGGGGGTGAGGACTTCCAGCGGTTTCTTCTTGGCCTTCATGATGTTGGGCAGGCTGGCGTAGCGCGGCTCGTTGAGCCGCAGGTCGGTAGTGACGAGCGCCGGCAGATCAAGCGCCAGCATGCGCAAGCCGCCATCCACTTCGCGGGTCACTTCGAGGGCAGCGCCCTCCAGCCGCACCTGCGAGGCGAAAGTCGCCTGCGGCCAGTCGAGCAGCGTGGCGAGCATCTGCCCGGTCTGGTTGTTGTCGCCGTCGATGGACTGTTTGCCGGCGAGCACCAGCTCGGGCGCCTCGCGCTTCACCACCTCGGCCAGCAGCCGGGCGATATCGAGTGGCTCAAGCGCCTCGCCCGTCTCCACCAGCATGGCGCGGTCGGCCCCCAGGGCCAGTGCGGTGCGCAGTTGTTCCTGGCAGGCCGCCGGCCCCACCGAGACGACGATCACTTCTTCGGCGATGCCGGCTTCCTTGAGCCGCACCGCCTCCTCGACGGCGATCTCGCAGAAGGGGTTCATCGCCATCTTGACGTTGGTCAGGTCGACGGCAGTCTGGTCCGGTCGCACCCGCACCTTGAGGTTGTAGTCGAGCGTTCGCTTGACGGTTACGAGTATCTTCATCGGGTTTCCCCTGTCGGTTGGCATGTTTTCAGGGCGCAGGAACCCATCACGAGGGCTTGCGTCCTCGCGCGGGAACCGCCTGCGGATACGCTTTAGAACTGCTCTTCGTCGAGTGCCATGGTGCTTTCGCTGCCAGCCAGCACGCTGGTCAGCAGCGCGCGGGTGCGCGGCAACAGGTGCTCGGCGTAGAAACGCGCGGTGACCAGCTTGACCTCGAGAAACATCGGATCGCCGCGCCCGGCGTCTAGGGCGGTCGCGGCGGCCAGCGCCGAGCGGGCCATGGCCCAGCCGCCACAGAGATAACCAAGCAGCATCAGAACGTTGAAGGCAACACTGCCGGATAGCGCGGGATCATCGGCAGCGCCGTCGAGCAGGTGCTGGCGAGCCTGGCGTGCAGCATCCAGCGCTTCGGCCAGCGGTCCGGCAAGCAATGCGCAACGCGAATCGTGGCGCAGCTCGCCGAGGGTCGTCTCGATTTCGTCGAGCAGCCCGGCGAGCAGCGCGCCGCCGTTGGCCAGGATCTTGCGACCGACCAGGTCCATCGCCTGCACACCGCTGGTGCCCTCGTAGATCGGCAGGATGCGCGCGTCCCGGAAGTGTCGCGCCACGCCGGTTTCCTCGACATAGCCCATACCGCCGTGGACTTGGATGGCCAGCGAGGTGACCTCCTGCGCCATCTCGGTCAACCAGCCCTTGATGATCGGCGTGTACAGCTCCACCCGCCCCTGCGCACGCGCGGCATCGGCGGTTGCATGGCGGGCGCGGTCCAGCCCGGCCGAGGCGATCAGCGCCAGGGCGCGCATGGCCTCGGTGGAAGCCTTCATCTGCATGAGCATGCGCCGCACATCGGGGAAATGGATGATCGGGTAGCGGCTGCCGTCGCGGCTGGTGCCCTGCAGACGCTCGCGGGCATAAGCTCGGGCGTCCTGCCAGGCGCGCTCGGCGATCGCCAGGCCCTGCAGGCCGACGGCCTGGCGCGCATGGTTCATCATGGTGAACATGCAGGCCAGGCCCGAGTGTGGCGCGCCGATCAGGTAACCGATAGCGCCGCCCTGGTCGCCAAAGCTCATGGTGCAGGTGGGACTGGCATGGATGCCCAGCTTGTGCTCCAGCGACACACAACGCACGTCGTTGCGCTCGCCGGGTTCCCCCGCCGCATCAGGCAGGTACTTGGGCACCAGGAACAGCGAGATGCCCTTGACTCCGGCGGGAGCACCCGGCAGGCGAGCCAGCACCAGATGAATCACGTTGGACGTCATCTGATGGTCGCCCCAGCTGATGAAGATCTTCTGCCCGCTGATGCGGTAGTGGTCGCCTTCAGGCACGGCACGGCTCTTCACCGCGGCGAGATCCGTGCCGGCATCCGGCTCGGTGAGGTTCATCGTACCGGCCCATTCGCCGCTCACCAGCCGGGGCAGGTAGAGCGCCTGCAATTCGGGTGCAGCGTGGTGAAGCAGCGCCTCGACAGCCCCCAGGGTCAGCAGCGGGCACAACGCGAAGGACATGTTCGCCGCATGCCAGACCTCGCTCACCGCAGTGCCGAGCACGTTGGGCAACGCCTGGCCGCCGAAGGCCTCGGGCGCGGTGAGCGAGCACCAGCCGCTTGCGCTGAACAGCTTGTAGGCTTCGGCGAACCCCGGAGCTTCCCTGACGCCCTCTTCAGTCAGGCGCACGCCCTCGCGGTCACCCACGGCGTTGAGTGGCGCCAGCACTTCGGCGCCCAGTTTGCCGGCTTCAGCCAGCACCGCCGCCGCCAGTTCGCCACTGACCTCCGTGAGGCCGAGATCGGTGCACAGGCGATCGAAGCCCAGCACTTCGTCGAGGACGAATTCGGTGTCACGGTATGGATGGATGTAATCGGCCATTGTGATGGTCCTCGTGTCGCTCAGTAGTAGCGCTGGCCGGTCTGCAGCCGGGCGCGGAAGTCATCGGTCAGCCTGTACAGTCCGCCGTGACGCGCATGGCGCTCGGCGCGGGCGGCGAACTCGGCCAGCCCCAGGTTCTGGATGTAGCGCAGCGCGCCGCCGCGAAAGCGCGGAAAACCCAGGCCCAGCACCAGCCCCATGTCGGCCTCCTCGGCACTGGCGACGATGCCTTCCTCCAGGCAGCGCAGCGTTTCCAGGCAGAGCGGAATCATCATGCGGTCGACGATATCCGCATCGCTGATTTCAGCGTCCGGCGCACCCAGCAGCGCGCAGGCATCGGCGGACGGTTCGCGCTGGCGCCGGCGCTGCTCATCGCTGCCGTAGAGATAGAAGCCACGGCCATTCTTCTGCCCCAGGCAACCGGCACCGAGCAGACGCTCCACCACCGGTTCGCCATCGTGCCCCATACGCGCCGGATAGCCCTGCTGCAACACCCGGTCGGCGTGGACCATGGTGTCCAGACCGATCACATCGGCCAGGTACGCCGGCCCCATGGGCCAACCGAAGGCTTCCATCACCCGGTCGATGCGCACGAAGTCGACACCGTCCGCAAGCAGGCGGTTGAAGCCGTTGAAGTAGGGAAACAGCACGCGATTGACCAGAAAGCCCGGGCAGTCACGCACCACGATGGGCGTCTTGCCCAGCGCCAGGGCGAAGGCCACGGTCCGGGCCAGCGTGGCGTCGCTGGTGCAGCGCCCACGGATGACCTCCACCAGCGGCATCTGCGGCACCGGGTTGAAGAAATGCATGCCGCAGAAGCGCTCGGGCCGGGCCAGACCCTCGGCCAGGCGGTCGATGGAAATGGTCGAAGTATTGGACGCCAGCACCGCATCGTCGGCGATCATCCGCTCGGCTTCGGCCAGCACCGCGGCCTTGATGTCCGCGCGCTCGACCACCGCCTCCACCACCAGTTCGGCTTCGGCGAAGCCTTGCCAGTCCAGCGTCGGGGTGATGCACGCCAGTGCTCGCGCCTTGCCTGCCTCGTCCATCCGGCCCTTGGCGATCTGCCGGTCCAACTGGCCGCCAGCGGTGTGCATGCCCAGTTCCAGCGCCTCGGCGCGGATGTCCTTCATCAGGATCGGCGTGCCGCGACTGGCGGCCTGGTAGGCGATGCCGCCGCCCATGATGCCGGCACCGAGCATCGCCGCCTTGCGGACCGGCGTGGAGCCCTGGGCGTACTGCCGGGCCTGCCTGCGCACCGCCTGATCGGCGAGAAACAAGCCCACCAACGCGGCGGCCTCGGGGCTGTGCGCCAGGCGCACGAAGGTATCGCGCTCGACGGCCTGTGCCTCGTTCGCCGGCAGCGTGGCCTGCGCCGGGGCCGCGGAAAGGATCGCCAGGGCCGCCGGGTAGCGCGGATCCAGCCGGTCGCCGCGCGTCGCAAGTCCGTCCGGCAGCGGCAGCGGCTCCTGCTTGCGCGACCGCAAGGCCTGCCAGTCATTGCCTTCGGCCAGTTGCCGCAACAGCACCAGCGCCTCGTCGTGCAGTGCCTCGGGCGCGGCGAGCCGGTCCACCGCGCCGGTCGCCAGCGCCTCCTCGGCCTTGCGCGGCTGGCCATCGAGCATCCAGTCCAGCGCCGATGCCACGCCGATCAGCCTTGGCAGGCGAACCGTGCCGCCGAAGCCCGGACAGATGCCCAGCGTGACCTCCGGCAGTCCGATCCGCGCATCCGCTGCCAGCACCCGGCAATCGGTCGTCAGCGCCAGCTCCAGCCCGCCCCCCAGGGCCAGGCCGTTGATTGCCGTGACGCTCGGACAGGGCAGCGCCTGTATCCGCTCGAAAAGGCTCTGTGCCTGTTCCAGCCAACGTCGCTGGTCAGCCTCGCCAGAGGCGAACAGCGCGGGGAACTCGGTGATGTCCGCACCGACCACGAACGCCGCTTTGTCGCTGCGCAACAGCAGGCCACGCACCGGCTCGCGTTCGAGCAGAGCCACGGCTGCGGCCAGGTCATCCATCGTGGCGCGGTCCAGCTTGTTCACCGTCGAACCTTGCAGGTCGAGCACCAGCTCGACAATGCCGTCTTCGAGACGCTCCAGACGCAAGGCCCGGCCTTGAGAGGCCACCATCAGAGTCGCTCCAGCAGCGCGGCGATGCCCTGCCCACCGCCGATACACAGGCTGACCACGGCGAACCGCCCGCCAGTGCGCTGCAACTCGTGCACGGCCTTGACCATCAGGATGGCACCGGTGGCACCGATCGGATGGCCGAGCGAAATACCACTGCCGTTGGGATTGACCTTCTCTGGCGGCAGCTCGAGTTGCTGCGTGACCGCCAGCGCCTGGGCGGCGAAAGCCTCGTTCAGTTCGAAGAAATCGATGTCGTGGATACCCAGGCCATTGCGCGCCAGCAACTCGCGCACTGCCGGCACCGGGCCGATGCCCATGATGTCCGGCGCGACGCCAGCCACCTGGTAGTCCACCAGCCGTGCCAGCAGGCGTTGGCCGCTCGCCTCGGCGCATTCGCGGTCCATCAGCAGCAGGGCGGCAGCCGCGTCGTTGAGGCCGGAAGCATTACCGGCGGTAACGGTGCCCCCTTCGCGCTTGAACGCCGGGCGCAGGGCGGCAAGCTCATCGGGGGTGCAGTCGTGGCGAACATGCTCGTCCGTGTCGAACAGGCGGCTGCCCTTGCGGCTCTTCAGTTCCAGCGGGACGATCTGGCCGCCGAAGCGCCCCTCGGCGATGGCCCTGGCGGCACGTCGGTGACTCTCCAGCGCCAGGCCGTCCTGCTGCTCACGCGTGATTCCGTAGCGTTCGGCCAGGTTTTCGGCGGTGATGCCCATGTGGTATCGGTTGATCGGGCAGGTCAGTGCGCCGACCACCATATCGAGTATCGCCCCGTCACCCAAGCGCTGTCCGAAGCGCGCAGCAGGTAACAGGTAGGGGGCGCAGCTCATGGACTCCGCACCACCGGCGACAGCGGCTTCGCACACACCCAGCTGGATCTGCTGCGCAGCGCTGATGACCGCCTGCAGCCCGCTGCCGCACAAGCGGTTGACCGCCATGGCGACACTGCTGTCCGGCAGGCCGCCCTCCAGTGCGGCGACCCTGGGCAGATAGAGATCACGCGGTTCGCTGGCCAGCACGTTGCCGAACACGCAGTGGCCAACGCGCAACGGATCAACGCCAGAACGCTTGACCAATTCGGCAACCACATGAGCTGCCAGTTCGCTGGGACGGCGGTCCTTGAGGGCACCGCCAAAATCTCCGATCGCCGTGCGCAAGGCGCTGGTGATCACCACCTCTCGTAATTGCATGGAAGGTTTCCTGCTCGGGTATAGTTGCCGGGCAGAGCGGGCTGAGGCGCGACAGCGTTTGCAAAGCAGGCCAGTCGCGTCGTTTCCCGCTCCTGTTATCGGCGTCTAGCTTGCGCCCGGGCGTTGCCGCCAGCCATAACCAAAGCAGCCCATTACTTGACATAAACGGACAATCCACGAGACACCCATGGCCTATGAGGGTTACAGCATTTCCGTCCACTTCGCCCGCACGGCCATCGCCGCGGCCCGGCGCAGCGGGCTGGATGAGCATGCACTGTTGCAGGAAGCCGGCATCGGTCGCCGGCTGCTCGACAATCCCCAACTGCGCATCACCTCCCTGCAGTTCAGCCGGTTGATGCTGGCCCTTTGGCGTGTCGGAGACGACGAATTCATGGGGCTGGCGCCCTACCGCAGCCGCCATGGAGTATTCGCCCTGATGGCCCGTCAGGTGATCGGTTGCCACCGTCTGGCGTCGGTGTATTACCGCCTGGCGCGCTTTTACAGCCTGGTCAACGACTCGTTGCGACTGGAGCTGACCACGAACGGCGCGCAGGCGGCGCTCGCCATGCGTCTGACGGCGCCCGAGCGCGACCCCGAGCATTTGCTGCGCGAAGTCTTCCTGCTGCTCTGGCATCGCTTCGCCAGTTGGCTGGTAGGCCAGCGCATCGGCTTGCAGGAAGTGCACCTCGACTATCCCGAACCTTCCAACCATGCCGAATACCGGCTGATGTTCCCCTGCCCGGCACGTTTCTCGATGCCCGATTGCCGCCTGGTGATGGACGCCGCCTGCCTGGACATGCCGGTGGTGCAAACACCCGCCACACTGCGTGCGCACCTGCAGCGGGCGCCGTTGGAGTGGTTCACGCGACCGTCCTACCAGGCTGCCTGCACCCGCAGCGTCAGCGACCTGCTCCAGCACGACGGCGCATTCCGCGACCTCGGCATAGAAGCCGTAGCCGACGTGCTGCACCTCACCGAACGCACGCTACGTCGCCGCCTGCGGCTGGAAGGCACGCGCTTCCAGGCGCTCAAGGATGGCTTGCGCCGCGACCTGGCCATTCACCATCTCAACCAGACCGGCCTGCCGATCAGCGAAATCGCCCAGCGCCTGGGCTTCTCCGAGGCCTCGGCCTTCACCCGCGCGTTTCGCCAGTGGACCGGGGAAAGCCCACGGGCCTACCGGGATGCGGCGCGGGCGTAAGCGGCACACGGGATTGCGGGAAGCATCGGCGCACGACGCAGGCCCTTATCCCCGCAACCGCAAGGGGTCCACCAGCCGCGCGGCGATGGCCATGCCGACCAGATCGGCGAGCCGCTCGGCCTGCATGCGTTTCATCACCCGTGAGCGATAGAGATCGACGGTCTTGATACTGATATCCAGTTGCCGGGCGATTTCCTTGGTGGTGAAGCCCTGCACCAGTGGCAGCAATACGTCGCGCTCGCGCTGGGTGAGGCTGTCCAGGCGCTCCTGCAGGCTGGCGCGCTCGCCATCGGCGACGCGACGCTCGTCGCGGCTGAGCGCCTGCTGAACGCTGTCGAGCAGCAACTGCTGGTTATAGGGTTTCTCGATGAAGTCCACCGCGCCGGCCTTGAACGCGCGGACCACGATGGGCACGTCGGCATGCCCGCTGACGAAAATCACCGGCAAGTCCAGCCCCCGCGCGCCCAGCGCCTCCTGCACCTGCAGCCCGCCCATGCCGGGCATGCGCACATCCAGCAGCACGCAGGCGTTGCCGTTGGCATCGCAGGCCTCGAGAAAGTCCCGGCCACTGGTGAAAGGCATGGCCCGCAGCCCCACCGACTCCAGCAGCCAGACCGTGGAGTCGAGCATGCCCTGGTCGTCATCCACGACGTAGACCACCTGCTCCTGAGCGTCGTTCATCATTGTTCCTCTGTTGTTGTTATTGTCTTGACCGGCAAGCGGCAGCGCATGCACAGACCGCCCTCCTCGCCGGGGCGCCCCTCCAGTGCCCCGCCGAACCCCTCGATGATGCTGCGACTCATCGGCAACCCCAGGCCGAGGCCGTCGGGCTTGCGCGTGAAGAACGGGGTGAAGGCCTGTTCCAGCTCGCGCTCATCGAGCCCGGCCCCCTGGTCCTGCACGTCCAGCAACAGTTCGCCAGCCTCGTGCCTGGCGCGCAATACGATACGCGAGGGCCGCCCCAGATGCGCCTCGCGGTTGGCCTCGATGGCATTACGCAGAAGATTGATCAGTACCTGTTCGAGCAGTACGCGATCGGCGCATACCGGTGGCAGGTCGGCTGCCAGGCGCTGCTCGACGGTCACCTGGGCCGCCGCCGTCTCCCAGGCACAGAGACGCACCGCATCGCGCGCGACCTCGCCCACGTCGAGCGGCTGCACGAGCCGCTGCCCCTTGCGCAGGAACGCACGCAGGCGCTTGATCACTTCCGAGGCGTGGTTGGCATGCTCGGTGATGCGCTCCAGCCCCTGCGCCACGCGCTCGACCGCCTGCGGATTGTCACCCAGGCTCTGCAGGTAGCGCTGGCTGGCACTGGCGTAGTTGACCACCGCGGCGAGTGGCTGGTTGATCTCGTGGGCGATGCCCGAAGCCAGTTCACCGAGCGTCACCAGGCGACCGGTATGCGCCAGTTCTTCCTGGTGACGCCGTTGCTGCGCCTCGCGCAGCTCACGCTCGCTCATGTCGCGGGCGACCAGCGAGTAATAGCGCTCGCCGCCGGTGGTACGGTGCGTCAGCAGCACCAGCGAGACCGGCACCGAGGCGCCGACATCCTGTACCAGCAATCGGGCATCTGCGCTCCAGACGCCCTCGCGCTCGGCGGCAGCGCGCCCGGCGCCGCGCAACTGCTCCAAAGCCTCACTGTCGAACAGCGCCTCCAGGGCGGGCATCCGCCCCTCGGGCAGGCACAGGGTGCGGCGCGCAGCCGGGTTGAGATAGGTCACGCGGCCTTCGGCATCAATGAACAGCACCAGGTCGGTGTTCACTTCCACGACTTCGGACAGGCGTCGGCGATTCTCCTCCGCCTGTACCCGTGCAGTGATATCGCGCGAGACACTGACGACCTCCACCACTGCACCGGTATAGGTTTCGCGGATGGCATGGCTGGCCGTTTCGAACCAGAGGTAATGACCGTCGCGGTGGCGCACACGATAGGTCATGGTGTGGTAGCCATTCATTTCCAGCGCTTCACGGCTGCGCGCCAGTAAATGAACACGGTCTTCGGGATGCAGCAGCCCCTCCACAGGTTGTCCACGCAACTCCTCCGGCCAGAAACCGAGCAGTCGCCAGGCCGCGGGGGACGCGTCGAGGAAACGGCCATCCGGCGCATGGCGGGAAATCAGATCGGTGGTGTTCTCGGTGATCAGCCGGTACAGACGCCGGGCGCGCGATGCCTCGCGTTCGGCCAGCACCTGTGCGGTCGCCTCGCGACAACGGGCCAGAACCCGCGCTTGCTGCGGATCGGGAATGAATGTCCAGATCAGGATGCGCTCGCCGTACTCGGCCTCGACTGCCTCGATCGCGCGCCGCTGGGCCAGACAGGCATCCACCAGCGCAGCATGGTTGACGGGCAGGAAGTGCAGCAACTCGTCCATGGGCTGGTCGGCCAGCAGTGCCAGGAGTGCGGCGTTCAGCTCCAGCGGGCGCGCCTTGGCATCGAGCAGCAGGCTGGGTTGCGGGTCCAGGCCAAGCAGCGGGGAGCTGCGCGACAGCCCACCGGCACAGGCCAGCAGGCTCGCCAGCAGCTCACGCATCCAGCCCAGCCAGGGCAATGCGGCGCCTTCGCGGGTGACGACCAGCAGCAGGCCGGAGCCCGTTTCGTCGAGTGCCAGCGCCAGCACGGCGCCCTGGTCGATACCGGCACGGCGCAGGCGCCCTGCCAGCCAGCAATCCAGCGCGCGAACCTGCGTCAGGTCGAGCACACCGCTGCTCTGGAGTCGCTCGTGCAACAGGCTGTCACTGGCCTGTAGCGGGTCTCCCTGGCCAGGCGGCAGATGCGCCTCGCTGCCTTCATGGGCATAGATTCCCGCCCCGGCCTGCCAGTTCAGGTAGTACGCCTGGCGCACCCCGGCGCAGCCGCGAAGAGCACGACAAAGGGCGTCGGCACGGGCACTCAGGGCTACCTGTTCGCGCTGCAGGCGCAACCAGGTATGCAGGCGAACGGGAGTCGAGCTCATGGATGATCCAGTTGCAGTGAGGGCTCTAGGATAATCCAGCCAGTCAGCCCTGCATCAAATATAGAACTATTACTATATATGCAGAGAAATACTTCCATATATTTTCCGGATAACCTATAAACCCTCAACGCCCGGGCAATGCACTCGGGCTACGCAGAACAAGAGCTAATAATCAGCCAAGTGAGTATTTTGCATGTCCATCTACGAACAGGGCCTCGCGCCCGCAGCCGTCAACCATGTCGCCCTCAGCCCGCTCGGCTTCATCGAGCGCACCGCCAGCGTCTACCCCGATTACCCTGCCGTGATTCACGGCTCGATCCGTCGTACCTGGGCCGAAACCTACACACGCTGCCGGCGTCTGGCCTCGGCGCTGGCAGGTCGCGGCATCGGCAAGGGCAATACGGTCGCGGTGATGCTGCCCAATATCCCGCCAATGCTCGAGGCACACTTCGCCGTGCCGATGATCGGCGCGGTGATCAACACGCTCAACGTGCGGCTGGATGCCGAGGCCATCGCGTTCATGCTCCAGCACGGCGAGGCGCAGGTACTGATCGCCGACCGTGAATTCGCCTCGGTGGTGCGTGCCGCCATCGGTATGCTCGATCACCCGCCGCTGGTGATCGAGGTGGACGACCCGGAATACGGCGAGGGCGAGCCCGTCTCCAGCCTGGACTACGAAGCCCTGCTCGCCGAAGGCGATCCAGCCTTCGCCTGGCAGTGGCCGGAGGACGAGTGGCAGGCGATCAGCCTCAACTACACCTCCGGCACCACCGGCAATCCCAAAGGCGTGGTCTACCACCATCGCGGCGCCTATCTCAACGCGCTGGGCAACCAGATGACCTGGGCCATGGGCAACCACCCGGTCTATCTGTGGACTTTGCCGATGTTCCACTGCAACGGCTGGTGCTATCCCTGGACCATCACCGCCCTGGCCGGCGTGCATGTGTTCCTGCGCCGGGTCGATCCGCAGAAGATTCTCGGTCTGATTCGCGAACATCAGGTCACCCATCTGTGCGGGGCACCGATCGTGCTCAACGCACTGGTGAACATGCCGGCCTCGGCCAAGGCCGCCATCGACCATCCGGTCCATGCAATGGTTGCCGGCGCCGCACCGCCGGCCAAGGTGATCGGCGCGGTGGAAGAGATGGGGATCAGGGTGACCCATGTCTATGGCCTCACCGAGGTCTACGGCCCGGCGACCATCTGCGCTTGGCATGCCGAATGGGACGACTTGCCGCTGGAACGCCGCGCCGAGCTCAAGGCACGCCAGGGCGTGCGCTATCCGACCCAGGAAGGGATGATGGTGGCCGACCCGAAGACCCTCGAACCCACTCCGCGCGATGGCCAGACCATCGGCGAGATATTCATGCGCGGCAACACGGTGATGAAGGGCTACCTGAAGAATCCCAGCGCCACCGCCGAGGCCTTCGAAGGTGGCTGGTTCCACACCGGCGACCTGGCGGTGTGTCACCCGGACGGCTACGCGGAAATCCGCGACCGGCTCAAGGACATCATCATTTCCGGTGGCGAGAACATTTCCACCATCGAGGTGGAAGGCGTGCTCTACCGCCATCCTGCGGTACTGGAGGCCGCCGTGGTGGCCCGCCCCGACGAGAAATGGGGCGAAACCCCTTGCGCCTTCATCACCCTCAAGAGCGACCGGCAAGTGGTGCGCGAAGCCGACATCATCAGCTTCTGCCGTGAACACCTGGCCAGCTTCAAGGTGCCGCGCACGGTGGTCTTCAGCACCCTGCCAAAGACCAGCACCGGCAAGATCCAGAAGTTCGTTCTGCGCGAGATAGCTCGCGAGCTGGCATCACCTCAACCCACCACGCTACGCACCCAGGCCTGACTCCCCTGCCGCGCACCGCCGTCCCGCGTAGGGGCGGCGGTCGGCAGCATCCGCTCACAACAACAACAAGGCGCCATAGGCGCCAACGGAGGCAACTATGCAACTCTATTCGCGCAAGGATGGAGACGAACAACCCTACTGGAAGGCCGGCCCTTTCAAATTACGGCTGCCATTCATCCATTACCGCTGGGAGACCGCCGAGATGCTCCAGGCGCTGATCATGTTCGTGGTCAGCCTGGGCATGATCCCGCTGCTGGAAAAATACCTCGGCCTGCCTTACGAAGTGGCCCTGGCCTACGTCGTGATCTGCGGCATCGGCTTCATGCTGCCGGCGCTGCTTGGCGTGCCACTGGTGCCCGGCTGGATCACCCCGGGCATTCCGGTGGTGCTGCTGTTTCTCGGCAACTTCGAGCCGGGACCCGAGGCGATTCGCGCACTGTTCGCGCTGCAGATCCTGGTATTCGCCATCTTCCTGCTGCTCGGCATCACCCGTCTGGGCAGCGTGATGGTGCGCATCGTGCCCAACTCGATGAAAGGCGGAATCATCATCGGCGCCGGCATCGCCGCGCTGATCGGCGAGATCGAGACAGGCGGGCGCCTGGCCAACACACCGATCTCGCTGGTGCTGGGTAGCCTGATCTGCCTGTACCTGATGTTCTCGGTGTCGTTCCGCGCCCTCACCGAGCGGGTACCGCTGACGCGCAAAATCGTCAACTACGGCATGGTTCCGGGCATGGTCATCGCCATCCTCGTCGGCATCGCAACCGGTGAGTACAAGTTGCCCGACGTACAGTTCGGCATCACCGCACCGGCTTTCGACCAGCTCTGGCAGTACCTGCCGTTCAGCGTCGGTTTTCCAGGCATCGAGGTGTTCATGCTGGCGGTGCCTACGGCGGTTATCGCCTACATCATCGCCTTCGGCGACATCATCGTCGGTCAGTCGCTGATGCAACGCGCCGACGAGCTGCGCCCGGACGAGAAGATCGAGATCAACGTCGACCGCATCCACCTGGTCAGCGCCTTGCGCAACGGCCTGCATGCCTTCTTCGCCCCCTACCCGGGGCTGGCCGGACCGCTGTGGACAGCCGTAGCAGCGACCATGGCCGAGCGCTACAAATACGGTCGCAAGGCGATGGAGTCTATCTACAGCGGCGCCGGCACCTTCTGGATCACCGGGTTTCTCGCACTGTTCATCCTACCGCTGGTGAGCTTCTTCCAGCCCGTGCTGCCGATCGCGCTGTCGCTGACCTTGATCCTTACCGGCTACATCTGCCTGATGGTGGGTTTCGAGCAGCTTTCCAGCAACACCGAACGCGGCATCGCCGGCACCATGGGCGTGGTGCTGGCCGTCTATGGCGCAGGTTGGGGCCTGGCAGCGGGTGCCGCTCTGTACCTGCTGCTCGAGCGCACCCACCTGCTGCACTTCTCCCCCTCGCCGCAACCCGCCCAGCAGCCCGACGAAGCCGAGTGATCCCGGCCGCCTCGGCGGCCTTCCCCAAGCCGCCCGTCACCGGCCTGCCCGGTCGGTGCGGTCGGTGCGGTCGGTGCGGTCGGCTGCCCCGAAAACGACAAGAAAAGAAGGAAACACTCAATGCAATGCAACAAACCAACCCGAATACTCTTGCTCACGCTGACCGCCGGAGCCTGTGCAGGCCACGCCAACGCTGCCCTGATCGAAGACAGCCAGGCACAACTGGACCTGACCAACTTCTACTTCAACCGCGACTTCCGCCAATCGGGCGCCAGCCAGTCGAAAGCCGAAGAATGGGCACAAGGCTTCGTGTTCCGCGTGGAATCCGGCTACACCGAGGGCCGGATCGGCTTCGGCATCGATACCCTCGGTCTGCTCGGAGTAAAACTCGACTCCAGCCCGGACCGCAGCGGCACCGGCATTCTGCAAAGCGACCGTGAAGCGCCTTTCCGCGCCCAGGACGAGTACAGCGAACTAGGCCTGACCGCCAAGATGAAGCTGGACGATACCGAGTTGCGCATCGGCACCCTGCAACCGGTGCTGCCCGTCTTGATGCGCAACTACAGCCGGCTGCTGCCACAAACCTTTCGCGGTGCCATGTTGACCAGCCGCGCGCACGACGATCTGACCCTCGATGCCGGCTGGATCGACCGGGTCAACCAGCGCAACTCCTCCGACTACGAGGGAATGACCGTTTTCAACGGCGACGCACGCAACATCGTGCTCGGCAGTCAGCCCACCAGCAAGCGCTTCCTCTTCGCTGGCGGCAGCTACGACTGGATGCCTTCGCTGACCACCAGCTACCACATCAGCGAACTGCAGGAACTCTACCGTGAACACAACCTGCGCCTGCTGAGCGTACTGCCGCTCGGCGCAGAGCAGAGCCTGAAGACCGATCTGCGCTTCATCCGCTCCAGAGACGATGGCGGAAGCAACGTGGACGCTGACGCCTACGCCGCGATCTTCAGCTACAAGCACGGCCCCCATGGCGTGAGCGCCAGCTATCAGCACCTGCAGGGCGATACCGGCCACGCCTACATCGCCGGCTCGGACAACTTCCTGCCGCACCTCTCGCAGATCACCGACTTCGGCAACGAAGACGAACGCTCTTGGCAGCTGCGCTACGACCTCGACTTCGCCCCCCTGGGCATGCCGGGACTGACCTTCATGACCCGCTATACCCGTGGTGACCACATCGCCCTGGCCGGCGGCAGAGGCAAGGAATGGGAACGCAACACCGACCTGGCCTATGTCGTACAGAAGGGCTCGCTCAAAGGCTTAGGCATCAAACTTCGCAATGCCACCCTGCGCACTTCCGGGTTCGGTAACGACATGAATGAAAACCGGCTCATCGTGAGTTACACATTGGAGCTTGCCCCCACGTCACGCTGATGCTCATGGACCGTGCCAGCCGTCCCAAGGTCACCGCACCCGCCTGAACACCCGAGGGACAAGGACGTCCATCATAAAAATGAAACGCTTGAGCGCAGCCGCAGTCCGAAATTCAGAGCCCAGCAGTCCGAGGGCTCCACTTCGCCTCGGCGCTGCCACCATAGACTGACTCAGGCAGGCCCGCCGGGAAGACAACCCTGGAGGACGCTCATGAAACGATTCGCCCTATACGCCGCAGCCGCCCTGCTCGCCAGCCCCGCCGCTTTCGCTGCCGACAAGGACCTCTGCGAAATCAACATGCAGGAAATCGACGACAACATGGCCACCACCATGACCACACTCGGCGAGCCCGCCAAGAGTCAGGTCGAGGAACTTCTCGAACAGGCCCGGCAGGCGCAACAGGCAGGCGACACCGAAGCCTGCATCGCCCACTCGACCAAGGCATTGCAAGAGCTCAAGGGTCCGGGCAGCTCCGGCAGTGGCGGCAGCAGCGGAAGTGGATCGGGCTCAGGCAACTGATCCATCCAATACGGGCAGGCCACCCTGCCCGTTTCACGGCCAGCCCTTGAAATCCGACGGGGCGGACTTATCTATGATTCGACGCAGCCTCCGCTTTGGCGTAGACTGCACAGCACATGAAGCTGAAAACCGCTTCATGGGGCCGATTAGGATTCGACGCCGGTAACGAAACTCTAGGTGCATGCCGAGTTGGTAACAGAACTCGTAAATCCACTGTTGCAAACTTATAGTTGCCAACGACGACAACTACGAAGGGTACGCGCTAGCCGCCTAACCTTCATCTGGTCGCTTCGGCGCCAGCGGTCATGAGGGGATGCCTGTAAACCCAAAATGACTGTCAGACAGAACAGGATCGCCGCCAAGTTCGCTGTAGACGTAACGGTTAAAACTCATACAGCTCGCTCCAAGCACCCTGCCAATCGGGCGGCGCGGAGTTAACTCAGTAGATCTGGCTAAGCATGTAGTACCGACAGCGGAGAACTGGCGGACGGGGGTTCAAATCCCCCCGGCTCCACCATTTCAACACTGAAACCCGTCTAGAATGCGGGTTTCAGACCAGATTTGATGGCATTGGATTACTCACAGTCCGTCTGTGAATCCAAAAGGTATGCCATCATGTCCAAGCGTCAAAGCAAAACAGGTGTCCCTCACCTGGTCTATCAAGCCAACACTGGCTTTCAGTACTACCTCACATTCCCGAAGCACTTCGCGGCCAACCCGAAACTGCCTGCGCAAATCCGGTGGTCGCTCAGCCACGACGAAGCACTTGCCCGCGACCTTGCGAGTTATCTGAACACGGCTTTCGAGCAGTTCCTTGCCAAGGCGACCGAGCACTACGTTGAGCTCTTTTCTGACCGCCTGCTGGCTGACCTCCAAAGGTTTCACTTGGCGGTAGCGGAGGCACTCAAATTCGCCGACCGAGTTTGGAAAGTCCGCCCGTCGCCAATGAAGCTCGCGAACCAAGACCTTTCGGTCGCCCACGCTCGCATGATGAAAGAGAGTGCCGAGCGTGTAGTGCTCTATAGCCACGAGCCAGGGGGCGAAATTTTCTTCGCACTCACACCAACACCCGCACTGGTAAAAGCGCTTGGGGTCGGGTTCGTACGCTTTGACTGGCCGCTCGGAACCAGCAACCAGAACGTGGCGAGCGACGCTGCCCGGTACATTTACGCCGCCCTTGATGTACTCGAGAACGTTCCACCCTCTCCAGGGCGCTATTCGAAAGAATCTCCTGCATTTGCAGCGATGACGCTTTATGAATACTTGTGCCATGCCCGCCCAGACCAGGGTCGGAATCTCATGCACATTCCCCCAGCACTACCGCAATCTCGGCAAGCTTTGCATTTTCATCTTCAGCAAGCCAACGCGATGCATCTGAAGCTCCGCATCATTGATCGAGCGCTCTTGGTGCAGGAGGAATCGGGGCTTTATGTGATGCTTATCGAACTTGATCCGCTGTGCATGAAAGCGCACCTGAGAGAAAACAAACGCTTTCGGGTTGAGCTGCTCACTAGCTCCATCATCATTGCGGTCCTCATGCTGACGTATACGCTGCAGAAGGTTGATAAGGTGCTGTTGCGTTACTTTCAGGAAGACGATCACCAAGATCCTTACGCCCAAGCCATGCAGGAAATCGGTGACCTGGTTCGGCGGATGTTGGGTTCTGCTGCAACCACCGAGCCTATGCAGACGATTCCGGAGCTGAACTCGCCGACAGATGCTGTGGCACCGCCACAGGATCCAGGCACCCTCGCGTTGCTGAATGCGCTCGGGAGCGTTCTGCCCGACGCGCAGAAAGCCAAGCTTGAAACCCTCTTTACGCAACCCTCCGTCAACGATCGCATTGTCTCGCCGGCGCATGGTTCAAACGCAGGGTTGAGCCTCGCAGCTTTGGTAAAGGAATACGAAGAACGGCAAATTCGTGAAGGAGCCTGGGCTAATCCGCGGACTCGCATTACCGCTCGGGCCCGCCTGGAAGGCCTGTGCGAGCTGCTTGGCGGGCACCGGCAAGTCGAAACGCTGACTCGTGCTGAGTTCAACACGCTACGCGATCATCTGCGCAGCTATCCGAAGAACCGGCACCGCCTTCGCGCCACACGTAACCAGCCGTTGAGCAAGATCATCAGCGACGGGAAGTTTGAGCCGATCAATCCGCGCACTGCGAAAAAGTTCTTTGAGCTGGCAAGGGCCCTTGTCACCTACGCCCATGATCAAGGTTACATAACCGAAAACATCGCGGCCGGATTGGTATTCAGCACGAAAGGTGCCGACGCGCCTAGGAAGCGCACATATAGCCCAAGCCAAATCGAGAAGCTCCTTCACGGCCCGGCCTACACGTTAACTAAGCCGCCGCGCTGGCGTCTGGACGACTTCAAGTTTTGGCTTCCGCTGCTCGGTCTCTATACCGGCGCACGGCTTAGCGAACTCTGCCAGCTGCGGCTGGAAGACATTCGGCAGGAGCTCGGCGTTTGGATCATCAGCATCAATCGGACAGGGTCGAAGCAACTCAAAACGTTCGACTCTGAACGGCTAGTGCCCATTCACAAGCAGTTGATCGAGACAGGCTTCCTCGACTATCACCAGGCTCGCCTGGACATAGTTAAGCAGGATATGAAAGCTCCTCTTTTCGAAAATATCCGTGTCTACGGTGATCTTTCTCCTGGGCACGTTGCGAGTCGTTGGTACCTGGGCTCAAGCCAGAGCAGTCATGGCTACTTGGGGCTCTGCGGCCTCGGAGAGGAGGGCCTGACGTATCACGGCCTACGGCATACTTTTATCAACCAATTCCGCCGACAGAACCTCGACCTCGCGAAAGCTAAAGCACTCGTGGGTCACGCTGATAAAAGTACAACTGGCGGCTATGGCGACTGCTATCCGGCAGGCGTCCTCAAGGACGAGCTCGACAAAATCGATTTCGGCATTGGCTTGGATCATATCCATTACCGGCACTATCAGAAGCTACAAAAAGCACAAGGTGACTTCAAAGTTGGGCGGCCGGTTGGCACGCCATTCCCGAACGTGCGAGCTCCTAAGCGCCACTGGAAATCGTACGCATAAGGCCTAGCCAAACAGAGGCGGGAGCCTTGCTCCCGCCCTTTTTACACATCCCTTAATTATTGACAAAGTGTCAATAAAAGCTATCGAAGCTAAGCTTCCAATAGATTACCTTGACTGTTCATTTATACAGTAATAATCTGAAGCCTCACCCACTGTGAGGTATATATGAATGTAACGTCCCCTGTCTCCATTCCTTTTTATAAGGGCCTGAGTCTGATCGTAGAGCCTGGCCATGAAGAGCACTTGCGAATCGCCTTGGCGAACATCTCCGCGGTGACGGACGCGATAAACCGCTTCCACTCTTCACCGTTACTTACCGAGTTCATGGACACTACGCTGTCCCGCTTCCTGCGAGAAAACACTTACGCAGGAAAGTCCGAGCATATGCTGCGGGCTCGAATGGAAAAGCTGAAGGTCGTCCTGACCCGAGATAACCCTACACGCCGAGTCGCTGAGCTTGATCGAGCTGATGTGCAGCGTCTAAAGGATCAGTTGCCATTGTTACTGAAGCAGAACTCGGCTTCGGGAAGTAAAGGCGCAAACCTGATGACCTATTACCAGCTGTTCAATCGCATGCTGGACGAGGCGCTGGAGAGCAAGCTGATTACCGATGCGATCAAGGTTGCTACTTGCAGTACAAAAAAGGCCGAGGTCACAAAGCCATTTCTAGATAGCAACCTGATTCAGATGCTCTCCGGCTGGCCTTACCAAAAGCACCTCGCGGGCACACTGCCCAAGGTCTACCAGGATGCCAAGCCGTATCGGTTCTGGTTGCTTCCTCTCGGGCTCTACACCGGCGCGCGGCTCAATGAACTCTGCCAGCTTCGTGTGCATGATGTCATCCAGGATGTCCACGGCGTAGACCTTATCGACATTAACGATAACGGCTACAACAAGTCGCTGAAAACGGGGACATCGGCACGGCAGATTCCGATCTGCACGAAGCTTGTGGAGATGGGTTTTATAAATTTCGTAGAGGAACGACGCCAGACCGATGGCAACGATGCATTGCTTTTCGGCGAGCTGAGCTTTGACCCGAAGCACTTATACTCCCGCGATCCGAGTCGTTTTTTCTGCGGGCCGTGTACGGGAACGGGATACATCGGTCAGCATTGTCCGCCGGCCGTTAATGGCGGGCTCAATTTTAAAAGTCTCCGTCGTTCGTTTGCCGTCCGGCTGGAACGGTCAGGCATATCTCCGTCCACGATCGCCTATCTGCTTGGCCATGAAGGCAGCGCTCCGGAGGTCACAGCAGACCACTACTTGGAAAAGCCGCTGAGTTTGAGACTGCTGGAGCAGATGGAGCGCGGCCTGACTTGCGGATTCCACGCCATCCGGCCACCCAGTCCGCTCTCATCTGGCCAGGCATTCCAGGGCCATCTGGCCACCTGTTCCACGGCCATCCGGCCGGGCAGTCGGAGCGCAGCGACGCAGGGGTGGCATT
>NZ_JAAMQZ010000028.1 GCF_013522825.1 Stutzerimonas stutzeri
TGTCGTCACAAAAGGCGCCGGTCTGGATTCTGGAAGGTGACATCAAGGGGTTCTTCGACAATATCAACCACGAGTGGCTGTGCCGGAATGTTCCGATGGACAGGAAGGTGCTGCGCAAATGGTTGAAGGCCGGGGTTATCGACCGGCGACAACTCATGGCTACGGAGGCCGGGACGCCGCAAGGCGGGATCATCTCGCCCTGTCTGGCAAACGCCACCCTGAATGGTCTGGAGACTCAGCTAAAGCGCCATCTGGTGAAGAAGTTGGGGGTCCGGAACGCTAAGAAGAGCAAGGTGCAGTGTGTTCGCTATGCGGATGACTTTGTCGTTACGGCAGCCTCGAAAGAGCTGTTAGAGGACGTGGTCAAACCTTGGGTAGAGCAATTCCTGTCGGCACGAGGGGTTGCGCTGTCACGGGAGAAAACGCAGATCACGCACATCCACCAAGGCTTCGATTTTCTGGGGTGGAATTTCAGGAAGTACGTGCCGAAATCGCCGTATAGGAACGCCAAGCTGCTGATCAAGCCCTCGAAGAAGAACGTCTCGGCGTTCTATCGGAAAGTGCGTGAGATCATCAAAGGCAGCGGAGCACTGACGCAGGACGCGTTGATCGGCCAGCTGAACCCGGTACTGAAGGGGTGGGCGCAATACCACTCCACGGTCGTGGCAAAACAAACCTTCAGCAAGCTGGATAGCCTTATCTTCTGGCGACTCTGGAGGTGGGCGAAGCGGAGGCATCCGCGGAAGTCGGCTGACTGGATCAGGAAAAAATACTTCCGATCCATAGGTGGGCAGAACTGGGTGTTTGCGTATCCCTACAAAAATGGCAAGGGAGAAAGGCAGTTCCGGCGGCTGTACGAGCTGGCGGAGACCGCAATCGTGCGTCACAAGCGTTTATCGGGAGAGTGTCAGCCCTACGACGCGACGCAGGAGCTGAAGTGGGAGGCGTTGAGGGTTCAACGGATGCAGCACACGCTGCGTTATCGAGGACAGATCCTCAGCATCTTCCGTAGGCAGAAGGGGCTATGTGCCCTGTGCGGGCACGCGATCAACAAGGAAACCGGTTGGCACGACCATCACGTCATCAGGCGTGTGGACGGCGGGACGGATACCTTGAGGAACCGTGTGCTGCTTCATCCCAACTGTCATGCGCTGGTGCATAGCCGGCGTGAAAAGGTAACTCTGCGATACGGTGGCCAGAGATGCTAATATCTCGCACCATTAATGTCGGTTAGCCTCTTGGCTGGCTTTTCGTAAACTTGAGCCGTATGCGGTGAAAGCCGCACGTACGGTTCTTAGGGGGGGACGGGCCAGTAATGGCCTGTCCCTACCCGACCTGCTTTCCCCGCGATGGTGTTATGAGTTATCAGGTTCTAGCCCGCAAATGGCGTCCACGCTCGTTCCGCGAAATGGTCGGGCAGACGCACGTGCTCAAGGCCCTGATCAATGCGCTGGACAGTCAGCGTCTGCACCATGCCTATCTGTTCACCGGCACCCGTGGCGTCGGCAAGACCACCATCGCGCGGATCATCGCCAAGTGCCTGAACTGCGAAACCGGCGTCAGCTCCATGCCTTGTGGCGAATGTTCGGTGTGTCGCGAGATCGACGAAGGGCGTTTCGTCGACCTGATCGAAGTCGATGCCGCGAGTCGCACCAAGGTCGAAGATACCCGTGAGCTGCTGGACAACGTGCAGTACGCACCCAGCCGGGGTCGCTTCAAGGTCTATCTGATCGACGAAGTGCACATGCTTTCGTCGCATTCGTTCAATGCGCTGCTGAAGACGCTCGAAGAGCCGCCGCCGCACGTCAAGTTCCTGCTGGCCACCACCGATCCGCAGAAGTTGCCCGTCACCATTCTTTCGCGCTGCCTGCAGTTCTCGCTGAAGAACATGCTGCCGGAAAGGGTGGTCGAGCACCTGACCCATGTGCTGGGTGCGGAAAACGTACCCTTCGAGCCCGATGCGCTCTGGCTGCTGGGGCGTGCCGCCGACGGTTCGATGCGCGATGCCATGAGCCTGACCGACCAGGCGATCGCCTTCGGCGAAGGCAAGGTGCTGGCCGAGGATGTGCGCAGCATGCTCGGCACCCTCGATCATGGTCAGGTCTACGGCGTGTTGCAGGCGCTGCTGGAAGGTGATGCCCGTGCGTTGCTGGAGGCGGTTCGCCATCTGGCCGAGCAAGGTCCCGACTGGGGCGGCGTGCTGGCGGAAATACTCAACGTGCTGCACCGCGTGGCCATTGCCCAGGCGCTGCCGGAGGCGGTGGACAATGGCCAGGGTGATCGCGAGCGGGTGCTGGCTCTGGCCCAGGCGCTGCCTGCCGAGGACGTGCAGTTCTATTACCAGATGGGCTTGATCGGTCGGCGCGATCTGCCGTTGGCGCCGGACCCGCGCAGTGGCTTCGAGATGGTCCTGCTGCGCATGCTGGCGTTTCGCCCGGCGGGTAGTGAAAACGCGCCGCGAACACCCTTAAAGAATCAGGGAATCAGTCCGGCCACGACTGATTCCCAGGCGGCGCCGGTGGCCGCCACGATGCTTGCAGCTGCGCCCGCGGTGCCTGTCGCCGCTGCACCTGTGCCATCCAGTGTTGCCGTCGAGCCTGAAGTTCTGGCGCAGCCTGCTTCTGATGCTGTCGCTGAGTCGGCTTTCGAAGAGCCCTCAGAAGAGCCTGCGCAGGCGCCCGTTGCCGAGGAACCGGCGGCACAGTTTATGCCCGCAGCGCCGCCCATCGATCTGCCCTGGGAAGAGCGTCCAGCCCCGGCTGTTTTGGAGCCGCCCGCCCGCAGCGAACCGGCGCAGGCCGTTACCGAGCCGATTGAGCCCGCCACTGCGCCGGTTCCGGTCGAAGAGGTGGATGATGACGAGCCACCGTTGAGCGATGAGGATTATTTCGAGGCTGAAACCCAGGCCGAAGCCTATCTGGACACGCTGGAATCATTCGAACCCGCTGCCGAAATCGCCGAGCCTGCGCTTGCCATGGAGCCGGCCACAGGCCTGGCCGCGGAGTGGCAGAGCATCTATCTCAAGCTGGGCTTGTCTGGCCTGACTGGCAGTATCGCCTCCAACTGCACGCTGATTTCGGTCGAGGATGATCGCTGGCTGATGCACCTGGACCCGGCGCAGAGCGCACTGTTCAATGCAACCCAGCAACGGCGCCTGAACGAGGCGCTCGATCAGTATCATGGCCGGCCCCTGAAGCTGGTGATCGAACTGCAGACACCGCAACAGGAAACCCCGGCTCAGGCGGCGGCCCGGTATCGTACGCAGCGGCAGCAGGCCGCCGAGCAGTCGATCCAGTCCGATCCGCTGGTCCAACAACTGATGCAGCAATTTGCGGCGGTGATCCGCGAGGGCACCATCGAACCCCTGGAACAACCCTGATCGACCCGAGGAAATCCCCATGATGAAAGGTGGCATGGCCGGCCTGATGAAGCAGGCGCAGCAGATGCAGGAAAAGATGCAGAAAATGCAGGAAGAGCTGGCGAACGCTGAAGTGACCGGCCAATCCGGCGCTGGCCTGGTCAGTGTGGTGATGAACGGTCGTCACGACGTCAAGCACGTCAGCCTCGATGACAGCCTGATGCAGGAAGACAAGGACATCCTCGAAGACCTGATTGCCGCCGCCGTGAACGATGCGGTACGCAAGATCGAGGCGAACAGCCAGGAAAAAATGTCCGGTATGACCGCCGGCATGCAACTCCCTCCCGGCTTCAAGATGCCGTTCTAAAAAGCAGCTGAAAGCTTGAAGCCCGAAGCTGGAAGAAAGAGCTTGACCGGCGTTGGCCGCGGCCTCTGACACTAGCTTCCAGCTTCCAGCTTCCAGCTTCCAGCTTCCAGCTTCGGGATTTCCATGAGCTTCAGCCCCCTGATTCGCCAACTCATCGACGCATTGCGCATTCTTCCCGGCGTTGGGCAGAAGACGGCACAACGCATGGCCCTGCAGATGCTCGAGCGTGATCGCAGTGGTGGTTTGCGTCTGGCCCAGGCGCTGACGCGGGCGATGGAGAATGTCGCTTATTGCCAGCAGTGCCGCACCCTCAGCGAAGAGGCGCTGTGCGCGCAGTGTGCTGATCCGCGCCGGGACGATAGCCTGCTGTGCATCGTGCAGAGTCCGGTGGATGTCTTCGCGGTCGAGCAGACCGGCTTTCGTGGTCGCTATTTCGTGCTCAAGGGGCATCTGTCGCCCCTCGATGGCCTGGGGCCGGAAGCCATCGGTATTCCCGAATTACTGACACGTGTTGCCGCAGGCAGTTTCAGCGAAGTGATCTTGGCCACCAACCCGACCGTGGAAGGCGAGGCCACCGCCCATTACATCGCGCAGCTGTTGATCCCCAAGGGGCTGACCCTCAGCCGGATCGCGCATGGTGTGCCGTTGGGCGGCGAATTGGACCTGGTGGATGGCGGCACTCTGGCCCACGCGCTGGCCGGGCGCAAGACCATCCATCTGTAGGCCGGGTCACGCTTCACCGACCCGACGAGAACGATCAGACGGCATAGGGCGAAAGCCTTGCTTGCGGTTGCCTGTGCATCAGTTTGTCGGATCAGGTATCCAGATCGTCGGATTACGCTTCGCTAGCCGACCTACATCAGTGCCAATCACTGCATCGATATAACTTTCCGTCTGGAGCATATGGCCAGCCAAGAGGTGCAGGCTATGCATCAGATCGTGTAAAGTTCTAAGCCAATGAAGATATATAACCAGGTAGAATAATAAGCTTTCTTTTGGTTATATATCGCAAGCGTGCACAGCGTTGAGGTCGAAGATGAAGGCAAGGTACTGGCTGGTCCCCGCTCTGTTGCTGATGAGCGCATTCGCGCAGGCACAGGAAACATTCAAGGTTGGCTACATCCGCGTCATGGATGATGCCCAGGCGATGGTTGCCCATGAGGCGCAGTTGTACAAGAAGCATGGCCTGGACGTCGAGCTGGTCGAATTCAGTTCCGGTACCGATCTGATCAAGGCCATCGTCGGTGGGCAGCTGGACACCGGGGTGCTGGGTTTCACCAATGCCGTTGCCTGGGCCTCCAAGGGCGCCGATCTGAAGGTGGTTGGCGGAGCCCAGCAGGGCTATCACTCGATTCTGGTGCGCAACGAAACCGGTATCGAGGATGTTGCTGGTCTCAAGGGGCACCGTCTGGCTTCGCAGCGCGAGGGCAGCACTGCCGATTCGGTACTGCGTGGTGTCACGCTGAAGGCTGCCGGGCTGGCGCCCAGCGATGTGAACATCATGGGTGTCAGCCCGGCAGTTGCCGTACAGTCGCTGGTGTCCGGGCGGGTCGATGCAGCCTTCCTGTTCGAACCCTATGACCGCATCGCCCAGCTGGTGGCTCCGGTCAAGCAGATCTACGAGATCGGTGAAGTCTGGCCTTTCCCCTGCATGGTGGTGATCACCTCCGGCGAAACCCTGAGCAAGCGCAAGGAGGCCGTGTGGAAATCCCTCGATGCTCAGCGCGAAGCCATCGAATTGCTGGAGAACCAGCCTGCCGAAGCCGCCAGGCTGATCGCCGGCTATTTCATCGCCGAGCCGACGCTCAAGACCCTGGAGCGTGGCGAGCTGCCGCGTGAAGTGGTGATCGAGGAAGCCATCGCCACCCAGGATTTCACTGCGAAACTGGATGAGGCTGATCTGGCGCGCATTCAGGAACTGGCCGATATTCTGCAGGAGCTGGGTTCGCTGAAGACCCGCGACGGCAAGCCGTTCGATACCCGCGCGATCCTGGACCTGTCCTGGCAGGAAGCACGCGAACTCTGATCGCTTCATCAGCGCCCTGTTGACAGGCCGTTGATGCTGCTGATCGCTCATTGCCCGGCCACGTGCCGGGCAGTTTTCATTCTGCCGGCTGTCGCCGGCGAAGTTCTTTCAGGTTTTTCATGCAACTCAGATTCGAAGAAGTAGACAAGCGGTTCGGGCAGCTTGAGGTCATCAAAGGCTTCAATGCCGAGTTCGCCCAGGGCGAACTGGTGGCGTTGGTCGGACCTTCCGGCTGCGGCAAATCGACCCTGCTGCACTTGGTGGCCGGACTGGAAAACCCCACCGCTGGCCGTGTGCTGGCCGATGGCGAGAAGATTCCCGGCCCGAGCCCCCGCCGCACGCTGGTGTTCCAGGAGCACGCGCTTTACCCGTGGCTGAGCCTGCAAGGCAACGTCGCCATGGCGCTGGAGCTGCAGGGCGTGGCCAAGGCCAGCGCTTTCGAGCAGGCAGCGGACTGGCTGGCGCGGGTGAGTCTGGATGGTTTCGAGCATTACTACCCGCACCAGGTCTCCGGCGGCATGCGTCAGCGCACGGCCTTGGCGCGTGCCTTTATCGCCAAACCCGAAGTGCTGCTGCTCGATGAGCCCTTCGGTGCACTGGATGCGCTGACCCGTATGGCACTGCAGGACGTGTTACTGGAACTGATCAAGCAGCACCAGCCCACCGTGCTGCTGGTGACCCATGATGTCGATGAGGCGCTGTACCTGGCCGACCATGTGCTGGTATTCAGCGCGCGCCCGGCGCAGGTGCTGAAAACCTTCAACTTCACCCATTGCGAAAAGAGCCATGATCTGACCGCGTTCGCCGCTGAGCGAACCGAGATCCTGCGCTTGCTGGGCATCAAGACGGAGGTCGGCCAGCCATGAGTCAGCCACGTCGTCTAACCGGCCCGAAAAAATACCTCGCCGTGGTGCTGGCGGTTCTGTTCATCCTGCTGATCTGGCAGGCGGCGGCCTGGAGCCTGCCGTCATTCCTGATGCCGGGAATTCCCACGGTGCTTGAGCGGCTGTTCACCACGGTACAGGAGCCAGCATTTCGCGAAGGCCTGTACGGCAGCATGAGTCGTCTCGGAAGTGGCTACAGCTTTGCCTTGCTGTTCGGTATCGGCTTTGGCCTGGTCGGCGGGGTGCTGTTCTTCTTCCGTGAAATCCTGCGCTCGGCCATCGTCATCCTGCAGTCGATTCCCTCGATTGCCTGGGTACCGCTGTTCCTGATCGTCATGGGCTTTGGCAACCTGCCGATCATCGTGGTGGTGGCGCTGGCCGCATTCTTCCCCATGGCGTTGTCGGTGATGAATGCCACCGAAAGCGTGCAGCCGGTACATGTCGCCGCCGCGCGGGTGATGGGGGCGTCACGCTGGCAGTTGCTGCGCCGTGTCTACCTGCCGGCGGTAATGCCGGAGTTGATCACCGGTGCCCAGCTGGCGTTCGGCAACGCCTGGCGTGCGCTGATTTCCGCTGAAATGCTGATCGGTTTCGGCCAGGGCCTGGGACGTTCGCTGGCGTATTCAGGTGAGATCGCCGACATGAGCGGCGTGATGATGAATATTCTGGTGATCGCCATCCTCGCCACCCTGATCGATCAGGTGGTGCTGGAAAAATTCAAGCAGAGGATGCTGCGCTACCAATACGTCTGAGGTCGCTTGCCGTGCGCGTATTACCGTTTCTAGTCTTGTTGCCGGCCCTGCTGGGGCCGGTCCTGGCATCTGCACAGCCGCTGCAGGCGACGCTGCCGGAATACCGCATCTTGTCGAGCACCGAAACGGACAGCTTCGAGTCGGCACTGCTGGAGGTTTTAGGTGAGGCGCTGGGGCAGGCGGTAACCATTACGCATCAGCCTGACAGCGCCAACCTGCGGCTGGGGCCGGTAGACGCTGGCCCGCTCTACTACCAGTCGGTCCCCGCCGCCCTGACGGCCAACGAAGGCGGTGTCGCAGATTGGCAGCATCTTCGCAACCAGCCGGTCTGTCTCGTTGCGGCCAGCCCTTACGCGCAGTTGGTTACGCAGCGCTTCGGCGCACAGCCGCGTGAATACCCCAGCACCGCACATGCCCTGATCGGCCTCAAGCTTGGTGAATGCCGCTCGGTGGTTGACGACCAGCGCCTGCTTGCGGAAATAGCGAAGCTGCCCGAGTGGCGTCGTTACGACAGCCTGCTGGCGGCTCTGCCCGAAGGCGAGCAGCAGCTGCGTATCAGCACGCCGGATGCCGTGCTGCAGGCGCGCATCGACGGGTTGCTGGCGCAGTGGAAGGAAGAGGGGACGCTGGAAGAACTGATCCGCTTCTGGATCGATGAAGTAGCGTTTCAAGCCTATGTGCTGGCCGATACTCTGGATTGCCACTGAGCTGCCCGTCAGGGTTGTCTCAGGACCTGAGCCAAAGCCTTGGGCAACTCTTCGAGCTTGAACGGCGCGCGGATATGTCCACGCAGGGTGCCGTCGGAGGCGATCAGTGCGAGGTTGCCGCTATGGGCGACACTGTAGTCGCCTTCGGTCATGCTGGCTGGAACGAACGGCAGGCCCAGTGCCTTGGATAACCTTTGCAGTTGCGTCATCTCGCCGGTCAGACCGGTAAAGCCCGCGCGGTAGTAGCCCAGATAGGTTTTCAGCTGGCTGGGCGTGTCGCGTGCCGGGTCGGCGGTGACCATCACCAGTTGCACTTGTTCGCGCAGCTCGTTCGGTAGCTGGGCGAACACCCGACGCATGTCGCTGAGCGTGGTGGGGCAGATATCCGGGCAGGCGGTGAAACCGAAGAAGACAATGTGCCAACGGTTGCGTAGCGCCTGGGTTTCGAAGGGCTGGCCGTCCTGGTCGATCAGTTCGATGTTGGGCAGGGGGCGTTCACGCGGCAGCAGCAACAGATTGGCCTCGTCCAGCAGGGCGTTGCGATCCAGGGCGAATGCCGGGAGGGTGAAGGCGAGCGTGCCGATCAGCAGGCAGCGCAAAAGTAGGGAAGCAAGCATGGCGGTCTTGTTCGTCAGAGGGCTTGGCTCGACTGTAGCCCGCCGCAGTGACGGGCCATCACTATTGCCAACGCAGCAGCTTTGCAATAATCGTTAAAAACGTAGGCGAGGCAGGCAAGACAAGGCAAAGACAGGCGAGAAACGTAGCGCAGCGAAGTAACAGCCGCAGGCTGGCCCGCAGGGTGAGCGCAGCGAATCACGCGGAGTTTAGTGGTCTAAATGAGCAGTACTCACTTCGTTCGCCCTTCGGGCCGCGCTGAAGCGCGTTAGCCACAAGCGGCTTGCTGAGCCTGTTTTTAACGCAGTATTGCCAACGCAGCCAGTTTTTAAGCTGTTAACGCTCTTTGAGCTCGAAAGCCGTCAGAGTAAAGGTCGGGATGCCCATATCCTGAAGTTTTTGCGAGCCGCCCAGTTCGGGCAGGTCGATGATCGCTGCGGCTTCGTATATCTGTGCGCCCATGCGCCGCACCAGTTGGGCCGCGGCGATGAAGGTGCCGCCCGTGGCGATCAGGTCATCGAGCAGCAGTACCGAGTCACCTTCGCAGAAGCTGTCGGCATGGACCTCGAGAAAGGCTTCGCCATACTCGCTCTGGTAGGACTCGACCAGTACATCAGCGGGGAGCTTGCCTTTCTTGCGGAATAGAATCAGCGGCTTGTTCAACTCGTAGGCGATGATCGAGCCGATGATGAAGCCGCGCGCATCTAGGGCGCCAACGTGGCTGAAATCGGTTTCGACGTAGCGCTGGATCAGGCTGTCGGCGACCATGCGCAGGGCCTTGGGCGACTGCAGCAGTGGGGTGATATCCCGAAACACCACACCGGGCCCTGGGAAGTTGGGAACGGGACGAATCAGTTTCTTGATCGTGAATTCATCGAAAATCATGGTGGGGCTCCTTCAGGCGTCCATGTTTCCGCCAGCCAGCGCGCACAAGCGGATGGAGTCGAGGATACGCACTTCCTTGCCTTCCGCCTCCAGCAGGCCGCTTGCCTGGCAACGGGTGAAAACCCTGGAAACGGTTTCGACTGCCAGCCCCAGATAGCTGCCGATTTCGTTGCGTGACATGGGCAGGCGGAAGTGGTTGGCGGAGAAGCCACGTGCGCTGAAGCGGGCCGACAGGTTGATCAGAAAGGTGGCGATGCGCTCATCGGCGGTTTTCTTCGAGAGCAGCAGCATCATTTGCTGATCGTCGCGGATTTCGCGGCTCATGATACGCATCAACTGACGGCGCAGCTGTGGCAACAGGACGCTGAGTTCATCGAGACGCTCGAAAGGAATTTCGCAAACCGAAGTGGTTTCCAGAGCCTGTGCCGAGACCGGGTAGGTTTCGGTGTCCATGCCGGAAAGCCCGACCATTTCGCTGGGCAGATGAAAACCGGTGATCTGCTCTTCTCCGGTGTCGGTGACGCTGAAGGTGCGCAGAGCGCCGGAGCGGATCGCGAACACGGAGTTGAACGTATCCCCCTGGCGAAACAGCATTTCCCCCTTCTTCAAAGGACGTCCACGCTTGACGATCTCATCCAGAGCGTCCATGTCCTGCATGTTCAGCGAAAGCGGCAGGCACAGGCCGGACAGGCTGCAATCCTTGCAATGAGCTTGCCGCTGTGTGCGGGCCTTGATCGACTCGGACATAGGTAATCCTGAAAAACCTTACGAGATTTGCGCAAGGTTAACTCAGGCAGCCGGCTTAGGCCAATTGCACAACAGTCGCAGGGTTATCGATCGGCAATCAGACTCAGAAAGCCTGGGAAAGGCGTTTGGGATGGTGTTCGGGTAGCAGGTAATGATCGAACTGCATGCACAGCGCACGGACCAGCAGGCGGCCCGCGGGCAGCACGGCGATGGTGTCTTTGCTCAACTGGATGAGACCGTCGCTGGCCATCTGTTCCAGGGTTGGCCAGGCTGACTTGAAGTAATCCCTGAAGTTGATGTTGAACGTGCGTTCGATCACTTCGAAGCGCAGCTCGAACTCGCAGATGAAGCTCTGAATCACTTGCCGCCGGATGCGGTCGTCTTCGTTGCAGCGCAGGCCTCGGTTGGTGGCGAGCTGCTCCTGATCCAGAGACTGCTGGTAGAGGCTTATGTCAGTGTTGTTCTGGCAGTACAGGTCGCCGATCTGGCTGATGGCCGAGACTCCCAGTCCGATCAGGTCGCAATGGCCATGCGTGGTGTAACCCTGGAAATTGCGGGTAAGGGTGCCGTCTTCCTGGGCCATTGCCAGCTCGTCATCTGGCAGGGCGAAATGATCCATGCCGATGTAGCGATAGCCGGAATGGGTGAGCCCTTCCACGCCGACTTGCAGCATCGCCAGCTTCTCTGCCTCGCCAGGTAGCTCTGCGGCATTGATTCGACGCTGCCCCTGAAAACGTTCGGGATCATGGCTATAGCTGAACAGCGATACGCGGTCCGGCTGCATCGCCATGACGTTCTTCACGGTTTGCGCGAAGCGTTCGGGTGTCTGCAGGGGCAGGCCGTAGAGCAGGTCGATGTTGATCGAACGGTATTGCAGGGTTCGGGCGGCTTCGATGATCGCCTGGGTCTGCTCCAGCGTCTGCATTCGATTGATTGCGCGCTGGACCTCGGGGTCCAGTGCCTGCACGCCGATGCTGATGCGGTTGAAGCCCAGTTCACGGAGCAGGCCCATGGTCGACCAGTCGGCCTCGCGCGGGTCGATTTCGATGCTGAAGTCACCGTGGTCGTCGTCCTGCAGATTGAAATGCGCACGCAGATGCGCCATCAGGCGCCGCAGTTCGTCATGGCTGAGGAAAGTTGGCGTGCCACCGCCAAAGTGCAGCTGTTCGACCACCTGATCAGGCCCAAGGTGGCGGGCGATCATTTCGATCTCCCTTTCCAGGCGCTGCAGATAGGGCAGTGCGCAGCCGCGGTCCTTGGTGATGACCCTGTTGCGCGTGCAGTAGTGGCAGGCATTGGCGCAAAACGGCAGGTGCACATACAGCGAGAGCGGGCGTTTGGCATGGCGACTGCTACGCAGGGCATGCAGAAGGTCGAAGGAGCCGACCTTGTCATTGAACTGGAGGGCAGTCGGATACGAGGTATAGCGCGGCCCGGTCTGATCGTAGTTACGGATCAGGTCGGTATTCCAGCGAATGACGTCGAGCATCGTGCGTTCTCGGATTGACTGCAGTGGCCGGATTCTAGGGGGGGCACACAGGTACAGACTTGACCTGTATCAAGCCAGCCCGGACCCCGTCCGGAGCCTTGTGACGAGTGGCATGAAGGAGGGAGATTTATTGGCGCGTATGGGGTCGGATTGTCAAACTGCGGTCCACAGACCGCAACAGGCCGTTGAAAAACGTAGGCGAGGCAGGCAAGACAAGGCAAAAACAGGCGAGAAACGTAGCGCAGCGAAGTAACAGCCGCAGGCTGGCCCGCAGCGAATCACGCGAAGTTTAGTAGTCTAAATGAGCAGTACTCACTTCGTTCGCCCTTCGGGCCGCGCTGAAGCGCGTTAGCCGCAAGCGGCTTGCCGGGCCTGTTTTTAACGCAGTATTGCCAACGCAGATAGTTTTTCAACAGCCTGTTAACTGAATTGTTCGTTTATCGAAGGAGTAAGCCAATGCAAGGTCGTCAGCAGCAGATCGCTGCCGCACTCGATGTGTGTCCGCCTTTTGACGGGCCCGAGGCTGTTCAGGCTGAAATCAACCGGCGGGTGGCTTTCATCCAGGCATGCCTGCGCGAGTCCGGATTGAAAACTCTGGTGCTTGGCATCAGCGGCGGGGTCGATTCGACCACCGCAGGGCTGCTCGCGCAACGGGCGGTGGAAGGCATGCGTGCGGCGGGTGAAGGCGATGATTATCGATTCATCGCGGTGCGACTGCCTTATCAGGTGCAGCACGACGAGGACGAAGCGCAGCTAGCGGTGGATAGCATCGGGCCGGATGAATGCCATACGGTGAATATCGGCGCGGCGGTCCTGGGGCTTTCGCGCGCGACAGAGGCGCTGGAGCCCCTGGCGGATGCTGCGCGGGATTTTGTGCTGGGTAATACCAAGGCGAGGATGCGCATGGTGGCGCAGTACACCATCGCCAATGCGCGTCAGGGCCTGGTCATCGGTACCGACCATGCGGCCGAGGCGGTGATGGGCTTTTTCACCAAGTTCGGCGACGGCGCCTGCGACCTGACGCCCCTGGCAGGGTTGGTCAAAGGCCAGGTCCGGGAGCTTGCCGCAGCGCTGGGGGCTCCGTCACAACTGGTACACAAGGTGCCCACCGCCGATCTGGAAGAACTCAAGCCCGGCAGGCCGGACGAAGACGCCTACGGCGTGAGCTACGAGCAGATCGACGCCTTCCTGCAGGGCTTCGAGGTCTCGGACGAGGCCGCGCGAATCATTATCGAGACCTATGACAAGTCGCAGCACAAGCGGGAAATGCCGAAAGAGCCGGAGAGGCGATAAAGGCACTGGAGAGTGGATGATCTGACCTCTAGAAGCTGAGGTCTTGCTCGTCGGATTACGCCTTCAAGCCGTCGGATTACGCCTTCGGCTAATCCGACCTACAAATGGCTGGGTTTCGTAGATCGGGTCACGCTTCATCGACCCGACGAGCGGATCGGAAAACAGCGACAAGCTGCAAGCCTCAGTGCCCCATCAGCCACTGCTGATGCGGGCCGGGGAGGGTCCAGAGGCCGAAGAGAATGACCATGATGCCGCCGGCCATGCGCACACCACGCTTGCGCAGCAGTGCGGTCATGCGTTCGGCGGCCAGGCCGGTGGCCAGCAGGACCGGCCAGGTGCCGATACCGAAGGCCAGCATCAGCAGGGCGCTGTCGAGTGCATCGCCCTGGCTCGCGCTCCAGAGCAGGGTGCTGTAGACCAGGCCGCAGGGCAGCCAGCCCCAGAGCGCACCAAGAAACAGCGCCTGCGGCAGGTTACGCACCGGCATGAGGCGACTGGCGATGGGCTGCAGGTGTCGCCACAGGCCGCGTCCCATGGCTTCGATGCGCGTCAGGCCACTCCACCAGCCGGCCAGATACAGGCCCATGGCAATCAGCAGCAGCGCCGCCACGACCCGCAGCGCCATCGCCGCCGGGCTTTTGGCAACCGCCCAGCCGGCCAGACCGACAATCAGGCCGGCGGCGGCGTAGCTCAGTATCCGGCCAAGGTTGTAGGCAAACAGCAAACGCAGGCGCTTGCCGCGCTGTTCGGCAGGAATGGCCATGGTCAGAGCACCCATCAGGCCGCCGCACATGCCCAGGCAGTGTCCACCGCCGAGCAGGCCGAGGACAAAGGCGGACAGCAGCAAGGGCAACAGCTCAGTCACGCTTGGTTTTCTCGTCGTCGTTTTGTGCGGCCTGGTCGATGCCGGCCCGGTGCTTGGGATCTTCGTCGTCGAATAGAATGCTGTGTGCCGGGCTATCGAGGTCCTCGTACTGGCCGGCATCGACGGCCCAGAAGAATACCCAGATGGCCAGAGCCACCAGCACGACCGCGACGGGGATCAGGATATAGAGCGCGGCCATGGAGCCTCCGGAAAATGCTGTGACGCAGGGCAAGCGAGTGTCGCTCATCCTACTTCAGGCTGATCGGGTTCGGCGCGTCAGGCGCCTTCGGTAGCCGGGTCAGTCTCAGTGCGTTGAGCACCACCAGGAGCGAGCTGGCGGACATGCCCAGCGCAGCCCATAGCGGCGTCACCCAACCAATAGCGGCAAACGGCAGGATCAGGCCGTTGTAAAGGGTCGCCCAGCTCAGGTTTTCGACAATGATACGCCGGCTGCGGCGCGCCAGGCTGAAAGCCTGCACCAGGCTGTCGAGGCGGTTGGAGAGCAATACCGCATCGGCGCTGGTCTTGGCCAGGTCGGTGGCAGAGCCCATCGCCACGCTGATGTCGGCGGCGGCGAGAACCGGTACATCGTTGACCCCGTCACCGAGCATCAGCACGCGATGGCCTTCGCTCTGCAAGCGCTGCAGATGGTCGAGTTTGTCGGCGGGGGTCAGCCCGCTACGGGCCTCGTCGATGCCCAGCTGGCGTGCGATATCGGCGACCATCGGCGAGCTGTCGCCAGACAGCAGCAGCGTGCGCCAGCCACGGCGATGGCAGGCTTGCACCAGGGCCGGGGCGTCGTCGCGCAGGCGGTCATCGAGTACCAGCCAGGCCAGCGGCCCCCGTGTGTCACCCAATAGCAGCCATTGGCCCTGATTGCCGGGAATCTCGGGCGTAGCTCCGGCATAGCCGGCAGCGACGAAGCCGGGCTGGCCGATGCGCAGCAGTCGCCCGCCCACCGAGCCCTGCAGGCCGAGGCCAGGCACGCTGTCCACCGTGTCTGCCGCTTGCGGGGCGCGGCCAAAGGCTTTCGATATCGGGTGTTCGGAGCGGTTTTCCAATGCGGCAGCCAGGGCCAGGCAGGCGTCGGCATCCAGATCGGTTAGGGGACGAATCTCGCTCAGGGTCAGACGGCCTTCGGTGAGGGTGCCGGTTTTGTCGAAGATCACCGTATCGATGTGATTGAGGCCTTCCAGAACGTGCCCACGGGTGAGCAGCAGGCCGAGCTTGTGCAGCGTGCCGGTGGCGGCGGTGAGCGCAGTCGGTGTGGCCAGAGACAGGGCGCAGGGGCAAGTGGCGACCAGCAGTGCGAGCACTACCCAGAAGGCCCGTTGCGGATCGATCTGCCACCAGACGATGCCGACGACGGCGGCAGTCAGCAGTACTACCAGCAGGAACCATTGCGCGACGCGGTCGGCCAGTTCGGCGAGGCGAGGCTTGTCCGACTGGGCGCGTTCCAGCAGGCGGACAATGGCGGACAGCCGGGTATCGTCGCCGAGTGCCTGCACCTGGACCGTCAATGGACCTTCGACGTTCAGTGTGCCGGCGGTGACCAGATCGCCGATGCCGCGCGCCTGCGGCAGGTACTCGCCGGTCAGGACCGATTCGTCGATGCTCGATTGTCCGTTGAGAATACGGCCATCGGCCGGGACGAGGGCGCCAGGTTGCACCAGTATCCGATCACCCACGCACAGCTCGCTGAGCAGGATACGGGCGGTTTGCTCGTCTTCGTCCAGCTTCAGGCAGGATGCCGGCAGCAGGTTGACCAGTTGCGCGGTCGCCGCCGCCGTGCGCTCGCGTGCGCGGCGCTCCAGATAGCGTCCGGTGAGCAGGAACAGGGCGAACATGCCCACGGCATCAAAATACAGCTCGCCCTGGCCGGTCACGGTGGACCAGATGCCGGCCAGGTAGGCGCCGCCGATGGCCAGTGAAACCGAGACGTCCATGGTCAGGTGGCGCGTGCGCAGGTCGCGCAGGGCACCCTTGAAGAAATCGGTACAGCAATAGAACACGATGGGCGTGGTGAGCAGCAGCGCGGTCCAGCGCAGGGTAACGAAGAAGCTTTCCGAAAGGTCCAGGTTGAATTCGGGCCAGGTGGCCATGGTCGCCATCATCACCTGCATCCAGAGCAATCCCGTCACGCCGATCTGGCGCAGGCTGCGGCGATTCTCGCTGGCCAGCCGTTCCGCGACCTGATCGGCCCGGTAGGGATGCGCGGCATAGCCGATACGTCGAAGCTCGGCGAGCAACTCGCTGAGTGGCAGACGGCTATCGCTCCAGCGCACCTGCAGACGGTGATTGGACAGGTTCAGGTTCGCCTCGGCGATGCCGTCGAGGCCGAGCAGATGCCGCTCGATCAGCCAGCCGCAGGCGGCGCAGCTGATGCCTTCGATCATCAGCGCGGTGCTGGCGAGATCACCTTCATGTTGCACGAAGGGTTGCTGGACGTCTTTACGGTCGTACAGCGCCAGCTCATCGGACAATGCTTGGGGGAGAGCGCCTGGGTTGGTCGAGGTGTCGCTGCGGTGCAGGTAATAGCTTTCCAGGCCGGCGCTGACGATGGCCTCGGCGACTGCCTGGCAACCGGGGCAGCACATGGCCCGCGTCTCGTCGAGTACGCGGGCGTGCCAGGTGCTGCCGGCGGGAACCGGCAGACCACAGTGATAGCAGGGAAGAGGATGTGCCATCGAATCGGTCAGTGGTTCAGTTCGTAGGTCTGACCGCTGCTGATTTCCATTTCCTCGAACAGGCGCCAGTCCTGTTCTCCTTCACGACCGATCAGTTCGATGAAGCGTCGGCCAGTCACTGGGTCCTGCATCTGCCCCTGGTAAAAGCCTTCTCCCTGGGGTTGCAGGATGATGCGACGGTCACGCTCGGGTTGCGTCGGCGAAAGCAAGTTGAGTACCAGCTGCTGCGGACGGCTGTTGCCACTGAGCTGCAGTTCGGCCAGCCCGCGCTCATCGTTGAGCCTCAGTTGCGCCTGCACCTGAAGGCTCTCGGCGAGCTTCTCGCGCTCCAGCGACTGGTTGATGCCTTTGCCGGCATCGTAGTAGTTGTCCGATACCAGGGTGTCGGCATTGCGAATGGCGATGGTCAGCAGCGAGGTGCCGAGGATCACCGACATCGCCAGGATGCCGATGACGAACCAGGCCCAGAACTGGGTGTACCAACGGGTTTTTTCGTTATCGGATGCGCTCATGTACTACCTGTTCAACGAATGCTCGGGCCGATGAAGCGGCTCTCTGCATCGTCTTTGATTGAGGAATCGTTAGCCGACCTGACATGGAATACGATGTCATTGGTGCTGGAGGGCAGTTTTTCCGGGGAGACGGACAGCTCCACCGGGATGGTGATCAGCTCACCGGCTGCCGCGTGGATCTCGTTGCGACCTTCATAGCGCAGGCCGTCGATGCCGCTGGCCTCGATGATGAAGGTCTGCTCGCTCTGAGCCTTGTTCATCACCTTCAGGGTATAGACGTTTTCCACCATGCCCTGCTCGTTCTCGCGGTACAGCACGCGGTCCTTGAGGACGTCGAGCTTGACCAGTGAGCGGTCGACCACGGCATAGGTGAAGAGGCCCATCATCGCCACCAGCGCCAAGGCGTAGCCAAGCAGGCGCGGGCGGGCCAGGTGCGTCTTCTGTCCGGAAAGGTTGTGCTCGGTGGTGTAGCTGATCAGCCCGCGAGGGTAGTTCATCTTGTCCATGATGGTGTCGCAGGCATCGATACAGGCGGCGCAGCCGATGCATTCGATCTGCAAACCGTCGCGGATGTCGATACCGGTCGGGCAGACCTGTACGCACATGGTGCAGTCGATGCAGTCGCCCAGACCCATGGCCTTGTAGTCGGCATCCTTCTTGCGCGGACCACGTTTTTCGCCACGGCGCGGATCATAGGAGACGATCAGGGTGTCCTTGTCGAACATTACGCTTTGGAAGCGCGCATAGGGGCACATGTAGATGCACACCTGCTCGCGGAGGAAACCGGCGTTGCCATAGGTGGCGAGGGTGAAGAAACCGACCCAGAACAGAGCCCAGCCGCCGACTTGCAGGGTGAGCAGGTCGGGTACCAGTTCGCGGATCGGTGTGAAGTAACCGACAAAGGTGATACCGATGGCCAGGGATACGCCAAGCCAGATGCTGTGCTTGGCCAGCCTGCGGAGGAATTTGTTGGCGCTCATCGGCGCCTTGTCGAGTTTCATGCGCTGGTTGCGGTCACCTTCGGTGACCTTTTCCGCCCACATGAAGACCCAGGTGAAGACGCTCTGCGGGCAGGTATAGCCGCACCACACACGCCCTGCGAATACGGTGATGAAGAACAGGCCGAAGGCGCAGATGATCAGCAGCGCCGAGAGCAGGATGAAGTCCTGTGGCCAGAAGGTGGCGCCAAAGATGTAGAACTTGCGCTCGGGCAGATCCCACCAGACCGCCTGGCGACCATTCCAGTTCAGCCAGGCCGTGCCGAAGTAGAGAATGAAAAGCAGGCCGCCGCCCACAAGACGCAGGTTGCGGAAAAGGCCGGTAAACGAGCGGGTGTAGATCTTTTCGCGAGCAGCGTAAAGGTCCGTTGAGGCCTGGACCTTGGTTGGAGGGGTTACATCATGAACGGGGATTTGCTCAGTCATCGAGTGCGTACCACGGCGGAGGGTGAGTGACCCGGTCGATGCGTGCCGACCGGGTTCATTTGCTGACCTGCTGCGAATGTTACGCCCCGATAGTCGGAGTCAGGTGCGGCGGGAGGTCGCGCCCAGACTCACTGGATCAGTTCTCCGACTGTTGCGAGAGGCTGTACACATAAGCTGCCAGCAGGTGCACCTTGTCATTGCCAAGAATTTCTTCTTGGGCAGGCATGCGACCGTTACGGCCGTAGCGCAGGGTTTGCTGGATCTGCCCGAAGCTCGAACCGTACAGCCAGACATTGTCCGTCAGGTCCGGTGCGCCCATTGCCTGGAGGCCTTTGCCTTCAGGACCATGACAGGCTACACAGGTGCTGGCGAAGATCTTTTGACCCTGCTCAATGTCGACGTTCATACCCTCCGGCGTATCACGTCCGGACAGGCTGAGCACGTAACCGGCGACGTTGCGGATGCCGTCTTCGCCAATCACATTCAGCCAGCCCGGCATGGTGGCCTGACGGCCTGCCAGAATGGTGGTCTTGATGGTTTCAGGCTCGCCGCCCCACAGCCAGTCATGGTCGGTGAGGTTGGGGAAGCCGTAGGCGCCCTTGGCGTCCGAACCGTGGCAGACCGAGCAGTTGGAGGCGAACAGGCGTCCGCCCATTTTCAGGGCCTGCGGGTCCTTGGCGACTTCTTCGACCGGCATGGCGGCGAACTTGGCATAGAGCGGGCCATATTGTTCGTTGGCACGATCCATCTCGCGTTGCCATTCCTTGACCTGGGTCCAGCCACCTTCGTAGCCGGGCAGGATGCCTTTCCAGTTGCCCAGGCCTGGATACAGGACCAGATAGCCGAGGGCGAATACCACCGTGGCGACGAACAGCATGAACCACCAGCGCGGCAGCGGATTGTCATATTCCTCGATACCGTCATAGGAATGGCCGACGGTTTCTTCGGTGCTTTCGTGGCGCTGTCCCTTGCGAGTCGCCAGCAGCAGCCAGACCAGGGCTGCAATGGTCCCCAGACTCAGCAGGGTGATGTACCAACTCCAAAACGAGGTCATTTATTTCTTACTCCTGGACGCTTCTTCATCACGCTTCTTGGCGTCGGGCTCGTCTGCGAAGGGCAGGTTGGCGGCTTCATCGAAGCTGTTCTTGCGTTTGCTGCTATAGGCCCAGAGCACGACGCCAATGAAGGCGACGACAACCAAAATAGTGCCCAGACCGCGAAGAGTCCCGATATCCATGGTGCGTTACCGTTTGTTGGTGAGTGCAGTGCCAAGGACCTGCAGGTAGGCCACCATGGCATCCATTTCGGTCTTGCCCCTTACCGTGTCTCTCGCACCGGCGATGTCTTCATCGGTGTAAGGCACGCCCAGGGTGCGCAAGGCTTTCATCTTCTTGGCAGTGTCGCGACCATCGAGAGTGTTCTCCACCAGCCATGGGTAGGAGGGCATCTTCGATTCCGGTACGACGTTGCGCGGGTTGTACAGGTGCGCGCGGTGCCAATCATCGGAGTAGCGGCCACCGACACGGGCCAGGTCCGGGCCGGTACGCTTGGAACCCCACAGGAACGGATGGTCGTAGACGCTTTCACCAGCGACGGAGTAGTGGCCGTAGCGCTCGGTTTCGGCGCGGAACGGACGGATCATCTGCGAGTGGCAGCCGACGCAGCCTTCGCGGATGTACAGATCGCGGCCTTCCAGTTGCAGCGCGGTGTAGGGCTTCATGCCTTCCACCGGCTCGTTGACTACATCCTGGAAGAACAGCGGGACGATCTGGGTCAGGCCGCCGATGCTCACCGCGAGGATCATGAACAGGGTCAGCAGCCCGACGTTCTTTTCCAGTATTTCGTGATTCTTCATTGCTCGGTTCCTCAGGCGATCTGTGCGGCAGCGTTATAGTCGGCGGCCTTGGCGTGACGCACGGTGCGCCAGGTGTTGTAAGCCATCAACAGCATGCCGATGAGGAAGAATGCACCGCCGATCATGCGAATCACGAAGCCTGGGTGGCTGGCTTCAAGTGCTTCGACGAAGGAGTAGGTGAGGGTGCCGTCTTCGTTGATCGCACGCCACATCAGGCCCTGGGCGATGCCGTTGACCCACATCGAGGCGATGTAGAGTACGGTGCCGATGGTGGCCAGCCAGAAGTGCGCGTTGATCAGGCCGATGCTGTACATCTGCTCGCGAGCGAAGACTTTCGGAATCAGGTGATACATCGAGCCGATAGTGATCATCGCCACCCAGCCGAGGGCGCCGGCGTGAACGTGGCCGATGGTCCAGTCGGTGTAGTGGGACAGGGCGTTGACGGTCTTGATGGCCATCATCGGACCTTCAAAGGTCGACATGCCGTAGAACGCCAGGGAGACCACCAGGAAGCGCAGGATCGGGTCGGTGCGCAGCTTATGCCAGGCGCCCGAGAGCGTCATCATGCCGTTGATCATGCCACCCCAGCTCGGCGCCAGCAGGATGATCGACATCACCATGCCCAGGCTCTGAGCCCAGTCCGGCAGTGCGGTGTAATGCAGGTGGTGCGGGCCGGCCCAGATGTAGAGGGTGATCAGCGCCCAGAAGTGCACGATCGACAGGCGGTAGGAATACACCGGACGCTCGGCCTGCTTGGGCACGAAGTAGTACATCATGCCGAGGAAGCCTGTGGTCAGGAAGAAGCCCACGGCGTTGTGGCCGTACCACCATTGCACCATGGCGTCGGTCGCGCCGGAGTAGATCGAGTAGGACTTGAACCAACTGACCGGGATTTCCAGGTTGTTGACGATATGCAGCATCGCCGTCACCAAGATAAAGGCCCCGAAGAACCAGTTACCGACATAAATGTGCTTGGATTTACGCTTCAGGATGGTGCCGAAGAACACCAGTGCGTAGGAAATCCAGACCACGGCCAGCAGAATATCGATCGGCCATTCCAGCTCGGCGTATTCCTTGGAGCTGGTAAAGCCTTGCGGCAGCGTGATCACCGCCAGCACGATCACCGCCTGCCAACCCCAGAAGGTGAAGGAGGCCAGGCTGTCGGAGAACAGTCGCGCCTGGCAGGTCCGCTGTACCACATAGAAGGATGTGGCCATCAGGGCGCAACCGCCGAAGGCGAAGATCACCGCGTTGGTGTGCAGCGGTCGCAGGCGACCGAAGCTGGTCCAGGGCAGGTCGAAGTTGAGTCCTGGCCACACAAGCTGCGCGGCGATAAAGACTCCCAGACCCATTCCAATGATTCCCCACACCACCGTCATGATGGCGAACTGGCGAACCACCTTATAGTTATATGCAGTCTCACTTATTGCTGTGCTCATGCAAGGCTTCCACGCTAAATGGCATATCAAGGGGGGGCAAAAACGGCGGCAAGTATGGAGAAAGGAGGGGGGTAATGCAAACGAGCTCCGACCCCATCAGTACCGTTCCGGCCCTGATTTCAAGCGTCTTCCCTGCCTGTTACAGGTACGCCTGGCACACCGCGTCGGCGTGCTGAATCGAGGGCTTCGCCTTGTAGTTCTGCGGGATATTGGCGAGTAGCAGGGAGTATGGAAGCGGTTTGACCGTACGGCAAAGAGGGATGTATCGAGCGGTGTGCGACAGAGCGTCGCATGGGGGCTTTGAGGCGGTGGACTTGATTGGAGACAGGGCGGTTTGGACCGCCCTGTATTAGCAGGCCATCGAAAAACTACCTGCGTTGGCAATACTGCGTTAAAAACAGGCTCGGAATGCTCATTTAGGCCACTAAACTCCGCTTCCTCGCCTGTTTTTGCCTTGTCTTGCCTGCCTCGGCTACGTTTTTCAATGGCCTGTCAGGCCGCTGAAAATTCTGCATTACATTTTCAGGGCCTTGAAGGTGTTACTGCTTCGCCAGTTGCTCCGGCTTTTGCGACAGGCTGTAGACGTAAGCCGCCAGCAGATGCACCTTGTCGTTGCCGAGGTACTGTTCCTGTGCCGGCATCTGACCGTTGCGACCGTGGCGGATGGTCTGCTGCAGTTGCGGCAGGTTTGAACCGTAGATCCAGGCGGCAGGGTTGGTCAGTTGTGGTGCGCCAAGGGCGGCCATGCCTTCACCGGTGGCACCGTGGCAGACGGAGCAGGTTTGTCCGTACACCTCGGAACCTTTGGCCAGATCGGCCTCGTGCCCTTCGGGCAGCGGCAGGCCAGCCAGTTGGTTGCGCACGTAAGCGGCAACGTTCTTCACACCTTCATCGCCAATCACCTGGCCCCAGGCCGGCATCGCCGCAATGCGTCCGTGAAGGATGCTCTCCTTGATCGTTTCCGGTGCGCCACCCCAGCGCCATTCGTTATCGGCCAGGTTGGGGAAACCGTTGGAACCCTTGGCGTCGGAGCCGTGGCAGATGGCGCAGTAGTTGGCGTACAGGCGTGCGCCGATTTTCAATGCGCGCTCGTCCTGAGCAACCTGCTCAACACTCATGGCCGAGTATTTGGCGAAGATCGGACCGAACTTGGCGTCGGCCTGATCCACTTCGCGCTGCCATTCCTTTTCTTGGGTCCAGCCGCCCTCATAACCCGGTAGGACGCCTTTCCAGTTACCCAGGCCGGGGTACAGGATCAGGTAGAAGATGCCGAACAGCAGCGTGCCGATAAACAGCATGAACCACCACTTGGGCAGCGGGTTGTCGTACTCCTCGATGCCGTCGAACGAATGCCCCATGGTCTTGTCGGTCGTGCCGGCTGATTCGCCCTTACGGGTGGCGAAGATCAGCCAGAACAGAGCGACGATGGTGCCCAGCGTCAGCAGGGCGATGTATCCACTCCAGAAAGTGCTCATGTGCTACTCCTGGACAGCCCGAGCCACTCTGGCTGTCCGCGATTGAAGTCCCTGACGGTCGCCGCCACGGCAGGCCGTCATCTCTCTAAGGCGTATCGGATCAACGCTTGTTGGTCAGAGCCGTGCCAAGAACCTGCAGGTAAGCCACCATGGCATCCATTTCAGTCTTGCCCTTGACGGCATCCCGGGCACCGGCGATGTCTTCCTCGGTGTAAGGCACGCCCAGGGTGCGCAAGGCTTTCATCTTCTTGGCGGTATCCTGGCCATCGAGGGTGTTCTCCACCAGCCACGGGTAGGACGGCATCTTCGATTCCGGTACCACGTTGCGCGGGTTGTACAGGTGCGCGCGGTGCCAGTCATCGGAGTAGCGGCCACCGACACGGGCCAGATCCGGACCGGTACGCTTGGAGCCCCACAGGAACGGATGGTCGTAAACACTTTCACCGGCGACGGAGTAGTGGCCATAGCGCTCGGTTTCGGCGCGGAACGGACGGATCATCTGCGAGTGGCAGCCGACGCAGCCTTCCTTGATGTAGATGTCACGGCCTTCCAGCTGCAGCGCGGTGTAGGGCTTCATGCCTTCCACCGGCTCGTTGACCGAGTCCTGGAAGAACAGCGGGACGATCTGGGTCAGGCCGCCGATGCTCACTGCGAGGATCATGAACAGGGTCAGCAGACCGACGTTCTTTTCTAGTTTTTCATGACTCTTCATTGCTCGGCTCCTCAGGCGATCTGCGCGGCGGCGTCGTATTCGGCCGGCTTGGCTGCACGCACGGTGCGCCAGGTGTTGTAGGCCATCAGCAGCATGCCGGCGAAGAAGATCGCACCGCCGATCATGCGGATCACGAAGCCTGGGTGGCTGGCTTCAAGTGCTTCGACGAAGGAGTAGGTGAGGGTGCCGTCTTCGTTGATCGCACGCCACATCAGGCCCTGGGCGATGCCGTTGACCCACATCGAGGCGATGTAGAGCACGGTGCCGATGGTGGCCAGCCAGAAGTGACCGTTGATCAGGCCGATGCTGTACATCTGCTCGCGCCCGAACACCTTCGGAATCAGGTGATACAGGGCGCCGATGGATACCATGGCAACCCAGCCGAGAGCGCCGGCGTGAACGTGGCCGATGGTCCAGTCGGTGTAGTGGGACAGGGCGTTGACGGTCTTGATGGCCATCATCGGACCTTCGAAGGTCGACATGCCGTAGAACGCCAGGGAGACCACCAGGAAGCGCAGGATCGGGTCGCTGCGCAGCTTATGCCAGGCGCCCGAGAGGGTCATCATGCCGTTGATCATGCCGCCCCAGCTCGGTGCGAGCAGAATCAGCGACATCACCATGCCCAGGCTCTGAGCCCAGTCCGGCAGGGCGGTGTAATGCAGGTGGTGCGGACCAGCCCAGATGTACACGGTGATCAGCGCCCAGAAGTGGACGATCGACAGGCGATAGGAATACACCGGACGCTCGGCCTGCTTGGGCACGAAGTAGTACATGATGCCGAGGAAGCCGGCAGTCAGGAAGAAGCCCACGGCGTTGTGACCGTACCACCACTGCACCATGGCGTCGGTTGCACCGGCATAGACCGAATAGGACTTCATCGCGGTGACCGGGATTTCCAGGTTGTTGACGATATGCAGAATCGCTACGGTCAGGATGAAGGCCCCGAAGAACCAGTTACCGACATAGATGTGCTTGACCTTGCGCGTGGCCAGCGTGCCGAAGAAGACGACCGCATAGGCTACCCAGACAATGGTGATCAGGATGTCGATCGGCCATTCCAGCTCGGCGTATTCCTTGGAACTGGTAAAGCCCAGCGGCAGGGAGATTGCGGCCAGCAGGATGACCAGTTGCCAGCCCCAGAAGGTGAACGCGGCCAGCTTGGGCGCGAACAGGGTGGTCTGGCAGGTGCGCTGGACGGAGTAGTAGGAAGTCGCGAACAATGCGCAGCCACCGAAGGCGAAAATCACCGCGTTGGTGTGCAAGGGTCGCAAACGCCCGAAACTGGTCCAGGGCAGGTCGAAGTTGAGTCCGGGCCACGCCAGCTGTGCTGCGATGAAAACGCCGAGCCCCATCCCGACGATTCCCCACACCACCGTCATGATGGCGAATTGGCGGACCACCTTGTATTGGTAGGCGGTACTGGTTGCTGTGTTCATGTATGGGCTTCCATCCACGGTAATGAGCGTTTTTTTGTTGCGTGTAAGCAGTTGTTTCTTTCAGTAGAAAGCGGGGGCAAGCATGGGGAAAGGGCAAGTGGCCGGTATTGACGCGGGTCAATACACACAGGGGGGAGAAATTCCGCTTGTCTGGACTGACCGCCCGCATGGCGCGGCCTCGGCCAGCCTGATACTCGCGCACGGCGCCGGTGCGCCGATGGACAGTCCGTTCATGCAGGCGATGACCGAGCGCCTTGTGGCGCGTGGGATCGAGGTGGTTCGCTTCGAGTTCGCCTATATGGCCGAGCGGCGACTCGATGGTCGCAGGCGGCCACCGAATCCGCAGCCTCGGCTGCTGGAGCGGTGGCGCGAGGTGTATAGGCTGGTGCGACAGCAGACCGCAGGCCGGCTGGCTCTCGGAGGCAAGTCGATGGGCGGAAGAATGGCCAGCCTGCTGGCCGATGAATTGAAGGCTGATGCGCTGATCTGTCTGGGTTATCCCTTCCATGCGGCAGGCAAGCCGGAGAAGCCGCGCGTGGTGCATCTGGCCGAACTGCGCACGCCCACCCTTATCGTACAGGGTGAGCGCGACGCGCTCGGTGACCGCCATACCGTTGCCGGCTACGCATTGTCGCCAGCGGTCGAGGTGCACTGGCTGGCCGCCGCCGACCATGACCTGAAACCTCTGAAGCGTTCAGGGCTGACCCATGAGCAGCACCTGGATAGCGCTGCGGACAGGATTGCCGAGTTTCTGCAATGATCGCAGGCCGTTGAAAAATGTAGGTAGTTTTCAATGGCCTGTCAGCGGTTGAAACGCTCCACCAGTGAATACTGTGCCTGCGCAGTTGCCGCCAGATCCTCGGACAGCAGCGCCGTGCTCTGGGCATCGCCCGAGGTCTGGTCGGCAAGGCGGGCGATATTGCTGACGTTGCGGCTGATCTCGTCGGCTACGGCGCTCTGCTGCTCGGTGGCCGAAGCGATCTGGGTGGTCATGTCGATGACGCTTTCCATCGCAGCGCCAATACCGGCGAGCGCCTTGTCGGCATCGATGACCCGTTCGACACCGGCGCTTGCCTGGGCTTTGCCCTGTCCGGTGGCTTCTACAGCCTGGCGAGCCTGCAGCTGGAGTTTTTCGATCAGCTGATGGATCTGACCAGTGGCTGCGGCGGTACGCTGGGCCAGTTGGCGGACTTCGTCAGCGACCACTGCGAAGCCGCGGCCAGATTCTCCGGCGCGTGCTGCCTCGATGGCGGCGTTGAGCGCGAGCAGATTGGTCTGGTCGGCGATACTCTTGATCACATCCACCACGCTGCCGATCTCGTTGCTGTTGCGGGCCAGTTCGGTAACGGCATCGCCGGTTTCGCTCACGGTGCTGGCCAGCAGCTCGATGGCCTGGCGGGTTTGCGCACTGATCTCGCGACCCTGGGTCGTCAGTCTGTTGGCTTGCCCGGTTGCATCGGCAGCCAGCGCCACATTGCCTGCCACCTCCTGTGTGGTAGCGGCCATCTGATTGATCGCAGTGGCCACCTGTTCGGTTTCATGATGCTGTCGTGCCAGGCCACCGGAGCTACTCTGCGCCAGTTCTTCGGCGCGTTTTGCCTGTTGCTGCAGTTGCACGGCGCTGTCCTGCAGGCGCGTCAGGCAGGTTTTCAGGCGTGCCTGTTCGCTGAGCATGGCCATTTCCAGCCGGGCTTCACTGCCGTGACTGTCCGTATACATCTGTGCGATCAGCGGATCACTCAGTGACTGCTCGGCCAGTTGCAGCAGGCGATTGGTACCGCGCATCTGCCAGTGGCGGCCAGCGAGGCCAAGGGGAATGGAAAGCCCCGCAGCCAGTACAAAGCCCCAGGCGTGATCGAGCCAGGCGCCAACTGCGAAGCCGGCCAGACTGGTCAGGATAAAGGGCAGCCAGCCGACGACCAGAGGCATCCAGGTATCACGCAATGGCACGCCACGCTTGCCGGTGTTGAGCCGTACATAGAGGGCTTCGGCGCGCTTTATCTGTTCGGAGGTCGGCTTGGTGCGTACCGACTCGTAGCCGATGATCTGGCGCTGTGGATCGAGTACCGGCGTCACATAGGCGTTGACCCAGTAATGGTCGCCATTCTTGCGGCGATTCTTGACGATGCCCATCCAGGGGCGGCCGTCCTTGAGCGTCACCCAAAGATGGTTGAATACGGCGGCGGGCACATCAGGATGCCGGATCAGATTGTGTGGCGCGCCTATCAGTTCGCCGCGTTCGAAACCGCTGACTTGGGCAAAGATATCGTTGCAGTAGGTGATTCGGCCTTTCAGGTCTGTAGTGGAAATCAGCCTCTGCTGGTCAGGAAACGGGTAATCGCGTTGCGTGATGGGAAGATTCTTTCGCATGCGTGAGGTGCGCCTGGCAATTGGGATGATTTTTTATATTTATGAATAGCGTACAAGCGCTCTTGCAGAGCATTTATAGAGCGCTTGAGGTTTGACGTCAAAATATAATGATTGGTTGTAGCGAAAATTAACGGCTGGAAAACCAAAGGCTTAAGGAAAAAACTGACCAGTGGTTCATAAAAAACGCCCGTAGCTTCAGGCTGCGGGCGTTGTACGGGACGAAGGCGCTAAGCCTTGATCAGTTGTCTCAGCACATAATGCAGAATCCCGCCGGCTTTGAAGTACTGAACTTCATTGAGCGTATCAATGCGACACAGGGCCTGGAACGAATCCCGGGAACCATCGCTGCGTTGCACCTCGACAGTGAGCATTTGGCGCGGCTTGATATTCTCGTCCAGGCCACGGATCGAAAGCGTCTCGCTGCCGTCCAGGCCCAGCGACTGACGCGTCTGGCCATCGGTGAATTGCAGTGCCAGTACACCCATGCCGATCAGGTTGGAGCGATGGATACGCTCGAAACTTTCGGCGATCACCGCCTTGATCCCCAGCAGGTTGGTGCCCTTGGCCGCCCAGTCGCGGCTGGAGCCGGTGCCGTATTCCTTGCCGGCGATCACCACCAGCGGCACGCCTTCGCTCTGGTAGCGCATGGCCGCATCGTAGATCGAGAGCTTTTCGCCGCCGGGCTGATACAGGGTATTGCCGCCTTCCTCGCCGCCGAGCATTTCGTTGCGGATGCGGATGTTGGCGAAGGTGCCGCGCATCATCACTTCATGGTTGCCTCGGCGCGAGCCGTAGGAGTTGAAGTCTTCCGGTTGCACGCCCAGTGACTGCAGGTACAGCCCGGCTGGCGAGCTGGCCTTGATGTTGCCCGCCGGGGAGATGTGGTCGGTGGTGATGGAGTCGCCGAAAAGCGCCAGGATGCGCGCGTTCTCGATATCGGCAGGCGGCGCGGGCGGCTGGCCGATCTCCTCGAAAAACGGTGGATTCTGTACATAGCTGGACGCGGCGTTCCACTGATAGGTATCACCGGCGCTGACCGGGATTTTCTGCCAGTGCTGGTCGCCGCTGAATACGTCGGCATAGCGACTGCGGAACATTTCGCCATCGATACGGCTGACGGCTTCGGCGATCTCCGCGCTGCTCGGCCAGATATCCTTCAGATAGACCGGCTGGTTTTGTGTGTCGTATCCCAGTGGCTCGCGATCCATATCGATACGCGTGGTACCGGCCAGGGCGAACGCCACTACCAGCGGCGGTGAAGCCAGCCAGTTGGCTTTGACCAGCGGATGCACACGCCCCTCGAAGTTACGGTTGCCGGAGAGTACCGAGGAGACGATCAGGTCGTTGTCGGTGACGGTCTGGGCGATGGCATTCGGCAGCGGTCCCGAGTTGCCGATACAGGTGGTACAGCCATAACCCACCAGGTTGAAACCGAGCTGATCCAGATATTGCGTCAGTCCGGCGCGTTCCAGGTAATCGGTGACCACCTTGGAGCCGGGCGCCAGCGAGGACTTGACCCAGGGCTGGCGGGTGAGACCGCGCTCCAGCGCTTTTTTCGCCACCAGACCGGCCGCCATCAGCACGCTGGGGTTGGAGGTGTTGGTGCAGGAAGTGATCGCAGCAATGACCACGGCGCCGTGCCTGAGGGCAAAGTCTTCGCCAGCGACGGCAAAGGGCGTATCGGATTGCTGCTTGCGGCCACTGGTCTCCAGCAGCAGATCGAAGCTGGCACCGATATCGCCCAGTGACACCCGGTCCTGTGGGCGTTTGGGGCCGGCGAGAGAAGGCTGTACCTGACTCAGATCCAGTTCCAGGGTGGTGGTGAACTGCGGGTCCGGCGAGTCGCTGTCGCGCCACATGCCCTGGGCCTTGCTGTAAGCCTCGACCAGAGCGATACGCTCTTCGCTGCGACCTGTCAGGCGCAGGTAATCGATGGTGATCCGGTCCACCGGGAAGAAGCCGCAGGTGGCGCCATATTCCGGGGCCATATTGCCGATGGTGGCGCGGTCGGCCAGTGGCAGATGATCCAGCCCAGGCCCGTAGAATTCGACGAACTTGCCCACCACACCCTGCTTGCGCAGCATCTGCGTCACGGTCAGTACCAGATCGGTGGCTGTGATGCCTTCGTTGAGTTTGCCGCTCAGACGGAAGCCCACCACTTCCGGTATCAACATGGAAACCGGCTGGCCGAGCATCGCTGCCTCGGCCTCGATACCGCCGACGCCCCAGCCCAGCACGCCCAGGCCATTGATCATGGTGGTGTGCGAGTCGGTGCCGACCAGGGTGTCGGGATAAGCGTAGGTCTCGTTGTTTTCATCGCGGGTCCAGACCACCTGGCCGAGGTATTCCAGGTTGACCTGGTGGCAGATGCCGGTGCCTGGCGGCACTACCCGAAAGTTGTCGAAGGCCTGCTGACCCCAGCGCAGAAACTCGTAGCGCTCGCCATTGCGCTGCATCTCGATCTGGACGTTCTGCTCGAATGCCTGATCGCTGCCGAAGCGGTCGACCATCACCGAGTGGTCGATCACCAGATCCACCGGCGACAGCGGATTGATCTGCTGTGGATCGGCCCCGGCGCGAGACACCGCATCGCGCATGGCGGTCAGGTCCACCACCGCCGGCACGCCGGTGAAATCCTGCATCAATACGCGGGCAGGGCGGTACTGGATTTCGCGCTCCGAAGTGCGCGCTTGCAGCCAGCTTGCCAGCGAGTTGAAGTCATCGGCACGCACCGTGACGTCATCTTCCCAGCGCAGCAAATTCTCCAGCAGCACCTTGAGCGAGGTCGGCAGGCGGCTGATATCGCCCAGCGTTTTCGCCGCCTCGGGCAGGCTGTAATAAAGGTAGGTCTTGCCGTTCACATCCAGGCTTCGACGGCAATTGAGGCTGTCCAGGGATCGCATTCGTCTCTCCTTGCGCCCGCACGGTCGGGCTGGCTGAGGTCGGGGATCTTGGTTGAATCTAGTCCCTGACGAGGTGTTTGGCCATGTGGCGGGTCGCCAGCGCGCAATGCAGTCTTCAGATAGCGCAGGCGATGCCGGCTGCATGCCAACTGTTCACTGGACAGGGGACATACGCCTGGGTTCCCGAGCGGATTTGGCGGGCGGTGTGAGGCGGGATGTGGAGGAGTTGTCGTTACTTGCGCCGTCTGGCCGCCAAGCGGCAAAAGCGCTTCAGCGTGTCGATGGCGAAGGCGCGCTCCTCTTCGTGCAGGGAGCCGAGCATCACCAGCAGGGCGGTGGAGTCGTCAAGTTTGGCTGCTGTTGGCGGCTCCGCATCTTCGGTGAAGAACTGGCTGAGGCTGACGCCGAAGACCTCGCACAGGCGCTGGATGGTGAGCAGCGAGGGCAGGGTAACGCCGCGTTCGAATCGGGAAACGGTAATCGGGTCCACGTCCAGTGCCAGTGACAGCTGGTCCTGGGTGATACCCAGCGCGGTGCGGTGGCGGGCAATGATCCTGCCTACGGTTGCAGCGAGTTCCTGACGCACGGCTAAACCTAAATTGTCATGGCGGAATCCATGCGCGAAATGATTGGGCGTTCACGTTCTGCTCGTTAGGTTCTAATTTGTTTAGATAATGATTTGATCTAATGTGCCTAGTTCATGCCGGGAAGAACTGCCGGTCGGGGCTGCGGGGGATATGGGCGGCCCGTCGACGGGCATCCGGACATGGCACTGAATGGCCAAGCGGGATTTTTTCCGCGTCTCCAGGGATCGACTATGCGTAAGAAAATAATCATGGGTCTGCTCGCGGGCAGCACGGTATTGGGCGGTTGCGTACAGATCGCGGAAGCACCGCGACCAAGCGGTTTTCCGCTGCAGGATCAGCAGCACGTGCGGGCGGCATCGCACTGGCAGTTGATCGCTGAAGACACTGCTCGCCAGCTGATCGCGGCCCTGCCCGAGAAGCGTCCGCTGCATGTGGTGCGCCAGGACGGCACCGCCAGTCCTTTCGAGGAAACCTTCACTTCACAGCTCGTCACCGAACTGACCCGCGCCGGCTATCCGGTGATGAAACATGCCGACCGCCAGGGAACCCTGCTGGTCGAGGTTTCCGCCAACCCGGTGCGATTCTCCGAAGATCGTCGCTATCAGGAATCCTTCCTCGGCTCGAAGACACTGGGCGCCAGCCTGCTGACGGGTGGCCTGCTGGCCGTCTACAAGGTCACCGACAACATCTATGGCAGCGTCAGCAAGACCGGCGCTGCGGCGGGGGCGGTCATCGGGGTGACAGCCCTGGCCGAGGCGCTGGAGCTGTACCAGGATCAGCAAGGCCGGCACGTTGTGCCACAGACCGAGCTGATCGTTACCACCAGCGTTTCCACTGCCGATCGCTACTTCGCCCAGGTCAGCAGCGCCTACTACACCACCCAGACCGACTGGGGCCTGTATGCCCGCAATGCGCGCCTGCCGCTCAGGGGGGCAGCCCAATGAAGCGTCTTGTCCATTCCCTGCTGGCCTTGTTGATGGTCGTCGTTGTGTCCGGCTGTGTGCGCAATGCGGCTCCGAACTATGAAAATGCCCGCAATTCGCCGTTCATTCGCGCCAATCACCAGGCCGCCGACGCGCTGTTGCAACAGCTGCCGGGTGGCGGCAGCACCATGATCATCGCGACCCTGGTCAACATCGACGCACTGGAGCGCTCCTCGACCATGGGGCGGCTGGTCTCCGAACAGGTTTCGGCGCGTTTCACCCAGGCTGGCAATCGCATGGTGGAGATGAAGTTCCGCAACAGCGTGTACATCTCGCGAAGCCAGGGCGAGCTGATGCTGACACGTGAAATCCACGAGTTGGCCAGTGCCCACAATGCCCAAGCGGTGATCGTCGGCAGCTACGGTGAGAGTAAGGACTATGTGTTCATCAACCTGAAAGTGATCCAGCCGAACACCAACCTGGTGCTCGCGGTGCATGACTATGCGCTGCCGATCGACGAGAACATGCGCACCATGCTGCGCAACAAGCGTTATTGACTACCTTGTGCCGCATGAGGCGCGGATGGCCCGGTTGGCTGCCGGGTTGTTCGCCGTCTCTTGCGTCGTCACAGGTGACCGCAAGGGCAGGGGTGCGCGACAATGCCCGCCTGTTTTGCGGAGCCTATTCATGACCGACCCGAACAACCTGTCCCACGATGCCTTGCTCGACGCCACCGGCCTCAACTGCCCGGAGCCGGTGATGATGCTGCACAACAAGGTGCGTGCCCTGAGCGGCGGTGAGATGCTCAAGGTCATCGCCACCGACCCGTCCACCCAACGTGACATTCCCAAGTTCTGCGTCTTTCTCGGCCACGAGCTGATCGAGCAACAGACACAGGAAGGCGCCTACCTGTACTGGATTCGCAAGAAAAGCGATTGAGGCTTGGGGTTTGGGCTCTGGGGCGCCCGGTAGGAGCGGGTCGTGCCCGCGAATCGATGCCCGAACATCGACGCGGTTACATTCGCGGCCAAGGCCCCTCCTACAATGGCCCGCGCGCGCTGCATATCCTGTGGGAGCGGACTTGTCCGCGAAGCGATGTCCGGTCATCGGCACATTTCCTTCGCGGGCATGGCCCGCTCCTACGCTGTTCGATTCGGCAGAGAATCACCGCGACAATGCGTTCGCCTCCTGTCGCCGCCACATCCGCGTCAGCCAGCGCCAGGTGATCCAGCCGGCGCCCAGCAGGTAGATCAGACCGCCCGGCACCCACATGATCAGACCGGCCAGTTGCTGGTCGGCCACATCCCGCGATTCGCCATAAAAGGGCGTGCTGGCGAACGTCAGCAGGGCGCCCAGCAGGCCGGTGTGCATCAGTGTCAGGAGGTTGGCCATCAGTGCCTGCGGCACCTGTTTCGGGTTTGCGCGCAGGGTGGACCACCAGAACAGCCAGGCGCTGAATAGAAAGCAGGCATGTTCGACGGCATGCCACCAGAGGTTGTCCAGTGCGAGTTGATACAGCCTGGGCGTGTGCCAGATCCAGATGATCGCACCATGCAGCATCGCCAGCGCCACCGGATATCGACCCCAGCGCAGAATGGCGCTCCACACCGGCTGTGCCACCTGTCCGGTGACCGCGCGCCATTGCGGCAGCGGGCGCGCCAGTGCCCACATGGGGGCGATCACCACGATGAACAGCATGTGCTGAGTCATATGCCAGCTGGTGCTGGTTTCCGCCCAGTCGTCGATGGGGCCGAATACGGCGAAGGCCGCCAGCAGCATGGCGCCGTGAAACCAGGCGGCTTCGCTGCGCCGGGTCGGGATGCGCCGGGCGCCTAGGATATACAACCCCCAGGCCACGGCCAGGACGAGGGCCGTGATGAACAGCGGCGCACGCTCGACAAAATGACCGTCGAACAGGCCGTGGGCCAGCGCCGGTTGCGGCAGTAAGCCCATCAGGAGCAGCGTCAGGGGCCAACGGAGGGTGGAAGTCATACGCATGGTGGTAAAAACGCCAGTTGCAGCCCGATGAACAGGGTGGCCAGGGCCGCGATAAGGTGAATGCCCGCCGCAACCCGGCTGACGAACAACTGGCGTTCGTCCAGCTGGTGCGGCGGGCGTGTCAGCTGCCAGGCGCGATATCCGAGCCACAACAGCAACGTGACCACTGCCAGCGTGACAATGGCGAAGCTCGCGTTCAGCCAGTTGGCGATGCCCTGCGCCGGATCGGGCGGGTTGACCACGCAGGCCACGCCGTGAGCGCCGTAGATGCCGGCGAACCAGACGCTCCAGATGATCAGCCCAAGGACGATCTGTATCGGGTGCAGGGCAGAGAACCAACGTGGCTTCATCAGGCGCCTCCCCAGGTGCTCGGGAACAGGACGATGGCCGCATAAGCGCTCCATAGCACGCCGAGGTTGTAATACCAGAGCTGTTCCACCACGACGGGTTCGTAGGGTGCATGCAGCCCGACGTAACCTTTCACCACCCGCCAGCTCTGCAGGACAGTCAGAATGCTCGCCAGGGCGCAATGGATCAGGCTGTAGCTCAGCATCACGAAGATCACCGCGTCATGCGCGGTTTCGGTTATGGCGAGGCTGGCATCCAGCAGCAGCCACAGCAGTGCCGCACATTGCACCAGGCCCAGGCCCGTGGTGATGCACAGGTCGCGCAGCACATGCGTGGAGGTGCCCCGGCGCAACTGTGCCGGCACCCGGCGCATCCACAGGGTGGCGGCTGTCAGCAGCAAGGCGCTGGCGAGCATCAGCCAGCCATTGAGGTCGGATTGCTCCGGTACTTGCCACTCGGGCGAAACCGTCCACAGGTAGAACCAGCCGAACAGCAGGCACAGGTACAGCGCGCCGTTGGCCAGCAGCGTCACGCCCATACCCCAGAGGCCGGGGCCGTCGAAGGTGCGCGAATGCAGCGGCGGCTCGTCGGGCTGGGTGCGGGCGTCCGGTGCGGCATTGGGATGCGTGCCGTTTTCCCAGGACCAGCGAAACAGCACCACCAGGGTTGCCAGAGTGGCGGCAAGGGCGATCCAGTACGCCTTGTTCAGCAGGCTCAGGCAGAGCGCGGTGAGAAACAGCGAGGCGATGAAGGGCAGCCAGCTGTTGCCGGGCAGGTGAACGATTTCGCGCACCCTGCCGGTCAGGGGATCGACGCCCCAGGTTTCCCGCCGGCCATGGTCGATCACCGTTAGTGCGTGTTCGCCACGGGCGATGCTGTCGGGAAGGTTCGGGTCCTTCCACAGCGGATGACGATCATCGATATCCGGCAGGCTGACGAAATTGTACGGGCTGGGCGGCAGGCTGGTGGCCCATTCCAGGGTGTCGGCATTCCAGGGATTCTTTTTCGCCGGCTGGCCGAAGCGGAAGTGCAGCAGGATATCCAGCAGAATGGTGCCGATGCCGATGGCCATGATGAAACTGCCGATGGACGACACCAGGTTCGGCATGTCCCAGCCCAGCCCCGTGTCGTAGGTGTAGACCCGCCGCGGCATGCCGATCAGTCCCGTCCAGTGCATGATCAGGAAGGTCGTGTTGAAACCGATGAACACCAGCCAGAAGCCCCAGCGCCCCAGCCGCACCGAAGGCATGCGCCCGGAGAAGTGCGGCAGCCAGTAATAGAGCCCGGCCATCAGCGGGAAGAACATGCCGCCCACCAGCACGTAGTGCATGTGCGCGACCACGAAATGGGTGTCATGCACCTGCCAGTCGAAGGGCACCAGCGCCACCATCACGCCGGTCAGACCGCCGGCGACGAACACGATGAGAAAGCCCACCAGCCACAGCATCGGCACATGATAGACCGGTCTGCCCAGCCATAGCGTGGCGATCCAGGCGAAGATCTGCACCCCCGTGGGGATCGCCACCAGCATGCTCGCCGCCGAGAAAAAGCCCAGCGCCAGCGCCGGAATGCCCACTGTGAACATATGGTGGACCCACAAGCCGAAGCTCAGGAAGCCCGTGCTCAGCACGCCCAGCACCACCCAGCGATAGCCCACCAGCGGCCTTTGGCAGAACACCGGCAACAGCGTCGAGACGATGCCCGCGCCGGGCAGGAAGATGATGTACACCTCGGGGTGGCCGAACAGCCAGAACAGATGCTGCCACAGCAATGGATCGCCGCCCCTGGCGGTATCGAAAAAGGGCAGGCCGGCGGCGCGTTCCAGCTCCAGCAGGATGCTGCCCAGAATCAGCGGCGGGAAACCGATGACGATCATCATCGCCATCACCAGGATGTACCAGGCGTAAATCGGCATCTTGTGCAGCGCCATGCCGTTGGCGCGGGTGCGCAGGATCGACACCACCAGCTCGACCCCGGCGCTCACCGCCGAAATCTCGACGAAGGTGATGCCCAGCAGCCAGAAATCCGAATTGATCCCCGGCATGTGCGCCGCGCTCGACAGCGGTGTGTACATGAACCAGCCGGCCTTGGGCGCCACTTCGAGAAACACGCTCGACAGCAGGATGATGCCGCCGAACAGGTAGCAGAAGTAGCCCAGCGCCGACAGCCGCGGGAAGATCAGGTCTCGTGCGCCGAGCATCTTCGGAATCAGGTAGACGGCCAGGCCTTCCATCATCGGCACGGCGAAGAGGAACATCATCACCGTGCCGTGCATGGTGAAGACCTGGTTGTAGATGTCCGGCTCCATCAGCACATAGCCGGGCAGCGCCAGCTGGGTGCGGATCAGCATGGCCATCAGGCCACCGATCAGGAAGAACACTCCGCCGGTGATCATGAAGCGCAGGCCGATGCTGGTGTGGTTGACGATGGTCAGCGCCCGCCAGCCACGCGGGTTGCCCCAGACTTCGTTGAACTGATCGTGCAACTGTTCCGGGTCGGTGGAAGGCGCTTTGCTTCGGTCGAAATAACTCATGGCGCAAGCGTCTCCAGCCAGGCGGCGATCTCGTCGAGGGTGTGTGGCGGCACGTCGTCATGGGCCGGCATGGCATTGCCGAACTTCAGCGTCTTGTGCTCACGCAGCCAGCGGCGCAGGCCCTGTGCATCGTTGTCGATGACCCCGGCGCCGAGGCTGGGGCGGCTCGCCAGGTCGGTCAGGTCCGGTGCGCGATTCCCTTCGCTGATGCCTGCCACGCGGTGGCATTGCCCGCAACGGTTGGCGAAGACTTCGCCACCTGCGCCAGACGCGGGCTGCCGCACGCTGAAATCCTCCCGCGCCGCGATCCAGTCATCGAAGGCGTCAGCTGTCATCGCCTCGACGTGCAGCTTCATGTGCGTGTGCTGAAGTCCGCAGAATTCCGAGCACTGGCCATGAAATATGCCGGTGTGCCCGGCCTCGATACGGATGACGTTGGTCCGCCCCGGCAGCATGTCCATCTTGCCGCCCAGGCGCGGGACCCAGAACGAATGCACTACGTCGGCACTGGTCACGTGCACGTCGATCAGGCGCTCGGCGGGAATGATCAACTGATTGGCGGTGGTGACGCCGCTGTCGGGATAGTGGACCTCCCACCACCACTGATGGCCGGTGACTTCCACTTTCAGGGGCTGCTCGCCGTCGACCGGTAGCGGGATCATGCCGCGCCCGGTGGGAATGCCGAAGACCAGCAGCACGATGATGCTGACACTTGGCAGTACGATCCCACCGCCGATGATCCAGCGTCGATTGATCCGGCTCGCCTGTTCCTCGCTGACCGTGCGCGGCTTGCGCAGCATGGCGTAGATCCACAGCGCGCTCACCGCCAGCAGCACCAGCGTGGCGAAGGCCAGCATGCCCCACCAGACAGTGGCCACCTGATGGGCCATCGGGCTGGCCGGATCGAGCGTGGACAGCGGGCCACCACAGGCACTCAGCCAAGGAACTGCCAGCGTCAGCGTGGTCCATTTCAAGAGGCCACCGGTTCGCATGGCCCCTTTTTCCGTCTGCCACTGGAGGGCCGAATGGCCAACTACCGAGACTCCATCCATAGCCGCGCCGCGATTGCCGGGCATCCCCTGCATCCGATGCTGATTCATTTCCCGGTCGCCGCATTGACTGCATTGCTGCCGGTCGACCTGGCCCACTTGTGGACGCTGGATGATTTCTGGTGGCGTGCCGGCCTGTGGCTGGCTGGTGTCGGCGCACTGGGGGGCTGGGTCGCCAGCCTTTTCGGCCTGATCGATCTGCTCACGGTGAACGAGATTCGCCAGAAGATCACCGCCTGGTGCCACGCCATCCTCGCCGTGATGATGCTCTCGCTCGCCTCGCTCAACTGGCTGCTGCGCTACCAGAACGATGGGCAGAACATTTACCTCTGGGGCCTGTACCTGTCGGCCATCACCGCCGTGCTGATCGCCCTGGCGGCCTATCTTGGCGGGCGCCTGGTCTACGAGCATGCGGTAGGCGTCGATCTGGACAAGGTCTGAGGGATGATGTGCCTTGGGTTCGGTCATGAGTGCTTGCCGAGTCATTCGTGAATTAGAAAGGCTTGGCCAGGACCAGCCAGAGCGTCGCCGTGATAAAGGTCGCGATGAACACGCCAAGAATTCGGCACTGGATGCTGGCGCTCTGTTCTGGCGAGCGTTCGATGCGTAACACCAGTACGCCGCACAAGGCATGACACATGACCATGCCGGCGACCGTGGTGAGCTTGACGATCAGCCAGCCGGCAACGAGCCCGTCACGCAGGAAGATCGCGCTGCCCGAGCCAATGGCGATCAGCGCCGCTGGCGTCGCAATCAGGTTGAACACCGTGCGCGTCAGGTGTGCGTGGTCTCGGTAGAAGAGCGGTTCGCTGCGCCGGGTGCCGGCAGCGATCAGCGCCGGCAGGTACAGCAGGGCGCCGCACCAGCACAACAGGCTCGCGAAGTGCAGCAGTTTGAGCAGGGGCATTCACGTCTCCATCCGGCCCACGGCAAGTCAGAGGTTGTGACAGCCCTGTGTCCCGGCGGTTCGGCTAAGCTCTGGAAGTGGCTCTATGAGTGCCATTCGGCTCCAGGCTTTGCCCTATGCCTCGTTTAGGCATAGCCTTGGCGGTATTGGAAAGCTCATGCGCATCAAGCAGTTGGAGAGCGACATGCCTGAATCACAGTTGGTCGATCCGTTCGGTCGACGCATCACCTATCTGAGACTGTCGGTCACGGATCGCTGCGACTTCCGCTGCACCTATTGCATGAGCGAGGACATGGTGTTTGCGCCGCGCGCGCAGATTCTGACTCTGGAAGAGCTTTATGCGGTGGCCGATGCCTTTATCGGCCTGGGTGTCAAACGCATTCGTGTGACCGGCGGCGAGCCGCTGGTGCGCAAGGGGCTGCCTGATCTGCTGGCGCGCCTGGGCGCCCGTGAGGAGCTGGAAGACCTGGCGATCACCACCAATGGTTCGCAATTGCCGACGCTGGCGCCGATATTGAAAGCCGCTGGCGTCAAGCGGCTGAACATCAGTCTTGATTCCCTCAAGCGTGAGCGCTTCGCTGAGCTGACCCGCCGCGACAAGCTCGACCAGGTGCTCGAAGGCATCGACGCTGCACGCCAGGCGGGCTTCCGTCGGATCAAGATCAACAGCGTGATCCAGAAGGGCCGCAACGACGACGAAGTGCTGGATCTGGTGAATTTCGTTGTCGAGCGCGGGCTGGACATCAGCTTTATCGAAGAAATGCCCCTGGGAAGCATTTCCAGCCATCAGCGCGAGATCACCTTTTGCTCCAGCGACGAAGTGCGCGAGCGTATCGAAGTGGGCCACACGCTGGTGCGCAGCAGCCACACCACTGGCGGCCCGTCGCGCTACTGGCAGGTGGCGGGCAGTGAAACCCAGGTGGGCTTCATCTCGCCGCACAGCAACAACTTCTGCGGCAGCTGCAACCGTGTGCGCGTCACCGCCGAGGGCAAACTGGTGCTTTGCCTCGGGCATGAAGGCGCGCTGGACCTCAAGAGCCTGATGCGCCGTCATCCCGGCGACAGCGAACGCCTGCGCCAGGCACTGGTCGATGCGCTGCAGCTCAAGCCGGAAAAGCATGAATTCCGCACCGACGAGCAGGTACAGGTGGTGCGCTTCATGAGCATGACCGGCGGCTGATTCCGTGGCGTCGGGGCGCTGCTGTTTCCGTAGGCCTTGGCCGCGAATGGCTTGCATGATCGGGTTCGCGAGCATGGCCCGCTCCTACAAGGTAATGGCAAATCTATCCGTGAGACCCTGAGAACCCTTCCTGCAAGACGGCTCGATCAGCGTGATAAACTCCGCCGTTTTCGCGCTCGCGTCCACTCGATGCCAGGAATTGCGATGCTCACGGCGACCCTGCTTGTTCATCTTCCCGCTGACCGCCACGGATAAGGCCCCGCATGCGTCTGAAAAGCATCAAACTTGCCGGCTTCAAGTCCTTCGTCGATCCCACCACGGTCAGTTTCCCGAACAACATGTCGGCGGTGGTCGGGCCGAATGGTTGTGGCAAATCCAACATCATCGATGCCGTACGCTGGGTGATGGGCGAGAGTTCTGCGAAGAACCTGCGTGGCGAGTCGATGACCGACGTCATCTTCAATGGCTCCAACACGCGCAAGCCGGTGACCCAGGCCAGCATCGAGCTGATCTTCGACAACTCCGACGGCAGCCTGACCGGCGAATACGCGGCCTTCGCGGAAATCTCCATCCGTCGCCGCGTCACCCGTGATTCGCAGAACACCTATTTCCTCAACGGCGTGAAATGCCGTCGTCGCGACATCACCGATATCTTCCTCGGCACGGGCCTGGGGCCGCGCAGCTACTCGATCATCGAGCAGGGCATGATCTCCAAGCTGATCGAGGCCCGGCCCGAAGACCTGCGCAACTTCATCGAGGAAGCCGCCGGCATCTCCAAGTACAAGGAGCGCCGCCGCGAAACCGAGAACCGCATCCGCCGCACCCATGAGAACCTGGCGCGCCTGACCGACCTGCGCGAAGAGCTGGAACGCCAGCTTGAGCGCTTGCATCGCCAGGCGCAGTCGGCGGAGAAGTACCAGCAATACAAGGCCGAAGAGCGTCAGCTCAAGGCACAGCTATCGGCGCTGCGCTGGCAGACGCTGAACGAGCAGGTCGGCCAGCGCGAGCAGGTGATCGGTGATCAGGACGTAGCCTTCGAGGCGCTGGTGGCCGAGCAGCGCAATGCCGATGCCAGCATCGAGCGCCTGCGCGATGGCCACCACGAACTGTCCGAACGCTTCAATCAGGTCCAGGGCCGATTTTATTCCGTGGGCGGCGATATCGCGCGGGTCGAGCAGAGCATCCAGCACGGCCAACAGCGCTTGCGCCAGCTGCAGGACGACCTGCGCGAGGCCGAGCAGGCGCGCCTGGAAACCGAATCCCACCTGGGCCACGACCGCACCCTGCTGGCCACCCTCGGCGAAGAGCTGGCGATGCTGGAGCCCGAGCAGGAACTGGCGGGCGCGGCGGCGGAAGAAACCGCCGCGCAGCTGGAAGAAGCGGAAACCGCCATGCAGCACTGGCAGGAGCAGTGGGAGCGTTTCAACCATCAGAGCGCCGAGCCGCGCCGCGCGTCCGAGGTGCAGCAGTCGCGTATTCAGCAGCTCGAACAGAGCCTGGAGCGGCTGGCCGAGCGTCAGCGGCGCCTGGAGGATGAGCGCACCTCGCTGGCCAGCGACCCGGAAGATGCCGCGATGCTGGAGGTGGGCGAGCAACTGGCCATCAGCGAGCTGAATCTGGAAGAGCTGACCGCCGCCCAGGAACACACTGAACAACAGCTGGAGCAACTGCGCGAGCAACTGCAGGGCGCCACTCGGGCGCAGCAGCAGGCGCAGGGCGAACTGCAGCGCCTGAATGGCCGCATCACCTCGCTGGAAGCCTTGCAGCAGGCCGCGCTGGATCCCGGCAAGGGCGTGTCCGAATGGTTGCGTGAGCAACATCTCGATCAGCGCCCGCGACTGGCCGAGGGGCTTCGCGTCGAGCCGGGCTGGGAACTGGCGGTCGAAACCGTGCTGGGCGAGGACCTGCAGGCGGTGCTGCTGGACGGCTTCGAGAGCCTCGACATGAGTGGCTTCGAACAGGGTGATTTGCGCCTGGTCAGTGCGGCGCATGGCGAGCGCGTTGCCGGCTGTCTGCTGGACAAGGTCGAGTCTGCGACGGACCTTTCGCCCTGGCTGGGTCGAGTACGCCCCGTGGAAACCCTCGACCAGGCACTGGCCGGTCGTGCTGAGCTGGGCGATGGTGAAAGCCTGATCAGCCGTGATGGCTACTGGGTCGGTCGGCATTTTTTGCGAGTGCGGCGTGCCGCTGAAGCCGAGTCCGGGGTACTGGCGCGCGGACAGGAGCTGGAGCGCCTGCAGGCCGAGCGTGATCAACGTGAAACGGATCTTGAACTGCTGGACGAGCGTCTCGACCAGCTGCGCGATGCCCAGCACCAGCAGGAAGAGGAGCGCGAACAGCAGCGCCGCCGTCAGCAGGACGAAGCCCGTCAGCAGGCCGAGCTCAAGGCGCGCCTCTCGGCCGGTCAGGCCCGACTGGAACAGCTGAATCTGCGTCGTGGCCGTCTCGATGAAGAGCTGATCGAACTGGCCGCGCAGCGCGTTCTGGAAACCGAACAGCTGGCCGAGGCGCGGCTGCAACTGCAGGACGCCCTCGATGCCATGGCGCTGGACACCGAACGGCGCGAGGTGCTGCTGGCGAGCCGCGATGGCCTGCGCGAACGGCTTGACCAAGTGCGCCAGGAAGCCCGTCAGCGCAAGGATCAGGCGCATCAACTGGCGGTTCGCGTGGGCTCGCTCAAGGCTCAGCATGACTCGACGCGCCAGGCGCTTGAACGCCTGGAGCAACAATTCGAGCGTGCCGTGGAGCGTCGCGAGCAGCTCAGCCTGAACCTGGAAGAGGGCGAGGCGCCGCTGGAGGAGCTGCGCATGAAGCTGGAGGAACTGCTCGAACGGCGCATGGGTGTGGAGGATGAACTCAAGCTGGCCCGGCTGGCGCTGGAAGACGCTGACCGTGAACTGCGCGAGGCGGAAAAGCGCCGGACCCAGGCCGAACAGCAGGCGCACCTGTTGCGTGGCCAGCTCGAACAGCAACGCCTGGAATGGCAGGCGCTGGATGTTCGGCGCAAGGCGCTGCAGGATCAACTGCAGGAAGAAGGGTTCGATCTGCATGGCGTGCTCGCGACTCTGCCGGATGGCGCGAGCGAGGCGGAGTGGGCAGCGGAGCTGGAGCGTCTGGACACACGCATCCAGCGCCTTGGCCCGATCAATCTGGCGGCCATCGATGAATATCAGCAGCAGTCCGAGCGCAAGCGCTATCTGGACGCGCAGGATGCCGATCTCAGCGAGGCGCTGGAAACGCTGGAAAACGTCATCCGCAAGATCGACAGGGAAACCCGCAATCGCTTCAAGGAAACCTTCGACCAGATCAATGCCGGCCTGCAGACGCTCTTTCCCAAGGTTTTCGGTGGCGGTAGCGCTTATCTGGAACTTACCGGGGAAGATTTACTCGATACCGGGGTAGCGATCATGGCGCGTCCACCGGGCAAGAAGAACAGCACCATTCACCTGTTGTCGGGCGGCGAGAAGGCGCTGACGGCATTGGCGCTGGTGTTTGCGATCTTCCAGCTCAACCCTGCGCCGTTCTGCATGCTCGATGAAGTGGATGCGCCGCTCGATGACGCCAACGTTGGCCGCTATGCGCGGCTGGTCAAGGAAATGTCGGAGACCGTGCAATTCATCTACATCACGCACAACAAGATTGCGATGGAAATGGCCGACCAGTTGATGGGCGTGACCATGCACGAGCCGGGTTGCTCGCGTCTGGTCGCGGTTGATGTCGAGCAGGCGGTGGCACTGGTGGAAGCATGAAGACGTGCTGCTCTGCCAAGACGGTGTGTAACGGCAGCTTATAAAAGAGAGGCGGCAGCGGTGCACATCTACCGTTCGTCGTGCTAGTTTAGGGCGCAATTTTTACGATGCGCAGATCGGCCTGTTCAGCGGCGGTGAATCTGCGTTTTTATCATCGATTTCAGGGGTTTACGCATTAATGGATATCGGTCTGCGCGAGTGGCTGATCGTCATCGGCATCATTGTCATCGCCGGCATTCTCTTCGATGGCTGGCGGCGGATGCGCGGCAGCAAGGGCAAGTTGAGATTCAAGCTGGACCGCAATATCGCCAATAGCTTCCCCGATGATGACGTCACCCATGAAGTGCTCGGTCCTCCGCGCGTCGTCAATCGCGACAGCGAGCCAGCACTGGATGAGGACGATCTGCCATCGATCAGCGCGCGGGATAGCGGCAGTCGCCGCACCAGTGAGCCTCAGCAGGGCGACCTGCATTTCCCCAACGAGGAACCGGTTCCAACGCTGCTCAATCCCGTTGCCGACGAAGACGACGAAGCGGAAAACAGAGACCCTGAGCAAGAGTTGCCGCCTGTCGAGGAAGTGCTGGTGATCAACGTCATCGCCCGCGATCCTTCCGGTTTCCGTGGTCCGGCGTTGCTGCAGAACATTCTGGAAAGCGGCCTGCGTTTCGGTGAAATGGATATCTTCCACCGCCACGAAAGCATGGCCGGCAACGGCGAAGTGCTGTTCTCCATGGCCAATGCGGTCAAGCCCGGCACCTTCGATCTGGACGATATCGATCACTTCACCACGCCTGCCGTGAGCTTCTTCCTCGGTCTGCCAGGCCCGCGTCATCCGAAACAGGCCTTCGACGTGATGGTCGCCGCGGCGCGTAAATTGTCCGCCGAATTGAACGGCGAGCTGAAAGACGACCAGCGCAGCGTCCTGACCGCACAGACCATCGAACACTACCGCCAGCGCATCGTCGAATACGAACGCCGGAAAATGACGGTCAAGCGTTAGGTTCCGTGAGGGATTCCATGCGGTGTGGCTTTTGGTAGGAGCGGGCCACGCCCGCGAACAAAGCCCACACCCTGGCGCGGAATCTTTCGCGGGCATGGCCCGCTCCCACGGAAAGCGTTCTCTTGGCTGGCGACATGGCCGTAGCCCGGATTAGCTGAAGGCGTAATCCGACGTTTCCCGATCGGCTAGAATCCTCACCCTTCATCACTTCGCTACGGCTCCGTCATATGCCTTCCGCCCAAACCGCTGCCGAGCGCATCGCCGAACTGCGCAGCGAAATCGATGCCCACAACTACCGCTACTACGTTCTCGATGAGCCCAGCGTTCCCGACGTCGAATACGACCGCCTGTTCAATGAACTGAAAGTGCTGGAAGCCGAGCATCCGGAGCTGGTGACGCCCGAATCGCCGACTCAGCGTGTTGGCGGTGAGGCGCTGGCGGCGTTCGGTCAGGTGCGCCATGAGATGCCGATGCTCAGCCTCGGCAATGCCTTCGAGGAACAGCACCTGCTCGACTTCGACCGCCGCGTTCGTGAAGGGCTGGATCTGCCAGGTGGAGATCTGTTCGGCGATGGTGCAGAGGTCGAATACAGTTGCGAGCCCAAGCTAGATGGTCTGGCGGTGAGTCTGCTCTACGAGAACGGCCATCTGGTGCGCGGCGCCACTCGCGGTGATGGCAGCACTGGCGAGGACATCAGCGCCAACGTGCGCACGGTGCGCAATATCCCGCTCAAGCTGCACGGCTCCGGCTGGCCGGCGGTGCTGGAGGTGCGCGGTGAAATCTATATGCCCAGGGCCGGTTTCGAGGCGCTCAATGCACGGCAGCTGGAAAGCGGTGCCAAGCCCTTCGCCAATCCGCGCAATGCCGCCGCCGGCAGCCTGCGCCAGCTGGACTCGAAGATCACCGCCAGCCGTCCGCTGGAGCTCTGCGCCTATGGCGTGGGACGTAGTGACGGCAATTTGCCGGATACCCATATCGGCATTCTCAATGCGCTGAAAGGCTGGGGGCTGCCCGTCAGCCGCGAGCTGAAACTGGCCAAGGGCATTGCCGAATGCCGGGCCTACTACGACGCCATCGCCGAAAAACGCAATGCGCTGCCCTATGAGATCGACGGCGTTGTGTTCAAGGTCAATTCCGTGGCGCAGCAGCGCGAACTGGGCTTTCGTGCACGCGAACCGCGCTGGGCCATCGCTCACAAGTTTCCGGCACGCGAGGAAATCACCGAGCTGCTGGGCGTGGAATTCCAGGTCGGTCGCACTGGCGCCATCACGCCCGTGGCGCGGCTCAAGCCGGTGCAGGTGGCGGGCGTCACTGTCTCCAACGCGACCCTGCACAACATGGATGAGGTCGCGCGCCTGGGTGTGATGATCGGCGACACCGTGATAGTGCGTCGCGCTGGCGACGTGATTCCACAGATCCTCGGCCTTATTCCCGAACGCCGCCCAGCGGATGCCCGCGCCGTGCAGGTACCCGAACAATGCCCGGTTTGCGGCTCGGCAGTCGAGCGCACCCAGCTGATCAAGCGCAGCAAGGGCCGTGAGTCGGTCAGCGAAGGGTCGATCTACCGCTGCGTCGGTCGCCTGGCCTGCCAGGCGCAGCTCAAGCAGGCAATCATCCATTTCGTCTCGCGCCGCGCACTGGAAATCGACGGCCTGGGCGACAAGATCGTCGAACAGCTGGTAGACAAGGGCCTGGTCAATTCTCCGGCGGACCTCTACTGCCTGACCCATGAACAGATCATCGCACTGGAAGGCTTCGCCGAGGTTTCCACACGCAACCTGCTCAAGGCCATCGATGCCAGCCGCAAACCGACGCTCGCGCGTTTCGTCTATGCGCTGGGCATTCCCGATGTCGGCGAAGAAACCGCCAAGCTGCTGGCGCGCGCCCTGGGCTCGTTGGAGCGTATCGCTCAGGCGTTACCGGATGTGCTTGTCTACCTGCCAGAAGTGGGCCTCGAAGTCGCCCACGAAATCTACAGCTTCTTTCAGGATGGGCACAACCGCACGGTGATCGCCCAACTGCGTGAGCGCGGTGTTGAACTGCAGGAGGAAGGTGAACTGCATCCCGAGTTTGCTGCCTGCGCAACCCTTTCCGGGCTGATCGACAAGCTGAACATTCCCTTTATCGCCAGCACCGGCGCGCAACGTCTGGCCGACCGTTTCGGCAGTCTGGAGGCCATCATCGCCGCTGACTGGCTCGATCTGCGCCAGGTCGAACGCTTCACCGAAAAGGCCGCCCGGTCACTGCGCGATTACTTCGACAATCCTGAAAACGCCACTCGCGCCCGCCTGATCGAGGCGCAACTGCGTGACTTCGGCATGCACTGGCAAAGCGAGCGCAAGGAAGCCGCAGGCCTGCCACTCGCCGGCCAGACCTGGGTTCTGACCGGCACCCTCGAAACCATGAGCCGTGACGAAGGCAAAGCCCGCCTTGAAGTGCTGGGTGCCAAGGTCGCCGGCTCCGTATCGGCCAAGACCAGCTGCGTGGTGGCAGGGCCGGGTGCCGGCTCGAAGCTGACCAAGGCCAATGAGCTGGGGCTGACCGTGCTGGATGAAGAGGCGTTTCTGAAGCGGCTGGCGCAGTTGGAAGGGGGGTAGGTGCTGGGGGGAGCCGGCCAGTTCGGCAATCGGCTAACGCTTGATAATCAACCTATCCACCGCTGCCTCCGCTCGGCGAGCATGCGTTTGATATAGGGCATGAAGTCCTCATTATTGAAAATATGGCGGGTAACCCAATGCGCATGCAGAGCCGCATCGCCACGTATACGGACTCCGTAGCGAAGAATTCAGCCCAGCAGAGGCTCACCGACGGTAGCGAGATCAATCAGGTCAACCGGACGGCCTGTCGCTGAAGCGATCTCCGAAATCAACCGGACCTTGAGTTTCATATCCAGAGGCGCGGCTCCCAGAACGGCAATATCCACGTCGCTATCCGGTCCGGCAGTGTTGTCGGCGATCAAGCCAAAGACATAGACCAGCTTGATTTCCGGATACTGTGCCAACGCTGCTTCAACTTCGTTGATGGTCATAAAAACCTGCTTCGATGACTTGGCCAGCAATGGTACAGAAGCTCTGCAATTAGGAGCGTTTACAGTTGCAAGGGCTTCGGCAGGATTTGTTGTCTGGATGGATATCCAGTATTTTGGGGTGAATGGAGCTAGCAGAGCCCCGTGTTCGTACAGGCAATCAGGACGCACTTATGACAAGGAAGAACAGTCATGATCAGAATTTCAAGAACCTCATTCTCGACTATCCTCGCCAGGCCCTGGCTTTCTTCGCTGCCACCGAAGCCGTGGATATCGATGCCTCGACCAGCATCACACCGATTCGCCAGGAGCAACTGAAAAAGCGGCTGAGTGATCGTTTCCACGAGCTGGACATACCGCTGCTGGTGGAGTGGCCCGATGGCCGACGTGAAGCGCTGCTGTTCATCCTCGAAGAGGAAAGTGATCCGGCACGCTTTTCCATCCACCGTCTGGCGCATTACTGCCTGGATCTGGCTGAACTGTGCCAGACACGGCGAGTGGTTCCGGTAGTGATTTTCCTGAAGGGTAATGAGCGCATTCCTGATCGGCTCGAACTGGGTAGCGAGCGCCACATCTATCTCGGATTCAACTACCTGCGCTGCCTGCTGGCCTGCACCCCGGCTGCGGATTATCTGCACAGCGACAACCTGGTGGCCCGGCTCAACCTGCCGAACATGCACTGGGCGGCCCGGCACAAAGTAGATATCTACGATCAGGCCATTCGTGGCCTGCTGAAACTGGAGCCGGACCCTGAGAAACAGCTCAAGTACATCGACTTCATCGACATCTATTCGGCCCTGGACGACAATGAACGACGTATCTACCGGGATCGCTACCCTCAGGAGGAGCAAGGTATGACTCGACTGACGGAACGCCTGCTGGAGCAGGGCAAGCAGCAGGGGCTTCATCAAGGCATGCAGCAAGGTATACAACAGGGCATGCAACAGGGTGAGGTGACTGTATTGAGCCGACTGCTGGTGCGCCGCTTCGGCACCTTGACGCCCGAGATAGAGCAACGCCTGCAACAGGCGGATACCAAGGAGCTGGAGCGCTGGGCAGAGAACATCCTCGATGCCGAAACCCTTGACGACGTCTTCAGCCTGCATTGAAAAAGGCCATGTTCCCGCTACCGGCTGCTGAGCGCTCCTGCTTTTTGCAGGCGCGGATTTATCCGCGCGTTTCGTGGCGCTAATGAGCTGAGGCTTGAAAACCTGCAGGAGGTTGAAACCATGCTGGCCGATCGCATCATCAAGAAATTGGAGCGGGACTTCGAGCGTGCAGGCATGCAGAAATGGATGCAGGAAGGCATGCAGCAAGGCCAAGCCTCATTGCTGGGCCGTCAACTGAGCGTCCGCTTCGGCCCCTTGCCGGAATGGGCAGTGAAGCACCTCGAACAGGCCACACCGGAGCAGATCAACCATTGGGCCGAAGCGATATTCGAGGCGCAAAGCCTGGAAGAGCTGTTTGGTCAGTCAGATACCGCACCATAGCGATAGGCTGCAAGCTGTTGTCGTATTGACTTTGACTGACGGAACGCCTATTGGAGCAGGGCGTGCAGCAAGTGCACTGCCTCAGTGTGTTGCCAGGATGCGATCAGCACATCGATGAGTAAGGCTCCGAACTCCTGTGATTACACTGCTTCCAGGCGCGCCGGGTCAGGTGTGAGCGGTGGGCTTTATCAGGCTTTCAGCCGGAATGCCGAACATGTTGTGCAGTTTCCAGATCATCGGCAGCGTGAGCGCCCGCTTACCATTGAGCACCTCATATACCCGATTGGTGCGCCCGATAGCCGGGGCCAGGTCGGCAGGGGTCAATCCGGACTGTTCCATACGGAACTTGATCGCTTCAACCGGGTTCGGCAGATCGACCGGGAAGTGTTTGGTTTCGTAGGCTTCGATCAGGGTCAGCATCACCTCAAAGGCATCGCCTTCTGGGGTGCCGGGTTCCGGCTCGCAGTCAAACAGGGCGGAAACCTCTTTGAGCGCTGTTCTATATTCGCTGTCTGAACGGATAGGGCGAATGTGCATGGCGATTACTCCATCTCGACGGTGTCGGCATCAATAGCACCGTATTGACGATGCGTACCAACGAACTTGATATAAACCGCACCGTAGCGATAGGCCACAGCCGTTACGATACGGTAGTCGTTGCCCTTGATATTGAAGACAACCCGCCGGCTCTTGAGAATGCTTGCGCTGCGGTACTGCGCTTTGATCTCTGCCGGGCTTGACCAATTGGCTTTCTTGGCTTCATCAATCCAGGCGAGCAGGGGCTGCTCGGCGTCGGGGTATTGCTCCCAGAAGGCTCGCAGGTGACTGATGGCGATAATTCTCATGGTTCAATCGTAGTCCCATTGTGGGACTTTCTCAAGAGGGCGATACGCCTGTTGAACTGGAGAGGCAGCTCAAGTACATCGACATTCACTGACATCTATTCGGCCCTGGACGACAATGAGCGACGTATCTACCGGGACCGCTACCCTCAGGAGGAGCAAGGTATGACTCGACTGACGGAACGCCTGCTGGAGCAGGGCAAGGAGCAGGGGCTTCATCAAGGCAAGCAGCAGGGTGAAGTGACTGTATTGGGCTGCTGAGCGCTCCTGCTTTTGTAGGAGCGGATTTATCCGCGAGCTTCGTCGTTCAAGCACATGGATGAAGTGCGACCCGCGCCAAATCATCGACGGAGAAGTAACCGCTGGCCACGTCTACATCGATGATCTGTAACGCTTCGTGCTAATCGTCACAAACCGGCCCTGGCGATTTGCATGGTGCCGCGAATACGGACAAGACTTTCCGCTCAGCCAGCCAGGGAGAGGCCAGCGATGCGCGAACAGGACAAGGCTCACCGCAATATTTTCAACCATCCGCAGATGGTGCGTGATCTGCTCGTCGGTTTTGTACAGGAGGAGTGGGTCCGGGAACTGGATTTTGCCACGCTGGAGAAGGTCAACGGCCATTACGTCAGTGACGAACTCAAGGAGCGGGTCGATGACCTGGTCTGGCGCGTTCGTCATCGCGGCGAGTGGCTGTATATCTACTTGCTGCTGGAATTCCAGAGCAGGAACGACCACTGGATGGCGCTGCGCATGATGGTCTATGTCGGCCTGCTCTACCAGGACCTGATCAAGACCGAGAAAATCAGCACGCGTAGCCAGCTGCCGCCGGTATTTCCGCTGGTGATCTACAACGGCCTGCCCCGCTGGAAAGCACCCATGCATGTGTCCGAGCTGATCAGCCAGTTGCCCGGCACCTTGCAGCGTTACCAACCGAGCCTGCGCTACTTCCTGCTGGATGAGAACCGCTCGTCGGACCTGGCCCGGCAACTGCCGGACAATAGCGTGGCCAGCCTGATTGAAATCGAAGAGGGCGCCAGCCCGCAGGCCATCAAGGACGCGGTGACACGCTTGCGCATACGCCTGAGCGGGCCGGAGCATGCCAGCCTGCAGCGTGCCTTCACCGTATGGCTCAATCGCGTTATCCTCAAACGCATCAACTATCCCGATAATGCTTGCCCGGAAACAGAAAACCTGCAGGAGGTTGAAACCATGCTGGCCGATCGCATCATCAAGAAATGGGAGCGGGACTTCGAGCGTGCAGGCATGCAGAAATGGATGCAGGAAGGCCAGGCCTCATTGCTAGGCCGTCAACTGAGCGTCCGCTTCGGCCCTTTGCCGGAATGGGTGGTGAAGCACCTCGAACAGGCCACACCGGAGCAGATCAACCATTGGGCCGAAGCGATATTCGAGGCGCAAAGCCTGGAAGAGCTGTTTGGTCAGTCAGATACCGCGCCATAGCGATAGGCTACAAGCTGTTGTCGTATTGGCTTTGTCTCTCGCCAATGGTTTTGCGGTAAACGACGGAGGCACCTGATAAGGTTCTGGGACAGAATCTTTTCGCTACCGGCTACTGAGCGCTCCTGCTTTTGTGGCGGATTCCATGTCCCCCTTCAAGTAACTTCAGCAACTACAGTGGGAGAGCGCAGTGCCTGTGGGAGTGGCTTTCTTTTGCAGGCGCTCGTATCGGCTCATTGCGGTACACCCTTCTTGAAAGCCTGCCTGCCAGAGAAACCCGCACGCCAGTCTTGGAGGAGCCATCAAATTGATGGCATTCTTGCGGGCAGCGAAGGGCCGGGATGCTGCTGGTTTGGTCTGATCCTTGCTCATGGCTTTTAAGCGACGGCTAACTGGCACAGTCGGGAGCAGGCGCAGCCACTTATCTCGTCCTGCCAAGCTGCAATATCGTGGCTCATGGCTTCAGGGTGCGGCACGATGCGATATACAAAATACAGTGACTGGCCTGGCCGGCGGTGCTCTTTATGACAGTGATGACCTGCGACAGCCTTTCACAATTGCTGGATGCCATTGCCCGCCTGCCGGAAAAGCCCGAGGGTGAGGTCAATTTCTTTTCCAGCGGTGGCCGTGGTTATCTGGAAAATCCCACCTCCGACCTGATGGCCCTGTTCATGGGGGGCACTGCGCAGGTGCCCTGCTGGTTGAGCAAAGCCTTGCTGCACTGCCTGGTGGAGCGCGGCCTAATGGAAACCTCGGCCCTTGAACAGGTCGATTGGCACAGTGTCGGTGCCGAGCGCGAAGTCGCCCATAAGGCCGACCAGGCTGAAGCCAGCAAGCGCCTCGATCTGCTGGTTGAAGGTAACAACTTCGTCCTCGGCATCGAAAACAAGGTTTATGCCAGTGCAGCCTCGAATCCTTTCGGAGTTTATGAATCCCTGCTCGAAGCCCGTTCGGATAACCGACAAATACTTCAATGCGTTCTGCGTCCCGAGGCGAAGACCTGCGATATGCCGCCAAATTGGCCGGTGATTACCTACGACGAACTGGTGACGCAGGCGTTGGCTTTGTATGGAGCAGACGTTGCTGTTCAGCCTTTCAGCAAATGGCAGGTTTTCTACAGTGAATTCTTGCAGCACCTCAGAACACTGGGTAACCCCACAAGGAGTCGTGTAATGGATCAGGAGGCTCGCATACTGGTTCTCCAGAACTTTCAGCTGTTGAAGCAGGCTGGCGAGCTATTGCAGCAGTTCGAGGAGGAGTTGTTGCAGGAAGGGCTGAGCCGGGTGACCAGCGCACTGGCCGGTGACGGAATCGATACCACCGTATCCACGCGAAGCCAGACCTGGAGCAATGGCTATCGTGCGCTGCGTTTCTTTCCGGCCAACTGGGCGCAAACGATACCGGAAGCCAACATCACACTTGCCTATTTTCAGGATATGGATGCGGCAGATGGCGCGGTAGGGTTCGAGATTTTCCTGTATCTGAATCGGGCGCTTATACAAGAGAGGCGAGAGGCGATAGAAAGCGCTTTCCATGAAGCTGGAGCCTCGGATCGGTATACCTGGTCCTGCGCCGAAAAGCCTTGGGTCGAAGGAGGCAAGACGTCTTACCTTGGATTCAAGGTATGGGCCAATTCATACACGAGAGAAGGTGCTTTGCAGGCATTGGGAGAGTTTGCGCAGTGGGCTCAGGGGGTGGTTTTTAGATGAGGGCGAAAGTGAAGACTGTCATCACCTATGGAACTTTCGATATGTTCCATATCGGGCATCTGCGTTTGCTCCAGCGGATGCGTGAGCTAGGAGAGCAGGTGATCGTGGCTGTCTCCACCGATGAGTTCAATGTTATCAAGGGGAAGAAATCATTACTGCCTTATGAGGAGCGTAGGGAAATTGTCGAAGCGCTACGCTGTGTCGACTTGGTGATACCTGAAGAAAGTTGGGAGCAAAAAGTAGCGGATATTACGAAGCACAGTGTCGATACATTTGTAATGGGAAGTGACTGGTCCGGTCATTTCGATTATCTCAGAGAGCTTTGTGAAGTGATTTACTTGGAAAGGACTCATGGTGTCTCATCGACTGAGCTACGGGAGTCTTTGGGTAGGTTGCTATCCAGTGAATATGGGGTTGAAGAAATACATTTATTACTGAAGGCGCTTTTAGGTGATTTGGATCGTTAATCTTTTGCATTTTTAAATTGAGTAATAGGTAAGGCTATTATTTTGATCCACGTAAGCCTTGATGAGTGCTGGGTTTATTGGTAGCAAAATTTATAAGGTAGGAGAGAAAATGAGTTTATTATTGGGGGACTTGCTTAGTAAGTTGCAGGGGGCGAGTGATACGGTCCGAGCTGCCGCTGAGCCATTTTTAGATAGGTATAGGCCGTATTTTCCGGAAATTTCCCACTCGCTCTATGAGCATTTGCCGATGGATGACCGCCAGCGCTTTGTGATCTGGATGTTCAAGCGCTGGGGAGGGATTGATTTTATTGATCCTGTTGAGTTGGTGCTATATAACAAGATGGTGAATTGTATCCGCAATCAGGCTTGTACGCCACTACTACTCAATGGGCGAGATTATAAGATTCAAGATTTACGACCGCAAGGTTATGCGTTTGAGTTGGCAATTTATGATTGGGTGCTAAATATTCATGATGTATATTATAATCAATATGAGCATAAGCATCTTGTAATAAAGCCTGGAGACGTGATTGTCGATGCCGGTGGTTTTGTGGGTGATACTGCCGCTTTGTTCTGTCACAAAGTGAAAGGTGACTGCGTTATCCACTCTTTTGAATTGCTTCAAGAAAATATCCAATTGTTTCATTATAACTTGGAGTTGAATGGCATCGCTGATAGGGTGCGATTGAATAGGTTGGCTCTAAGCGAGCGTTCCGATGAAGTTGTTGGGGTGTTGCCCGCAGCTATGCAGGGGGCAACACGCATGTCTGCCGATTCAAGCTTGGCTGAGCAAGTGCCTACGATCACGTTGGATGATTATGTCCAGCGCCATGATCTCAGCAAACTGGATCTGGTGAAAATGGATATCGAAGGAGCTGAAGTGCCCGCTCTCAACGGTGCGCAGGAAAGCATCAGGCGTTTCCGCCCACGGTTGGCAATCTGTATCTATCACAAATGGGATGATGTCATCACCATACCTCGCAGTATTGCGCAGACTGGTGTCGAGTATGCGTTTTTCTTCAAGTGGGTTCAGCTGACTCATGGTTGGGAAGCGATCCTGTTTGCCGATCCATTGTAATGCACCCGTCTTCGGCAGCATAGATATTGGGTGTCGGTTCCTGATTTGTCTTTCATTATCGTATTCGTGAGGTGTCAAATGAAGGTGGTTGCATTTCTTCCTGCTAAAGGAACCAGTGATCGTGTTGAAAATAAGAATACACGTTTGTTGGATGGTAAGCCCTTGTTTTTGCATACCTTGGAAAAGCTGATGGCGTGCTCTTTCATTGATGAGGTTTACCTCGATACGGAAAGTGAAGATATCATGGAGTTGGCGGCAGCCAGTGGTGCGAAAATACTGCGCCGAAATCCCAGTCTTGCTACAAACAAGGTTGATGGCAATGCTCTATTCATGAATGAAGTGGCGCATGTTGAGGCTGATATTTATATCCAGATACTTTGCACTAGCCCCTTCATAAGCCCTCTGCGCATCTTGGAAGGCGTTAATATACTTAAAAGTCAGCCAGAGTTCGATTCTGCTGTGCTGATAAAGCGTGAGAAGCAATATACATGGAATGGCGATGGGCCGATCTACAATATCAATCATATTCCTAATAGCGTGGACTTGCCGGATACTGTGATTGAAACGATGGGCTTGTATATTGTCAGGCGCAATGCTGCATTGAAACTGCAGCGCCGTATAGGTGAGCGCCCCTATCAGATAGAAGCAACGGTTGAGGATGCCTTTGATGTAAACTTCCCGGACGAGTTTGAAATGGCCAACTTGCTTGCAGCGGGGCATAGGGAGAGAGACCGCAAGTTGCTTAATAACGTCAAGGGATTTATGTCCTCGTCGCTACTTTCAGATATTCTCGATGACCTCGGATATCGCTCACAGATAATCAAGGGGCTGCAGCCCAACATCCAAGGGTGCAAGCTTCTGGCTCGGGCAAAAACACTGCGACTACGCGCTTTACATGACGGTGAACGGTTTGAGGGTATCTACCAGGCGTTACAGTCGTACAATACAATTATTCCCAACGACATCATCATGGTTGAGAACGACCTGAGCGATTATGCTTATTTCGGCGAACTGAATGCCAATCTGGCGATTCGTGCCGGTGCGGTTGGGGCCATAATCGGCGGCAAGACGCGTGATAGCTCAGAGGTTCATGGACTGGGCTTTCCAGTATTTTCTAGCGGTTATACTTGCCAAGATGTCAGGCAGCGGGCGACTGTCGACTCGATCAACAAGCCGATCAGCATCTTTGGGGTTTCAGTAACCGTAGGGGATCTTGTATTTGCTGATAAGGAAGGTGTTGTAGTCATTCCGCGCCAAGTGGAAGATCAGGTGATTGATTTGGTGGTTCGGCGCGGCGGTAGCGAGAAAAAAATTCTGTTGGATATTTCTATGGGCATGAGCGTCAACGAGTTGACCAAGAACCATGGTTTTTTCTGAATGAGCCAGATTGTAGAAACATCAGTGTTGCATGCTCAACTGATAGAACAGGCGCTGGCTGGCCTGCGGGCGCAGGATTGGCAGAGAGCTGCTACCCTGTGGCGAGAGTTGTATCGGTTGGGCGCACTGACCTGTACGGAAGATTTTCACGCTTGCGCTCGAGCCCTTGAGGCTGTGCAGGATTGGGCTTTGCATGAGCAGGTTCTGGCAGAGGCCGTGTTCTTATTTCCCGAGAATTCCGAGTTGCTCTCGCGAGTCTCCTATCGTCAGGCTATGCAGCTCTATGCTGACGCCCACTGGAGAGAGGCCTTCGAGCTGCTGCATCACCTGGAGAGGAGAAAGCCGTCCAGTTGGGCGTTCCCCGTTGGTTATTACCGCTGGCAGGCATTCATCCAGTCACGCTTGGAGCTTGATGGAACTCCCGAGAGGCGCTTGCAGCAAGTGGTACAGCAGGCCTTCTTTAAGCATCCCTGTTTGTTTTCCCGGCAGTTGGCCGGGTTGGACTTGGTCATCGAATGTCTGGGTTGGTCAGATGAGCTGGTCTTCAAGTTCCGTCAGCATCTGGCTTTACTGGTTTCGGTGCTGGCACAGACTGACCGGAATCTCTCGACCGTGATTGGGCCTTGGTCACTCCCTTCTGTTCAGGGGGTGGCCAGTTTTTTTAGAGCCGAACCTCAATTACTAGTCAGTCTGCCCAGACCTTATGTGCATTTTCTGGCTCGGTTATTTCTACTGCATGGTTTTTATGACCTGTATCGTTGTTTTCGTGCCGACTTCGTAGAGAAAGCGGCAAGAGCAACCAGTCCCCCCCCGTACGATTCCTGTTTGCCGGAGTTCTTCTTTGCGGTGGCTTTTCAGAGCGAGAATGGGGATGAGGCTGGCATGCAGGCTCTGACTGCACAGGTTTCGGAACGAAGAGTAGGGGAACAGGCTGCTGCTGAGAGAATCGTGGCGTTGTCCGAGTTGTACTTCCCGAGGCGGCCCCAGGGGGAGTATCCACGAATGCATGAGGATACAGGGTTCGCCGAGCTGATTCATAGCAAGAGTATTGCTATTGTCGGGCCCGTAGATGTTGGCTTGGATAATGGACGTGAGATAGATGGCTTCGATTTGGTCATTCGTTTTAACCCTCGACCTTCGGTTGTATTAGCGTCGGAGCGATTCGGTCAACGCACTGATATTGGCTATTATTCGACTATCAATCTGATGAACGGTGGCGCCGAATATCTAGACGCGATGAATACATTGCTTTGGGTGGTGGTTGAGGAGCGTAATAGACCCGATGTGCGATGGTTGGACGACGTTTGTACCCCTGTGCGAGAGCACCTGCGTGGTTGGGGATACGAGAGCCCGTTTCTGTTCGGCGCCCCCAATGCGGTACAACGTGTGTTAATGGATGTGTTGCGCTTCCAGCCGGCACGGCTGAAGATCTTCAATTCTAACTTCTACGTCACCGCCAATTTCGCAGGTGGTTATCGCGATTGCCAAATGAATATGTTTCCTGCGCTGGCAATTCATGATCCAGTTAGTAATTTCCTGTTTACCCGGCAATGCCTGCACAACTGGAATGTAGAGGCAGATTCTGTGGCTGGTGAGGTGCTTGGTTTGGAGTTGGATGATTATATGGATCATCTGGGTCGGCAATATGCCCGCTTTGCTCGTTGATTTCAGGAAGTGTTAATGATGGGTAAATATATGGGAGCAACGAGACGGTGAATGTTCTGGTATTCCCCTGCGGTTCCGAGATCGGCCTAGAGATCCATGCGGCCTTGGCTTGGCAGAAGGATATTACCCTGTATGGGGTTTCATCAGTTGCCGATCATGGTGAATTCACCTATGGTAATTATCGAAAAATTAGTGCAAATGTTAGTTCGGGGGATTTCATCGATCAGTTGAATGAGCTGGTCGATGAGTGGTGCATCGATATAATTATGCCTGCTCATGACAGCGTTTTCCTGCGCCTTTCCGAAGCTGCGCAGTCACTATTGGCGCCTGCCGCTGTTCCTGACTTGGAGCAGGCTAGAGTCTGTCGCAACAAGAACAGTACCTATGCGTTCTTCGCCGATTGCGATTTCATTCCACGACCGGTAAGCCTAGCTGATGCAAGCTATCCGATCTTTGCCAAACCGGCTGTCAGCCAGGGCTCACAGGGAGCTGAGGTCGTACATGATGCCAGACGGCATCAGGAATTACTCAATGCGACGGTTGAATATGTATTCTCCGAATATCTGCCTGGGTTGGAGTTGACGGTCGACTGTCTGTCGGATACTGATGGTTGTTTGAGAAATATTGCACCTCGTGAGCGCTGTCGGGTCAAGTCAGGTATTAGCGTGCGCACCCGCCCCTTTGATGCTGACGCATCCATCATGGACATTTCTGAGCAGATTGCTCAGCGATTGCAACTCAAGGGGGCTTGGTTCTTCCAGCTTAGACAGGATGTCCAAGGGCGGTGGAAGTTGTTGGAGATTGCTCCACGCATAGCAGGTTCAATGGGCTTGTCGCGGCATCTAGGGATCAATTATCCCTTGCTTTCGCTGTATGCTCACCTTGGATTGCCCTTTCGTCTGCTTGTGCAGAGTTATCCCATCGTTATGGATCGTGCATTGCGCAGTCGCTACCAAGTTAAGCTGGAGTATGACCAAGTCTATATTGATCTGGACGATACCCTGTTGCATCGAGGGCGTGTTAACACGGTACTGATTGTGCTGCTGTATCAATGGGCGGCTGGTGGTGTTCTGGTGCACCTGATCACTCGGCACAAGAGCTGTCCTTATGAAACCTTGGCCAGGTATTGCATTGCCAAGGAACTGTTCGTCTCGATCATTCATATCGTTGATGAGCGCTTGAAAAGCAGCTATATCCCGAAGGGCGATCGTGCCCTGTTTATTGATGACTCTTTTCGTGAGCGGTTAGATGTCAGTGAAACTCTCGGTATTCCAGTATTTGATTTAGATAGTATTGATCAGTTAATTGACTGGCGCGAGTAAGGTAAGGTGTGATTATGTCTGTTGAAGGCGCGGCGCCGCTATTGTCGATTGTTGTTCTGGTCTATAATACGGCTAATTATTTGCAGGCCTGTTTTGATTCCCTGTTGACTCAAAACTACAGGGATATTGAGGTCATTGCGATTGATGATGGTAGTCAGGATGAAAGTTATGAAATCTGTCAGTCTTATCAATCACGGTATACTAACTTCAGATGTATTCGGAAGATCAATGAAGGGGGTGCTGTTGCTGGTAATTTGGGCTTGACGATGGCCCGCGGCCTTTATGTGGCACTGGTTGACTCGGATGATCTAGTGACCGTTGATGGCTATGCTCTAATGATGCAGGAGGCCATAGAGAACTCGGCTGATGTGGTGATAGGCCGTGCTGCGCGTTTAAACGCCAATGGTATCTCCACTGTGACTTTTCTATATGAGCCTTTTGTCTGGAAGACACACCGGGTGGTTGATAGCGTTGCTGATTTTCCCGATCTTCTCCATGACCCGTTCTACTGGAACAAGATTTTTCGTCTTGAATTTCTGCGAAAGCATGGGTTGGGCATGGAACCTGGTCTTTTATATGCGGATGGCGTTTTCGTGCGCCAAGCTTATTTCTATAGTCAGCGGACGGTAATCATTCCACAGTTGGTCTATATCTGGCGTTTGCGTAATGCCGAAGGCGAACAATCCATTACGCAGAGGAAAAACGACCCAGAAAATTTCCGTGATCGTATCCGCTCTATGTATATAGACTGGCGGAATTTCGAGGGTGTCCCCAATGCTGAGTGGTATAGGCGCCTGGTAGCCGTAAATAATCTACATCGGGCTTTGCATGTTGCTGGTGGCATTGTTGGCTCGATAGCCTTCCGTAGTGTTTATATGGAGAGTATGCAAGCTCTACTTGAGCTTTATGGCGATCTGGATGTTCAGGCCCTAGGCCCTCGGCGTCTCATGTATCTTGCGTTGATTAAAAGGAACGAAATCGCTGGCCTCTGTTATCTTTTGGGGCTTCCGCTTGATGCGGGAGTAGTTGAGCGTGATGGCAGGGTGTACTGGAGTCAGCCGTTCTTTAATAATCCCGAGTTCGGTATTGATTCTTCCCTGGCTGAGGTGCGTTTTCCTGTAGTCGGCTTCTTCCATGTATCTACCCTGAGTCTTGGTGAGCACTCTGTATACCTCGAATTGCAGATTGCGGACAGCATCAAGGCTGGTTGCAATCTGGAGTTTGAAATGCAGGGCTTGTGTGGAGAGGGGAGTTTTCCTTTTCGGGAGCTGGGGCGGAGAGCAGAAGGAGTGTATGCCTACGAATTGTCACTACTCCAGATGAGGCCACGTGATAAGTCTATTGTCTATGGCTTGGTGATGAATTACCGGATGGGCGATATCTGGGGTTATTTCCGTATAGGGCGAGCCCTGTTGACATACGATGTGTTACAGGCCTTGCCGTTACAGCATGCTTCTGGATATGAGATCTTCTGGTCTGCCGAGGTGGGCGGTGTTGGCATGCGAACCCTTCCAGATAGCGAGAGGTTAGCGAGTTTGGTGCCTGGTCATTGCGTGTATCCATTGGTTTTTGAGGGGGTCTGATGAAAGCGCGTATTCCTGTGACACGGCCATTGTTGCCTCCACTGGAAGAGTTCCTGCCCTATCTGGAGCGAGTCTGGGCCAGCGGTATCCTCACTAATGGCGGTGACATGCACAAGGCCCTTGAGCAGGCGTTGTGCGAATACTTAGGGATCGAGCACATCGCGCTATTTGCCAATGGCACGCTAGCTCTGGTTACTGCCTTGCAGGCGCTACGGATCACCGGAGAGGTGATCACTACACCCTATTCGTTCGTAGCTACCGGGCATTCGCTGCTATGGAACGGCATCAAACCAGTATTCGTGGATATCGACCCGCATACGCTGAACCTGGACCCAGCGAAGATCGAGGCTGCCATCACTCCGCAGACCACGGCAATCATGCCCGTGCATTGCTATGGCAACCCATGTGACGTTCAGGCCATCGAGGCCATTGCTGACAACTACAACCTGCGGGTGATCTATGATGCTGCCCATGCCTTTGCGGTGCGCGACGAGGGTGGAAGTATTCTGCGTCATGGGGATCTCAGTGTGCTCAGTTTCCATGCTACCAAGGTGTTCAATACCTTTGAGGGCGGGGCAATCATCTGTCCAGATGCCAAGACCTATCAGCGTATTGGGCATCTGAAGAACTTTGGTTTCGTTAATGAGACAACGGTGGTTGCGCCAGGCATTAACGGCAAGATGAGTGAAATCAACGCCGCATTCGGCTTGTTACAACTTCAGTATATTGACGATGCGCTGGCACGGCGCAAGGAAATCGATGCACTGTACCGGCAGCGCCTTGCCGATGTTTCGGGTTTGCATTGTGTTGAGCTTCATGGGCAGAACTTCTCCAATCATGCATATTTCCCCATTCTTGTGAGCGAAGCTTTTGGGTTGAGCCGGGATCAGTTATATGAGTGCCTGCGAGCACACAGTATTATGGTGCGCCGTTATTTCTACCCGCTTATTAGTGACTTTCCTATGTACCGCGGATTGCCATCCGCAGCGCCTGCCTCATTGCCTGTGGCTAAGGCAATATCTCACAGCGTTTTGTGTCTGCCGATTTACCCTGACTTGGCAGACGATGAGATTGAGACGATTTGTGCTTTGATTCGGAAATTAAGCGAGAAGCATGAACGGTTATAGCGGAAGGCTAGAGCGATTCGCACGTTGGCTCCTGCCTTTGTGGTGGTTTTATGACCGGCTGTTGCCGAAGCGCAGGGATCACTGGGCTTTTTTTGTCCATCCGCTGAAACCGGATCAATTCATAGAGAATTCCCGTGCGGTATTTGAGCAGATAAAGAATGATCCAGCTCTGTGCAAGGTTGTTTTCACTCGTGGACGTGTCAGCGGGCTGCGTTTAGAAGACTCATGTAACCTCAAGGTTGTCGACGTGCAGAGCATGGCAGGGCTTTGTGCGTTGGCGCGTTGCGGTGTGCTGTTGTTGACCAATTCGATTGCTTTGGATATTTCATGGCGCTGGAGCGACGGGTCTTTTGTGGTGCTTCGACCGGACTACACACGCCGGATAGTGGTCAACTTGTGGCATGGTATCCCACTCAAGCGGCTATTTGCATTGACCAGGCCGGAGCTACGCCAGCATGTCGACAGGGTAGAGCTGCGACGCAAGGAGCGTGCTCATTACCATGGATTGATTAGCTCGTCGGATGTCGATAGTCATGCCATGGCGGCGATGTTCCACCCGATTGATCCGTCCTGCGTGTGGGTTACCGGCTTGCCCCGCAATGATTTTTTGCGTAGAGGCGAGTCTGATTTGCCGGCATTTTTGCGGGATGAATTGCAGGTAATTCGTGAATTGAAGCAGGGGCGCAAGTTGATTGTTTATGCTCCAACCTATCGCGAAAGTAGTGTGGCAGCTGCCCAATATTATCAGTTCAGTGACGATGAAATAGAGCGCTTGCGTACGCTATTGCGTAAGCATAGTGCAGTGCTGGGCTTTCGTATGCATTACTTTCGCAAGGGTGAGCAATTATTCAATCTGGAGCGTTATATAGATGGCGATACCATCGTCGACCTTGGGCATACCCGAATCAACGAGATTGCTCCTGTGCTGCGAGAGGCTGATCTGCTGGTGACTGATTATTCATCAGTTTATATCGATGCGTTGTACATCGATAAGCCTGTGTTCAGCTTTGCCTACGATCTGGAACATTATCAATCTCAGCAGAATGGTCTGCTTTACGATATGGAACTGGCCTTTCCTGGGCCGGTTGTAGCCACGTTCACCGAGTTGCTCGTTGCACTGGAGCAGGAGTTGCTTCACCCCGAACAGGTTGCCTGTGTGCGTTACAGGATGGCCCGGAAATTCTTTTTTAATCATCAGGACGACTGCAATGCTGCGCGAGTGGTAAGTCGCCTGAAATCCTTGATGGCAGAGGCGCAAAATGGTTAATGATTTTGACGGTGCACCATTGGTCAGCATCGTCATGCCGGCTTACAAGAGCCTGTATCTGACCGAGGCTTTGGAAAGCATCCTGCACCAGACCTACCGGCCCATTGAGCTGATCGTGTGTGACGATGCGCGCAATGATGAGATTGCACGGGCGATCGAGGCGTTCCGTTCGCAGGCCGATTTCCCTATCTGCTATCAGCACAACGAGCAGCGTCTTTGGGAAATGCGCAGTACCGCTCGTGGCGTATCACTGGCGCGAGGGCGCTATGTGAAATTTCTGCACGACGATGACGTGCTGCAACCGGATTGTATTGCTTCTCTGGTGGCGGTCATGGAAGCCGATCCCAGCGTGACCTTGGCCAGTTCGCGGCGTCGGCGTATCGACGAGGAGGGCAACCCGCTACCGGACATCCTGGCAACGGTATATCCCTTCGCGGGGGATACGCTTATCGACGGTGGCGATCTGATCTCGTTCTTTGCCGAGCACACAGTCAATTTCATCGGTGAGCCTAGTACTGTTTTATGTCGACGTGATGATCTGTTGGACTTCAAAGAAGGCTTGTCGGTACTCAATGGTGTTCGTATCACTTGGGTGGCTGACCTAGCGCTGTATGCCAAGCTGCTGAGGCGTGGCAACCTTGCCATGCTGGCTAAACCGCTGACGAATTTCCGCGTATCCCGTGAGCAATTCAGCCAAGCGGGCCGCGACCAGCTTGGTATCGGCGAAAAAGGCCACGCCGATTTCCGCCAGGCCATTCGCGATCTGGGCTGGTATCGCGCCGACGAGGACAACCGTTTTGTGCGAGTGGCTCCGATCACGCAGCTCAAAGCGCGGGTATTCAAGTCAGTCAATGTGCTCGCAGCCATTCAGCGAGCTGGAGGCCTGGGCAGTGTGCCGTTGTCTGCCTGGCTGGGCGAGCGGTGGCCCAAGGATGTACAGCAGGGGCTGATCGACCAGCGTCTGCAAGCCAATGCTGGCGGACCGCGTATTGCGGTAGTGGTGCTCGATGGCAAAGGCGAGGTGGAGGCGGTCGAGCGGACGCTGCTCAGCCTGGAAAACAAGAACCGATACCGCAATCTGGACGTTCGGGTGCTCTCGCCATTGGCTTTGCCGGGCATCGAAGGGCGGGCCGAAGTGTTGCCGCTTGCCGATGGCCAGGAGGTGGCGGCACTCAATGCGGCGGCTGTCTCCAGTACGGCTGATTGGCTGCTGAGCGTGGAGGCGGGGGTTGAATTTACTACCAGCGGCCTGCTTATTGCCGCGCTGGATTTGCTAGGCGCGCCAGACTCCTGCCTGGCGGTGTATGCCGATGAGCTGATGCGCCTGGAGGATGGCGAGCACGGGATTGCCTTGCGCCCGGATCTGAACCTGGACTTGTTGCTCAGCTTCCCGGCGGGGCTTTCCCGGCACTGGCTGCTGCGGCGTGACGTTCTGTTGGAGCAAGGCGGTTTTGCAGCGGAGTGTGGCGAGGCGTTCGAGCTGGACTATCAGTTACGCCTGATCGAGCGCCATGGCCTGGCGTGCATCGGCCATATCAGTGAGCCTCTTCTGGCCAGTGACGCCTTCGCGCTGCGGGATAGTCTGCAGGAGCGAGCGGTGATCGAGCGTCATCTGCAGGCCCGCGGTTATCAGCAGGCCCGAGTGGGCAGTCGTCTTCCGGGGCGTTACGAGCTGGACTACGGACATGCACAGTTGGGCTCGGTGAGCATCCTGATCGTGGTCCAGGATCGTTTGCCGCAGATACAGCGCTGCATGGAAACCCTGCTGGAGCATACCGGGTACACCAATTACGAAGTGTTGTTGCTCGATCATGGCAACCAAGCTCCGGAGATGCGCGAGTGGCTGGCGGGCGTGGAAGCGATGGGTGCGGATCAGCTGCGGGTGTTGCGCTTCGGCTCCGCCTTGTCGCGTTCTGCTGTGTGCAATCAGGCAGCCCAACAGGCGAGGGGGGATTTTCTCCTGTGGTTGGGCGATGGCGCAGGGGTCATGGACAAGGACTGGTTGCAGCAACTGCTCAATCACGGCCAGCGTTCGGAAGTCGGTGCCGTGGGCGGCAAACTGCTATCGGCGGATGGCAAGATGCGCCACGCCGGATTTTTGCTCGGTCTTTGTGGGCCAGCGGGGCGTGCCTTCGAGGGCGCCTCGTTCGACGATCCCGGCTATATGCAGCGTTTGCAGGTCGAACAGAACTATTCGGCCCTCAGTGGTGAGTGCCTGATGATTCATCGCGAGGTTTTCCAGCAGGTCGGTGGTTTCGACGAAGCGCCTCTGCTGGCGCGCTGGGCGGATGTGGACCTTTGTCTGCGGCTGCAACAGGCAGGCTATCTGAATGTCTGGACGCCACGGGTTCAGTTGCTGATGGATGCACCCCCGGAAGTTGCGCCGACAGCCGCGCAAGACGATGCGATCTATGAGCGCTGGTTGCCTGTTATCGCGCGCGACCCGGCCTATAACCCTGGTTTCAGTTTGCAGGTCGAGCAGGGCTTCAAGCTGGCCGATCCGCAATTGTCCTGGCAGCCCTTGCAATCCTGGCGGCCCCTGCCGGTCGTGCTGGGCCATCACGCGGATCAACAAGGGTGTGGCCATTACCGGATGATCCAGCCGTTCAACGCCATGCGAGATGCCGGATTGATCGAGGGGCATCTCTCGATGGGCCTGCTATCGCCTGCTGAGTTGGCCCGTTATGCGCCGGATGTCGTTGTGTTGCAGCGAGCGGTGCTCGATGAGCAACTGGAAAAGATGCGCCGGATGCAGGCGTTCTCTGGGGCCTTCAAGGTTTTCGAGCTGGACGATTACCTGCCGAACCTGCCGATCAAAAGCATCCACCGTCTGCATATGCCCAAGGATATTCTCCGCAGCTTGCGGCGAGGGCTGGGGTATGTCGATCGTTTCGTGGTATCCACCCAGCCGCTGGCCGAGGCCTTCTCCGGGCTGCATGGCGATATCCGGGTGATCGAGAACCGCCTGCCTGCCGGTTGGTGGAAGGGCTTGCAGAGTGGGCGCCGCGTGGGTACGAAGCCTCGTGTCGGCTGGGCAGGAGGGGCAGGTCACACGGGCGATCTGGAGTTGATTGCCGATGTGGTCAAGGAACTGGCTGACGAGGTCGAGTGGGTGTTCCTGGGTATGTGCCCGGACAAGCTTCGGCCCTACATCCATGAATTCCACCCGGGTGTGTTCATCCATCAATACCCGTCGGCGCTGGCCAGTCTGAATCTGGATTTGGCCCTTGCGCCGTTGGAGCAGAACCTGTTCAACGAATGCAAGAGCAATCTGCGCCTCTTGGAATACGGCGCCTGTGGTTTCCCGGTGATCTGCAGCGATGTGCGCTGTTTTCAGAATGATGGCTTGCCGGTCACCCGGGTCAAGAACCGCTTCAAGGATTGGGTGGAGGCGATCCGGGCGCATATCAACGACCTCGATGCCGCCGCCAGGGCAGGGGATGAGCTACGCGCTGCCGTATTGAACGGCTGGATGCTTGAGGGTGAAAACCTCGAGGCGTGGCGCAAGGCGTGGTTGCCGGATTGAGCTGAGGTCTCGCTGAAGAAAACGCCATATGGGTTTGCTAATTGTTGAGGCGGGGCGGGTTTAGTAGGCCGCTACAACTCGGCTGTGCGGCCCTGCACGATGGGCTCTATCGCATGGCGACTGGGCCGCAGTGTTTAGCTCGTGTTGTGCTTTATACTCGCTCCTTAATTACAGGCTCATGTGCTGGGTAACGGATGAAAAAGCGATACCAGAAATTCAATCGTAAGCGTCGGATCGCTGACCCTGGTCAGTGGGAGAGCCGGCGTCTGAGTGAATTGAGGGCAGGCGTTTCATACGGTGGCAACCCCGAGCATAAGATGAACCCTGGAGATTTTGGACTGGAGCCGCCGGCAGATCCACGCCAAGGAAAGTCTTTGTGTGATGTTGCGCGGATTTTTACTCGTACAGAAGCTCTGGATTTGCTTCAGGCAGGTATAGAGAAGGGGCTGGTCAGTGACCGCGAAAATGGTGGCTGGCCAAAGAATATTTGGTCTGTTACTGATGCGGGCATTCCAATGGAGGCGCAGTTGGAAAATCCGGAAACCGGCCAGTACCATGGCTACCCAATGCCTGATAGCGATCCTCTGGCCTCTGAGGTGATTGCGCGGTGGAAGCGCCATGGCTGAGATCATTTTTTCGATTGACTGGTTATCTGCTGAAAGTAGTTCCCCGCTCCTCCGTGATACATCGGGGCAGTTGGCAATTCACTTGGATAATACCTGCTTAACACGCAATGAGGATGTTTGGTCTAGTACCGTGCGTGATTCGGTACTTGTCTCAGCCTATCCGTTGGCTTTGTGGTTGGCCTCATCCTGGTGGCGATTAAACTTTGAGCCTCTACCGCAGTTTAACGTCAGACCATCGTTGGACTGGCGTATAGCTCATGAATTAGGCGCTGCCAATCATGGTTATGTATGGCCCCGAATCATATTTGCTGCGGATGGGGAGTCGGTAAATGTTTGGGCCGAACAGATACCGGCGGCAGGACAATCCGTCCAGTACCTCTATGGTCTAGATGTCCCACATGCGGTACCACTTGCGAGCTTTCAGCGGCGGATCGATGGCTTTGTCGAGAGGGTTATTACCAGGTTGCAGGCATTAGGGCATCGTGAAACCGATCTTGCCGAGCTGTGGACACTGATTCGGGACGATCGAGCTAACCCTGAGGCTTGGCACTATCGAGTCCTTGAAGCACAAATGGGCTACGACCCTGATGAGTGTCCGGAGCAAATAATTGCCGAGGCATTGAAGCTGCAGAGTAGGACGGGGGTCGCTGCCATGTCGGAACTGGCTCCGGTATTCGGGCGTCGAAACGGGGATAAATCTGGATTCAATGAGATTGTTGAACTTGCGGCGCAGAGTGGAATCCAGGGGCAACCTTCAGTAAGGACTGGAGACTTTGAGCGTGCTCCGCATTCGCTGAAACCGTGGCAGCGAGGAGTTAATTCGGCAAGGCAACTTCGTGAAGCACTTGGTAACAGGGAAAACCCCATCAAGAACTCCGAAATATACGACCTCCTAGGTATTACCGAGAGGCAAGTGGATGGCTGGAGTTCATCCGGCAGAAATAAGGTCGCAATTGCCGAGCCGGTGAGTGGGGATGGGTTCAGGTATGTGCCCCGTAAAAGGCACCCAGTTGCCAAGCGCTTCGAGTTTGCTCGGCTGATAGGGGAGATACTTGATCGTCCCCAGGCCGATAGTGGTTGGTTGGTTTCAACAGATATCGCGACAGCCACGCAGAAGCGCCAGCGATCCTTCGCAGCCGAGTTCTTATGCCCGATTGACTCTTTGGTCGATTATCTAGATGGTGAGTTCTCGGAATCTTCTTTTGAGGACGCGGCAGAGTATTTCAATGTGAGTGAAAAAACTATTGAGTCTTTGCTTGCCAATAACGGCTATTTGGGTGTGTTGTCCACTGAGCCGAAAGTGCCGTACCAGGCTGCGGCCTAGTGGCCCGTCTGGTTAATCCAATAACTTACTCCTGATTGCACCAGCTTTACCCAGTTCACTGAGCTGATAATCGATTCAGCATTTTGTCGCAGGCCATGGTGAGTGACTTCTTCGGTTTTCGGGTACAGGAGCTGGCCGAGCGCGCTCATGTGCATCGCAACACCCGACCGCCAGGCCCCATGCCCCGCAGTTGGAGATATCTGCAGGATATGGTGAAGGTACTGGCCGTGGCCACCGAGATGGCTGGGAACCTGGAACGGGCTGCCTCCCTGCTTCGCAATGAGCCGCTACGGGCCTTCGGCTACAAGACTGCCGATGACCTGGTTCAGGAAGGACGGGCCGATGCGGTGATCGCCTATCTGAAGTCCCTCGCTGGCGGTGCTGCTGGGTAACCGCTCCATAAACCCCACCTTCAACTGACCTGTCCGTTCCCGGATGCTGGGCTCCCTGTTTTCCCCAGTGGAGCCCCGTCATGATGCGTCCCGACGCCAAGGTGCAGAAGGTCTACCTTTACCCAAAGCCCGTCGATTTTCGCAAATCCATCAACGGCCTGGCCGCGCTGGTCGAGCTGGATATCAAGGTGGAAATGTTCGTAAGCGCTCCATAAACCCCGCCCGCCAGGACGGGATTTATTTTCAGGAAGCAGGAGCAGAAGCCGGCGGGCAGTTCCAAGGCAGCAGCGCTTCGTAGTCCTCAACGTTCTGTGCTGTTGGCAGGC
>NZ_JAAMQZ010000029.1 GCF_013522825.1 Stutzerimonas stutzeri
AAAGGGGGCAGTGCGCCCCATACGCGGGAATTGAATAAAAAACGATCAATTTTTAGCGGTGGAAGGCAGGTTGTTGATACACCGAGGCTTCACCGGCCACGCCTGCCGGCCTCATGAGAAATCCGGGCTAGACGCATCAACCGCTCCACCGTGCATCTGGCTGCCTCGATGCCTTCTCGTCGGAGCTGCTTCCAGACCTTCACTGCGCCATAACACTGCATGTTGGCGTCCCATACGCGCTGGATTTCCAGGATCAACGCGTCATCACACTGAGCACGGCGACAGCGCAGTTCTGGGTTGCGCTGCTGCGCCGCGTGCCTGCGGTAACCGGACGGGGCGATCTGCAAGACACGGCAGATCGACTCGACCCCGAGACGGTCACGATGCTGATCGACAAATGCCCTCAGGACTTGGTGCGGCGGTCGAGCTCCGCCTGGGCAAAATACGCACTGGCCAGGCGCAGGATTTCGTTGGCTTTGCGCAGCTCGCGGTTTTCCCGCTCCAGGGCCTTGATGCGGTCGCGCTCTTCGCTCGTTTGGCCGGGGCGCTGTCCAGCATCGGTCTGCTGGCGACGAATCCAGCCATGCAGCGTTTGCGGGACACAGCCAATCTTCGGAGCAATGGCCTCAATGGCCGCCCACTCGGATGGATAGTCCTTCAGGTGTTCCAGAACCATGCGCACAGCACGTTCACGGACTTCAGGGGAATAGGTCGTAGTCTTTCTCATGGCCTCATCTTCTCAAGAGTTGAGGCCTCCACGAAACCCGGGGCGATTCATACCCTTTTTTATTGCCTCTTGAGTTTGCGAGAGCTTTAAGTCTCCGCGCCAGTTCTGCAGTCTGGCACGGAGATCATTGTCTATCTGGAAGGGCGTGAATTAACACTTACAAAAAGTTAACCATTTCTAATGCCGACTGGCATTCCGCGAAACTCAACGGAATGAGTGACTCCATCTGGGGTTTTAATAATGATTTCGTAAGTTCTCACGTCACCTGTGTTGAGTTTAGTCTCCGTTGCGGGGGTGACCCTCAAGACTTTCCCGGTTTTTAGTAGGTTTAGCATTACCTCATGACCGTCACCAACTGTATGGTCGTGCTTCATGGTCTGCGCATCATCACCCGCAGCCATTATTAGGGGCGAGGTGGCGGTGAGTGCCAGTGCTAAAAAAAGCCCGCTTATGCTTTTCATCAGTATTACCTCTTGTTTGTTTGGTTTGAGGCTAGCGCTGATGTCCTTACTGGAGCCTTTCCTGAAAATTACATTTTGGTTATTTTTTACTGCTTGCTGCTCATGGGATCGGCTGCAGCATGAGCTGTATTGTTGACTGCCAGGACAGCGCGGCGATGAGCGAAGTTTTATTGACGAAGTTCGAGCGAACGCATCAGCCAAGGCATGTGTGTCGATTTACCACATCGAGCGCCTTTATAAACCGAGAAGCGGTTAGTCGGTAGCGTAAAAACGCTATGCGGACTGTGATGTCTATGGGAACCCTAAGGCTATAGGCTGACATTAATGTAATGTTCAGGTCATTTGTCCGAAAGGTCTGATCTGCAATAAAGCCAGGCAATAAAGATCGCTTCTTAATTTGAGGCTCGGATTATTAACGAGCCCATGCTTTTTCTTGTGCCGACTCCGCGTGCTACGGAGCTAGATCTGATGAATGTCTTGGGCAAGTGTCGTGCCTGGTTGGCGTGCCCGTTTCCGCTCTCCGTGATGGGGGCGATGTGATGAGCACAACCAAAACCCATGAAGACTCAAGTTGTTGTGGCAATCAAAGGAGCCGTTTTGGCGGGAAGGGGAAATCATGAAACGGATCGTTCAACCGTTGCCTGGCAGCCAACGAGTGCTGCTGGCTGCTGTCACCCTGGGCCTTGTTCTGAGCGGCAGTGTTCAAGCCGCACCAGAGTCAGCCGAATTTGGCGCCACCTTGCCTCCGCTGCTCGACCTGCTCGAACGCCAGAGCCCTGAGCTGCGGGCTGCAGGGTATGAGAGACAGGCCGCCTGGGAGCGGCCCGACGTGGCCGGCTCGCTTCCTGATCCGATGCTCACGTTCGAAGAAATGGGTATCGCCCGTGACGACCCGAGCCTCTCGCCGAGCGGCGTCGGCAGCACACGCTACGCGTTCCGTCAGACCTTTCCGCTGGGCGGCAAGCGAGGGCTTGCACGCGAGATCGCCGAGGCGGGCGCAGAGCAGGCGGTGGCGCGCGAGCGCCTGAGCCGGGTCGAGCTCAGAAGCCTGGTCAAACTCGCCTTCAACGAATACCAGTACGCCCATGCCGCCACCCAGGTGACCGAGGAGTTGCGGAGCCTGGTGGATGAGCTTGAGAGCATCGCCGAGGCGCGCTACCGGGTCGGGCTTGCACCGCAACAAGACGTGATCAAGGCGCAGACCGAGCACAGCAGCCTGCAGAGCGAGCTGCTAACGCTGGAGCGTGACCGGCGCGGTACTGCGGCGCGGCTCAACGGTATTCTGGCGCGCCCGGCGAACGCGCCACTGGCGACGCCTGCCGGCTGGTCCGCGCTGCCTGCAGCGGTGCCTACCCTGGCGGAGCTGCAGGCGAGAATCCTTGGCGGCAATCCTCAAGTGGCCGAGCTCAATGCACGGATTCAGGAAGCCCGGCGCGCCGAGGAGCTCGCGAATCGAAACTGGATTCCGGATATCACCGTCGGCACCGCCGTTGTGCAGATGGGCAACCGCGCAGAAGAATTCGAATTGATGCTGGAGATGAACGTTCCACTGTGGGGCAGGCGCCGCAGCGCCGAGCAGCGCGAGGCCGTCTCAATGCGCTATGCCGCAGAGGCGCGGCGCGAAGCGGTCAACAGTCGCCTCGCCGGTAGCGTCGGTGAAGCATGGTCGGCGTTGGAGACAGCCTTTCGGCAGCACGCGCTAACCGAAAGAACGCTCTTGCCGCAGGCGGAACTCACCTATCAATCGGCGCTCGCCAGCTATCAGACCGGCAACGTCGATTTCGCCACCTTGCTCGATGCCCAGCGACAGATCCGTCAACTGCGGCTGTCGCTCCTTTCGTATGAACTGGAGCAGCGCGTACGGGTGGTGGAACTGGAGCGTCTTGTCGGAGCAGAGCTATGAAACGCAGCATGATTCTGGGCGCCGGCGCATTTGCCCTCGCCACCGCAATCGCCGGGTTTGCAGGCGGTTACATGATGGCGCAAAAGCCCGCACCTTCAGCGGCCGTCGGTAGCAGCGCGCCACAGGAGCGCAAGGCTCTCTACTACCGCAATCCCATGGGCCTGGCCGATACCTCGCCGGTGCCGAAGAAGGACCCGATGGGGATGGACTACATCCCGGTGTATGCCAACGAGGCGCCCGCTGGCGCGCGGGGCGAGCGCAAGGTTCTCTACTACCGTAATCCCATGGGCCTGCCGGACACCTCGCCAGTGCCGAAGAAGGACTCCATGGGCATGGACTACATCGCCGTCTACGAGGGTGAGGAATCCGGAAGTACCGTAACCATCAGTCCCGAGAAGATCCAGCTACTGGGTGTGTTGACCTCGCCGGTCGAGCGCCGCGTGCTCACGCGCACGGTGCGTGCCGTCGGTACGGTGCAGGTGGACGAGCGTGGCCAGTACACCCTGGCGCCGAAGTTCGACGGATGGATTGAGAAGCTCCATGTGAACACCACCGGTGAGCCGGTCCGTAAGGGCCAGCCGTTGATAGACGTCTATAGCCCCGAGTTGGTCTCGGCGCAGCAGGAGTTCTTGATCGCCAATGCTGGACGACAGCGCCTAGCGGCTGGCAGTGCGAATGCCAGGCAGGGGGTCGCCTCACTCTCAGAATCTGCCATGCAGCGGCTACGCAACTGGGATATTGGCGAAGCACAGCTTGAGCGCTTGCGCCGTACCGGCAAAACCAGCCGTACCTTGACGATCACCGCTCCGGTGGATGGGGTCGTACTGGACAAACCGGCGTTGGAAGGCATGCGCTTCCAGGCCGGGGACGCTCTCTACCGAATTGCGGACCTCGATACCGTCTGGCTTATCGCTGAGGTATTCGAGCAGGACCTGGCGTTGGTAAAACCGGGGCAAGCGGTACAGCTCACGGTCAGCGCCTATCCAGGCCGCCATTTCACTGGCGAGGTGACCTTCATCTACCCCGATCTCTCGCCGCAGACCCGCACTGTAAAGGTTCGTATCGAGCTGTCCAATCCCGACGGCCTGCTCAAGCCGGCCATGTTTGGCACTGCCCAGCTGGCTGCTGGGGAGCGCACACCCGTGCTCGCGGTTCCCGACTCGGCGGTGATCGACAGCGGCACTCGGCAGGTCGCACTGGTCGCCCTGGGTGAGGGTCGCTTTGAGCCGCGCGAACTGCTCACCGGCAGACTGGCAGACGGCTTTCTTGAAGTGCTTGAAGGGCTGGGCGAGGGAGAGTCCGTGGTCACGCGGGCCAACTTCCTGATCGATGCCGAGAGCAACCTCAAGGCAGCGCTGAGCGGCATGAGCCCGAAGTCGGCGGCAGCCGATGCCCATGATCATGGGAGCCACGAAAGTCCTGGCCATGCCGCCACCCCGACCGATGACGACGCACACAGCGGCCATGCTGGCCACACTGAAAGCAGCGACGACAATCATGGGGGCAGTCACGGGAGCAGCGAGACTCATGCTTCGCCGGATGATGTGCATGACCACGAAAGCCACACTAAGCCAGGAGCACATTCCGGTCATGTCATGCCGGATGACCACGACAACTCCCATGGGGGGCATTGAATATGCTCTCCAGAATCATTGAATGGTCGGTTCGCAACGTCTTCCTGGTGTTGCTCGCCACGCTGATCATTATCGGCGCCGGCGTCTACGCCGTGGTGAAAACCCCGTTGGACGCGCTGCCGGACCTGTCCGACGTGCAGGTGATCGTCTACACCGAGTTTCCGGGGCAAGCGCCGCAGGTGGTAGAGGACCAGGTTACCTACCCGCTCACCACGGCACTGCTTTCGGTACCCAATTCCAAGGTGGTACGGGGCTTCTCGTTCTTTGGCGCCTCCTTCGTTTATGTGATTTTTGAGGACGGCACCGATATCTACTGGGCACGCTCGCGGGTGCTTGAGTACTTGAACTTCGCCTCCAAGAGCCTTCCAGCTGGAGTGACACCGGCGCTGGGGCCGGACGCCACCGGCGTTGGCTGGGTCTACCAATACGCGCTGACCAGTGCGCGGCATACCCTTGCGGAGCTGCGCACGCTGCAGGACTGGTTTGTGCGCTATCAACTCACCAAGGCCGAGGGTGTGTCCGAAATCGCCAGCATCGGCGGATTCGTCCAGCAGTACCAAGTCACCGTCGATCCGCAGAAGCTGCAGGCCTACGACATCCCGTTGAGCCGCATTTCCGACGTCATTCGGACCAGCAATGCCGACGTGGGCGGTCGCATCGTGGAAATGAGCGAGACCGAGTACATGGTGCGCGGTCGCGGCTATTTGCGTGGTGCAGCGGACATCGAGAAACTGGTGCTCAAGGCCGCGGGCGGGGTGCCGGTTCTGCTGCGCGATGTGGCGCGCGTCGAGCTCGGCCCTGATGAGCGTCGCGGCGTGGTCGAGCTCAACGGGGAGGGCGAGGTGGTCGGCGGCATCGCCGTCGCCCGCTACGGCGAAAATGCCATGAACGTGATCGACAACCTGAAGGCCAAGATAGAGGAGATTCGTCCCGGCCTGCCGGAAGGTGTCGAGATCGAGCCGGTATACGACCGTTCGGATCTTATCCAGCGCGCCGTGGACAATCTCAAGGTCACGCTGCTGGAAGAGTCGATCATCGTCGCGCTGGTGTGCATTGTGTTTCTTCTGCATGTACGCAGTGCGCTGGTGGCCATCCTCATGCTGCCGGTGGGCATCCTGATCGCCTTCATCGTCATGCGCTGGCTGGGGCTCAATTCCAACATCATGAGCCTGGGCGGCATCGCCATCGCTATCGGCGCAATGGTGGACGCGGCCATCGTGATGATTGAGAACGCGCACAAGCACCTGGAGCGAGCGTCGCCGGACAAGCCGAGGGCAGAGGTCATCATTGAAGCCTGCCGCGAGGTGGGGCCGGCGCTGTTCTTCTCGCTGCTGATCATTACCGTTTCCTTCCTACCGGTGTTCACGCTGGAGTCCCAGGAAGGACGGATGTTCTCGCCGCTCGCCTTCACCAAGACCTTCGCCATGGCGGGTGCGGCGTTACTCTCGGTGACGCTGGTGCCGGTGCTGATGCTGTTGTTCGTGCGCGGGCGGATCATCCCCGAGCACAAGAACCCGGTGAACCGTTTCCTGATCTGGATTTATCGCCCGATCATCCATATCGTGCTGCGATGGAAGGTGACAACCATCGTGGTGGCGCTCGTGGTTTTGGGCGTGAGCATCCTGCCGGCGCGCCAGCTTGGCAGCGAATTCATGCCGCGCCTCAACGAAGGCACGCTGCTGTACATGCCGGCCTCGCTCCCGGGCATGTCCATCACCAAGGCTGCGGAACTCATGCAGGTGCAGGACCGGATCATCAAGAGCTTTCCCGAGGTAGCCTCGGTATTCGGCAAGGCGGGCCGCGCGGCCACGGCCACCGACCCGGCCCCGATCGAAATGTTCGAGACGGTGGTCAACCTCAAGCCGGAAGAGCACTGGCGGCCGGGAATGACGATGGATAAGCTCATCGCCGAGATGGATGAAGCGCTCCGGTTTCCGGGTGTGGCCAACAGCTGGACCATGCCCATTCAGGGGCGCCTGGACATGCTATCTACCGGCATACGAACGCCCATTGGCATCAAGGTGTTTGGCATGGACCTCGCCGGGATCGAGCGGCTGGCCACCCAGATCGAGACGGTTGTGCAGGCGGTGCCCGGGACAACCAGCGCGTTTGCCGAGCGCATCACGGGTGGCTTCTATCTTGATATTGCCCCCGACTACGATGCCCTGGCCCGCTACGGCCTGACGGTGGGGGAGGTGCAGATGGTCATAGCCACTGCGTTGGGCGGCGAGCTTGTGACCACGACCGTGGAAGGGCGCGAGCGATTCGGCGTCAGCGTTCGCTACCCACGGGAGCTGCGCTCCGACCCGCAGCGTATTGCCACCGAGGTGCTGGTGCCCACGCCGGGCGGCGCACAAATTCCGCTCGGGCAGCTCACCGATATCAGCGTTTCCAAGGGCGCGCCCAGCATTCGTACCGAAAACGCGCTGCTCTCAGCATATATCTATGTCGATATTCGCGGCCGCGACATCGGCAGCTATGTGCGAGAGGCACAGCAGGCGGTCAATGATCAGGTGACCTTTCCACCCGGTTACTACGTGACCTGGAGCGGCCAGTTCGAATACATGGAGCGGGCGGCGGAGAGGCTAAAAATCGTCGTGCCGCTGACCCTGGTGTTGATCTTCCTGCTGCTGTACCTGAATTTCCGCCGGCTTACCGAGACGCTGATCGTCATGCTCTCGGTGCCGTTCTCGCTGGTGGGTGGTATCTGGCTCATGTGGGCGCTGGGCTACAACTTCTCGGTGGCCGTGGTGGTGGGCTTCATCGCCCTGGCTGGCGTGGCTGCCGAGACCGGTGTGATCATGCTCATCTACCTTGACCATGCGCTCGCCGAGCGCCGAGCCGAACGGGAAGCAGCCGGCGAGCAGTTAACGGTGGCTGATCTCTACCAGGCAGTCATAACTGGTGCAGTCGAGCGAGTACGGCCGAAGATGATGACGGTAGTGGCCATCATGGCCGGCCTGCTGCCGATCATGTGGGGCACCGGTACCGGCTCGGAGGTGATGCGACGCATTGCCGCGCCGATGGTGGGTGGGATGATTTCTTCCACCGTACTGACGCTTGTGGTCATTCCGGCGATCTACATGCTGGTCAAGCAGCGCAGTCTGCGGTGATCGCTCGGTAGCGTGTTCATTCGCAGCTTACCCGGAGGTTTGGAGGCGCCACCCAGGCCTCCGGGAGCAAATAAGCAGACAACAAAAGCCCGAGTAGCTGCTGAGTCCAGAGATGGTTGTATGTTGCAACGAGCGAGGCTTCGGCACTTTCGTAGTCCACACTAGCGACATTCTCTTGCTCAAGTCGGGTCAGCTGCGATCAACGCCAAGTTGTAAGAACGGGTTGTTGAGCGGCACTTCCTCGAACAGATGCCTCGGATCTGCCAGCAGGTAACCATGCAGTCGTCGTGACTTGCGTGGTCCTGTCACCTCGCAGGTCCAGATGTTCAGACCATTGACCTGCTTGCGGTGCAGTTGCAGCTTTTCGAAGCGCTTTTGCACCCACTGCCAATCTGCAACCTGATCCTGCTTGGCGAGCGTGGCCGTGTTCGGGTGCTCTTGTGCGTAGCGCTGAAACACACCGGGGCTAACCAGAAATGCCGTGTCGGCCACGGTGTGCACCAGGGCCCTGGCGTCATTGATGATGAGTTTGCGGCTCTGTACACGCTGCCGCAGCCAAGCCAGGAAATGTTCGCCGGAAGGTGACTCCGGTGAGTTTCCACCGTTTTCGATGGGCGGAAGTACAGCGGCAGGGGGCAGCATTGAATCGTTCGCCTGGGAAGGTGCGGCCGGGTCATTGATGCCCGTTGCTGGGGGTGGTTCAACCTCCGGCCTCTGTGGGTGCGGTTCGGTATCTGAGGTGCCGAGCAATGCCAGCAGGGCGTCGACGCTATCGGCAGCGGGTGCAGCAGAGGCCGCACGTGCGGCGGTCGCCACGGGTGAGGTTTCACCGCTATCGATGAATGATTCTGTGGTCGCATCGTTGCGCTCTACCTCAATCACGACAGTGCCAGTGAACGGCTCCGGCCGACCATCTCCCTCCCAGATCAGAGCCGGCGCCAATCGCAGCAGTGTGAACGTGTGCGACCAGCCTGCGTCGCTCGTGACCGTTGCTCGCCAGATTGCCTTGCCGTCAGTGGTGGGCTGGAGCATGCCGTGATCCTGCAGCACGTTGAACACGGCAGTGTTGTTCGCAGGGATACCTTCGATGCCCTGTGCCAGCAAGTGCGCGCGCAACTTGTCCGAAACAGTCTTGCTGACCAACCACAGAGAATCCTGCGTCAGCCAGCCGTCCGACGCCTGGGGTTGGTTGAGTTTCAGCTCCTCCTTCAGCAGGTAGCGCAGGCCATTGAGCAGCTTGCGCTGCAGCGCTTGCTTCGGGGCCGCCATAGCCCGTGCAGGATCGCCGCCCAGGGCCTGGGCAACCGAAGCACGGTCGGCCTGAATGACCAGCTCACCGAGGACGCCGGCGTGTTCGTACTGGCCGGCCAGGACGTACAGCAGTGCGGACCAGAGTGGAGGGAAGGTGCTGAGCCAGTCGAGACTCTCGCCATCGAGCACCTGGCGATACAGCAAGCCCGTGGCAGCGTTGTGTAAGCGGTATTCGCGATCCTGCCGGTAGCGGAATCGGTAGGGGCGTGCCAGCGGGCCGTGCCAGGGGTGCCAAATGCTGCCGTCGGCATGTTCGACGTGCAGATCGACAGCGATCTTGCCGATGTCATGCAGCAGCGCGGCGTAGGCTATGGCGGCGGTCCAGGCTTCTGCCTGCACGACCTGGTCCTCGGGTGTGGTGCCACTGGGTAGCAGGTACGACTGCCGCAGTTTGAGCGCATACGCGACGATTTCCAGGCCGTGGTCCAGCATCCCCCCTGGATACGCATGATGATGCGCTTCCGACGCAGGAAACTGCTGGACCAGCTCGGCATAGCGTTGCAGCGGAGCCAAGTAGAGTGAGGCGAAATGCTTGCGCGAGAGCGAGGTGCGTTGCCAGATGTGTTCCAGCAGTTTCTGCCGGCGCGTTGTGGACAGCAGGGAGGCGACCGACTCGGGCCGCATCAGTCCTTTTTCCTTGCCTCCGGTGGAGGGGAGAGAGGCTGCTGTTGGGCGTTTTCGTTGGAATAGCGAGAGCATCGATGGCACCTGGAGTTGAGGCAGGCGAGGGCCTTTTCCCTTTCCGGGTAAGCCCGTTTCCCTTGAGTCCCATTCCCTTGCGCCCTTGCTGGAATCCTTTGATATAGCAGGCGCGAACGGCCATCCGCGAGCGTCTATGCGGTGTGGGTGATTGCTCTTTGAGGGCGCCCCTAGAAGGAGCACGTTTGGCCGTGCGCTTTGCTCAGTTCAGGCAGGGCCTTTCCTCGTGACTTCTAGTCTCTTGCCCTTTTCCAGACTTTTGGTGCGGGCAGTTGCTCCTTTGCTGGCACCAGACAATGCGGTGATGATCCAAACCGGATTGTTTAGAGAAGGCAGGCTGTTCCCCCTCTACCGTGGTGACCCACACAGGCCAGCCGGATGGACACCATGCCGAACCTATACCATAATGATCATATCAATCATATTGACCGATATGGTCCGAGGTGGATGATGATTACCGAAGTCAGCGCCGTGAGCTTCCGGCAGAACCTGGGCGAGATGCTCAACCAGGTGCAATACCGCAACGACAGCATCGTCATCAAGAAGGACGGCAAACCGGTTGCGGCCCTTGTAGACGCCGAGCTGTTCGCCCGCATTCGACGCATGCAGGAGCGCTTCGATGCGTTGAGCGGCCGGATCGGCGAGGCCTACGCCAGCGTATCGGTCGAGGACGGTCTGGCCGAGATCGAGGCTGCGGTTGCGGCTGAGCGGAAGCGGGGCTGATGGCAGGGCTGCGCGTCGTGCTCGATACCAACGTGCTGGTGTCGGGCTTGGCGTATCCGGGCAGCGTGCCGGGGCGCATTGTGGCGGCCTGGCGCCAAGGCGGTCTGGATGTCGCGCTTTCGCACTACATCCTGGACGAGCTGGCCCGTGTGTTGCCGCGCTTGCCCCGAATCGGCATGACCCCCGTGGAGATCCGCGATCTGGTCGACAGCCTCATGTTCCTGGTCGATATCGTCGAGCCGGAGGGCGAACATGCGGCAGACCTGCGTGACCCGGCTGACCAGCTCGTATTGCTCACGCTGATGGCGGCGCAGGCCGATTATCTGATTACCGGCGACAAGGACTTGCTTGCGCTGGCAAATCGGTATCCCATCGTAACGCCTGCGGAGTTTTGGTCGCGCCACGGTGTCTGATGGATGACGTGCAGAAATGCCCGTTACGCTTGAATAACCACGTGAGCTTCGATCAAAGGCACGGCAGACCCGATGTTGAGAGGACATAGCGGGACGACCATGAGGTAACCACCATGAAAACTTTTGCGCAGACTTCATTCGCAGAGCACCTTGGCCAAGTATTCGGCCGGATGTGGTGTGGATGCCTGCGTCTAGAGCGGAAGATGAGTGGTTGGCTCGTAGAGCACGGTTTACCTGCTGGTGGAGCTACTGCCTTGCTCTGGATTGCCAAGCTGATGGTGGTTGGTGTGCTGCTATACGCCGCCTTCTGGTTGGTGCTTGTGCTTCTTGTGGCAGTGATTGCGGCATGGATGGCCCGCGACTCCGATGAAGGTGCGTCAGAAGAGTGGGCGGTCGGTGAGCAAGCTGAACACAAGATCAATCCTGGCTACCATCCGGCTCTTTACAATGATGCTCCCGATTCGCGTTTCGCAGACCCGCAGCATGATGACTGACGCCATCATTAGGTGTCGGGTTCGCTGCCTACCTGAGTTTGCCTGAGAGCATTCCCGGCGCTTTTCCTCCTGCTTGACTTACCGGTCGTGTGCCATCCGAGAGCCCTTGTAGCAGTCCGCCGGTGCGTACACCGACCCAAGATAAGGCAGCAACCCAAAACGCGGGCAGCGTGATAAACATCGTGGCCATCACGAAGTTGACGACCATATCGCCGAAGGTATTATTCAAGCCGATCAGCGGATCGAAGTTTGCGTGCGGTCGGTTCCAGCCCCAGCCCCAGCCATAGAGCGCGTCGAGGATCGTCGAGTCGACCCAGCGCGCGAGCTGGAACCAGAAATCGACGAAAAACAACGCGAACTGCACGATGCTGATCGTGACTACGGTTTTGAGATCGTAGGTGCCGATAACCAGCACCAACGGGATGCAGATCACCAGTGCCATCTTTAGCAGTGCCAGAACCATCGGCAGCGCCTGCCGCATCGCATCCATCGCGGGGAAGAATCCAATGGAGCCGATAGTCAGCCCGGCGTCACCGACGGCACGGGTGGCGACATTGGGGATGGTCATTTCGATCTGGCCGCCGTAGTCGCTGTAGACCGCCCCCTGGTTGAGCTTCTGCTGCCGGGGCGACGCGATGGCGCGAATCACCGAATCGTTGACTTGATCCTGTGACAGGAAACCGGCCCAGCCGCCGATCCGCGTCAGCAAGCTGGGGTCGACCTGGCCGAGCAGGCGCGCACGTAGTCCGTTCCTGCTGCCGGACCACCATTGACTGCAGGTTGGATAACCCGCGCCGCTGGGCACCTCAGTCAACCCAGCATCGCGGGCACTGTCGTAGGCCCAGCCCTCGCGTGGCGTCATTGCCCGGTAGATGTCGTAGTAACCCGCAGTGTTGAGGAAGAAGCGCGAACCGATCCAGGTCACGTCGTACATCTGCTCCTCGTCCAGGGTCGGGCGATTCATGAAGAGCTTGGCGCGTGCAGGTCCATAGCAGTCGTGAGTGAAATCGCTCACCTCTTGGGCGAGGACTGGATCATCGATGCGGGTGGCGTCGACCTCCATGCGCATCTGCCGCAGATCGGTGCCGCAGGGGATCGCCGCCACCGCAGCGCCGGTGAGCGCCCGCGAGACGGTGTGCATGAAGGCCCACCACACCGGCACTTTGGCCGACTGGTTGTTGAGGGTGCTGAAGGACTGGGACCAGCCTGTCTCAGCAGGCACCGGGACACTCACTTGGCATTGAGCTGAGCGGGTGCGATCGAACTGGAGCGTGTTGAAATCCACGTCGATGAACGGCATGCCCGCGAACAGGATAACCACGATGGATACATAGACGCGGCTCTCGATGCGCACGGCCGACAACGCGCCCTTGTTGCCTTCGTCGGCACCTTCGGCGCGAGCCTTGAGCCATTCCTGAATGATGATCGCTAAAAAGGGTATGGCGAATACGCCACTGGCGACGAGAACTGCCCAAATGCCGTTGTGGACGATCCAGGAGACAAGCGTCAGGTAATACTCAAGGTAATCGGTGGTGTAGAGGGTCATTGCAGCCTCCGGTTATCCGCCTTGTACGAACTGGCTGATTTCCAGTGCCGCTATTGCGATGACAGCAGCGATTTCGGCCGTCCGCAGGCGCCGGTGAGTGCCGGTTTCCGCCTCGCGAGCCAGTACACGGCGCCGCATCCAGCACCAGCCCCAAGTGGTGCTGGCATAGAGCAGTAGCCGCCAGGCCAGGAAATGGCCGCTATGATCATCCAGCCATTGCTGCCAACCCTCGATGCCGCCGGCCAAGTGGATGCCGACGACATTGGCAGTGATTGTCGCGACCAGTAGCAGAAGGACCCACAGCAGCGTCAAACTTGCGCGACGTAGCCAGTGGCGCCGCCACGCCATGCTCATGGAGTGCTCCCGCTGCTTGGTGGGCGCTGCAACTGATCGAGCCGGTCGCGGGTCGGATCACCTTGATAGATGCCTCGCGAGCCCGCAGAGCGTGCGCTGTGACGCTGGATGATGGCAGTGGGCGAATTGCTCGCCAGCTCGCGGCGCAGCTCCAGCTCGGTTTTCAGGTTATGGATTTCGCGGTCGAGTAGATCGCTTTCGCGTGAAACTGCTTTTTGCGCTAATTCGTTGGCTGCAACGTTCGGTTCTTTGCGTCCAGTCAGCAGGGTACGTTGCAGCAGCAATGCTTTTTCGAGCACGCTGGACAAGGCGATTTCCGAAGCGAGGCGCCGCGCCAGGATGTCTTGATCGGGTTCGTCGCGCAGTGCTTCAATCACGCCGCGCGTGATTGGCAGCGAGGCGCTGCCGACCGTCTGTAAATTGTCGAAGCTTAGGGGCTGGCTGCCGGCGATCAGCCCCTGGAGTACTTCGAGCCTCTCCTCGTATTCCTCCTGGATCAGCGGCGTCAGGCCGACTCCGGGCATCGTCATAGTCTTGGTGCATGCTTCGCACGTGCGCTGCTCTTGCTCGCCCAGCACCCGTACGGCCCAGGCTGAGGCTGCGGTGGGCGAGTTCCAGGTCTGGCAGGTCAGGTTGCCACCGCAACTGCTCGGATCGATTGTGCTGGTGTCGTCGACATCGCGCCCGTTAACCAGGTTGTAACCGGCGCGGGTGACATCACTGACGACGCGAATCGGGCGCTGCCCCATGCCTCCCGCATTTTCACCACCGACCCAGGTCACCCCTTCGTTGCCGCGGCTAGATTCGGTCTGCTCAATGGCTGATACGGCGTCGGTACTTGAAACGGCTTGCCTAAGTACCATGCCATCGGCGAGCTGGCTCCATCCGATCTGGCCGCCGGCCATGTCGCCCATTTTCTCCGCCATTGCGCGACAGGTCAGTTTGGAGCGGTCGAAGTCCAGCCGAGCCTGCAGCACGCCGTTGGTCAGCAGGTTGTATAGCCCGGGGTCCGCCCTCTGAATGATCAGTGCAGGCAACGACGCCACGGCGGCCGTAGCGTTCTGAATGACTGAGGACATGATGGTCTGGAACCCGTTGGTCACGCCGTTCAACTGGTTCTGGATCGTGGTCGAGATAGACATATCGCCGCAGATCAGATTGCTGTCCCAGCCGACGCCAACGCCAATGGAGCGCATATTGGACGCGGGTGTCATCGACACGGCCTGGCCGCCGCCGATCGAATACAGCACATCGTCACCGATCACGGAGCCCTGATGTTGCACACCATGTTGGTTGACGCTGGTCTGAGCAGATGCATTGGTGCATGCCATCATCAAAACAGCGGTTAGAAGGAGAGGGCGCGGCATTGCAGCAGGAGAGGATATGCAACGGGTCATCATGGCCTGCCTCAGTTGAAATCGACGCTGCCCAGAAACACCTGACCTTCGCGTTCGCAGCAGCTATAGGGTCGCCACAGCGCCCAGGCGTAATCACCCTGCTGCGCCTGCACGCGGTTTTCGGAGTGAGGGAAGACCGCGCACGTGCGAGAGAGCGTCGGTGTCAATTCCTGCCACTTGCCTGTCGTGGCGTCGCTCTCGATCAGATCTCCGGCTGGCCAGTAGCCGTCCGCGGCATCGGCGAGCAGAGGCTGGTAGAGGTGGATTTGGCCGCGGCGGGTGACGACATCCCCGGCACGTTGGGCCACCACCGCGCCGGCCATGTAGTCGTCGCTTTGGTGCAGGAAGCCGCCGCGTGGATAGACGTTGCCCCAGAGGTTGCGGTCAGTGCGGGTGCCGATCTCGCGTTCGCCTGGAGTCAGCGCTTCCGGGTACACCATCTCGGGGATGTTGTAGCGCCACGCGATGGTGTCGAGGGTGCTTAACAGGTAAGGCATGAAGGCGGTGCCAGCACCTTCGCAGATATAGCCGAAGCCGGAGGCGAACTGGCTGAATACATAGCCGCCGGGGTGGCCGATCACGTCGGCGTTCTTGAACTTCGCCAGGTTGTTTTCGTGGTTCTCGTTGGTCGTACCATCGCCGCCGGCTTGTGCCGTGGCGTTGGGTTGGCTCATCGACTGCACATCCACCCATGGATTCGCGCCAGTGTTCGAGTAGCTGGACACAACCGCGTCGGGCACGTAATGCCTGACCTTGACCGAGGTCTCCACGGAGCAACTGAAATACGTACAGAGCAGCCAGAAACAGATCCCGGCAACGCGATATTCCAGACAATCCGGTGAGAGCGTCGAGGATGCGATGGTCGAGGTGTCGAGCGCGAACGACGGGGTCCCCGTCGTCAGTAGAATGGCGGCGATGCCGGCGCGCAGGCGGTGAGAACACATCATGGCTGCGTTCTCTGATGCGCTTTGATGAGCGCAACCGCCTTGGCGACGTCCGGCTCGCCATAAACCACATAGCGTTGATCAACCACTACAGCGGGGATCGTGGTAATGCCCAGGCTCCAGGCATCCACCACGCCTTGGTAAGCCGTACCAAGGCGCGTCTGTAGAAAGTTGCCGCCGTCTTTTAGTCGCCGTTGCACGAGGGCGGTACTGCGCGTGGGGTCGGCAGGCAGATGGGCACCCAACTCGGCCTTGATTCGGGCTGGCTGATCCAGCTCGATAACCCGAACGCCGCGGGTAGCCGGTACCGGGTGCTGGCTATCGGTAACAACGAGAATGTTCTTGGCCTGCGCCAGCGGGCCGAGCAGCGCTGTGCAAAGCGCTGTGGCAAGTACGTACATGCGCAGTTTGGGTGGGCAAGGAAGCGGGGCTGGCATGTCAAGCTACCGTGAAAGTGGATTGTGCCGGCAGTTGACTCGACGGAAAGGGACACGGCGACAAACAAACGGGAATCACGGCCTTCCGATTTAATCGCGAGCCGGAGAACAACGCGGAGCCAAAAGGTTTCTGTGCGGAGATAAGCAGGCGCGGGGCGGCGCGCCCGAGTGGGCGGCCGACTCCGTGCAGGTAGGGAAAAGATTGCGCCGCGTAGCGACGAGGACTACAGCAGGCCATTCGAGGCGAACGAGAACGGTTCGCCCTTGCCGACGATGAAATGATCCAGCAACCGTACTTCCACGCAGTCCAGCGCATTTTTCACGCGCTGGGTCAGTCGTTCGTCCGAGGATGAGGGGTCTGAGCAGCCGGACGGGTGCTGGTGCGCGACGATCAGGGCGGCGGCATTGTGGGCAAGCGCTCGCTGAACAAGCACGCGGGGATGAATTTGAGCTGCGTCTATTGTGCCCCTAAACAGCGTTTCACAGGCGATGACCTGATGTTTTGAGGACAGGAATACTGCGACGAACACTTCGCTGGGTTCTGGCATCAGCTTCAAACGCAGATAGTCGCTGACAGCCTCCGGGTTGAGCAGTAGGGGGCCATCGTTGAATAAGCGGCGCTCCAGTAGCTCAATAGCCTGCGCGATGATGCGGTTTTCGTAGTCGAGAGCCGTTGGCGGACAGGATTTTGCCATAGAGTCGAGGCGGACTAAGGATGTGAGCATGGGATGACCTCCGCGGGAGAGTTCGGAGGTGCGCCCATGGAGGGTTTTCCCTCCGGGGACGATGGTTGTGGTGTCTGGATGAGCATGGCATCCGCCAACGCCTTGGCGGTGGCTGTTCGCACAGGGATGCAAGGCGAACGGGAGTGGTCAGCGCGGCAATGCGGCGCCGTAGCCTTGAGGACCGTGGCTACCGACTTGCAACGTCAGTTGAGCGCAGCATGGCTCTGAGCACGACAAAGAATCGGAAACTGATTCGTCCGGTTTAAGTGTCGCTTTAACTGATGCGTCGCAGAGCACGTAGGAATGGCGGGATTCGGCGTTTGGGCCAAGGCGGTTCCGCTCCCAGGATAGCGCCTGGCCGTGAGTTCGGGTGTGCAGGAGGATTTGGTTCCCATCGCTCAATAGTCGGCGAAACACCGATTACACCTGTACATTTAGTCTAATTTAAGAGTTCTTCAACGGACCTTGCTCAGGATGCTCCAGTCCATCGACAGCGGGGCGATACCGCGCGCCCGGTCAATGTTCTCGGCAATCTTGAGCGCGGCGTCGAGTTCGCTGATGCCATGCTGTTGCATGAGTTGGTAGCGCTCGGCTTTTTCCTCCGGCTCGGTTTGGGCGAGCGCGAGATAGAGGCTAGGGGGCACCGCGCGGAACAACAGCTCCATACTGCGCGACAGGATTACGCCTTCCGAGAACTTGCCGGTCTCCTTTCTGGCAGAGAGCATCAGGGCTTTCTGCGCCGGAGTGAGTTCGCGGAACTTGGCGATTTTCTCTACCTCGTCTGGTGGCATGCCCATACACAACCACCATTCCATCATGTTCAACATTGGCTCGGCGGCTTTGGGCAGGTCGTCCAGGTTCTGCGTTGCCAGCCAGAACCAGGCCCCAAGTTTGCGCCACATCTTGGTGATTTTGACGATATAGGGCGCGAGTAATGGGTTCTTGGTGATGATATGCCCCTCGTCGGTGACGTTGATGATCGGACGGCCCAGGAACTGGTCGCGCTCGGCGATGTTGTTGACGGTGTTGATCAGCGAGATATAGGCGATGGAAAGCTGAGCGTTGTAGCCCTCCCTGGCATAGGTAGCCAGGTCGACGATGGTGATGTCGGCTTCCGGCCAGGGCGTGCCGGGGCGGTCGAACATATCGCCATCGCTGCCCTGGGTGAACATGTCCATGGCATCGGCCATTTCCATCAGCCGTGCACGGCGAACCTCGGGTAAAGTCGTGTCGCGGCTGCGCTCGCGCAGGGCATCGCGAACGTCCCGCGTGAGCACCGCGCGTTGCTCGGCGACACAGCGCTCTGCCGCGTCGAGGATGCATTGGCGAACCAGGCTGCGATCAGCACGCGTCATGCGCGCTTCCTCGCGTTCTTCTCCTCCTGTGATCATTAGGCGGGCGGTGATCTCCAGCTCACCCAGGACGTCGCGCTGCTCATCGCCATCGTTAGCTGCGTCGTCTTCATCCAAGGCATCGGCGTCGAGCGTTTGCACCTGGCAGGGCGTTTCCACCAGCCGGTGCGCATCGGCGAACGGGGCGAGGCTGACGCCCGAGCCGGGCGCGAGTTTCACACGATGCACGGTGAGACCCAGCCGCGCGGCGAAATCGCCGTACAGGCCAAAGGAGTTGCCGGCTTCGACGATGAACAGTCTTGGTCGGTAGATCGCGGTGACTTGGTTGAGCAGATTGTTGAGCGTGGCCGACTTGCCGGAGCCGGTCGGGCCGGCGAGGAACAGGTGCGCATTCATTTGCCGATCGAGGCGATTGAGCGGATCGAAGGTGATGGTGCCGCCGCCGCGGTTGAACAATGTGAGACCGGGGTGGCCGGTGCCCTGGCTGCGCCCCCACAGCGGTGCCAGGTTGGCGGCGTGTTGAGCGAACATCAGCTGGGTGTACCACTGGCGCTTGTCCAGCGCAGGGTCGTAGACGCAGGGCAGCCAGCGCAGATAGGTGTTGAGCGGTGCGACCTCATCTTCTTCGCGTACCGGTTGCAGCCCGGCACCGAGCAGCACGTTGCCAAGTTGCAGGCCGCGTGCGTCCAGCTCGGACTGGTCGCGACCCCGCAGATAAAAGGTGAGTGCGCTCCGGTACAACTTGTGAGCGCTGCCGATCAGGCTGCGGGCCTGTTGCACATCCGCACGGGCCTGTTCCGAGGCTAGGGTGTCGCCCACGGATTTGCGGCCAAGGTGGTTGAGGTGCGCTTCCAGCACATCCTGCGGCGTGATGACGAGCGTCAGGCACTGGATCGTGTCTTCCGGCAGTTGGTCGAACAGCGCATTGACCGCGTCTCCCTTGCGGGTTTCGCCGGTGACGTGCCCGGTCGATGGCGGTGTGCGCAGGCGGTCGACGGCGATAGCGCGGTGTGGCATTCCATCGAAGTGCCATTGGCCCTGAGCGACATCCGAGCGTGGCTGACTGAAGAAAAGCCGCTGGCTGAAATCCGTGCCGCTGGCCAGCTCGATCTCGCCGGGCTCCTGTTCGTCCGGGTAGCCGGTCAGGGCATAGAACTGCTCCCGGTCCTCTGCGGTGTTACCTACCTGGGTTGGATGGGGATTGAACCAGCGTAACAACCAGGCGTGGATGTCCGCCGCGCCTAGACGTCTGGCGCGTACACCAGCATGGGCCAAGCCGCCGACAAGGCGGTCGCAGACTCGGTTGAGGGCCTGCTCGGGCGCTTGCCCACGGCGCTGCGGCGCGTTGCCGACACGGCGATAGACGATCATGCGCGTGCGCCGGGTCTGCCCGCGCCAGGGCAGGCGCGTGACGGTGTTGTCCTCGAACAGACCGCCGGGCTTGGCGATGGACTGCAGATGGTGGCCAAAGAACCGCAGGTAGAACTCGGTAAAGGCGGTGCCTTGGGCGCGGGGCTGGATGTAGGCGCGCAGCTCGTCGAGATAACGGTCCCAGTTGGGGTCGTCTTGGGCGTAGAGCTGCACGACCCAGGGGTTGTCCTCTAATTCGTCGAAAGCATCCTGCAGTACGTTTTCCAGCGTGTCGCGGACCTGCAGCAGCCAGGCGGGTTCGCGTCCCTCCGTGCCGACCGGGAGCAGCTCGTAGAAGGCCGCCACGGAGGTGCCGTCATCAAGCAGCATGCACTGTGACTGGTGCAGATACTCGGCCCACGGCAGCAGGTCGGTGAACGAGGGCGCAACATCGTAGAGTGCTTTCTCGTCGGCCTGAGTGGCCGGCTGACGCGAGACGTGTGCGGTGCCAGGTTCAGCAATGCCGTGGGTGCGTAACTCGGCGACATGGCGAGCCCAGGCGTTCGCAGGTGGCGCGGGTTCCTCGGCCTGGCGCCGGTGCTTGAGTAGGGACCAGACCATCAGTAGTCCTCGACCCGTTCGCCAGGCAGTGCGTACTGCACGCGCTGGTACAGAGGGAACAGCGTGGTGTAGCCGGGCACCGGTACCGGGTCGCTGCCAGCCAGGTGCGGGAACACGTACATCAGCAGATCGGGGTTCGGCAGCCGATGGAACTGACGGTAAATTTCGTTGGCGGCCGTGCGTGTATAGCGGGCCTGCACGATGGGTACAGCGTGTACATCGGCCTCGGTCAAAGGCCGGCGCAGGGCCTGGCGTGCATCGAACAACTGCCGGGCGGTTCCGCCGCCAGTCTCGACGTTCCAGATATCGAGCATGGTGCTGTCGTCGTGCGGCAGTAGTTCGTCCTTGCTTGTCGCGCAGCCGCCGAGTGTGAGCACGACGGCCAACAGCGTCAGGCTGTTAGTCCAGATCTTGCGCATGTGAGCTTCCTCCAAGACGGTGATCGACGCGGCGACCTTTAGGGTCGTAGTCGATGGTCAGGGGTTCTTCGAGATGCACTGCGACGCGTGCGCCGGGCTTGACGTAGACCGCTGCGAACGCCTGGCCGTAGAGCTTGTTGACCCAGGCAGACATGTCTTGCACGCCGCCGGCGAGGATGCGGCCCATAGCCTCGTTCGCGCCGATGCCTACGGTACCGATGGAACCGTCGCTGCTCATGTAGGAGGCCTGACCGCTGTCAGAGTCGATCAGCGAGGCGACGCCCGCACCGGCCGCGGTGATCAGGGCTTGCGTGCCCAAGTACTGCTGCGCGTTGCTGCGGCGTTGGCCACTGACGCAGGGAATGCCGTGCGGGTCGCTGATCCAGCCCATGCCATCCTGTGTGTCGTTGCCGTTGTTGCTTTGTTGGCGGTTGCTGCCGCGCTCGTCGTCTTTTGGGAGGGTGCGGATTGTGCCGTCCTCGAAGACAAACGTGACCGAGCGGACCTGCCCGCGCACGCAGGAGAGGGTCCAGTCGCCCGAGGCGGTGCCGCTGACCACGGCACCGGCAACGTCCGGAATATCAATACCGTTCGCGGTGAGGTTGTCCCGTCCGATCAGGACTTTGAATGGATACGGGTCGCTGACGGTGCCGTCGATCGGTACGCGGCCGATCAGTGCCGTCATGGAGATCGATCCCATCAGGGTCGAGTTAGTCGGCACGGTGTAGACGGCTGTCGTCTCGGGCACTCCCACCGCGCGGCGTCCAGCGTCAACGGCGGAGCTGGCAGCAGTTTCCAGCGTCTTTTGCGCCGGCCCGAAGCGGGTCGGGAAACCATGGTCACTGGCATTGTCGGTGTTGCGCTGCTTGCCATCGTCGCGCCGGTCCTCCGGTTCGATCCAGAGCAGGGTATCGCCAGCTAGGCTGTCGTCTGGCTCAAGGCCTAGGCCGACCGGTAGGTCGGCGCGGTTATCCTTGCCAATGCCATCTAGCCGCTGCTGCAGCTGTTGCAGCAGGCCCTGGGTTTTCTGCCGTTCGCTGCTGACCTGCTGCCGGTCCTGATGCAGCTGATTGCGTTCGCTGTCGAGCGCGCTTTGGATGCGACGGTCGATGGTGCTTTCGCGTTGCCGCAGCCGTAGGTTCTCTTCGCGCTGAACCTTGTTGTCGCCCAGTGCGGTCTGCAGCTCGGTGCGTAGTTGACGAACCTGGGCGACTAACGTTGCAACGGTGTCACGTGGGGTGTCGCCCTCAATACCGAGCGCTTTGGCTTCATCGGGCGTGAGCCGGGTAGCTTCTTCCAGTGTTCCGGGAATGTCGTTGCCGCTGGAGAACAGCTTGATGCCGACGAACACTAGCAGCAGCGCCAGGGGAATCATCAGCCATTTGAGCAGGCCATTGCTGTGCATCAGCGGCCTCCTTCATCTTGCGGAACAGTCAGGTTGAGGGAGGCATCGACAGGCGCGATGGTTGGCAGCAGGGCCTGCGCCAGCCCGTGTCCACGGGTGATCAGGTAAACGACAGTGGTGTCGTCCGGCGTGCCGCTAGGCCCCAGCGTCGAATGCTGGAAGGTCGCGGTGAGGAAGTGGCCCTGCAGCGCGCGCGGGTCCAGATCAAGCCAGTGCGAGGCGCTGTTGCGCAGGCGCACAGCACTCACCCACAGGTTTTCCAAACGCCACGCCGCGAGCGCCTGGGCATGTATGGGCAACGTCGGTAGCAGGCTGTCCAGCGCCAGGTCGCGGCGTAAGGCTGCGCGTGTAACGCCCGGCACGGGTTCGATGGTTCGCAGCGGTGCGTAGAGGTTTTGTGCCGCGTAACGGGTAAGGATGACGGGCTGCGGTGTCGCTCGCACGGGTGGGGCAGCTGTAGCACTGTCATCTGCATCCGTCTGAGCAGCGGATGGTGCAGTCTCGATGATGCGCACCGGCTCCAAGGGTGGCTGGCCCTCCCGCTCGGGTTCGGCGGCGATGTCGAGCAGAATGACGGTACCGGTATCGGCGTCCTGCAGTTGCAGCCGGGTCGGTTCGATGGGCTCGCTCGCCAGCAGGTAGATGGCCCCGGCGGCGCTCTGCACCCGCAGGCGGCTGCCGATCGATGCGGGCACCCCGACGCGGACATTGCGCTCGACAAAGACGATGCGCTCCTGGCCGACCACGAGCGGTACGGCCAGCGGCAGCCGCTCCCAACGCATGAGCTCGGTGGCATGGGCGGCGCTGCACAGGAGCAGTGCGAGCGCCGCAAGAGGCAGTGGCAATAAGCGGTTCATGGCATTTTTTCCTGTGAAGGGGCGGGCGCTGCCGCCGGATCGACAGGAGCGGCAATGCGCTGCGGCGCACCCTCGTAGCAGTCGATGGCAAGCCCGAAAGGGTTGCGCTGAGGGTCAACGTCGATCCGCAGGACCTTGAGCGGGTACCGCACCAGGGCGCGTTTTACTTGCTCCGAGGCGTAGTATTCATCTGCCGTGACGTCGAGGTTTACGACCCACTCGCGGGTGGAGATTGTGCGCACGCGCAGCGTTGGGTTGTCGCCGTAGCCGCGGCCCGGAATCTCGTAGATGCCGCGTACGCGCCGCCGCAGCTCTCCAGCATTGCGGCGGTACTCGTAATCCTGTTGCAGAAACGCTTGGCAGGCGGGCGTTAGGTAGGGCGAAAGCGCGTGCAGGTTGCGCGGGTAGTCTTCGTCGCCATTGGTGGGCCAGCGCTGGAGTTGCTGCCAGACGTAGAAGGTGAAGGCGTAAACGCTCTCAGGCGGCACGTCCCACCATTGGCGCGTACTGCCTGAACGCAGGTCTGGTGGCACATGGATGGTCAGGTCGCGTGGCGCGTTCCACCAGCCAACGCCCATGACCAGCGCGAGCACGACCAGTGCGCTGGCCCCGATACGCAGGGTCTTGATGTGGGCTTCGAGCCGCAGCACTTCGTTCTTGAACCGGCTCACAGCGCCTTGCTCCGGCGTGTCGTCCAGTAACCGGAGCGTATTACCAGAGCGTGACCGTCGGTGAAGGGCGTGAGCTGCGGCAGATTGACAGCGATCCACCACTGCAACTGCCGGTACAACCAGGTTTCGGGGCGGCCGCGTTTGAGCCGGCGCAGCATACCGCCACCGATGAAAATACCAGCGGTGACCGCCAGCAGCATGGCTGTGGGGACGATGGCAATCGTCGCGAACATGAAGGCCAGTGGGATGCCACTCGCAAGACCGATCACGCCTGATGACCCAGCGCAGACCCACAGTTCATTCGCCGTCAGCCCTCGCACCACCACGGGGTGACGATTGAGACGGTGGGGTAGGAACGCCACCGTCCCGTCCGGATGAATGTCTTCAGCCATGTCGGCATTCCTTGGTCAGAGAACGCCGATGGCTTCGGTCAGCAGCCAGATGCCAACCACGAGCAGGATCGCACCGACCGCCACGGTCAGACCGAACTGGCCCCAGGTTGAGCGGCCAATGTGGATTTCCGCATAGCGGGTGTATGCGTGATAGCAGACGCCGACGAACATTGAAGCGACCACGAGCAGTGCAATAAGCATCACGATGTCGTAACCGTAATTCTGCAGCGTTTCCATGATGCCGCCGCCCGTGCCGCGCGAAGGGTTTTCCAGGGTGGGCAGATCGGCGTGGGCGAGAGGGGGCAGCACGCTGAACATCGGCAGTGCAGCCAGGCTGGCGAAGTGGAGGGGGCGGGAAATGCGGGTGAGCGGCTTCATCATGGCTACCTCTTACGAGAGCAGGAAAAAGGTCAGCACCAGGTACAGCACGGCAAAGCGCACCACGACGACCAGGAACTGACGTTGGGAAAGCTGTTCTTCTGCCCAACCGACGTAGGCGCTGCGCATCGCCCAGGCACCCCACACGAGCAGGACGGCGAACACCGCACCGAGCAGCACGGTCGCCATGTCGGAAGGGGTGATGCCGCTGTTGGCCTGGAACGCGGCGGTCTGCGCGGCGTTCATGGCGCGACCTGCGGCTCGAGGGCGGCGGTAGGCTGACGGTAGTCGCCAAGCAGCAGGGCGGGGTCGCGCGGTTGCGCACGCGTTGGGGTGAGGTAGTCGTGGATGCCGGCGCGCACGCGCTCAAGGTCAGCGGTGAGACGGGCGTAGTCGAAGTGGTAGCGGGCGCGTTCGTCCTGTTGCTGCGCGGCTTGTTGTGCGACGAGCCGTTCGATGCTGTCGAGCTGGCGCAGCGCGGCGGCGAGCCTGGCGTGTTCGGGCGTGGCATCGTCCGCGCTGGCGTGGCCGGAAACGCATAGGCCGAGCAGCAGCGCCAAGGTCAGACCGGGCGCGTGATGCCTGTCGGCTGGTGAGGGAAGTCGCTTCGACATTGGCCAATCCGCAATTTGCGAGAAGTGGCTAAATGCTCTCGGTATGCCTGAGGAGCTGCCTTAAACAATGGGAACCTGGGTGTGTCCCTATTACAGGCAGACTCAAGCGTCACTACCCACTGGCTAGCGAATCACAAGTATTTCTTGAAGCTGGCTGCGGTGATGTTCACCGCCAGGCCGAGCAGCGCCGCGCTCGGCAGCAGCACCAGCAACGGATGTACGCTGACGGGTAGGGTGAGGTAGATGATCCATGGCAGGACCGCCAATGGCATCAGGCTCGCCTTGGCGCGGTGGTAGACGAAGCCTGACTCTCTGCCCGCGCCGAACTTGCGGATGTCACGCCGCACCAGACCATCAATCATGCCGACGAAGGCAGCCAGCAGAAATAGTGGCAGCGTCAGTACCAGGACCAGCACTCGAACCATGAACGTCAATGCTGTGAATGCGGCGGCGATCAGGTATCTCTCGCTCCAGACGTAGACTTGACTGATGTAGAAACGGATGTCTCGGCCATCGCCATGGCTGGGTGCGTGGGAGCGCGCCGAGGCCTGGCTCACCCAGTCGAGCAGGCCGGTCTTCACGAAGATCCATTGGTGGGCGCCCTCGACCAGCTGGTGCGCGGTGCGGCCTGGCTCCTGCACCACCGCGCTGCGGGTGAAGTGCGTGGATAGGTGGTTCAGTTCGTAGTCGAGCATGCCCTGGGCGTGACGCCAGCCCTGCTCGGGCCAGAACAGGTGCATGCCGGCGCATTCGATGATGATCGACAGCAGCAGCGAGCCGATCAGCACGCCGAGCATACGCAGCGGCAGGGTGATGATGCTGGCGAGCAAGCCTCGCTGGTGGGTTTGTTCGCGTTGCGTGGTGCTGGCCGGGTCCTTCATGGCCGTGCCTCGGCGTTGCTTGTCTCAGTGGTGGTGAGGTGGCGGAAGCCATCGAGCAGGTCGTCGGGCAGTGATTGATCCTGTAGGCCGGGAGTGCCACGGTTTTCCCACCAGTCGCTGGCTTCGACATAGTGCTGGCGCATGTGGCTCGCAAGCTGCTGTAAGTCCTCGGGCATCATTTCGTCAGGGTCGGGTACCGGCAACGGCATGCGGATTTTCCAGAGCTGGCCACCTTGCAACAGGGCAAAGGCCTGGCCTTTTGGCAAGCCAACCACGTGTGCGGGTTCAATCATCGGCACGCTGGCGGTGCTGATGCGATCCTGAGCATTGGAGGTGAAATCTGTTGGCCCTCGAACGTCGGAGCTGTCAGTAGCCCCGCTGACCAGCGTCGTGGTGTAGACGTCCACTTTTGGAAGCTGCCGGGTGAGTAGCTCGGCGGTCGCGGTTTCGCGCACTCTCAGCATGAACAGATTGTTGAAGTTGCCGATAACTTGGCCCGCTTTTGCGCGGTTGCCAAGACGGGCTTCGATGTCAGAGAGCGTCTGCGTATAGGCGGTGATCTGTAACCCTGCGCCGCCGCCCTTGTTGACCAGAGGCACGAATTCATCACCCATCAGCTCATTGAACTCGTCCGCATGGACGTTGATAGGGACTCGTGCTCCCGCTGTTGCGCCGGGCAGCCCGTCGTCGATGCCAAATTTGTAGATATGGCCGGCGACCGATACCAGGTCAGCGAACATCGAGTTGCCGACTGCAGCGGCAACTTCCGCATCCGACAGGGCATCAAGGCCGACATAGACCACCGCGCGTTTGCGGACGACCTGCATCCAGTCGAAGATTGGCCTGGGATCGTTGAGGTCGGAATAGTTCGGTGCGAGTAGCTGCGCGGTTTTGCCGGTGGTGAGTTTCTCCAGCAACGGTAAAAGGCTGGCGACGATCTTGTCGAAATACGTCCGGTCATAGCGCACGGCACTGCGCAGACCGTCGAGTACCGGGTCGTAGGTGCGTACCTGTGAGAGGTATTGCTCCAAGGCTACGACCCGCTTCTCTCGCCCGATCATATTGCGCGGGATATTTTTGTCGTTCAGCCGGCTTTCGAGCTGGACGATGATTTCCCAGGCCTTCGGTTCGTGCTTGGCGAAGTAGTGCTGCGCGTACTCGATAAAGAGCGCGTCGATGTTGACGACATGCCGCTGAATCAGCAGGTAGTCGGGGCGCTGGCCCAGCTCGACGAGGGCACGGGCGATGATGTTGACGAACCGCCAGGCGAACTCCCTGAAAGCGGCGCTATTGCCTTCACCTGAGAGCTGTCCGGCGATACGCGTGGCCACTTCGCTGATCCGCCCGAACCGGCCCACTGCGTTGTAGCGTGCGCTGAAATCATGCCAGCCCAAGTGGAAAACATAGAACTCACGTTCGCGCCCGGCGCGTTTGGCCTCCACGTACATCCGCTTGAGTAGGTCTGCATCCCCTTTGGGGTCGAATACGATCACCACCTCGTGCTCTCCGGCGGCGTTGCGCCGTCGAATGTCCTGAGTCACGAACAGCTCGGCCAATCGGGTCTTGCCGACCCGTGTCGCGCCCAGCACAAGTGAGTGTCCGGCTCGTTCTCCGAGTGGCAGGCTGACATCGACTTCGTTTGGCTCGATGCCGTGCAGCCGCGGCAGGCCGCCGACCGGTGGCAACGGGCGCACCGGATTGATGGGAACGTCCCAAGTGGTGAGCTTGGCCAGCTTCGATAGTGGAAACGGTGCGAACTCCAGCCGCTCTTCCAAGCGGCGTGCCAACTGGTAAGCGGGCGTAGGTTCCACATAGCGGCGGAACTCGGGCCTGAAAGTCTGCGTCAGGCGGTGCGTGTGCCGTTGTTCCCAGCGAAAGCCTCTGCCTATGAACAGCCGTTGCTGGCCGACAGGCACATTACGGCTGGTCATCACATAGCGCGGCAGGCGGCGGATATTGCGCCGGTAGCGCAGGATGACCAGCGCATCACGCAGGCGAATCGTGCCGAAGGTGAGAAAGGCAAGGGCGCTGCCCAGGCCAATCGATGGGCTCAGCGCCAGTGACCACGGTGCCATCAGGGACAGAAACGCGGCGGCGGCGCAGACCGCCACGCTGTACAGCTCCACGGCTGGCCGCAACAGCACTTCTATCGCGTGGCTCTGGGCCATGGCCGGCGCTTCACTGCTCGACGCCGGTTGCCGTGATCAGCACCGGGTAGTGGCGCAAGCCAAGGCGCTCGGCGAGATCATCCCCCGCAACCGGTGACAGTAACAGCCCCGGCACCAGCGCACGCAGCGCAGCCAGGGCCTCGGCCGACTTGACGTTGACCACTAGGCCCACGGCATTGAGCTCGTGTATGCGCAGTGCGCGCTGACGCAGCCAGGCGCGCGAGCGATTGTCGTCGCCGACGAGAAAGAACGGCGGCATTCCCGGCGCTTCGATCAACCTACGCGCTACATCGCCCGGTGACAGCTGCATCGAGCGCACCGGCAGCATGTCGGCTTCGTTGAACGGTTTGGCTGGCGGACGCGGAATCTCGATGGGTGATGCGCTCACCTCGGCGCGCGGTTGCAAGTTCAAGGCTTCGTAGTACGGCAAGGCCGACGTACCGCCATGGTCTGCGACGATGATCAGCGCGTCAGCCTGGGTGGCCAGCGACAGCCACGGCAGCGAAAGATACGCGACGAGGATGGTCAGGGATTTCATGGCAGATTCCCTCGCGAAGTGATTTCCAGCTGGGAGGTACCCAGTACGCGGGCCAGGTGCTGGCCGACGCTGTGGCGGTAGCGCGCAGCCGGCGCACCACCAGCCGGGCGGTGGTAACGACCGATGGCGAGCAGCCAGTCCTCTCCTTCGAGGTGCTGCTCGCGCAGGATCTCGGCGGCGATGGCCAGGTTGCGGTAAGGGTCGAGCAGGTCGCAGGGCTGTGCGTAACGCTGCGGGTGGTAGCCGAGATTGATCTGGCCGAGACCCGCGTCGATGCGCGTGGCGGGTGTGCGCTTGAGAGCCTGGCGCAGCTCGCTGCAAGCCTCGGCACGGGTGGCGTAGCGCTGCGCCTTGCCAGCGACGTTGAGCGTCCATGGCCACGGCACCAGGCGGCCACGCAAGCGGATACCGCTCTCTTGCAACGCGATGGCGTACAACACGGTCGAGGGAATACCGGCGCGCTTCGCAGCGACTTGATAGGCCGGCGGCGGGATTTCCCGCGCCTGGATGGGGCTTGCCAGTGCGCAGGCCAGCAGCACGAGCGCGTGGCGGCGCGACATTACCGCTGCCGCTGCCACTGGTTGCCGACCTTGTGTACGACTGCCGGCAGGTCACCCTGCAGATTCAGCGATTGCCAGCGTCCCGAATCGTGGTTGAGCGTGATCTGGCCGCTGCGCGCCTTGGCCGGGTCGATGCCAATACGTTGTGCCCAGGCGCGAATACGTGCGTCGTCGGCGTGGCTGTCGACGACGTAAATGTCGAATTCCATACCAGCAGCTTGCAGCCGCTGCGCTGCCCGATCGCATGCGGGGCAAGCGTCCTGGACGAATACGGCGAGCCGTCCGTTCGCCGTTGGCACAACCGGCGAGAATGCCAGGCCGGCATCGGGCAGGATGACGCGCGGCATATCTGTGTTGAGCCGCTGCCAGGAGTCGTCGTAAGCCCGTTGGTACGCCAGCAGCTTTTCGACGCGGTGGGCTTCTGCTTCGACCTGCAACTCTGCATAGCGTCGCCGTTCTTGGTCGGAGCGCGCCTCGATTCCTAGCGCGGTAAGTGGGTCGAGGTTGGGAGAATAGATACCCAGCGGCCCTCGCATCAGCGTCCGGTAGCGCGCCCATTCCTCGGCGCTCAGCCCCCAGCCTCGGGCGTGCTGCTCGTCGGTGCGCTCGGTGGTCATCGGTCGCTCGCGGGTGTGCAGGTTGTCGGCTGTGAGGGTTTCTGCTCCGTGGACAAGGTTGCCGGTCAGCAGGACGATCAGTACGGGGACGATATGGCGCTGCTTCATCTGCTTGTACTACTGCGCGGGAATGGGCAGGCGACGAGTGTCGTCGCCGTGTCGGAACACGGCAGCGCTCCCTTCGATGGTTTCGAGATGCCAACCGGCTTCCGCCTCGCCGGGACGCAGCAGGCGAACCTGCGAGAGCGTGTTCGAGGCGGCTGACAGAATCGAAAGGAAGCGCTCGCCGGCGCGCCGCTCGGCACCGATCACACGGAATGGCGGCTCGATGGTCTTTGGTTTGGCGGGGGCGGCAGCTCGCGGGTGGGGCGCAGTCGATGATGCTGGGCGAGGTGCGCTGTGCCGTATTTCTAACTGCTCGATGCGGGCTTGCAACGGCACCAGATTGTCCGCTGTTGGGAGGCTAACCAGAGCCTGGTCGATGGTATTTAGTCGCTGCTCCAGCGCCTGGCGCTCGGCTTCATAGCGCGCCTGTGGAAGGGCGTCCGGTTGCTGTTGGGCTTGCTCGACCTGCTGGACCAGGTCGGCCAAGCGCTTTTTCAGCACGGCGACCTGCAGGCCGGGGGCGCTGGTTTCGACCTGTGTTGCCAGCCCTGAAAGAGCGACATGATCGATCACAACGGCAGAGCTGATGAGCAGCAGCCAGATGATGGCGGCGGCGCGTAGCAGCGTGCCGTGCCGGTGGTGCCCACTGCTCGGTATCGTCGTCATGGCTGTGGCTCCCTAGCGGCACCGGGAGCGGTATCCGCAGTGGCGGGTGGGGCTTCGGCTGGCGTGTTGAGGGGCTGAGTGAAGCAGACGCGGCGTGCGGTGTGATCGACGTGCAGCGTCCGCGCTGTCCCGGCCAGGATCAGCAGGGCATCGCGTAGCTGCAGCGGGCCAAGGTGGTAGTGCGCCGCCGGCAGCGGGAGGCTGCCCAGCGCATCAGTTTCACGTCCGCTGCAGAGCTGGTAGCCGGAGCGTTGCAACACATGGCGTAGCGCGTCAGCGACGTTGGCGTTGAGAGTGTCGGGAATGGAGACGTCGACGACCTGCAACAGCAGATCCTGCTGGGCGGTCGTCGGGGTCAGCTCGACAAGGGTGTAACGGCCATAGCGGACTGCCGGGACGTATTCCGGTGCTGGAACCGCCACTTCTTCCTGAACGGGAGTGGGAGAGGGCGGCGTTGCACAGCCAGCCGTCAGGACGGCCAGCAGCAGGCAACTGCGGTAGGAAATGGCGGCGTGCATGGTGCGGCTCTCGGCAAGGTCGAGCCGAGACCATCGCCATTCTGCGAAGCCGCATCAGCAAACAAAGGGAACTGCTGTCTGCCGGTTTTCATGAGCTCCTACGCTGAGCCAATCTCAGGAGTGGTCAAAAAACGTCAGGTGAATGAGAGGCCCTCGGTTGTGAGCATTTCAGGAGTTATCGAAAGGGTTATCCACAGGTTTTGTGGATAAAAAAAGGCTGGCATCTCTGATGCCTGTCTCGACCACAGAGGTTCGATACAGCTTGGATCATCAAACAGGCAGACGAGCTAGGACGGTACTACCTGGGGCATCAACTGGCAGAAATCGGCAAAAGCGGGCATTCAACCTCTAGGTCGTTGCCACAAATTATTGCTTTGGAAGACCGCTGGCTTCCAGATGGCCGTTCTAACACGGTGGACTAGCCAACTTAGAGCCAGCGACGCACCTGCGCCTGATAGACCTGGAATTCGCTGCCGAACAGGGTTGTCAGGGCGCGCTCCTCAGGGTTGATCTGGAAGCGATTCATATACAGGACGAACCCCAGCACCCCGAGCAATGCCAACGGTGAGGCCAGGTAGCAGGCCCAGGCCAGTAATAACAGAGCAAAGCCGACGTACATCGGGTTGCGTGAGTACCGATAGATACCCGAGCGCACCAGCGCTGATGCAGTTTCAGGTTTAAGCGGATTGACGGTGGTCTGCGCCTGCCGAAACGACAGCACTCCGGCCACACTGAAGCAAACGCCAATGGCCGACACGAGCAGCGCCAACAGCACACGCACAGAGAGCGCCAGGTCGAGGCTCGGCACATATCGGGCGACCAGCCACATCAGCAGCCCGAACAGAGCAGTCACAATCGGCGGAGGTATCTTGTTTTCCAGTGCTCGCATAAAAACTCCCGATTAAAGCAGTCACGGCGTTTGCGCCAGTCTTGGTGTTTTAGCGCACTTTCTGCAATTCGCTTTGCACCAACTCCAACAGAGGCTCTGGGCCGAACTTAGTCAGAAGCTTTCCGTTGACGAAAAAGGTGGGCGTACCTTGAATGCCGACTTTCTTCACGTCCGCAGCATCTTTGGCCAGTATCTCGTCGATGGCCGGCGAGTTCATTGTGGCGCGGGCCTTCTCGACATCCAGACCCACTGCGGCGGCCGCTTCCCAGGCTTTCTGTGCTTGCGCGTCGTCATGCCACAGCGGCTGTGCTTCCAGCACGGCGGCCAGCACCGGCTCGTAAAGCCCCTGCATGCGCGCCGTCTCCAGTAAGCGCACGGCCTCTTCCGAGCCCCGGTGGAACAGCACATAGCGCACGACCAGGCGTACGTCCTGCGGGTACTGCGCCATGATTTGCTTCACGTAGGGGAAAAACGCTCGGCAGCTTTCGCACGAAGGGTCGAAGAACTCGACGATGGTGACCGGAGCGTTGATCGGCCCAATGATTGGTGAGTGGAAACGCACCAGCGAGCTGCTCGCCTGGGTGACGACCTGAGCCTCCTGGGGGGTGGAAAACCGCTGGTAGAGCATTGCCGCCACGACGAATCCGGCAATGGTTACCGCGCTGATGGTCAGCACGACGGCACGTCTATTCATACAAGGGTTCGCCGACGAATCAGGACAAGAAGCAGGACAATGGCAGTGAAAACCGCCAGGGACAAAAGCGGCAACGGTACGCTGCCGAAAATCAGCATGTCGGCCCCGGAACAGGAGGTTCCGGCGCTACAGGGTTTTTGATCCTCGGGGATCACGCCGACGAACAGCAGGCAGTGATACAGGGCCATCACCCAGCCGATAACGGCCAGAGGTAAGGCGTACCGCCAAACGGTGAAGTCGGCGCGGTAGAAGGCGATAGTTAATATCACCGCCAGCGGAAACATGAAAATTCGCTGGAACCAGCACAGCACACACGGGGTTCTGCCCATGACTTCGCCGATAAACAAGGCGGCCAGGGTTGCGGCCACCGCCAGCAGCCATGCGGTGGCTAATAGCACCCAGGTGCTTATGGTGGAATGCACCGGTACTTTCAGGCTCATCTACTCGTCCTTTTCCTTGGTTGGGGATGGCCCGCAACAGCTGTCGATTGCTGCTGTGTCGTAGCATGAAGCCTCTACCGCTGCTGGCTGGCAACAAGCACTGCCGTTCGTCTCGGTTTGCGCCGGACTCTCAGTCGCGCAACAGCGCTCTGCCTGAGCGTTGAGCGGTGGGTTGCAACAGGTGCTGAGTATGTTCACTGCTGGCGCTGCACTTGGCAAAACCACTGCATGCCGACGCCACTCCGCCCAGGACTCGGCAAGCACCTGCCGCGCGGAATGCAGAAACAGCGCCGCGATGGCCAGCCCAACGATCACGTCTGGCCAGAGGGTTCCGGTAATCGCAACCAGAATGGCGGCGATGATCACGCTGACATTGGCAATCAAGTCGTTGCGTGAGCACAGCCAGGTGGATTTCATGTTCAGGTCGTCGCTGCGATGACGGTACAGCAGCGTGAAACAGAGCGTGTTGGCGATCAGCGCCGCACTACCCACCAGCCCCATCCACTGTGCCTCGGGAACGCCACCCGTCACCAGCTTGCGTATGGCGTCGACGATTACCAGCAGGCCAAACAGTAACATCAGGCTGCCCTTGAATAGCGCCGCGCCAGCGCGAGTACGCGCGCTGCGGTGCAGCACATACAGGGTCAGCGCATACACCGATGCATCGCCGAACATATCCAGTGAGTCCGCCAGCACCGCTGTCGAACCGATGATCCAGCCGGCGACAAACTCGACCAAAAACATCAGGCCGTTGATCGCCAGAACGATATAAAGCACACGGCTTTGCTGGTCACGCAGCTGTGCTAGTTCGCTTGCCTTGTCTTCGCAGCAGCTGTCCATGACCGATCCTCAGTTGGGCTGAATACGGTTAGGATGAAGGTTATAGCGGCTATAAGGTCAAGCAACGATGAGCACGGCGAATTACACCATTGGTCAGCTGGCCAAGGCGACAGACACCAAAGCGGTGACGGTTCGCTACTACGAGCAACTGGGCCTACCGCCCTCGGCAGGGCGCACGCCTTCGGGCTATCGCGTTTATACGCATAGCGAGCGCGACCGCCTGCTGTTTATCCGTCGAGCTCGTTCACTGGGATTCACCCTGGATGATGTGCGCGAACTGCTGGGATTTGCCGATCAGCGCGATGCTTCCTGCGCTGCGGTAGATGCCAAAGTAGGCGAGCAATTGCATCAAGTACGCGCCCGCATCCGTGACCTCATGGCTCTGGAGATCGAGCTGGAAAAACTGATCGCCTGCTGCCAAGGCGGAGTGATCGAGCAATGCCGAATAATCGATGCTCTGTCTGGTCACTAATATAGACACTATGAGTGTCAGCCTTGGGTCGACTGTTGCCCTTCGCGACAGGCAGCAATTGGCCCAGGTTGTGTAAAAACGTTTTTGCCTAGAAGCGGCCAGCTGAACTGACCCCAAAATCGCGTCGCTACGAAAAATCCAGGTCTGCTGAACAGCCAAGCTCCGTCAGATTTTACGTAGGGACCCAGACTTCAAAACGGGGTGTGCGTTTTTACACAGCCTGGGCCGTTCTCTGCCAGTGCGACCGGCATCGTCAAGCTTAAGACAGCGGATCACGGAAGATATAAAGAAGCCAGGCAGTGCTTGGCTTCTTGTAATCGTCGGAGGGGGTTAAGTAAGGCGTATCCTCGTACGGGAAGGCTAACAAGGCGCCAAAGCCTGCAGCGCTCCTAGGTTCTGTACGAAAAGTCTGAACGGGTAGAATCGGCGCCATGACAGGCTGCAGGCCCGCATGGCAAAGCGCTACGAACTCCCGGATGCCGCCTGGGAGCTGATCGCAGATCTGGTTTCCCCCAAACAGAAGATGGGGCGGCCTCGCAGTGACGACCGGCTGATGGCGCGACTTGCCAGAGCGGCTCGGCCCATGGTCGACGTTATATCAGCGCTTTCGCGACAGGAGTGACGACGGCACGTTCGACCGGGTGCTTGAACGCTTGCACATTCGCCTGAGTCAAGAAGGCCTGATCTACCTATACCTGGATGATTGACTCAACAGCAGTGCGAGCAACCCGAGCTTCTTCTGGCGCCGGGAAAAAGGGGGGCCAGAAGAACCGGTAGACCATACATTGGGGCGTAGCCGAGGCGGCCTGACCACCAAGATCCACATGCTCTGCGATGCCAACGGTGTGCCTCTGCGCTTTTTGCTGTCGCCGTGTCAAGCCAGCGACATCTCACATGCTCAGGCACTACTCCTGGATCAGGTCCGGATTCCCGGCAAGCAAGGCCGGCCTCGAAAGCGCTGTCGCTGATTGCTGGCGGACAAGGGCTACGATGCTGAACACCTGCGCCACTACTGTGACCGTTACGGATGCAACCTGTGATTCCGCTGCGGAGCATGAAGCACAAGACCAAGCCGGGCTTACCCCGGCTGTTTGATCGCCCGACATACCGGCAACGTAACATCATCGAGCGGATGTTCAGCTGGCTGAAGGAAAGCCGCAGGATCGGGACTCGCTATGACAAGCTGGCAGTTTTGCCGCCATGGTCACGTTGGCTCGCACGCTGCGATGCCTATGACAGTACTTTTCGTACAGAACCAAGCCTTGCCGATAAAAGGAAGTATGATGTTCCGAATCAACTGGATGGCCGTTCTACCGCAAGTGCTTACATCCCCACGAGTTAACCGAAATGAATCCTCAACCTCCAAGCATGACCTGGAATCTGCTGCTGCTAACCTGGCTGGTCGCACTGGTATCGACGCTGTCCGCGCTGTTCATTGGTGAGGTGATGGGCCAGGCACCCTGCGTGTTGTGCTGGTTCCAGCGTGCCTTCATGTTTCCGCTGGCGGTGATCCTGGCCATAGCCTGCTACCGCTCGGATTTTACAGTCTGGCGTTATGCCCTACCGCTGACCGTTATCGGTGCGGCGCTGGCATTTGTTCACACGCTGCTCTATGCAGGGCTGATTCCGCAGCCGATCCAGCCCTGCACGGCCACTGGTCCATCCTGCTCAGGCGCCGGAATGACCCTCTTCGGCGTGGTGCCCCTGCCGGCACTCGCCTTGTTCAGCTTTATCCTGATCGCCATCCTGCTCATTCTCATCCGTCGGAGAACAACTCCATGAATCGCCGTTCCGTGGTCCTGATCGTCAGTGTCGTGATCCTGGCCGTCTTTGCTGCCGCTGCATTCTTCTATTCCCCCTCCCAGTCGCCTCAACAGGCCCAGGCTCCCGGTTCGACCGCCCAAGAGGCCGCGACACAAACCAAACAAGGCGGCGGCCAGTTGGTTCGCTTCCACTCACCGGTGCTCGGCCCGGCGCAGGCTCCAGTAACCATCGTCGAATTCTTTGATCCTTCCTGCGAGGCATGTCGCGCCTTTCACCCCTATGTGAAGCAGATCCTCGCCGAGAACCCGGAAGACGTGCGTTTGGTGCTGCGCTATGTACTGTTCCATCAAGGCTCCGAAGAGGTGGCGCGAATGCTGGAGGCGGCGCGTAAGCAAAATCTCCATGAACAAGTGTTGGAGGCTGTGCTGGAGGCCCAACCCGGTTGGCACGATGATCCCAAGGTAACGCAGGCATGGGCTGCCGCAGAGCGCGTCGGTTTGAACTTGGAGCAGGCCCGCCAGGAGATGCATACGCCTGGCGTCAACGCCGTGCTGGAAACGGACATGCAGGACGTTAAGGCCGTTGGGGTTCGTGGCACGCCGACCTTTTTTGTCAATGGTCGTGCGCTCAGCGAGTTTGGCCCGGAGCCGCTGCGCCAGTTGGTGAACAGCGAAGTGGCCAAGGCACGGGAATAACACTATGAGCGCGCTGGAAAACCGCGTGCCACCGCTGCTCGTGGCGGGCCTGATGGCTGTGCTGATGGGTTTGTCGGGAACCAAATTGCCGGGCTTCGAACTGGCATGGACCGCGCGCCTGACCTTCGCTTTGCCGGTACTGCTCCTGGGGCTCGGCGTGTGCCTCGCCGGCGTACTGTCGTTTCGCCGCGCTCGCACTACGGTCAATCCACTAATGCCGCAGCAGGCTTCGGCATTAGTGGAGGCTGGCATCTAGCAATACAGCCGCAATCCCATGTACTTAGGCTTCGCCATTATCCTTGCGGCTTGGGCGCTGGCCTTGGCCTCGCCTCTGACCCTGCTGGGCGTGGTTGCTTTCGTGCTGTACATGAACCGTTTCCAAGTAGCACCCGAAGAGTGGGCGCTGGAAGCACTGTTCGGCGAATCATTCGTCCGCTACCGCGCACAAGTCCGCCGCTGGCTCTGAGCCTCGGCGGCGTTAGCGTCTGCCGGGGCTTACTCGTCACATCAGCATGCCGAAGATGCCCACGACCTAGCCTGATCTCCTTGTGAAGAACTGCTTTGGCCACATGCCGCTAGCATGTCTCTGGTCGATGACATAGCGGCAACGAGTGATGTCACAAGTTCACTCCGTTGATATCGAGCTAACTGTCTAGCAACAGCGTTGAGCGCAAAGCAGGCTTATGCTTCGCTGCGATGACTGTCGGCCTGCCTGGTGTCGATACAAACACTGCCGTCTAGCTCCATTTCAAGTGTCGAGTGGCTGACTTTGAATTGCTCATGAAGTACTCGTTTTAAATCAGTCTTTACTCGTTCAATATCGGGCAGGCTAGCCTTCTTGATGACAACATGTGCTTCCAGTGCGATTGTATGCTCAGCGATTTCCCATACGTGTACGTGGTGAACACTCACAACGTCGTTTACATGTTCCATGATATTGATTATGTCGGCGATGGAAACTCCTTCTGGCGCGCCCTCCATCAACAAGTGAATGGTTTTAGGTAGCATGCTAAAGCCTTGCCAGAGCACGTAACCAGCAATCATCAGTGTCAGTACAGTATCCGTCCAGTACCAGCCATATAGAAGTATCAATGTCCCGGCGATAATCACGCCGACGGACGCCAGTGCATCCGACACATTGTGCAAGAATGCCGCCTTTATGTTCATGCTGTCCTTAGACATCGTGTATGTGAGCAAGGCAGTGACGATATCTACAATCAAGGCTACTCCCGCGACCACGACCACCGTCCAACCTTCAATGGGCTGCGGGGAAAACAACCGGCCTACAGCCTCATAGATAAGATAGAGGCCGACGATAATCAGCGTGACCAAGTTGATCAAAGCCGCTATGGTTTCACTGCGCCGGTAGCCAAAGGTTTTAAAAGCATCTGGCGGCCTGCGACCGATCTTACGTGCGATCAGCGCAATAACCAGTGATGCGGCATCGCTCAAATTATGTAGCGCGTCAGCTATGAGCGATAAGCTACCAGAAAGTATTCCGCCGACTATTTGCCCCAGTGTTAATGCTGTATTAACGCCAATAGCAACCATTAGACGCTTATCGCCTATGGCTTCGGTGTTATGGTTATGTTCGTGGACCATTGGTTTATAACCGCCTATTAAAAAACCACCATTAGACTAAGGCCAAGAAGCCAAACAGCCGCCCATAACGGCAAATAGACAATAATAGCCATTTATATCGTCTTGCACGGAAACAGCTTCCAAACCATTGACAGAAATCTGACCACCACCGCCCGCGTTCGTGCGTCATTGCCTACAATATGCCGATAACTGGCCGACCCTTGTCATGGTCTGAACATGACAGACCTGTAATCTTTCGATAATTTTCCGGGGGCTCAAGCTGCACTGCGAAATATTACATTTCAATAATGTAATGCTTGGCTCACACTGCCGTTATCTTCGGTCGCGCAAAATTCATTCGCACCTGTAGAGCTCACCGGGAAAGCTCAATAAGCCACTTGAATTTCGCGAGGACTGCATTATGAACCTGTTGAAAGCTATTGTTGTTGGATCGGTCATCTTCGGCTCCGCATTGTCTTATGCAGGAGATGGCTATGACCGTTCAATGAAATTTAATGAAAAATTCCGTGCAGATCAAAAACGAATTCACGGATCCGAGTCAGCTGGAAAAAAATTAGACGTCCTAGAAGCTAAGAATACGCGACCAGATCAGAGCAATATGCTAATCAAGAAAGAAACCAAAACTGACTAACCGCTTCATCCCGAACAATCTCCGCCTCCGATAGCTTCCGAGTCCCGTTGGTAAAGCTGTATTAAGCGCCTTTCGAGGCGCTTTTTTTTCTTCCAATAACGTGCCCGTCATCGTTACCAGCGCATTGGGGGCCCACAAATCGCTCAGTGAACCCTTTAAAGCTTCGATTTTGATGTTCATAAAAAAGGCCAGGCATCGAGCCTGGCCTTTTTGTGCGAAAACCAATATCAGGTCGCGTCCTCATTCTCTTCGTTGCGTCTCCTGCGGCCCTGCAGGACCGTGTAATAGAGCGCTGGCAATACCAGCAGCGTCAGTGCCGTCGAGGAGAGGATGCCGCCAATGACTACGGTTGCCAGGGGCCGCTGGACTTCCGCACCGGTCCCGGTGGCCAACGCCATTGGGACGAAGCCGAGCGACGCCACCAGCGCTGTCATCAGGACTGGGCGCAATCGCACCAGTGCGCCCTCACGCACAGCCTCGGATAAAGGCCGGCCTTCCTCTAGCAATCCTTTAATGAAAGCAATCATCACCAGTCCGTTGAGTACTGCCACACCCGACAACGCGATGAACCCGACGCCAGCGGAAATTGAGAGGGGAATGTCCCGGAGCCAGAGTGCAAGAATTCCCCCAGTAAGCGCGAACGGAATGCCAGTGAAGACGACCAGCCCATCGCGCAGTGTGTTGAACATCATGAACAGCAGCACGAAGACCAGCAGTAAGGCGACTGGGACGACCAGCTGCAGGCGCTTGGCGGCAGCCTGCAGCTGCTCGAACTGCCCACCCCACGTCGTCCAGTAACCGGGCGGTACCGGGTTTCGTTCAGCGATTGCTGCAGACGCATCTTGGACGAAACTGCCAATGTCACGCCCTCGAACGTTGGCGCTTACCACCACCAGACGCTTGCCATCCTCACGGCTGATCTGATTCGGGCCCAGCACGAATTCCAGCGTGGCAACCTCAGCCAGCGGGATAAAGTCGATTCGGTCGTTGGCAGCACCCGCTACCGCTGGCACCGGAATCGGCAGGCGAGCCAGCACATCCGGATCGGCACGCAGCGTATCGGAAAGACGAACAACGATGTCGAAACGACGGTCACCCTCAAAAAAGGTTCCGGCTTCCCGTCCGCCAATCGCGGCGGCGACGGTATCCTGCACATCGCCGATGTTGAGCCCGAAGCGTGCCGCCTTGTCACGATCCACATTGACGCTCAGCAATGGGAGGCCCGTCGTCTGCTCCACTTTAACTTCGGAAGCGCCTGGTACGTCTTGCAATATCGCCGCGATGTCATCAGCTGTTTTGTTGAGAACATCCATATCGTCCCCGAACACCTTAACGGCCACATCGCTGCGAACTCCGGAAATTAGCTCGTTAAAGCGTAACTGGATCGGCTGAGACATCTCATAGTTGCTGCCCGGCACAGATGCGGCCGCCTTTTGGATGTCCTCAATGAGCTGCTCGCGGGATTTGTCCGGATCTGGCCATTCTTCCTTGGGCTTGAGCATCACATAGCTGTCCGAAATATTCGGCGGCATCGGGTCAGCCGCGATCTCGGCGGTGCCGGTTCGGGCAAATGTACGCTTGACCTCCGGGACCTGCTCGGCAATTGCCTTTTCCAGCCGCTGCTGCATATCCACGGATTGGGAGAGGCTGGTCCCTGGAACGCGCAGAGCTTGAAGCGCAAAATCACCCTCGCTAAGGCTCGGAATGAACTCGCTACCCATTCGCATCACCAGCAGGGCAGACAGCAGCACGCTAGCGACGGCGCCACTGAATACCAATGTGCGGTGACGCATGACCCAGTCGAGCACGGGCGCATAGCCATTGCGCGCTGCGCGCATCAGGCGGTTGTCCTTCTCTTGCACCTTACCAGTGACAAAAAGCGCAACAGCAGCGGGCACGAAGGTGACCGATAGAATCATGGCACCCAACAGTGCGATTACCACGGTGAATGCCATGGGGTGGAACATCTTCCCCTCGACACCGGTGAGCGCAAAGATGGGCAGGTAGACCACCATGATGATCAGCTGGCCGTAGATGAGCGGACGCCGTGCCTCCTTGGCCGCCGCGAATACTTCGTGGAAACGCTCGCTACGGGTCAGAATCCTGCCATGTTTTTCCTGGGCGTGGGCAAGCCGGCGGATGGCGTTTTCGACGATGACCACCGCACCGTCGACGATGATGCCGAAGTCGAGAGCCCCTAGGCTCATGAGGTTGGCACTGACTTTGTTGGTGGCCATGCCGGTGAAGGTGAACAGCATGGACAACGGGATGACCATTGCTGTGATCAGGGCTGCACGCAGGTTGCCGAGGAAGAGAAACAGCACGGCGATAACCAGGATCGCGCCTTCGATCAGGTTCTTGCGAACCGTGGCGATGGCCTTGTCCACGAGGTCGGTCCGGTCATAGACCGTTATCGCGCTTACGCCTTTTGGCAGGTTCTGGTTGATACTCTCCAAGCGCTGCGCGACGGCCTGCGACACGCTACGGCTATTTTCTCCTACCAGCATGAAGGCGGTCCCAAGGACCACCTCGCGTCCATTGTCGGTGGCCGCCCCTGAACGCAGCTCACGGCCGATCCCCACTTCGGCAATATCGCGAACCCGCACGGGCGCGCCGCCTGCGTTGCTCAGGACGATATTGCCAATGTCCGCGGGGGAGTCGAGCTGGCCAGGTGTGCGGATCGACAACTGTTCGCCGTTACGCTCAATGAAGCCGGCGCCGACGTTGGCATTGTTGCGCTCAAGCGCAACGACGAGCTGTTCCAGAGTGATTCGGTAAGCGGCCATGAGCTTCGGGTCGGGCGCGACCTGATACTCTTTGGCGAAGCCACCGATTGTGTTGATCTCGGCAACCCCTCGAACGTTTCGCAGCTGCGGCTTGATGATCCAGTCCTGGATTTCGCGCAGGTCCGTCGGCGTGTAGGGCTGACCATCAGCACGGCGCGCCTCGGGCTCTGCCTCGACCGTCCAGAGGAAAATTTCCCCCAGGCCCGTGGAGATGGGACCGAGGGTGACCTCCACGCCCTGCGGAAGCTCATTACTCGCGGCCTGCAGCCGTTCACTCACAAGTTGCCGAGCGAAATAGAGATCGGTGCCATCGTCAAAGATCACGGTGATCTGAGCGAACCCGGAGCGCGACAATGAACGTGTCTGGCGCAGGTGGGGCAAGCCGGCCATCGCCGTCTCGATGGGGAAGGTAACGCGTTGCTCGGTTTCAAGCGGCGACGCGCCTGGGACTGCGACGTTAATTTGAACCTGTACATTGGTGATGTCGGGCACAGCGTCGATGGGCAAGTGCTGGTAGCTATAAACCCCGACGCCGGCCATGCCCAAGACCGCGAGCAGCACTAGCCAGCGCTGCTCGATGGCGAAGCGAAGAATACGTTCGAACATGAGTTAGGTATCCGGAGGATCAGTGAACGTGCTCGGCGGAGCCTTTGCCGAGTTCGGATTTCAGGATGAAGCTGCCAGCGGTCGCGATCTGTTGGCCGGCCTGCAATCCGTCACGAATTTCCACGCGATTTTCGTCGCGCTGGCCCAGCGAGACCGAGTGCGCCTGGAAGCCGTGCGGCGTGCGAACGAAAACCGTCGGCGCGTTTTCGACGGTCTGGACCGCCTCGACTGGAACCGTGACCGGAACACTACGTCCGTCGGCGCTAACTCGGACCGTCACGAAAAGACCGGGACGCCAAGCCCCATCGGGGTTGGCCAGGGTCACGCGGGCTGTTGCGGCACGCGTCTGCTCGCCCAGCAGGCTGCCCACATGGGCGACCTTACCCATTGTTCGCACCCCTAGCTCGCCGGCAACAACTTCGACTTCTCGGCCGACGGTTACGCGCATCAAATCACGGGCAGGTACGCTGAACGTAGCCCAAACCCGCGACAAATCAGTCAGCGTGAAGACGCTGGTCGTTTCATCTGCACGTTCGCCCAGCACAATATGCTTCTCGACGACGACTGCATCGAAAGGTGCACGGAGCTCGTAGCGATTGCCCACACCGGAGTCACTTCCGCCGCCCAGCGCCCGTGTTTTTTCCTGGGCATTACGCAAGTCGATTTCTGCTACGCGCAGGCTCTGCTGGGCCTGCAAATAGTCCTGTTCTGCAGAGATACGCTCCTGCCACAGAGTGCGCTCACGCTCGAACAAGATGCGAGCCAGTCGGAGGCGCTGCTCGGCGGCAGCCAGCTCACTACGCTGTTCGGACAGCTGCTGGCTGGCGATAACCGCCAGCAACTGGCCCTTCTTCACCTGGTCACCCAGGTTGACCGAAACAGATTCGACAACGCCTGCCACACGGGGCACGACATGCGCCGTGCGGTCTTCGTCGAAACGCAGCTCGCCCGGCAGGGAAACGGACGAGCCGATCTCGGCTGGTCCGACCTTGCTTAGCTGAATGCCTGCGGCACGTATTTGCTCCTCAGATAGCTCAATCTCACCTTCGGCGTGCTCTTCGTTGCCGTGCTTGTCCTCCTCACCGCCATGACCGCTTTCGTCACCATGGCCGTGGTCATCGCCTTCAGCGCCATGACCATCTTCGTCCCCATGGTCGTCCTTGGATTTCTCTTGACCGCTTTCTCCATCCTCATGCGCATGGCCATCCTCGGCGTGCTCAGCCTTGTTATCGCTGGCCTGTGCGTCAAGAACGAAGCCTTGTCTTACGCCAATGCCTGTCAGCAGTATCAAAGTGACCGCCAGAGCGATTCCCGTCTGTTTTTTCATGCAAGCTCCCCCACCGCCAATACGTAATGGCGGCGTTTCGGTCATTCGAAGGTAGTAGTAGGTCCGTACAGCCGCTCGATACGCGCCCAGGCGTCGACCACGGCTTGCAATGACTGCAGATAGCGCGTGCGTGCATCGATCAGCGCACGCTGTGCATCGAGCACGTCGAGGAACGCGAAGCGGCCCAGGCTGAAGCCACGTGTAGCCGCTTCCACGGTTCGCTGTCCTGCCGGCAGAATCCGGTTGCGTATCTCCTCGACGTCCCCAAGTGCGGTGCGCCAGTCGCGCAGGGCCTGTTGGATCTCCGCACGCACACGCAGCTCGGCCGCATTGCGAAGATCACGCGCCTGTTCCGCCCGCCGTGCGGCCGCCAGAACATTGCCTTGGTTACGATCAAACAAAGGCAGCGGAACAGAGAGGCCGACGAGGTTGATGCGTTCACGCTCGATTTCGTCGTACTGGCTACCGATACTGACGCTTATGTTCGGGTAGCGCTGGCTGCGTTCAAGCCCCAGCTCGGCTTCACTCAAGGCCACTTGGCGCAGAGCTCTACGCATATCGGCACTCTCACGCACGCGCGCCAGGAGTGCAGATTCGCTAGGCACCTCTGGCAGGTGTTCGAAACTGCCCATCAAATCGCCAAAATCCGGTGCGTCGGTCCCGAGCATGCGCGCTAACATCTGGCGAGCGTTGTCCCATTCTTGTCGTGCTCGCCGCAGGTCCAGTTGTACGGTCGCCAGCTGCATGTCGGCGCGCGTCGCCTCCACTGGCGAAACTTTTCCGGCATCGACCTGTGCGTCGGCGACCTTAGCAGCCCGTTCGGCCAATGACAGAGAGGCCTCGGCCAGTCGCATGCCTTCTTGCGCACGCAAGGCCGCGAAGAATGCCTGGATCACATCTGCACGCAACCCCTGACGCCGAACGTCGAGGTCGGCATCCACCATCGATCGATTTGCGTCCGCCACACCGATTCGAGCGCCGCGCTTGCCACCTAACTCGATTGGCTGTGTGATCGTGATTGAGCGAGTCTGGCGATCGGACTGAGTGTCTTCCACCTCGAATCCTAATTCCGGATTTGGAATGGCCGCAGCCTGGCGGCGGAGGCCGCTCGCGATACCGATCTCCGCCCGCGCGGCGGAGAATTCTGGGTTGCGTTCATACGCAAGGGACACGGCTCGCTCCAGTGTCAGGCCGTCTTGCGCGCCCACCTCAAGCGACATCAGTGCCAGCCCAAGCAGGCCGCTGGCAAGCAGATACAAGCGTTTCTTTTGGTACATACGCAACACTGCCGGGCAGTGCCCCCTTATTGTCGATCGCGTTTCTCCAGCCGCGCTAAACCGGCCAGATAGCTGATGGCTAAACGGCGGTGACTTTATATAAGGGCGGATATCGACCGGGTGACCGCAACATTACAAATTTGTAATCCACGAAATGCTTGCGGTTGCGCCGCTGCAGATTACGAGATCGTCATTTGCCGCTAATCCTGCGGTCATTTGTAGGGGGAGATCATGGCCAAGCGCTAAAAACAAAAAGGCAAGAGGCGTCGTTCGAACGCTGACATGCGGTATATCAGGAGCATCATCATGAGCAAAAAGGCCGCCCTTTCACTGACAGCCCTTTCACTGGCACTGGGCAGCGCCCCGGTTTTTGCCCAATCGGAAACAGCAGCGGAGGGCTTCATCGAAGGCAGCACGCTATCGCTGATCAATCGCAACTTCTATTTCAATCGAGATTTCCGCGACGGTGAGAGCGCAACCGGCAATGGCTACTCTGAGGAATGGGCTCACGGGCTGATGGCCTTCTTCGAGTCCGGATATACCCAAGGCTCGGTGGGGATCGGCGTCGACGCCTTCGCCATGCTCGGCCTCAAGCTCGATTCTGGATCAGGACGTTCCGGTGCTGGCGGAACCGTCGATCTTCTCCCCTACAATAGCGCCGGCGATGCCGAGGATGACTTTTCTCGAGTGGGGGGGGCCGTGAAAGCACGGTTCTTGGACACCGAGATCAAGGCAGGCGATGTATTTCCCGCTACTCCCGTCGTGCACTTTGGTGACGCACGGCTGCTGCCGGAGTCTTTCAAGGGTGTCACCGTTGTGAACAACTCGCTGGACGACCTCACCCTCCAGGGCGGCCGCCTGCACGCGATGAGCCAGCCCAATACCAGCAACACGAACGATGACTTCGTCACGTTTTATGGCGGCGGCGTCGACGCCCCTTGGCTCGGCTACGCGGGCGGTGACTATAGCGTGAACGAAAATCTCAGTTTCAGCTTGTATACCAGCCGCCTCAAGGAAGCCTGGAACCAACATTACTTCGGTCTATCGGCCACCTATCCGCTTTCCGATGCCGTCGTGCTGCTGGGCAGCTTCAACTACTACAAGGCAACCGACGAAGGTCGGAAACTGCTGGGCGAGTTTAATAACAGCATCTGGAGTTCCAGCCTGGGTGTCGCCTTCGGCGCGCACACCGTCACGGCGTCGTATCAGCGAAACAACGGTAACAACGACTTTGACTACTTGCGCCAGGCTGACTCGATCTACCTGAACAACTCCATCCAGTACAGTGATTTCAACTCACCTAAAGAGCAGTCCTGGATGCTGCGTTATGACCTAAACATGGCGGGTTACGGCATACCTGGGCTTACGTTCATGACTCGCTACGCCCGCGGCTGGGGCGCCGATTACAGCAACGCAAATGAGGTATACATGCGCCAAGACGATAACGGCGCGCCTCTGACCGGACAGAAGCGCTGGGAACGCGACGTCGAAGCACGCTACGTTGTACAGACAGGCTCGTTCAAGGACCTCTCTCTGCGGGTGCGCCAGGCTACAACACGGGCGACTGCTTTCGAGTCCGACCTCAATGAGGTTCGATTCATCGCCGAGTACCCGCTCTCGATCCTGTGAAGCACTACGAGCAACACCACATCTTCTTTTTGTGCTCCCTTGGTTTGAAGATGTGTTTCAGGCGCCCGTAGGGCGCCTTTTTTTGCTTAAGTGCACCTCCTTGGGCTGCGGGTCAACCAAATGACCGGTAGATTACAAATTTGCAAGACAGCCCCGCAGGACTTTTACCGCGTTAAAGTGCTTCCCGCTTCCCTGTGCAGATCATTTCGCCTCTGCCTTTCACGCTAGAGCCAAACCTCTTTCGTCTTGACCTTATAGTTACTACATGGATTATTTTTGGTTCCGCTTACCACGCACCCCCTTGCCGAGTTACCTGAAAACATGCGCATTCTGGTTGTAGAAGACGAGATCAAAGCTGCGGAATATCTGCAGCAGGGTCTTATCGAATGTGGGTACATCGTCGATTGCGTAAGTGATGGGCTCGATGGATTTCACCTGGCACTGCAGAACGACTATGACATCGTGCTACTGGATGTGAATCTGCCAACCATGGATGGGTGGGAGGTGCTCGAACTCATCAGGCGGCGTAAGCAGACACGCGTCATCATGCTGACCGCCAATGGTCGCTTAGAGCAAAAAGTCCGCGGTTTGGAGCTGGGTGCTGATGACTATCTGGTCAAGCCGTTTCAGTTCCCTGAGCTGCTCGCTCGTATCCGGTCACTGTTGCGGCGAGGCGAGGCAGTCGCACTTCCAAGCAACCTGCGTGTAGCCGACCTCGAACTGGACCCAAGCCGGCATCGGGCCTACCGGAATGGTCAGCGTATTGATCTCACCAGCAAAGAATTTGCGTTACTGCATCTGCTCATGCGCCGGACTGGCGAAGTCCTCACGCGTACCGAAATAACTGCCCTGGTGTGGGACATCAACTTCGACTGCGACACCAATGTGGTGGATGTTGCGATTCGTCGCCTGCGGATGAAAGTGGACGAACCCTTCGGCGATCGCCTGATACACACCATCCGGGGTGTGGGCTACGTGCTGGAGGCGCGGCCTTGAAGCCACTCAGCCTCGCATCGCGTCTCGCGCTTCAAATCACACTTACCGGCGCCGCTTTGGTCGCGCTGCTGATTGCACTGAGCTACTGGGTACTGGTGCGCCAACTGGAACTGCGCGCCCAGGAGGAAGTGACGGCCAAGCTCTCGCAGATCGATCATGGACTCCTCGAAGACACCAAACCCCGTATGGGCCGTTCCTGGCAACACGTACTGAGCGATACGGTACTCGGCCATGACAACCTTTCGATTACAGTCATCGGCGATACAGCGAAATCACACATTTTCAGTATCGGCCGCTTCGCCAAAGAGCTGCAGCAGCTGGATCTTGTGAGCAGGGACGGCGACTATCTTGGCTGGACAACGAAAGATGGGGTGCAGATGCTAAGCGGGCGCAAGCAAATCCAAGTCCCGGGACTGGCTCCAATGACGCTTTTACTTTCGCAAGACCGCAGTGCCGATCAACGGCTGGTGGCTGCTTTCCTGCGCTCGGCCTTAGTGACCGTGCCGATGCTACTGATATTAATCGGATTGGCTGGGTGGCTAATCGCTCAAAATGGTTTGCGACCGCTGCGCAAGTTCCGGGCGTTGGCGACTAAGGTATCGACACAGGACCTATCACCCCGAATCTGTAGCGATCGGCTCCCACAAGAGCTCCAGACATTGGCGCACAGCCTCAACGTAATGCTTCATCGACTCGATGACGGCGTTCAGCAACTGACACAGTTCTCGGACGATGTGGCCCATGAGTTGAAAACTCCGTTGAACAACCTAATAGGCAAGGCGCAGGTGACTTTGGTACGAGAGCGAAGCAAAGAGCAGTATCGCGAAGTGCTCGAATCGTCGGTCGAAGAGCTCGAACGCATGGATCGAATCGTGTCAGACATGCTGTTTCTCGCCCAGGCCAGCCACTCCAGCCCGGCACTGAAGCTCGAACAATTATCCTTAGGAAGTGAGGCGAGGCGCGTATGTGAATACTTCGAAGTCCTCGCCGAAGAAGCGGGAGTCGCAACGACAGTAACGGGCGATGCCGTGGTTTTAGGAAATCGGCTTATGGTCCAACGGGCCATTTCCAACCTGTTATCCAACGCGTTGCGGCATTCGAATAATGGCAGCACGGTCGAATTTAAGATCCTTGAGGAGAACGTAGACATCGTCTCGCTGGCTGTCACCAATCATGGCGCGACTATCGAATCGGATCATCTCCCACACCTGTTCGACCGCTTTTACCGCGTGAACGGCATACAACCTCGTGGAGCAGGCTTGGGGCTAGCGATTGTCCGTTCAGTGATGAACCTCCACAAAGGCCACGTGGCCGTCGCCAGCAAAGACGGTCGGACCACGTTCGAACTCACCTTTCCTCGGCATGCCTGATTCAAAGTGATACGGCATGGAGACAAACGTCACTGCGAAAGGTACTGTCAAACTACGCGACGAGCGACTATCTAAAGTGGATCTCGGCTTGGTATCCACTCCCACGAGCCCAACGCCATACATGTAATGCATGCGTCTGGCGAGAATTCACAGCCTCAACTTCCGCCTATCGTGCAAGTTGCCGACGGGGGAGTTGCGCTGACCGACATGTCGTCGATGCACAGACTATGAACGGCATCCCGACTGGGTCGCAAAAGGTGAACATGGCCATGGACCAGAAGTTGGCGGGCCAGACCGTTAATGCCACCAGCATGGTCAAGTATGATTATAAGCGCGACCGTCACCTGCTCACGGTCAGGCCTAATCGAAGCGTAGGGTGGTCTACAATAATGATGAGTTTTCAAATAGGGTCGGATCAGCAAAAAGCGAGGGTTAATTACGCCTTTGTAATGCAAAGATCATCTTCTGGTAAGGGTCAAACCTATAATATAAATTATCAACTAACCAAGAGGTGTAATAATGAGCCGCCCTGCTAAAGTAATTCTACCGTTCTTTTTCGCTTTTGCTTCTTCGCTCGCAGTGGCAGAAGGCGGGGGGGAACTAACAATGCAGCGCGTTGACAGTGCGTCAGTAACAAAGCCCACTCTAAAAATGCTTTTAAAAGAAGGTAAAGTGCTGAGTATAGCACCCGCAGGAATGACCGGTACGACCGGAATGATTCAGAACTATGGAGCTAACGGAAAAGTTCAAACGTACGAGATGAAGATTAAGTCTCCTGATGGGAATATCCATACGGTCGAGTTTTTGAGCGCCCCGGTTGGTGTAAACAACGGCTAACGGGCCAGTAAGTTCCCAACACCATTCATTTAGTGCATGCGTTCTCGCTAATGCCGGCGAGAATGCCGCAAGCCTCAACTTCCCGCCCATCGTTGCAATTAGCCCGCAGTGAAACGAGTGTCGTTCGAGTGACTGCCGGGCGGTTATCTGCGACCTGACTTGAGAAATGTGTTCATCGAGCAAGGCATTAAGGAAACCCTGAAGAAGACTTCCTGAATCTGGTGAAATACGCCGATCCCGTTGCCCGAGTTTCCCGATGAAGCAGATGACCTTCGCCGACGCCGAGTACGCCGGCAAGCGCAAGCAGACCCGCAAGGAATTGTTCCTGATCGAGATGGACCAGGTGGTGCCGTGGAAGGGCTTGATTGCCTTGATCGAGCCGCACTACCCGAAGGGCGAAGGTGGTCGTCCGGCCTACCCGCTGCTGGCGATGCTGCGTGTGCACCTGATGCAGAACTGGTTCGGCTACAGCGATCCAGCGATGGAGGAAGCGTTGTACGAGACCACCATCCTGCGCCAGTTCGCCGGCCTGAGCCTGGAGCGCATTCCCGACGAAACCACCACCCTCAACTTCCGCCGCCTGCTGGAGAAACACGAGTTGGCGGCTGGGATTCTGGCGGTGATCAATGGCTACCTGGGTGACCGGGGTCTGTCGCTGCGCCAGGGCACCATCGTCGATGCCACGCTGATCCACGCACCCAGTTCGACCAAGAACAAGGACGGTAAGCGTGACCCGGAGATGCATCAAACGAAGAAGGGCAACCAGTATTACTTCGGCGCTAAAGCGCACATCGGTGCCGACGAAGAATCGGGCTTGGTGCACAGCGTGGTGGTGACCGCCGCCAATGTCGCGGACATCACCCAGGTCGACAAACTGCTGCACGGCGAGGAAAACGTAGTGTGTGCCGACGCTGGTTATACCGGAGTCGAAAAACGCCCTGAACATGAAGGCCGCCGAGTCATCTGGCAGGTCGCGGCCCGACGCAGCACCTAGTAAGAAGCATGGCAAGCGCAGTGCCTTGTACAAAGCGATCCGCAAGATTGAGAAAGCCAAGGCTCAGGTGCGGGCGAAGGTTGAGCATCCATTCCGCGTGATCAAGCGGCAGTTCGGCTACACCAAGGTGCGCTTCCGCGGATTGGCCAAGAATACTGCGCAGATGGTGACGCTGTTTGCCCTGTCGAATCTGTGGATGGCCCGCCGACATTTGCTGGCCAGCGCAGGAGAGGTACGCCTGTAATGCGGAAAATGACTGCTGCGAAGCGCTCGCGGTAGCGAAAAAGATAGAAAAGTGCGACTGACTTGAGTGTTTTGGATCGAGTGGCCACTTTCAAAATCGGTAGGCGCTGAATTCAGCCAGAAATGCATGGCTACTTCAGACCATCCTTAACGGCCGTACAAGGCTGGCGAGGGTCATCCTGGTAGCTTTGGAGTGCGTGAATCTCTGGGAGTTACAGATTCAGGATGCGGCAGCGCCGGATGAAGGCTAGCCGCTCGCCATGCTTCTCGGTGTAGACACGATAGCCGTTCGCCTGGCGATCAGGCGGTGGCAGCAAGCCCTGCTGCTCATAGAAGCGGATCGTCTGTGTATCAATCTCTATTAGCCTTGCTAACTGACCAATGCGCATCGTGTGAATCCTCATCGGCTCTGCGTTATTGACCTTATAGTGTCTATAAGGCTTTTAATGATCCCATCTTCGATTTCAAGCCAACACCAAATCGGCCAGAATCAACAGCAGCAGACCGACACTCAGCAATGCGGTGCGACTGACGCGATCGGACCATTTTCCTACTGGATAGACAGACAGCATGTAGAACCCCGCCATTACGACCATAACCAAGGGCACCCAGGTGGCGGAGAATCCTAATTGTTGCGCGCGCAATACAAGAAATGCCTCGCTGAAACGTGCCAGCGTGAGTATTGCGCCTATCCCCGCGACCCACCAATGCGCTGTTGAAAACTGTCTCAGGGAGCTGAGGCGGATAGGCGAGCGAAAATGATGGGTGCCTGGCTTGTGCCACTGGTTTCGGCCCTCTCGGTGCTGTTCATCGGCGAGGTAATAGCGAGGCATCTAGTGGTGTTGTGCTGGTTCCAGCGCGCCTTCATGTTTTCGCTGGGGGTGTAGTGGTCAACTAATCCTGCCATCGCCTGTAGCCGCTCGGTTTTAGAGCGTGGCATCATGCCCTACCGCTAACACGCTAACCGCTATCGGTGCGGCGCTGGCACGTCGCGCCTTTGGTTTTCATGGCAGCTTCGTCCTGTTCATTTGGTATCAGCGAGCTTGGAGGGCGGTATTGCAAGGCTGTTTCTCATAATCATTGTCTTGCTGCTGAATACGAAGCAGCAGCTCCCAGCTTACGGCGCACCGAGTCGAGTCCAGAAGCATTCAGTTTGCCACCCTGGTCAGCCCGCGGAATGGAGTGATGGAATTGAATTGAGCGGAGCAAGAAAGCATGAGCCACAGGGTTGATCTTGATTTCGGAGGCGAGAGCATTGGGTGATAAGTGCGCGCTACCCTTCGACCTATCCACGGGAATGCGCTACAAGACTCTTCTAACGAGGGTGATGGCTTTGCTTGCCGGAGGCACCATGCCGCTTGCCTTTGCCCCTGTGGGCTGGGCATGGCTTGCGGTGGTCGCTCTGGCCGCATTGTTTGCCCTGACCGCGCAACCTTCAAGGCGTCAGGCGCTATGGTCGGCCTACCTCTTTGGCATTGGTTACTTCGGCGTAGGTGTCTCCTGGGTCTTCGTCAGCATTAGCCAGTACGGCAATGGCCCCGTGGTGGGGATGTTAGCTACAGCAGCCTTTGTCTCGCTGCTCGCCCTCTTTCCATGGGGCGTCGCGTATCTCGTACGCCGCCTGCACCCTGAGATGGGTGCGACGGCGCTCTGGCTAGGGCTACCAGCGGCATGGGTTTTGAGTGAATGGATGCGCACTTGGTTCTTAACCGGCTTTCCCTGGCTCTTTATCGGCTACAGCCAGACAGACACCACACTCGCAACTATCGCGCCTGTCTTTGGTGTGCTTGGCGTGAGTTTTCTGGTGGCCTTGCTCGCTGGCGGGCTGGCGTGGGTTATTTTAGGTCCAAGCCTGCGCCGTGCAGCGGTAGCCGGTGCCGTGTTAACCGCTACTCTCGCCAGCTTGCAGTTCCTGGATCGTGAGTGGACGCAGCCAGTCGCTGACCCTATCAATATTGCCCTCTTGCAAGGAAACATCGCGCAAGACAGAAAATGGGACCCGGATTCCCGCGGAATCACGCTTGACCGTTATCAGGCGCTTACGAAGCAGCATCTCGGGGCCGACATTGTGATTTGGCCAGAAGCGGCAATCCCTATGTGGCATGACCAGGCTAGAGAATATCTTGCTGAGCTCGAGGCGTTAGCCGATCAGGCCGGCACCTCGTTAATGATTGGCGTCCCGATACGCGAGGCGGACGGTCGCACCTACAATGCGGTGATAAGCCTCTCAGATCCCGCAAGGCCCTACTACAAACGCCACCTGGTGCCATTCGGTGAATATGTTCCGCTCCGGGACTTCTTGGGTTCGGCCCTCGATGTGCTTGGGGCGCCCATGTCCGATTTCACACCAGGACGGGAAGCGCACGTCCTTAACGCAGCGGGTGTGCCCGTCGGGGCACTCATCTGCTACGAGGCGGTCTTTGGTGCTGAAGTCACGGAACTTCTGCCCGAAGCGCAATTGCTGGTGAATGTCAGCAATGATGCCTGGTTCGGCAGCTCGATGGGCCCTTTCCAGCACTTCCAGATGGTTCGCATGCGTGCCATCGAAACCGGACGTGACCTACTGCGAGCCACGAACACCGGCATCACAGCAGCTGTCAGCTACGAAGGAAAGGTCCTTACGCGTGCTCCTCAATTCCGCGTAGCCACCCTCAGTGCCGAAGTGACCCCCAGAACTGGCGCGACCCCTTATGTGCGCTGGCGGGATTGGCCTGTCCTTGGCGTGATCTCTCTCGGACTCGGCTTGCTCCTGCTTCGTCGAATTCGCCAATATCATCGGTTGGGTACATGAAGCTCGCCACTCTATCTCGGTGCGTGCAGCTGCTCGTTGAGCGACTGTGGGCCTCAACGTGAACGGACTTACATTTAATTATTGCCTCGTCGTATGAAAACGGGAAACCGTTAGATTTTTAGCGTACCCAGAGTGGCTAACCAAGCTTCTGCCTCGCCTGTGTAAATTCTTTAATGTCATTTTAGCTCTGCGTGATGCCTGAAGCCTGAAGCCGATGCGATAATGGTTCCGATAGCTGACGTTTGCCAGCAACTCAGAGGGCGGCGTCTATATGGAGATGAGATATGAGCACTCAAAAAATCTGCTGTTTAAGGATGCAAGCGGCCAATGGCGGGGGCAGACCGGAGTTTCCAGTCAGGAGGCGTGGGAAGGGGCTGGGAATAGCTGAGTGATGGATCAAATGTCCTCTCTACTCATCGCCGGCCAGCTATTAATGGCGACCGTGGCAGGTTTGCTGCTCAACCTGACGCCCTGCGTTTTGCCCGCGATTCCTATTAAGGTCCGGACAATCTTACGAGAGGCGGGCAGCCAACGATCGCACCGCGTGCTGGCCGCATTGGCGTTCACTGCAGGAACACTCGCATTTTTCTTGACGCTGGGCGGACTAACCGCACTTCTGCAGTGGAGCTGGGGCACTTTGTTTCAGTCCGCAGTGTTCGTTGGTGTCCTTGTTGCCTTGTTGGTCGGGTTTGCGGTGGTCACCTGGCTGGATCTGCCCATCCCGATCCCAGCGTTCGCCGCCTCGGCCCATGGCCGGCGTTACTTTGAGGCATTCGTGTCGGGGTTATTGAGTGCAATTTTGGCCGCTCCCTGCGCGGGTCCTTTCCTAGGCGGAGTCCTAGCCTTTGCCGTCACCCAGCCGGCGCCGGTAATTATGGGGATATTCGGCAGTATCGGGCTGGGGTTGTCGCTGCCCTACGCAGCATTGATGCTCAAACCCGAGTGGCTGAGCCGGTTGCCCAAGGCGGGGCCCTGGACCCTGGCCATTCGAGAAGTGCTCGCGTTGGTCTTGCTGGCCGCAGCCGTCTTCTTCAGCGCGAGCCTGGTGCCCAAAGCGGTTTATCCCTGGCTATGGTGGTCTTGGCTGGCACTGGTGCTGGCGTGGGGAGCCCGCCGTTTCGTCCAGGGTAATGGTACCGTGCGTGTGATTACCACAACGGCGGCAGGCCTTGCCCTTGCGATGACTGTGGAATTCGCATCCCCGCTGGGCAGCAGCGAAGATAAATTCGTCTGGCAACCCTACTCCGCAAAACTACTGACGGAGACAAAAGCCCGGGGCACACCCTATTTGCTGGAGTTCACCGCCGACTGGTGCATCAACTGCAAGATACTTGAGCGCACGGTCTACCAGGAGCCCACCGTGGCCAAAGCCGTGCGGCGCACCCAGATGGTGCCTATACAAGTTGACGTGACAGCGAGCAATCCTGAAAAAGATGCGCTATTAACTGCGATCGGCGGGCAGGCCTTACCCTTCGCAGTGGTCGTTGACCGTGACGGCACCGTTATCGCCCGTTTCACGGGGCTTTTTGACACCGACAGCTTGGTCGAAGCTATCAATCGCACCGGAAACCCACAACCTTAGATACTGGAGACCAATTATGGTGATTCGACACAAAGGATTGCTGGCTGGAGTAGTGGTTTTTCTGATCGCGATCGCTGCGTTCATGTTTATCGACACCAACGGAAACAACCTCGACGCTGCCCAGACTGAACGTGCCGGTCTTGAAGCCCCGGTTCCGGCCCGAACAGGGTTGGCAAATTCAGCTGATAAGGTCCGCCTCACTCTTTCGAACGGCGACGCAGCAATGGCGGGAAAGACGGGTGATTTCGTTTTAACACTGAACATTGAACCGGGCTGGCACGTGAATGCAAACCCGGCCTCCATAGAGTTCCTGATTCCCACCGTCGTCAGTTCTTCAGTCAACGGCCAGGCGCTTGAAATCCCGACGCAGTACCCGCGCGGCCGGCTCAGCGACATTGTGCTGGGTGACACCGCCCTTGAGGTGTATGACGACGGTGCAAGTATTCGGCTGCGGCCCGACGAAAAACAGACCGCCGTGCTGGAAAAGGTAGGCAGGCTCGAAATGATTGTACGGGTGCAAGCCTGCAGTGACGAGGGCGTTTGCCTGGCGCCGACTGACCTGCCTGTTGCGCTGAATCTGGACGATACCAGCCGACAATAAGTCATAACGCCCTTCGGAAGTGACGCAACTGGGGGAGTGACTGTGAACAGTTTATTCTGAGTATCCCGATTGCCGAGGTTGCTCTGTGCAGCTTAACGCCATGCCCCACCATTCATATCTGGGGATGGGCGAGACTCGCTTCGTTAAACGGCAAACTTATGTTGTAATTTGCACATTCCGCATGACGAAGTGGCTTCGGGGAAGTGCCGGCATTCTGTCCCAGGTAATCGATAAATCTTGTTCGGGAATCTCGTATTGGAGCGAGCGAGCCAGAAAGCGGGCCGCAACGCTCATCAATGCGACGGCAACGCCTTCTCCTGGACAGCGATGGTTAACATGCGGGTCGCCTGGTCCTTGCGGGATGAAGCAGTATAGCGACGGAAAGTCGGACCGAAAACGCTCAGGCTTGAAGTCATCTGCGTCCTCCCAGAGGCGGGAATCATGATTGGTTCCGTATAAATCCAATAGAACCAGAGTGTCCTTTCCGAAGGCATATCCTTCCCATAGAAAATCTTCTCTCACGCGAGCGCTGACCGCTGGGAAGAACGGATAAAAGCGCCGCACTTCCTGCACAAAGCAACGAACATAATTTTCATTCCCCGATTGCAGGTTCTTCAGACAACCCGGATGTTTGTGCAGCGCTAGCGCTGCAAAGGTTATGAATACCGAGACGGCTACCGTCGGCCGTAGCAAATTCAGCAGTTCCACTGATGCGGTATGTAGGTCCAACGGCTGTCCCTGCTGATCCTTGTAATGGGCGATGCGCTCAAGAGGCGATTGCTCTGGTGTAGGGAGAGCAGCACGAGTGGGTTCAATGAGCTCTGCCGCCCACTGTTCCAATCGGCGACGCGCCCGTCGTGCCTGCCAGTGCTGGAGACCGATCGCGCCGGCGTGCTCATAAAGTGCTGCAAGATCTTGAGTCCATTGCTGAACATCTCTTTCAGCGAGTGGAGTACCGGCCCATTCGCACACGGTGCGGCACAAAATTTCGCGAGCAATATCGTAGAGGACGATTGACTCACCGGGACGCCAAGTTTGCGCATACTCTCGCCAACGAACCTCGCTCAACTCAGCTAATTTCTGCACGCTACCGGCTGTGAGCACTCCCATGAAGAGGGCCTTTCGGTGACGATGCGCATCACCGTCCAAACCTTGAACTCCGCCTTGACCGAATAAGGTCTTTTGCAGTCGCTTGGGCGCAGCGTTCTGGCGAACAAATCGGTCAGGATCGCAGATCAAACGAGCCGCTTTGGCACCTGTTAGGCACAGAGTTTTCTGTAACATCAAGCGAGTTTGAAACACAGGCGATTGATGAAACTGACTGCGCGCGGAGATAAATCGATAGGGATCTCGCAAGAATGCACAAGTACTATCCAATCCGGTGTCACGCGGTATATTTGGCATCGCTTTCTCCGTTGAGATTCCACCCGTTCTAGCTACGTGTTGCGCTTTCATCCTGCTGTGAAGATTTGTGACCGGCCGGGTAAGCAGATGTTGGACGAAGAGGATCAATAAATTGCCCGAAATAATTTCTGGGGTAGTCCTTTTCATGCAACCCAACGTCAGCGTCGCCCAGCTTCCCGGCGCTGTCGTAGAAGGTTCCGAACATCCGATCCCACAGGGTTGAAAACTCACCGAAGTTGACCTGGGCATCTTCGAAGTCGCGCTTATGGTGCCAACGATGGACCTCAGCAACCCCGAGCACATGCCGCAGCCAACCCACGCTGTAGTCCAGGTTCGCATGCTGAAAGGCCAGATGGACGGTTAGGATGCCGAACCACGTTGCGACTACGGCAGGCGGAGCTCCAGATATGAGCAAAACCACCAGCCCCGGCCCGGCCATCAACGCCGCATGCAGAGGATGTCGGCGTTCTCCGTTCATCCAGTAGAGCCGCTCAGCGCTGTGATGGATCTTGTGAAAGCGCCACAACCAATGCACGCGGTGGCTGATGCGGTGCATCACATACAGGCTCAAATCGAGCACGGCGGCGACTAGTAGCAATTGCAACCACAATGGGCTCTCGATCGGGAAGAGCCGAATCGAAGCCGGTACCGCATCGCCTAACTCGGCCAGGAACTCCGCAGTGAATTGAATGACAGACAGGTTCACCAGCATGTGCAGCAGATCCGTCAGGGTGTCCTGATGATCTTCCAGCCAGGCTCGCCGAAAAGGCTGGATGCGCTCCAAGCCAGCAATGAGTAGCATCCCCGCCGCGGAGACTATGAGGGTGGTGGGCCAATACGGTATTCCTGCATACAGTGCCCAGACCATGAAGGCGGTACAACTGCCAAACACTAGTGGATAGCTCAGCCACCGGATGGCGAATCGCAGGGAGATAGACATCGCTCAGCTCCTGAAGAGGGAGCCATGACTGTATGTGGGATGGTCCGTTTTCAGCTTGAACGAAAGAGCTACGATTCCTGAAGATCGACTTCAGCCAGGGCGGAGGAAGGATCGATGCCCAGTAGCGCCTTAAATGTCCGGGAGAAATGCGACGAGTCAGAAAAGCCCGCCTCATGGGCCGCTTCGATGAGCAGCCCCCCTTTGGCTAGATGCTGTAGGGCTTGTGTGAGACGTAACCATTTCGCATAGCTGCGCAGCGGCAAGCCTGTCTGTTCCACGAACCAATGGGAAAATCGTGTAGGAGACAAATGCACCAACTCGGCCATTCCGTCGCGTCCCATTTGACCTCTACGCAGCGCCTCTATCACCTTGGTCAAGCGAGGATCTGGAATCGGTGGATCGGGTAGCCGCAGTGCCTGACGCACCCCCGCCCTAACCTGGAGTGCGGTGTGTCCTGTCTCGCGCAGCACGTCGATAATCGCCAATACGTCCGTCGGGGCGATCACAATCACTCTCGCTTCTTCGGTACCCCGCATACGCATAGTTGGGGCTTCATCGGATAGTGCATCCAGATAGATCGACAGAACTCGTCCAGCACTAAGTCGGTGTTTCAGGCCCGCGGCTATGAAGATGGCTGCCCCTGTTTGAATGCCCAACGGGGTTTCAACCGATACAGGTGAGTCGAGGCCCACTGAAATCTGATGCGCCTGATGGTGGTGCCACTCCTGGGGGCCGGCACGGCCATGAAAGATGCCGATGCCGGGCCCTACCCAGGCCTTGCCTGTCCAGCGCACCGTATCCGTTGAGGGCGAGCCTTTCATTCTTTGACTCGGCCAGCTTCCGCATTTGGGCTCAGCAAACTGCTCAGGATCAACATGGCGGCACCACCGACGATACTAGTATCTGCCAGGTTAAACGCAGGCCAATGCCAGGACTGCCAGTAAAAATCCAAGTAGTCGATTACATGGCCTCGAAATGCGCGATCAATCAGATTCCCAACTGCCCCGCCCAAGATAAGGCTATAGCCTAAGGCTTCGCTGTTGGCTCTGGTTTTACGCAATACCAGAGCCAGCACCATCGAAACGACCAGAGCTATAACGATGAAGAAGTAACGCTGCCAACCGCCCGCGTCAGCCAGGAAGCTGAACGCTGCACCGGTATTCCAGAAATGAACCAGATTGAAAAACGGGGTGAGAGGAGTCACGGTGCCGACCGGGAGCGAACCCGTGATTGCGCTCTTCAACGCTTGGTCGGCCGAGGCAATGGTCAGCGATAGCATCCACCAGAACCAGGGAGCAACAAAAAGTAACCTTCTAGGAGACGAGCTCATCGCGTTTCTCCTTGAAGAAGTCTCTGCAGCTCCGGTGAGATGGGCATCGGCGCAAAAGCACTGACCCTGGCGCGTCCGCTGTTTCCGAGCGGCACCCAGATCTTCGAGAACAGCAGGGCCGCTATGATTCGCGGTACTTGGCTGAGCACCTCCCGAAAGTCGCGCAACTGCCAGCCAGCCCTTAGCATCAGCCAATGGCTCTGAGCATGAAGAATAGGCATTCGCTGGTTCAATATGTGGGCTCGCTCCAGCCAGGAGAAAGCCTCGGTTGGCGTCTGTTCTTTGAGTGCTTTCCTCGCTTGGTAGAAGGCCTCATCGATGGCAATGCGGAGAGCGGTATTCATCTGGATCTCACTTACGCAGCAGATGGCCTAAGTGAACACCCTATAGCCGCTATAGGGTCAAGCGCTATGGATTGAGGCGACGCGAAAAATGACTTGAAGCCGAAATCATAAAAGAGGTTTGTCGCCCCCCAGCAGGCCCGAAAGTATCCCGCAGTCCAGGCTTTGTCGTCCGTTATCGCAGCAGCCCCGCAACGTCACCAGTTGGCTTTCCAAGACCTGCAAGGACGCAATCTGGTTCCTGACCTGGGTGATATGTCTATCAAGGAGCTCATTGACCGCAACGCAGGGTTGCTGCGGCTGTTCTTGGTAGCTCTGCAAAACACCAATTTCTTCCAGTGACATGCCAAAAGAGCGGCATCGACGAATGAACAGCAGTTTGTCCGCATGGTCTGCTTTATAGGTTCGATAGCCATTGTCCTCACGATTAGGCGGTGGAAGCAGCCCCTGACGTTCATAAAAACGAATCGTCTGAATGTCCACCCCAGCCTGCTGTGCAAGTTGGCCGATGCGCATGGTCTGTCCCTTGGTAAAAGGGCCAGTATATCCAGGCTTGACCCTATAGCTACTACATGGTTTTTAATCGGTAGCATTAAGTCCTATAGGAGAGGCGAATCATGAGTTCTTGTGATACATCCCGTGGCTGTGGCCCTGAGGCGGCAACCACTGAAGCGGCAACCGCGCCTTCGAAGGAAGGAACCTGGGTCAGCAGTTTTTCTGTGCCCAAGATGGATTGCCCTTCAGAAGAGCGAATGATTCGGCTCGCGCTCAATGGCTTGCCTGAGCTCAATTCGTTGTCCTTTGATCTGAGCAGCAGACAGGTACGCGCTTTCCATGACGGTCCGGTTGACCAAATCGCGACCAAGCTGGAGTCGCTTGGTTTAGGGGCAACGCTTCTCGGCACTCAACCGGCCAGCCAGGAAGCAGCTTCGACCAATAGCGCCAGTGAAGAGCTGACTGCTTCCAAGGAGGCCGGCACGCTCAAAATCCTGCTCGGTATCAATGCCGCGATGTTTGTCATCGAGTTGGGCGCGGGCTTGATCGCTCAGTCGACGGGCCTGATCGCCGACTCGCTGGACATGTTTGCTGATGCAGCCGTCTATGGCCTGGCTCTCTTTGCGGTCGGTCGAGCTGCGCAGCTGCAGGTTCGCGCTGCGCACCTGGCGGGTATCGTCCAGATCGTATTGGCTCTGGGGGTACTCGTGGAGGTGGTTAGACGCTTCATGTATGGCAGCGAACCTGAGTCGATGCTGATGATGGGGATTGGCTTATTTGCACTCGTCGCGAACGTCAGCTGTCTGTTGATGATCTATGGCCATCGCGAAGGCGGTGCACACATGAAAGCGAGTTGGATTTTTTCGGCCAACGATGTGATCGCGAATATTGGCGTTATTGCCGCAGGTGCTTTGGTTGCGTGGACCGGTTCTCCCTATCCAGATTTGGTGATTGGTACGGTCGTTGGTCTCATCGTGCTGAACGGTGCGCGCCGAATTCTGGCATTGAAAGCCTGACCAGCCGAATCGACAACGCCCCTCATTTCCCAAACGGAGACGCGTAGCTTGTGACTGACGTTGAGACAACAGAGATAGAACAGTTGATGTCTAGATTGGACGGCAAAATTGCCGAAGGGCATGCCGCCCAGAGTCGCGATGCTGCTTATGCCGTCTATGTGAAGCTCGCGTCGCTTCGTGAACAGCTCCCAGCCCAGCCTGATGTCAGTAAACCCCTCACAGAAGCCGGGGTGGAGAAGGCCTTGGAGCAAGCCAGCCAGAAGGCCTGGCGACTCTATGAGGCCTTTCACCTTGAAGTGCAGTATGACTTGGAATGGGCGAGCAGCCGCAGCTACGAAGACGCTTAGAAATTCTTTCTTGAAAGATGAGAAAGCGGCGAATGGGTCACGGGTAAAACCTAGCCTAAACGAATCCATCGCGCCATGAATGAGGTTTCCACTATGCAGCATCGAACTGCACACGCCTCAACGCGGAGCGGGCCCGGTGCAGCAGCACGCGCACGTTGCCGCTGGAGGTCGCCATGCCCTCGGCGATATTGTCGAGTTCCAGGCCCTCCATCTCGCGCAGCCGATAGGCGCGCTGTTGCGCACCCGGCAGCGCGGCGATGGCGCGGCCCAGACACTGGGCCGACTCGGCGGAGCACAACAGCGCTTCCGGCCGCTCCTGATGCCAGGGGCCCGGAGTCGTCGGCCAGGGATCGGCCGCGTCGAAGCGCAGGCTCTTGCCGCTGTCTGCTTCCGGGAACATCGCCGCCCAGGGCACGTAGCGCCGCTCCCGCCGCAGCCGGGCCAGTGCCTGGTTACGCACTATTGCCCAGAGCCATGTCTTGAGGTTGGCCCGCCCTTCGGACCAGGGCAGCGTCCGATAGGCGGCGAGCCAGGCCTCTTGCAACGCATCGTCGGCCCAGGCTTCGCCGACGATGCAGGCAGCCAGCGTCCGTAGTGCTTGATGATGCTCACGCACCAGGGCCGTGAATGCCTCTCGGTCGCCACTACGCAATCGCTCCGCGCTGGCCCCTTCGGTCTGCGTCCCGGCGCCGCAAGCTGTGGTGATGCGGGTGTCCACTCTCCACCTCCTCGGCTGTTGCGATCTCACTGATGCAACAGCCTTGGCTCTCGTCTCCTGGCACGGTCCGGTCTTCCCTTAACCCGCGCAGCAGGACAGTTGCTTCACGTCCTTGGTGAAGGTCTGCGCCGCCAGCTTCAATCCCTCGACCATGGTCAGGTAGGGGAATAGTTGGTCGGCCAGTTCCTGCACCGTCATCCGCGCCCGGATGGCGATGGCAGCGGTCTGGATGATCTCGCCTGCTTCTGGAGTCACCGCTTGCACGCCCAGCAGCCGGCCGGAGCCCGCTTCGGCGACCAGCTTGATGAAACCACGGGTGTCGAAGTTGGCCAGCGCGCGTGGCACGTTGTCCAGGCTCAGCGTGCGACTGTCGGTTTCGAGGCCCGCGTGGTGCGCTTCCACCTCGCTGTAACCGACGGTGGCCACCTGCGGATCGGTGAATACCACGGCCGGCATCGTACCAAGATTGAGTGTCGCCTCGCCGCCAAGCATGTTGATCGCCGCCCGAGTGCCGGCCGCCGCCGCGACATAGACGAACTGCGGCTGGTTGGTGCAGTCACCTGCCGCATAGATATCGGGGGCGCTGCTGCGCATGCCCGTGTCGATCTGGATGCCACCGCGCTGATCCAGGTTCACGCCGGCGCCTTGCAGATTCATGCCTTGGGTATTGGGCGTGCGGCCGGTGGCGACGAGCAGTTGGTCGGCGCGCAGTTCGCCGTGGTTGGTGCTCAATACGAACTCGCCGTCGGCGTAGACCACCTGGCTGGCTTGCGTGTGCTCCAGCACTTCGATGCCCTCCATACGGAAGGCCGCCGTCAGCGCTGCGCCGATGGCTGGGTCTTCGCGGAAGAACAGCGTGTGGCGCGCCAAGATGCTGACCTTGCTGCTCAGGCGGGCGAATGCCTGCGCCAGTTCCAGCGCCACCACCGAGGAACCGATCACGGCCAAACGTTTGGGAGTGCTGTCGCTCACCAGCGCCTCGTCCGAGGTCCAGTAGGGCGTGTTCTTAAGGCCTGGAATCGGCGGAATCGCCGGGCTCGCGCCGGTGGCAATCAGGCAGCGGTCGAAGGCAAGGATGCGCTCGCCGCCCTCGGCCAGTTCCACGCTGAGCGTGCGGCCATCCCTGAAGCGGGCGGTGCCGCGCAGCACGGTGATGGCCGGGGTACACTCCAGGATGCTTTCGTATTTGGCATGGCGCAGCTCGTCGACGCGACCTTGTTGCTGGGCGAGCAGCCGTTCGCGCAGGACGACCGGCGTGGTGGCCGACAGCCCGGCGTCGAACGGACTCTCGCGCCTCAGCTGGGCTACATGGGCGGCGCGAATCATGATCTTGGAGGGCACGCACCCCACGTTGACGCAGGTGCCGCCGATGATGCCGCGCTCGATCAGCGTGACGCGGGCACCACCTTCCGCCGCCTTGAGCGCGGCCGCCATGGCGGCGCCGCCGCTGCCAATGACGGCAACGTGCAGCGATTGCTCATCGCCCGCCTGTGTAGTTTCCCGACCCGACCAGCCCGACGCCTGGTCGAATGGACCGGCAGAGCCGTCGGCGCCCCGCGCGCGATAACCGAGTGCGGTGACCACCGCGATAAGCGGCTCCAAGCCCACATGGCCATCGGTCGCGATCGCTGCCAGCCCCTGCGGATAGGAAACACTCGCCGAGCGCACACCCGCCACCTGCTCCAATGCCTGTTTGACGTGCTCCGTGCACGATCCGCAGGTCATGCCCTCCACCTGGAGTTCGATCATCACTTTTCTCCCGTATTCGAATCGGCTGTGCAGCAGGCCTCGGCTTTACGCTTCTTGTGCAGGGCATAAAGGGTCAGCGCAATGAAGGCGCCGAGCGCCGGAAACAGTACGTAGTCCAGGTAGCCTACCCAGGCGGATAGGCCGATTGCTCCAAACAGAACCACCAGCACCGGCGTGAAACAACAGACTGCCGCCACTACCGACCTGAACCGCCCCGCATTCTCCGGAGGCTCTTTGGTGTGAGTCATACCGCTTGGGCAGACTCGATAAATTGCCGATAGTAGATCGCTTCGGCTCCCGCGGGCGGTATGTTCCCGATGGGCGCCAGCAATCGTCGATGGTTGAACCAGTCCACCCATTCCAGCGTTGCCAGTTCCACCGTCTCGCGGCTCTGCCATGACCGCCGGTGGATCACTTCGGCCTTGTACAGCCCGCTGACGGTCTCAGTCAAGGCATTGTCATAGGAGTCGCCGACGCTGCCCACTGACGGCTCAACGCCCGCTTCAGCCAGGCGCTCGGTGTAGCGGGAAACATACTGGGCGCCGCGTCCGCTGTGATGGATGAGGCCACCTTGATCGACTGGGCGACGGGCATACAAGGCCTGCTCCAGCGCATCGAGAACGAAGTCGGTACGGGCCGAACTGGAGACCCGCTAGCCAACGATCCGTCGGGCGAAGCGGTCTATTGAAAATCCCCGCTGCGCGCATCCAGACCGGTCAGCAGTGTGGAGAGTGAGGCGACCAGCAATCACATGCCGCACGCCATGGCCAATGCAAACCGATGTTCCAGCATCTGTGTTTTAGGGCGTGCGGCTGCATGGCTGCTCTCCTTGCGATGGGTGTGAGATTCCTCGGTCCCCGGGGTGCTGAGCACGCATTGAATAGAGAATGGCGGACCACGCCTGAGGGCGAGGTCCGCGTGGCACTTAGGCCTTCAGTTGTTGCATGCCTTCGGCCAGCATCCACAGTGCTCGGTTGAGCCGCAGGTTCTGATCGATGCCTTGGACTGGCCGGGTGCTCTGGCGGCGGCCATGGGCGCTGCGCCCGTTCAAACCGCCTTTGAGGAGGTTTTCCTGAATACGATTGAACGTGGACCACAGGTCACTGCCACCGTCGCCGAAGCGGCGAGGCATCAGTATCTGAGCCTCGGTGACTGGCGTCGCCTTGTTCGGCGCGTCGTACTTGAGCGCCAATGCAGAGCGGGCCAGTAGTTCCTGCTCGCCTTCGTCCAGGGTGATGAGGCGCATCGCGTCGCGAGACTCCTGCACTTGTTCGAAGCTGTGTAAGACCTCATAGGCACCTTCGATTACGTGCTCGGCGACATTGCCTTTGTGATGTACGCGGACATCGGCGAGGGTGTTACCGCAGACCAAGCCGTTGTGGCAGACGAACCTGAACATACCGGCCAGCATCTGGTAACTGCTGGTGCCGTCGTGCGAGTTTAGGAGGATGATTTCATTCGCTTCGTTGCCGTTGATCTGGCTGGCGTGGCGAAGGCGAACCATGTGCTTAGTGAATTCGCGGCGGTCCTCGTGGCGCACGCGGGTTTGGCACACCATGAAAGGTTGGAAACCCTCTCCGCGCAGTTCGGTGAGCACCGAGGCGGTGGGAATGTAGCTGTATCGCTCGGATCGGCTTTCATGCGGGTTTTCCGCGAAGATCGACGGTACCACTGCGCGAATCTGATCATCGGAAAGTGGATGGTCAGAGCGCAGTATTGGCGAGCGCGAAGCGAAACGAGAGGCGAGTTGCATGGCCGTTCTCCTTGAGAAATGCGGCAATCACATGCGGGTTGGAAGGCCGGCACGTCTGATTGCATGGGATAAAGAAAGCCCCAAGATGGGCGATAACGGGAGGTAAGCTGCGCATGCCGCCGACACCGAGGTGCCGGGGCATGGAAGGTGCGGGACGCGTGCCCTAGGTTAGGCCCAGTGGGTCAGAACGAAGCCACCCGCGCGGGCTCCTCGACAGGGGCCAAAATGAGGGCAGTGGGTTGTGGGCCACCGTTGTCGTCCTCGGCGAGAACCGTCTTGTCGGACGCGTGAACGTCTTCGGGAGCGGGGGCTTCGGGCTCTAGCGGATAGACCTTTTCGCCGTCGACTTTGATCAGGCTGACGCGAACCAGCTTCGACTTCAGGCTTCCGCTCACTTCACCAGCATGCTCGCCTTTGGTACGGACGTAGGCATCCGCCTTCATGTCGTTGAGCGTGAAGGCAAGCAGCACCTTCTTCTTCGCTTCAACGGCCTGAATGCAGCGCTGCACTAGGTGCTGGGCGCTGTCGTCGGCGACGGTGGTCTCGATATAGCGATATTCAGGATCGCCAACCGGGCCGGCCAAGGCTGCGATTGAGCACGACAGAAATGGATCACCGCCGTTTGGAATTATCCTGGGATTGTTCAAGTATCCGATACCGCGGGTATGCAGCTCGTAATACTCCATTTCGTCCAAGGCGCTGCGCTCCAGTAACTCGGCCTTGAGTAGCCGGGCCTTCATGCTGGCAGCTGGATCGCCCGAAAGCCGACGGAATGGATCGATCCACAGATCTCCTAGACGAAAGCTGACCAGCGGCCGCTGCTGGGGATCATCAATACCGATGTAGGACTGGACGAGTTGCTTGGCTTCAGCGCCGGAAACCCGCACATCAAAGTAACGCCGGGTCGGGTTAGTGGCAGGCCCGACGAGAGCCGCCACAGTGCATGCGAGAAATGGCACAGCCTTCCGACCGCCCTTTACAGGTACTTCGCGGACGCGCTGGATGTATCCGATACCCGAGGTGTGGATGTCGAAGTACGACTTCGGGTTGGAAGTAGTGCTGGTCATGGTGAATCTCCATTGACTTGGGAACAAGAAAGCGAAGACACACCGACCCAATGCGGAGGTGCGTAACCCCGCGGTGGGTTGAGGACATCTGCATCCACCACCGGAGATCCGGTAGTTGTTCGCGTGAGGGATGCGGTGCGAACGGAGTCGGTCACACGGAAAACCGTGGGCAACCTTTAAGACCGAGGCGGCCTGGCATGTCGCTGACGACGTCAGCGGAACATGTGGTGAGCCTGGTGCTATGCGAATCTCGCGGCCAGGAGGAATCGGCTACTGCTGGTGACCTTATTAGTCACTCGCCGCAATAGGAGATGATGGGCTTGGTGCTTGTTGATTGTGTTTTTTCAGTCAATCGGCAGTCGTGACCGGCTGCAGTCGGCCGATTCTGTTGAAAAAGTAGGTTTAGCGGCGGCCTGCAGATCAGGTGTGCCTGCTGTCGAAGTGGCTGCAAGCCACTTCAGTTGCCTTTCGGCGTTTCGCTGAGCGTCCTTGCTCAGGCCCGAGGGTTAATTTGAAGGTTTCTGCTCTCAGCAGGCGTACCTATCCCGTGAGCGGTGGCCCTTGAGGCAAAAGCTTGGCCATGCGTCGCAGGTTCTGCACCGCCGCCGCCAAAGTGAATTCGTCAGTGGCACCTGTCAGGCCGCGCAGTCGTAAACGATCGAGTTTCATGATCCGTTTGAGGTGGGCGAACAGCATCTCCACCTTCTTTCGTTCGCAGCGAGAGACGAGGTATTCCGGTGTCTTGGCGATGCGCCTGGCCACATCGCGGGCAGCCTCATGGATACTGCGGACGATCTTCCGATTCGGCGTGTTGGGGCAGCATTTCGCTTTCAGCGGACAGGTAGTGCAGTCGGTTTGGCTGGAGCGATAAATGATGGTGTTGGCCTTGGTCACCCGCGATCTTTTCTGGGTGAAGGCGCGCCACTCACTGCGTAGTGGTTTGCCGGCTGGGCAGCGGTATTCATTGGCCTCCTGGTTCCAGTGGAAGTCGTTACTGGAGAGGCTGTCGTCCTTGCGCTCAGTCTTGTCCCACACCGGCACATGCGGCTCGATGTCCTTTTCTTCGACCATCCAGGCCAGCATCGGGGCGGTGCCATAAGCGGTATCGCCGATAAGGCGTTCCGGTGTGAGATCGAACTGAGCTTTGACACGCTCGACCATCGTCCTAGTCGAATCGACTTCGGCGGTACGGTGCGCCGGGGTAGCTTCCACGTCCATGATCACACCGTGCTCAGTGTCGATCAGGTAATTCGTGGAGTAGGCAAAAAAGGCCGGCCCACCTGGCGCTGCTGTCCAACGGGACTGAGGATCTGTGAGCGAAATTTTCTTGGGAAGAGCCTCAGCCAGCGCCTCTTCATCAAGGGCTTCGAGGTACTCGCGCACTGCGCGGCTGCTGAGCTTTGGATCGTTCCAATCGACCTCATCTCCCGCCACCCCACGTTGCCGGCTGGCATCCGCCTTGATGATGCTGGCGTCGACGGCGAAACCTTCACCCTTGACTAGGCCGGCTGCCATGCAGCGCCGCAGCAC
>NZ_JAAMQZ010000002.1 GCF_013522825.1 Stutzerimonas stutzeri
TGACCGTCGAAGCCGTCAATCGGACAGTAGCGAGGATCAATCTACGCCCGCGCAAGCGCTTGGGCTGGAAGACGCCGTACGAAGTGCATACAGGGGTGAGCGTTGCACTTATGTGTTGAATTCAGGACGGATATTTTTTACGAGCACTTTTGTATTTGACACTACTGCTGATACCCAAAACCTTCACAGCGCATCGCACATCGTCTAAGCAAATGTAATTTTCCGGCAACAAAAAGTTTATCCAACCCGGAAAATCTTTATATTTTTCTTTAGGCCACTTTGGCAACCGAGCATCAACCGAGCAACCATTCTGATACTCTACACTGGTGGAGAATCTATATTGCGCAGCAACAGACTTGGCTTCTTGCCAAGTCGAGCACCGCACAACACAAGAATCACTTCCAAATACTTCTTGCCAACTAATCCAATATTTTTCATAAACCGTCTCCGGATGCGCTGGCAACTTTGAATCTTCCTTATGGCGAGTTATATATTCAACCCGACTATTAATGCCAATTCTACGCACCGCCGACATGAACCCTTCGTAAGTCTCATACTTACCCTTACCTTTTTTTATATTTTTAACCTTTATAAAAAACGGCCAACCTTTCCATTCACCGGAGTAAAATTTATTAGGATTACTAGGCAGCAAAGGATCTTCTTTATATCGCGCTTTATAGTCGCAACATGATTTTAATCCTAATCGAACGGCTGCTTCGGAAGCCATACCCATTGTAGGGTATCGAACCGGCTTAATCCGACCGATCCATGCTGAGAACCCTAGATATGCTTCCCCGTAAAATTGACGAGGATTAGATGGTAGCCTCGGATCCTCCTTATAACGCGAGCAATATTCATCAAACGTTTTGATACCCAATCGGTTAACGGCTTCCCCTGCCTCAGCAACAGCACCATAATTTGCTATACCACTGAAAGCATCCCACCCTTTATACTCACCCTTATAAAATTTGGCTGGACTCCACGGCAACCCTGGAATCTCCTTATACCTTTTATAATAAGCTCGCGTATCCGTCACCCCCATCGCCTTAACAGCTTCCGATGCTTCCGCATAACTCAGAAAATATTTATTTTTCTTGTACACGGCACGCCCCTACGAATTAAGCTTGCAGTAAACATTACTGTTTACACATCAGGAAAAGAGACCACTAGCAACTTTCTCAGCATGTTCAAAGCTGGCTCTCAACTCTTCTTCTGTTTGATGCATATAAACCAAGCAGGAATCTGGGTCTTTATGATGCATCGCCTTCTGAATTTCTATCTGGGATAACCCGTACGCATGCAAACGAAATCCATAAGCATGCCTATGACCATGCTCAGTAGTTCCAAATTTTTTTTCATGCTCTAAGCCAATACGGTTGACAGCATTCTTATGCTGACGGGAAAAATTTTTCAAAGTTTCAGGCTCGCCTTTGCTATTTGTAAACGCATAGGGGTGCTCTGATCCAACTGGCGCATCCACCCTCTGACAGCTCAAATAGCGTTCAAACGTATAAAGAAATTCTTTTGCCATCGCAACGGGCGAGAAGTGCACCTGAAAAAAACCTTCAGTAGAGTCATTTAGTAATGGCGCTTTCCAACCAGCATGCAGTGCCTTGGATTTTGGATAATCGGTTCTAGGCATTAACCGATATCGACGCGCTAGATATTCTCTTCGAGAACCATACTGTTTATCGGGAGATGCTCCAAATGCAGGGTGATATATCCTGACTAGAGCTTCACCCCGTTTACGATCGACGATGATATCTTGCAGATAGAGCTGAAATGCCTCACTTTTCCTAACACCACCGTAATGCATTAACAAAGTAAGAGCGCGCCCCTTATAATCTATGAATGCATGTTTTACTGCATCTGGATCTTCGCATCGACGCACCCAGCCATTGATCAGTAAATTATTAATCTCCTTTTCAGGAAATTTCTTCGTAATACGACCGCTTGACTTCGGAGTCCTACTCGTGCGAACACCTCTTACTTTCTCATTCCGCCTCTTCGCCTCATCAGGATCGCTCAAGTGGGATAAGAATACCTTGGCTTCTTTATTGTAATATGCGCACCAATTCATCCTCTCCTCTTCAGTGTTCGCCTTGTGGAATGGGTTTGCGCGCTTTGTGTTGTACTCTGGCTGTTTGGCTAGCCAGTCTGTGTACTTGGTCAGATGAAATAGAAGCGTTCGGAAATCATCAGGTTTTCTGGGCATCCAGTACAAACCACTGGGGTCTAACAGTGAACTGGTATTGATCGTCCCTAACTCGATAGATTGAGCGAACGCAGATAACAGATCTGTTGTGTCCTGAAATCGATCTTTGTTCGCGTTGATGTACTTGATTAAAAGTTTTACCGCGAACGCGCTCCGCTCCCTCCAGGAGGCGCTCTTGGTTTGCTGATCTGCTAGGTATCTTAGGTGCGATACCAAAACCCCTCCCTGCGTCAGCAGACCTGGAAGCTGGATCTCACGGCCCGTCTCGTCGTTTCGATACCTTACATTTACCTTTGCTACGTAGGCCATCGCTCTCGAGCCTCATAGTATTTAGTATTTGTTATGCGGATCTAGCATCAACACTAGTAATTATTTTGGATAAGTCCAGCCCAATTCTCAGAGGAATCAGAGGAAATAGTATGTTTCTGGTTGCGGTGCTAATGCATCATTGGAAGCAGGACGACACGCGCGGCTTCGATCTTTCGCTATGGTTTGGTCAGGAGCTCTGTGGGCTCTGCTACGCCACACCTAGAAAGAGCAAGATCTGCATCAAGATCGTGATTCTCGAGGGCAAGCCAGACAAGTCGCACCCCCTACGAGGTGCCGTGGCTGCGCTGGCGCTGACCGCAATCGAGAACTACGCCCTTATGATCGGTTGTACGGAGATCGAGGTCCAGGAGCCTGCAGCAGGTGCTATCCCGGTCTATGAGAGCCTGGGGTTCGCCTTCGATCCGACGGACCGGCTTGTCATCTCTATTGAGCAGTAATACTATCCACCTAAATCCCGATACCCGAGAGGTGTCTATGCAGAAGCCAAAGCACGAACCGAAACCAATGATGGCAGCACGCTTCCAAGCAGAAGCTCGTGCGGTCCTTGCTAATCGTTCCGTGAAAGCCAGCCGTTTTCTGGACGTAGCAATGTCCAAAGGCCGTGATTTCGAGCCCGTTGGCCGCCTCGCTGGCTGACAAGCATCATTGATTTCCAAAGAGCTGCCCTGACGGGCGGCTTTTTTTGTGCCTGCAATTCACAATACCCCCGGCCGGGTTCGTGGATCCTCCATAAGCATGCTTCTGGCACGCTTGCGAACGCCTCAATATTGCCCTCATTAACTTCCAAGAGTGTGGAGAGATCATGAGCAAGGCTGAAGAAAGAACAATGAAATCACTGCGAAACTGGTGGGCTCAGGGCAAGGCGACGGCCAAGCAGGTCCGCCAGTGCATGGACCTGGAACAAAAGGCTCGGGTTGAGCAGCTGAAATCCCCACTCTGAATCCCAACCAACTGGCTGTACTGGCCGGCCCCGGCTATTCAAGGTAGGAATTATGAGTAAGTTAGCAGCGCTTTTGGGCCCCGCGGACGAGAAGACGCCGTATCAGCGTGGACGTGAAGCAGGCCAGAAGGGAGACCCGGGGCCAGCCTTCCCCAATCCGGATTCGACCTGGGAAGACCGATTGTACGCCCGCGGTTGGTCACGAGGCGCAGATGATCGGGCTGGCCAACGGAGTTAGTTGCCGTCCAACAAAAAAGGGGCCCATGCGGCTCTTTTTTCGTAAAGAGGGTTCTGGCACAGGGTAAGTGGCAACAAGATGGCCATATCAAATTCATCTCATGCAAGGAATTCAATATGGCTACCGCCCACACCATCACACTCGCTTCGGGACTGGCGGTGCCTGTCGTGCAGTACAACTCGACCATCAACGGTAAAGGGTTCTACGTCAGCTTCAACGACCACGACATGTGGATCTATGGCTGCGACACCACTGCGCTAGTGCGTGATCAAATGGATGGGTTCTACATCCTCAATGGTGATCACCGTGCAGCCTACGCATCGCTTATCTCGCAAGGCTTTGAAGCGTGCATGGATTACTTCAAATCCAACATCGGGATCGCAAACAAACGTAGCGACCTTCCGCCGCAAGCCGCCTGAGCCTGATCACCCCACCCTCACGCCCGGGCTCGCCTGGGTCTCAAGGATTCAAATCATGAACCCTGGTCAGACCATGAGTATTCAATCTCTCAAAAGCAACTTGATCGGTGTTATGCCGGTCCTCGATGCGAACCTAGCCGCTGCGCACAGTGAGTACATGGCCGGCGACATACCTGCCGGTGCTTTTCACTATGTACGTTCACGTCATCTGACTGCCTGCGCAGTAGTCTCCCGCGATGACCTTGAGGCCGTAGACGCTTACAAGGCATGCGCGTTCTTAGCGATAGATCTGCGCAATGGAATCAAGGAGCTGACCGAGAGTGTGAAGGACCAGGTAGATGCTTGGTGGCAGTGTTATCGAGATGCGGGTTTTACGGAGCTTCACCCGTTTTTTGAAGCACCTATGCTGCCTTCTACGCCTATCAATTGAGCCATCTCATCAAATTCCAACCCGGTGCCAATGAGACCCGGGTTGAGTTCTTTGAAATCAGTTAGGTCTGAGTGCCGGCACCAACCTGACCAAGTCCAGCCTCCCCATCAACCTCGCGTAATCCTCTGACCACTGGCAGTAGTTCTGTGCGTCACCGTCACCCTCCCCTATCAGCACCAACTGGTGATACACAAGCCCGGTCATCATCGGCATGTGCCGGACTACTGGAGTGTGCTGCTTGCCGGAAAAATAGACCGACTCAGCAAAACTCAGAAGCTCAGATGGGTTTTGGCTTTTGCGATGCTGAGAAGGAAGGATAGTGGTGTCAATGACACACCCATTTTCCAAGGTGATCCAGGCATGAGCATTTATCGGCCGGCCTACAGGACGCCCATCCTGAAAGTCCAACCCATAGCCCCCGGCGACGTCGCGCTGCAGCTGCTCTAGGTCAAGGCCCACATAGAGGCCATCAACCAGCTCGATGTCTCCAACAGTGACGGTATGCCGGACACCCAACTCAAGCAGGATGTATGACAGCTCACGGGCGACTCTGAAGCATTTCCCTGGCAGCACGTCGGTATGCGGGAGAAACTCCGAGAAGTCACGAGCGATCGCATCAACAATCTGAGGTATGTCGATCTTCAACCCTGGAGTGATCCTCAGCGGGTAGTTCGACAATCCACCTGCAATCGCATCGGTCCGCACCATGGCTACCTTGAAAGCGTCTATGTACTCGTGCATTGGTACTTGCTCCGGCGAATCAGTGTCAATGGGCGATGACGATACAGATCGACCAAGGATCAAGCGACCCCAGCACACCATTCCCTGGGCTGGATAACGACCGCATTGGTACCCCACCTGAGGTATTGGAGGTTCGATTAGGCGTGCATTCCAAACGTTGGGGCGGCAGCCTTATTTTCCCCTTGGGAGGTTCTGGCACACTTAGTACGCCCTGATGATGGTTCCACTGTCCAAACAGACTCGGAGCCTCAACCATGAACCCAGCATTTCAAGAAGCCCTCGCCGCCCGCTTGCTCTGGATCAATGTCGCTGCTTTTGCTGGCATCGAAGGGTGCGAGGCTCAAACCGAAGCCGCCTTGGAGGTTGCCTACAACGCGGTGCACGATCTTGCGTCGAATGATGTTCTGACCTACCGCCACTATGGCCCCTGCGTGCCAGTCTTGCTTCAAGACATCCCTGAGCTGGCAGACCAATACAGCCTTGCTCACGAGCTCTATACAGAACTGCATGAAACCAACGTTAAGAGCGGATCGATTGGCAGGCTCTCAGCCAGTTGGTTGCAACCTGAGCCACATGAACACTTCTCTTACACAAGCTGGCTTGCTGCGGTCGATATGGCTATCGCTCAACTCATGGACGCTCGTGTCGGTACGGTTGCACACATTCGCCAAGGGCATTACCGCACAGTGATGCACCAATGGTCACATGGAGAGTCGCCGGTCGACACGGCAGAGGAATGCATTGATGCCTACGAGTGCAACCAGGAAATGTTGGAGGAGGAAGCCCACCGCGCGTACTGCCAGGACATTCACGACACCTATGCGTCGATTGAAGCAGATCTCTGGGCGGGATGGCGTGAGGAGTGTGAAGACCTGGGGCTTGCGGCCTAACACCGGTGGCTAGCGATTCAGTTCGTCAGACCCAATTTGCGAAACCGAATACCCAGTTCTCAGCTCATAGCTCATAGCTCATAGCTCATAGCTCATAGCTCATAGCTGGGATTCGGGCCATGCCAATCCGTCATTTTCAACGAGATGGGGGCTTCTGGCACACCGAATCCTCTACGAATATGAGGCCAATCAAATGCGACCCTTCAGAAAGGAAATATCCATGAGCGCCCACATCCCGGACTATCGCCCATCCGTTGGCCAGACTTTGTTTATGGGATACATGAACGACCAGCCCTACCTTGTGTCTGTAACCGGCTACCACCAAGACGCCCGCTTTACGAAAGAGCAGATCGAATTCACTGTCTGCAAAGACGGCAAGGCGCACAGCTCGAGCATCGATCTCTTCAAGTTCTACCCGGACGCCCCGATCGATAGTCAATTCGTCTTCTGCGTGGTGCAGACGTCATTCGATGGGCGGGAGCTTCTTGAGGTAGAAGAAGCCTACTTCTTCGATGCGACAACCGCGTTTGCGCACAAGACCAGCCTGGAATCTGGCGTGATCAAATCCCGACTGGATCTGCATGACAAAGACCGGACCTTCCGCGTACAGGTTGAGATGGTGTAAGCCTGGCTACCACCGACATACTGGCCCCACAAAAGTACGGACACTGGTTGTCCCTGAATACGGATTACAGCAATGGCACGTCAGATCAGCGAATTCGAGCAGCAACTGAATAAACTCATCAATCCACTGCGCACCGCACGCTGGTCAGCGGACTACCGCTGGGATGGCTTGGAGCGCGCATTGAGTGGTCTCGGTGAAGATTATGGTGGATTGGAGATGATCCCGGACTTCCAGCGCGGGCATGTTTGGACACACGATCAGCAAGCCCACTACATCGAAAACTGTCTGCGCGGCGTTGTACCTGTCAGCGGTTTGCTGATCCAGTTCAATAGCGCTAGCTGGAACGAAATCGCCAAAGCAGATACCGATCTCCCGCCTGGACTGCAATGCGTTGACGGACTGCAACGCTTTACTGCAATCACCGAGTTCGTCAAAGGCAACGTGAAGCCATTCGGGTTCACTGCTAAGGAGTTGATGGGCACGGCGTACAGCGCACGGAAGTTCTACGTGAAGGTCGCTGTCTATGACTTCACCAGCCGCGAGCAACTGCTAACGCAATACCTCGACTTGAACGCGGGCGGCACGCCGCATAGCGCCAAAGAAATTCAGCGCGTGCGTGAGCTGCTGGAACAAGCCAAGAAAGTCGTCGACCCCAACTAACCGGGCGAACCCTAAACCTGGAACGATGGAAATGTCGGCGATGTTTCGGCTTCTGGCACACCGCCAATCAAGGCAGCATAGAGGTATTGATTCCAGCCGAGGACACCGAAATGACCGCCCACGCTCCCATCCTGCCCGACCAGTCCCAAGCACTTTCGGGTTTCGTACGAATCTATCTTGAGGAACTGGACGGTCCAGCCCTGGACTGGGCGGTTGCTCAAGCGGCCGGGATCAAGGTTCAGATAGAGTGCCCCCAATACCAGAACCTCACACGAGCCTATCGCGTTACCTCGCGGGGCTTGAGCCTGTTCAAGCCGAGCGCAGACTGGGCTCATGCCGGCCCGTTGCTGCGCGAATACCAGGTGGCGCTCAATCCAGAGGCTCACTACGGGGCCGAAGGCACTGAGAACTCCGAGCGCTGGATTGCAAACATCTACTACAGCGGCGGCGAACAATACACCACTGAGCCTGCGCGCAATGAACTCGTAGCGCTTTGCCGTGCCGTCGTTGTCACAAAGTTCGGGGACTGGGTCAGTGTGCCAGTTGAATTGAGTGTGGCACCGGAAGCGGCGTACCCAAGCACAGACGTTGTCATGCCATAAGGCATATACCCATAAAAACCCGCAAGGGGGTTTTCAATGAGGACCCGTTGTTCTGAGGTAAATTGATAGCTTGTCCTGGGCAATATCTGGAAGAGACATGACTGAATATTCACCTACGCTTGGTACCCCGAAGCCTCCTCCACGACGCCAGCTCATCGTGGCAGCCTTCACTGGCTTTAACATGTATTTGATCGGAGGCATGGTTACTCTCGTGCATGTCCTGCCAGAAACAATTGGTCAATATCTCCTGGGGATGACCCTGCTCGTATGGGTTTTCCAATGCTCGGGCGGGCTTGTTTATGAGCTGTACTACCGCAAAGCAGCAGATCGAGCCTTTTGTGCCGCGCTGGTAGTCGTTTATGGGCTGGGCTACGTCTTGTGCATTCAGGGATCGAATCCCCAGCTCCCCACCCCGCCTCAGGGCATTTCTACTAACTTTGTGATCAGCGCACTTATCATCGTTGCACTAGGTGCGATCGCTTCGTTCCTTACTCGATGGACAGTGTGGGGAGACTTTCGCCTCCGACTCATGGGGCTTTAACACACAGAGTCCTTCACAAGGCCCGGCATATGCCGGGCTTTTTGTTGTCCGGCACGAGCAGGTGCATTCGACTCCTCAGAGCAGGTTCCAAGTAGTGCTGTTGAACCCGAACGTCGCTGCTTGGGCGGTTCTGGCACACGCAAAGCACCCTGATACTGACCCTATCGAAACACAGGTTCTAAACACATTCAGGAGTATCAAACATGAGTTCAACCGTTACCACCGGCAAACTGATTGGCGCATTCCGCGGTCAAGACGGCCAGCCTTGCTATGTCATGTTTGAGCAAACCTACGAATCGAACTGCTACCCCCACACCCCTCGCTGGAGCGCCCGGGCAATTGGATCGTCATCGCAGATGATTCGCGCGATCTTTCGTTCTGCCTCGGCCTGCGAAGGCCAATCGCTGGTAGGTGCTGGCGGACGGACAATCACGCCTGAGAGCTATATCGCGGGCTGGCTAGCAGAGATGGCCAACCCTGTCGCGATGGCCAACCTGGACATCATCCTTAAAGCTGGAAAAGAGTGGAATTCTCCGCTGACCATGAGCGCGTTCAACGACTCCAAGCCCGCGATGCAAGCACAGGGCTATGGGACACAGGTCGCGGCGCTTGAGGCCGGCGAATCCGTAGAGCTTTCCCTGTACGCGGACAGCAACCTCTTGGGCACCTTGTATGACGGCATGACTCTAGGCGCACACCGGGTTATTCAGAGCTACAACATCCCACTGAGCAACCCGCGTGACGAAAGCCTGGGCTACAAGCCTCAGAAGGCCAAGGCATACGACGTTACATCGCCGCGCTGCATGCAGGTCCGGGACAATGACAACGTCCTGATGATGGGCAGTGACGGACAGTGGCGCTGTGAGGGCTGGGCATACAGCATCGTTGCCCAGTTCGTAGCCTCGCTTTGGGAAGCAGAGGTTAAGGAGCCAGGCAGCTACCGCAAACGCATTCAGGCACTCCGAGCCTCGGTGGAAAACGCAGAGCCGATGCCTGCCACCGGCGTAAGGGTTATCGTCGACACGACCGTGAAGGTCGAAGACTACAAGCAGCGGACCATTGAGCGCTTGTTGGCGAAGGTTGAACACAGCTCTGTTGGTAAAGAAATCCACTTCGCTATGCCGCAAGGTCAGGACGAGATCTACTCCCTCACCCAGTTCCCTGCCGCAAACACGACTTGGGTCATCGACGCCAAGCCCGCGGCAAAGCCTACCCCGCAGCAAGCACCCATGGAGCAATTGAGTTTCCTGGCAGGCTGAATTCAGGTCGATCGTGCGGTGGCCAGTTACAATGCCGATCATGGCCACCGCGCATAAACTTCGGAGTGTATTCGTGAACAATCCCGCAACCACTGAACGCCCAGGTTTGAAGCTCCTCGCAATCGAAGCCAGGCCCGAGTCATTCGCTTTCCACTACAGCCGCGACGGCCGTGAGTGGGCGGTTGAACTGGGTGCGGTAGCGAGCGAGAAACTGCAAGACCTGATCAACGGCGCGTCCGACCTGGATCAAGCAACGCTCAGCGAGCTCCGCAAGTTTGGCCTCGTGGTGTTGAATCCGGATGGCGGAATTAAATACCCGGTCTCAGTGACCGAGATCGGATTCAGAACTGCCAAAGGTCTGGCCGAAATTCAAACCGCGCCAGCGGTGCCAGGCCGGATGCTCATCACAGACCCTGAGTGAGTTTATGATTACGACACAGCAACGCGAATACACCGTGGCCATGGCTTCATCCGGCAATAGCTATCTGATTCACCGTTTCTTCCACGAGGTGCTTTCAGGCGGGACGGGACAGGAATCGCATATTTACAGCTCAAAGTGCGGCAGCGTAGCTGTTCCAGGGATAGATCGGGATCCTGAGTTGGTAAAAACGTCAAAGCGCTGCAAGCGTTGCTTCAAATGAGTGAGCCCGGCACTGTCCGGGCTTTTTGTGACCTGCACTTGGACTCGCCTTTAAATCCTCAGTGAGGAATTCGCCCTAAGCTGAGGGATTGGTAGAGACGGGCGAGTTTATTCAGACCCACCCCAGACTCAGGGATGTTCGGGGGAACTCAAGCTTGCGAATACTCAGATGAAGATTAGATAAATGCCGTTGGGCACGACTGTTCAATTGGATGCTGGACGGGACTTTTCCCGGGCGTTTGAAACTCATCACCGGCCAACACTCTCTCGCAAAGCTGCTTCACAAATGCAATATGAGCTGCTTGTTTGGCCCCTTTCTCCGTCGAGTCTTTGACTCTGACCCTTACAGACCCATGCAGAAAAGCGGCCTGCATGAATATCGAATGGGTATAGACATTTTTTATCAGGCAGCGGCGCTTGATTTCAGTAAGAAAGGTGATCGCATCTGGAGCGCGGGGTAACGTGTTGATGACGTGGGAGCAGACCTCCGCATGGGTTGCTAGATCCGGCACCACATCTGCGATGTAATCCAAAGCTACTGAACTGCGCGTCATCAAGGCATGACGCAAAGCGGTTTCACTCACAATCTCACATGATTCAAAGTCGAAGACCTCAGCATTGGTCGGAGCTATACGGCCACTACGATTCCCGCGCCTGGTGTTTGAAGCCGAGCCTTCTGGTGAACCATCAAGCCCGATTTCGTACATGGATCTACTTTCTAAAAGATTGCTCACTCAAATCTACCTTCTGAATCGAACAGCCTTGTAGCACGGCGTTTTTGACCCAGGCAATCCAATAACTGCAAGGATAAATCCGAGCCCAACAATTTAGTTCATTTGCGGTGAAAGCCTGAGGTTCTGCCACAACGAAAATGGCATCAGCATGTGATCATCTAGTCCAATGACTCATGAGTACAACCAATGAAATCCACCCTGACTTCGGCCGCAGGCCTGCGCTTCGTCAAGTTCGACATCGAGCGCTGCATTCGTATCGTGACTGAGGACGGCGAACATTGCCTGCCGATTGACCCTCGGCAGTGTGAAGACATTCTAGCGCCGATTGCCCTGGATGGATCGTTGAGCATCGGAGACCACCAGCGTTTGAATCTCATCACCATTGAAATTGGTGGCGCTTCCTACGCGGCTATGGACACCATCGATGGGGAGCTCTACCAGCGGGCTGCCAATGCAGAATCCGACGATTACTCGCACATCTTCTCAGAAGGTTCGTATGGAGGCGTCGTGTGGCGCGTTGTGGGCTACCTCTCCAACCGTCCTGGCGATGCCTTGCAGCTGAACAGCGGTAATGACGAAGCAGGCGTGCGGGCAGCCCTGGGCGCTTTCCAGTCGCTTCTTTCGCCAGCACCTGCACCCTCCCCAACTCGTGTGGTAGTGGAACTCTCCGATGGCGGCTTGGTGGGCATACATAGCCAACAACCTGTCGAGGCCATCGTTGTGTGCTTCGACCACGAGGATGAAAGCAATGGAAGTGTCAGCGAACAGGCACAGTGGTTCAAGGACAATGCCGGCAAGACTGCGGCGATCTGGCATCACCGCGACAATGCAACAGAGGAGATGCAGGCCTTCTTCGCCAAGGCAGCAGAGCGCTCCACCGCCCCAAGTTGAAACTCTGACCGCTGGCCCACCAGCGCCGGTATTCGGCAACTATTGTTATCGTCGAATTCCGAGATGTCGAGCGCGGTACCGGGCTAGAATCCACTTAACGCGTACTGAGGAGAACCCAATGCAAATTCAACCCGAAACAACGTATCGGTTCACTAAGAGCGGCAACCTTGTCCGCACCAAATCACCCACTGACTACGGCGGACGTGGCAACTGGGTTGTTGCCCGCATCGACACCGGAAAAGAAATGATTGTGCCGGGACGTGCTCTGATCGATCCCGACCATCCGGATTGGTCTTAGGGAGCGCTGGAAATACAGAGTGTGCCGTAGGTTCTGGCACACTCAGAGCGACCTCACAATGTGTCCATCATCCAGCGGACACCATCGAGGTCATCATGCAAGGTAACATCAGCTACCGCCCTTCCCCTTTCCCAATTGCCACTAAAGCCACCAACGGTTTCCGAACGCTGGCTGAACTCTGCACCTTGTGGAATGTGCTCAGCGCCGTATGCCTGACTGATGATGGTGCTGAACTGGACAATTCCTTTCTGCACTTCGACAAGGGAGACGACGTCGCCGATGTCTGGCACTGGTTTGAGCAGCAGAACCCCTTGTTCGTAGCAGCGAGTGCTGGGCAGCACATCGGCGATGACCATCCATTCCGCACCTTGGGATTGGTCGAACAGGCCCTGGCCCACGTCGCAAGCATTCACCCTTCCGTCACGCAAGTCGTCTACGGCGATGATCTGCGCTGGCGCTACTCGGCGAGCGGGGGCGCACCGGTAGCTTTCAATCGCACTGAAAACATCAGCCTTCTCGAAGACGCTGCTGATGAAGCATTCGACCGTGCACTGCAGAACGTGGTCCTCACCTTGGGCAAGGTTAGCAGTAGCTGACTGCCGGCACCTCCTCGCGGTGTACGTGCTTCTGGCACATGATAGTTGCCCTCACGATGAGAACTCATAACCGAGCTCACAAGAGGGCCACTAGATGAACACCCCACGAACTATTCCCGCAGCGGGTCTGCGATTCACGAAGTTCGCCATGGAGCGTTGCCTGCACGTTATCTACGACAGCGGCGAGCACTACATGCCCTTGGACGCCCGCCAGCGCGAAGAGATCCTTGCCCTGGTTGCCAATGCGACCAGGCTGACTGATGAAGACGCCGCCCGCCTGGCGCTCATTCACTGCGAACTTAACGAGACCATCAGTATCGTGCTGGATACCCTGGACAGCCCCCTGTACGCGCTGGCCAGCGACCCCAACGATCTTGAGCACATGCTATCAACTGGTCATTACGCCGGTGTCGTATGGCGCGTGGTGGGCTTCCTGTCTGATACCCCGGACGAAGCCATTCAACTCAACGTCGGGACCTGTGAGGCGAGCGTGCGTCAGGTGCTGGAAGCATTCGAATCCTTGGTTGAGGCAGCAACTGCCCCAGTCCGCCTTGTGGCAGATGTCACTGGTGGCGCACTGCACGGCATCTATGCCGAGCGACCGGCGGAAGTGGCATTCATCAGCCATCACCGTGACGACCTGGACGAGGAGCAGGTCCGGGAAGGCTACACCGCCACCAATGGCCAGCCAGTGGCTATGTGGCTGCAAGACTCTACTGGCGGCGAGAAAATCGTGGTTGACCACTACTTCACCGAGCTCAAGAAATCCGCGCAACGGAGCGCGGCGGCTTAAACTGGGCATTCGTCGCGCCGGCGTCATGCTGGCTATCTCCGGTGCCGCTGGATCAACTGGATGCAGTGGCACCCAATTCTGAATTATGAGGGGGCATCTTGGCTGGGGAAATTTCTGTAACGTTCGGCTTCTACTTCTGCGTAGAGCCACAAACGGTTGAGGGCAAGCAAACTTCCAGCCTTTACGACCTGGTCGAACCAATTGATGAGACGTTGGCTGGACGCTTCTTTCAAGCGGAAGATGAAAATACGAGTCGTTATGCATACGGTTGTGCCAGCGGGTGGTTCGGGCAGGAGATGACAGGCACAGGTAATCTGCCTGCCGGGGACCGCTGGGCAGACTTCAAAGTCCGCAACGGGGATTTCGAAGCGCTCAAGAAGGAGTACCAGCGCTTCATTGAAGACGACAACGTTATTCAATTGAAAGCGTTGATGGATGAGCACTATGGACCGGACTCCTACGAGATCCGCCTGGGATCATTTGCCGGTCAATCGTTCTAAGCCACTTCCTCACTTGATATGCACCCCGGGCTGGTATGGCCGGGGCTCTGTCGCCGGCTATCCAATCCCAGGGTTATCACCGATACTCGTGGCCATCTGCCCTACAGCACTTGTAGCGCGCATCTAACGAGTGACGGATCACCCATGACCACGCTGGCCCGGGGGCGCAAAACCACCCCGACTTCCAAAGCCAAGCCAAAGAAACCAACGGGACGGTTGAGCCGCGCCCAATACGCTGGTTACGAGGCATGGCTTCAATTCAAAGTGGCTTACGTTCTCTATCTGGATGAAAGCACCAGTACAGCAGACCACTCAGAATACGCTCAGTGGTTCGACGGGGGCGTACTGGGCTCGCGTGCGTTTCACCACGACGCTCAAACCCTCACCTCGACAATCAACTTCTCCAGCCTCATCACTTCCCGGCCCGACACCGTCATCGAGGAGGATTTATCAACGCTTCCTACGCACCTGTACGCCCTGGACGTTGAAGACATAGCCGACTTTACGGGTGATGACGTCGTGCAGGCCTGGGAGAGCCGTGCCCACTCTTGTGGCTCACAAGAAGCTGCGGCCGAGATGTTTGCCCTCTACAGGGTGTTGATCGGGGACGATGAGTTTTATGCCGGCGCAACCACCTACCTTTACCACCCAGACGTATTGGCCATCTTCACCCCGATCGCCGAGGCAGAAGCGACAATTCAGAAAGTGTTGGTCGATCTGGAAGCGGCACACGTGCAGGGCCCGGTGATCGATACCCTGCCAGAGGCTGTGGAAGTACCACTGCTCAGCCTGGGCGACATTCGAGACCTCAGCACGGAGCAGCTTAAGTCCGCTTGGGCAAACAGGCCGGATAGCTTCGCGTCACTTGAGGCTGCTGCAGAAACACTGGCCATCCTCCGATCGCTCAACTCGGCTCAGCTGGAGAAGTCCAGCTATCGATTGATGATGGATCACGAACTGATACAGGAGCTTGGGGATTCGCTTCCAAGCGAAAGCGAAGCATCTGCGCCGTCGCCATCAGTCGAGCTGGCCATGCTCAAGGTCGACCGGCGAACAGTGCGCACGCAGGTTTCAGTTATTCGCCCAGGGCAAGCCAATTTTCGGGGGACCATGTTTGCCAGGTACGGAGGGGAGTGCTGCATCTCTGGCTGCAGAGTGGATACCCTGCTGGAAGCTGCCCACATCATTCCCTATCGCGGAGATCAAACGGATGATGTAAGAAACGGGCTGCTGTTGCGGGTAGATCTACACCGCCTGTTCGATGCGCACCTGATAACAATCAATCCGGTCACACTCAGGGTAGAGGTAGCCAACTCCGTAGATGATGCTGAGTATCAAGCCTTAAACGGCAAGCGTATGTTCGTGTTCAGCCCGAAACCGAGGATTCTATTCCTGGAAAGCCATTTCCTAAAGTTCGTTGAGAACACCACATTATAACCAGTTGGTAATTTAAGCGCGCGGCGTCATGCGAAAAGTTAATATGTTAAAAAATGTTAGAAATTAACGTAGGTCTTTTGGGATGACATATTAATTGGATCCAGTATTTTCACGGTTCAATCAATTGGATATCTTTCTAATGCGACCTAAGCTAGACCTTGGCCCTGGCCATGCAGAGGTACAGTCAAGGCAACATATCTCCCGGCATGAATCGACTCAAATTAAGAATCAAGCAGGTTTCACGATGCTTGAACTGTCAATTGGCCTAGCAATAATGGCAATTATTGTTATCTACACCACGCCTAACTTGATCGAAGATCTGAATGAGAAACGTGCGAACATCACAGCTCAGGAGACACAAACGCTGATCGATGCAGCCCGCACTTACAGAATTCGAGAAGGGAAATGGCCAGGAAACGCGACTTGCGCAGATGCATTTTTGGTTCTTCAAAATACAGTACCTCCATTTCTCACTGGGGCACCAGATAAAAACAGATTTAACTCTCTGGTTACGCCGTCCTGCACTCAATATACATTCAGCATTGATCAAACCATCATCAAGGACTGGTCAGGAGTTGTTGCCAATCTTTTGCCATCGACAAAGGAGGTCGACACGTCAAAATCGCTCATTCGCACTACAATCGGCATCCCTGGCACCGAGCCTGCCCTTGATTCCAAGCTTTCCAGGATTGCGACTGGAAACGCCGAACTCAACCGTATGAGAACCGAATTACTTCTCGGCGGAAATGATATTTCTGAAGTAAATGAGATAGCTGCTGTATCGGGGGTTTTCAGCGGAAATCTCTCGGTAAAGGATGCGACCCTGTTACATGGGCTGCTGACCGCAGAAGGCGAGTCTCAGTTTATGAAAAAAGGGGAGCCCGCAGAATTCGGAAAAAATCGTACGCTAACAGCTCAAGTGTCCCGACCACGCCCGACAGTAGCTTGTTGGCTGGTCAATCTGGTTCACGGGTAAAGCGATAGAACAGGTTTGGCTCACTGACCACGTACAAATACCCTTCATCATCGATGGTTACGCCTTCGGCCTGGGGTATGCCTTTCAGCAAACCAGCAAAACCCCTCGCCAAGGAACGGAAACTCACCACCTTGCCCTCATCGGTCATTTCAATCAGCAGTTTCGACTCGTCGCTGAGCAGTATGAGATGGCCACTCTGTTGGTCGAAGACGACCGAAGACAAGTCAGTGGCAAATACCTTGTCCTTTACCAAGTTGGACAGGTCGCGCACGTGCAGGGAAAAACCTCCTGCCAGGCTGGCACGAAGGCCGCCCACTTCCAGCAATTGGCGAGGGTCACGCTCCTTGGTCACAAACAAGCGATCACCTTTCAGGTCGTAGGCGAGCCCTTCAAGGCCTTTGTTGTCCTCCTTGCCAAGCGCCAGGGTCAGAGCTGGATACTGGTCCCGGCTCAATGAACGATCGGGAGAAAGCTTACCGTCTTCGGCGATGGGGACATCCACAATAACCAGGCTCTGCCGGCGCTCCTCGGCGATTACCAGCTGGCCGTTGCCGGCATAGGAGACCGCCTCCACATCGTGGAAGCCATCCAGGTTGTAACGCCTTTCCACATCACCGTCACGACTAAGGGCCAATAGTTCGTTTGGGCCGTTGGTGACTGCCCACAGCAGGTTTAGGTCAGGGTCAAAGGTCAGACCCGAAAGATTGTTGTCCACACCGGGGACCGCCTTAGCATCCAGTTCAACCCGATAGCCAGGCAGCCACACAGAGCGCTCCTGCCAATCGTCGGTGTGCCAGCTGGTCTTTATCCAGAAGTACAAACGATCATCAAGGTGATGGGTGCGGACTTGGAATACGGTGAGCAACACAAGGCACAGCAGTGCCCACATCCAAGCGCTTGCTTTCCGTGTTCGGCTCAGCCAGTTTTTAGCCATCAAATACATTAGGAGCCTCGTTATTTGGGCTGACGCCACGAGTCGTGACGATTTCAATCCGACTCGGTGCGACTCGCACAGGTGATGCACAATGGCGTGGCCGGATCGAACTCCAGACGGCCCGAGGCGATCAACTCGCCGCATTGGTTACACCAGCCATCATTGCTTGCTGCTGGAGTGCATCAATTCTCGACAGACGCCCTACCTTGCTTTGATCCAGCTCTACCGATTGCGAGCGAGACTCAGCGTCTTCCAGCAATTGATCCAGCTCGGCAGCCCGCTGTTCCAGCAGGGTCTTGAAATGGGCAAGATCCAGGGCGTCGTCCATGGACATTAACGCAGCAGTAACAACGGACTGGTGGTGGTGCGGAGCATGCTGGTCGTGGTGCTACCGACCAGGAACTGCCGGATACGTGAATGGCCATAGGCCCCCATCACCAGCAGATCAATGCCATGCTCTTTCTGATAGGCGTGGAGGGTAGGCTCTATCTCGCCGTTCAGGGCCTCGGCGCGAACAGTGAATCCGGCGTTGAGCAGCACTTTCTGCGCCCAGTCCAGCTGCGCCGACGATTCGTCGCTCACGGGCCCAACCATGACCAGGTGGATCGGCAGCCCCTTCAGCAGGGGGCTGGCCGCCAGCATCTCCACACCCTTGCGGGTAGTAGCGCCGCCATCGAAGGCGAGCATCGCGCTCTCAGGCTTTTGGAAGTTGGCCGGGGTGACCAGAATCGGTCGGTGCATGATACGGATCACGCTCTCCAGCTGGCTTCCGACATGCTGACTCAGACCACCGCTAGATTCGCCCTGGCGACCGATGACCAGCAGGCGCGTTTCGGTTTGCAGCTCTTGCAGGCTTTCCAGCAGATCGCCATGACGTTGCTTGGACTCCGGCGCGGCCACGCCATCCTTAATGGCCCGCTCTTTTGCGGCCGCAAGCATGATCCGCCCTTGTTCAAGGGCCAACTTGCCACGCTGTTCATCCAGGGAAGCAAGCTCATCGAGCAGATGCTCGCGGCTGCCAAGGCCGATATTGCCACTCAGATCGGCCGTAACCGGGTACTGGCGCTGATCCAGCACATGCAGGAAGGTCAGCGGGGCTTCCAGGCTCAGACTGGCCCAGGCCGCGTAGTCGCACACGGCTGGAGCCGAGGCGGAAGCGTCTATACAGGCAATTACTTGGGTCATTGTTGTTCTCCTTCTTAGTGGCCCATGAGTTGATCAATGGCGTCGGGTTTATCGTGAACACCGAAGCGATCCACGATAGTGGCGCTCGCTTCGTTGAGGCCCAGCACTTCAACTTCGGTGCCTTCGCGGCGGAATTTGATGACCACTTTGTCCAAAGCGGCAACGGCGGTGATATCCCAGAAGTGAGCACGGTTCAGGTCGATGGTTACCTTGTTTAGGGCTTCTTTGAAGTCGAAGGCCGCGACGAACTTGTCTGCCGAGCTGAAGAACACCTGGCCGGTGACGTTATAGCTACGATGCTCGCCGGCTTCGTCCAGCAAAGAGCTGATCGCCATGTAATGGCCAACCTTGTTGGCGAAGAACATCGCGGCCAGCAGTACGCCGGCCAACACGCCGAAGGCAAGGTTGTGGGTGGCGACCACGACCACCACGGTGACGACCATGACAATGTTGGTCGACAACGGGTGCTTCTTCAGGTTGCGCAGCGAATCCCAACTGAAGGTGCCGATGGACACCATGATCATCACTGCCACCAGCGCAGCCATCGGGATCTGCTTCAGCCAGTCGCCGAGGAATACCACCATCAGTAGCAGGAATACGCCTGCGGCCAGGGAGGACAGACGAGAACGACCGCCGGATTTAACGTTGATGATCGACTGACCAATCATCGCGCAACCTGCCATACCGCCGATTAGGCCCGAAGCAATGTTGGCCACGCCTTGACCCTTGCACTCGCGGTTCTTGTCACTGGAGGTGTCGGTCAGGTCGTCGACAATGGTCGCGGTCATCATCGATTCCAACAGACCGACCACAGCCAGTGCTGCCGAATAAGGGAAGATGATGGCCAGCGTCTCGAATGTCAGCGGCACGTCAGGCCAGAGGAAGATCGGTAGCGTATCCGGCAGTTCACCCATATCACCGACCGTGCGGATATCCAGCCCAACCGACATGGCGACGGCGGTCAGCACGATGATGCACACCAGCGGCGATGGGATGAGCTTGCCGATCTTGGGGACATAGGGGAACAGATAGATGATGCCGAGGCCTGCGGCTGTCATGGCGTAGACGTGCCAGGTGACATTGGTCAGCTCGGGCAGCTGAGCCATGAAAATCAGGATCGCCAGTGCATTGACGAAACCGGTCACCACCGAGCGCGAGACGAAGCGCATCAGCGATCCGAGCTTCAGGTAGCCAGCAGCGATTTGTAGCACGCCACATAGCAGCGTGGCGGCCAGCAGATATTCAAGACCATGGTTCTTGACCAGGGTCACCATCAGCAGTGCCATTGCACCGGTTGCGGCCGAGATCATTCCGGGGCGACCACCGACAAAGGCGATAACCACGGCGATACAGAAAGAGGCGTACAGGCCGACCTTGGGGTCGACGCCGGCAATGATCGAGAAGGCGATGGCTTCAGGGATTAGGGCCAGTGCGACCACAATACCGGCGAGGATGTCGCCACGGATGTTGGATAACCAGGTTTGTTTTAACGAGTGGAGCATCAGAATTCCCAAGGCAATGGATCGCGCAGAACAGCATGGCGCAGGCCATGTGCAGCTGGTCGATACGAGGTCAAATTGTCGGATGTAGAGGAGCTGTGGCGGGTGTTAAAACCTAAAGCACAGCAGAACGCGACCGCTGGCAGAGCAAGCAGTCACAGATGATGCGGGGGGCGAAGCGCTATGGCGGCGTAGGCAGCCAGATCATGTTTTGCAGGGTAAGCATGAGGTCTTATCGAGTGTCTTTAGTAACTCAATGGCCGCAACAGTCTACAGGAAGAGGGCAATTTCTGCGAGTCACCCCCGGACTAGGGCGTCCTGTTTGGATGTCAGCCTGAGCTATACCCTAACTGGATGTCAGGCAAGGCCGCACCGCGCCGTCAGAATAGAATCCGCTTTCACATTCTTTGACACATGCTTGCCAAGGTCATAGATTTCAGCCTGACAAATTCAAGGCTTCGGGCGCAATGGAACCAAAAACCAACGTAAGCCCTACAGCCCATGGAGGCATCTTGCAGGGACAACGCATCGGTTATGTCCGGGTCAGCAGTTACGATCAGAATCCGGAACGACAACTTGAGCAAGTTGAGGTCGGCAAGCTGTTCACCGACAAAGCCTCGGGCAGGGACACCCAGCGTCCCCAGCTGGAGGCCATGCTCGGCTTCGTCCGCGAGGGCGACACCGTTGTGGTGCACAGCATGGATCGCCTGGCCCGTAACCTCGATGACTTGCGACGCCTGGTGCAGAAGCTGACCCAGCGCGGCGTGCGTATCGAGTTCCTGAAAGAGGGCCTGGTGTTCACCGGCGATGACTCGCCGATGGCCAACCTGATGCTGTCGGTGATGGGGGCCTTCGCCGAGTTCGAGCGCGCCCTGATCCGTGAGCGGCAACGGGAGGGCATCGCCCTGGCCAAGCAGCGCGGCGCGTACCGGGGCCGCAAGAAGGCCCTGTCCGACGAGCAGGCTGCTACCCTGCGACAGCGGGCGTCGGCCGGCGAGCCCAAAGCGCAGCTTGCCCGCGAGTTCAACATCAGCCGGGAAACTCTCTACCAGTACCTACGCACGGACGATTGATACATGCCGCGTCGCTTGATCCTCTCGGCTACGGAGCGGGATACCCTGCTCGCGTTGCCGGAAAGCCAGGATGACCTGATCCGCTACTACACCTTCAACGACTCCGACCTGTCGCTGATCCGCCAGCGGCGCGGCGACGCCAACCGCCTGGGCTTCGCGGTGCAGCTCAGCCTGCTGCGATATCCAGGCTATGCGCTGGGCAGCGACAGCGAGTTGCCCGAGCCGGTCATCCAGTGGGTGGCCAAGCAAGTTCAGGCCGACCCAACGAGTTGGGCGAAATACGGCGAACGCGACGTGACTCGCCGCGAGCACGCCCAGGAACTGCGCACCTACCTACAACTGGCCCCGTTCGGCCTGTCCGACTTCCGCGCCCTGGTGCGCGAGCTGACCGAGTTGGCCCAGCAGACCGACAAGGGTTTGCTGCTGGCCGGCCAGGCGCTGGAGAGTCTGCGGCAGAAGCGGCGCATCCTGCCGGCGCTGAGCGTGATTGACCGGGCCTGCTCGGAAGCCATTGCGCGGGCCAATCGCCGGGTCTACCGCGCCCTGGTCGAACCACTCACGGACTCGCATCGGGCCAAACTGGACGAGCTGTTGAAGCTCAAGGCCGGCAGCAGCATCACCTGGTTGACCTGGTTGCGGCAGGCCCCACTAAAACCGAACTCCCGGCACATGCTCGAACACATCGAGCGGCTGAAGACATTTCAGCTGGTGGATTTGCCCGAAGCTCTGGGCCGGCACATCCACCAGAACCGCCTGCTCAAGCTGGCCCGCGAGGGTGGGCAGATGACGCCCAAAGACCTCTGTAAGTTCGAGCCGCAGCGGCGCTACGCGACCCTGGCCGCCGTGGTGCTGGAGAGTACGGCGACCGTGATTGATGAGCTGGTCGATCTGCACGACCGCATCCTGGTCAAGCTGTTCAGCGGCGCGAAGCACAAGCATCAGCAGCAGTTCCAGAAGCAAGGCAAGGCGATCAACGACAAGGTGCGCCTGTACTCCAAGATCGGCCAGGCCCTGCTGGAGGCCAAGGAAAGCGGCAGCGATCCCTACGCCGCCATCGAGGCGGTGATTCCCTGGGACGAGTTCACCGAGAGCGTCAGCGAGGCCGAGCTGCTGGCCCGGCCGGAGGGCTTCGACCATCTGCACCTGGTTGGAGAGAACTTCGCCACCCTGCGCCGCTATACGCCAGCCTTGTTGGAGGTGCTGGAACTGCGCGCCGCCCCGGCTGCGCAAGGCGTGCTGGCGGCCGTGCAGACCCTGCGCGAGATGAACGCCGACAACCTGCGCAAGGTGCCGGCCGATGCGCCCACCGCCTTCATCAAGCAGCGCTGGAGGCCGCTAGTGATAACCCCGGAAGGCCTCGACCGGCGCTTCTACGAAATCTGCGCCCTGTCAGAGCTGAAGAACGCGCTGCGCTCCGGCGACATCTGGGTCAAGGGCTCGCGGCAGTTCCGCGACTTCGACGACTACCTGCTGCCGGCAGAGAGGTTCGCCGCGCTCAAGCATGCGCAGGCTCTGCCCCTGGCGATCAACCCGAACAGGAACCAGTACCTGGAAGAGCGCTTGCAGCTGCTGGACGAGCAGCTGGCCACCGTCACCCGCCTGGCCAAGGACAACGAGCTGCCCGATGCCATCCTCACCGAGTCGGGGCTGAAGATCACCCCACTGGATTCCGCGGTGCCCAATACCGCGCAGGCGCTGATCGACCAGACCAGCCAGTTGCTGCCGCGCATCAAGATCACCGAACTGCTGATGGACGTGGACGACTGGACGGGCTTCAGCCGCCACTTCACCCACCTGAAGGACGGTGCCGAGGCCAAAGACCGGACATTGCTGCTGGCAGCGATCCTGGGCGATGCGATCAACCTCGGGCTGACCAAGATGGCCGAGTCGAGCCCCGGCCTGACCTACGCCAAGCTGTCCTGGCTGCAAGCCTGGCACATCCGAGACGAAACCTACTCGGCGGCCCTAGCCGAGCTGGTCAACCACCAGTACCGTCATACCTTCGCCGCTCACTGGGGCGACGGCACGACCTCTTCTTCCGATGGCCAGCGCTTCCGGGCGGGCGGTCGGGGCGAAAGCACCGGGCACGTCAACCCGAAGTACGGCAGCGAGCCGGGGCGGCTGTTCTACACCCATATCTCCGACCAGTACGCACCGTTCAGCACCCGCGTGGTGAATGTCGGCGTGCGCGATTCCACCTATGTGCTCGACGGCTTGCTGTACCACGAGTCCGACCTACGGATTGAGGAGCACTACACCGACACGGCTGGCTTCACCGATCACGTCTTCGCCCTGATGCACCTGCTGGGCTTCCGCTTCGCACCGCGCATCCGCGACCTCGGCGAAACCAAGCTGTATGTTCCGAATAGCGTCCAGGACTACCCGACATTGCGCCCAATGGTTGGCGGCACCCTGAACATCAAGCATGTCCGCGCCCACTGGGACGACATCCTGCGCCTGGCCAGCTCGATCAAGCAGGGCACCGTCACTGCCTCGCTGATGCTGCGCAAGCTCGGCAGCTACCCGCGCCAGAACGGTCTGGCCGTGGCCTTGCGCGAACTGGGCCGGATTGAGCGCACACTGTTCATCCTCGACTGGCTGCAAAGCGTAGAGCTACGTCGCCGCGTGCATGCCGGACTGAACAAGGGCGAGGCGCGCAACTCCCTGGCCAGGGCGGTGTTCTTCAACCGCCTCGGCGAAATCAGGGATCGGAGCTTCGAGCAGCAGCGCTACCGGGCCAGCGGTCTCAACCTGGTGACGGCCGCCATCGTGCTGTGGAACACGGTGTACTTGGAACGCGCCACCCAGGCGATGGGCGAAGCGGGGAAGTCGGTGGATGGCGAGCTGCTGCAGTACCTGTCGCCGCTGGGGTGGGAGCACATCAACCTGACCGGCGATTATGTCTGGCGGCAGAGCCGCAGGCTGGAGGACGGGAAGTTTCGGCCGCTAAGGCTGCCCGGAAAACCTTAGCGTACGATTTTTTCCGAATTCTGCGGGCTCCCCTATTTGACGATGCCCATGCTGTCGGCCATGGACGTGTCGTCATCGCGCACCAGCACCGGTATCTGGTGCTTGCCGATCAGATGGGTGATGGTCTGCTCGTCATCGGCTGGCAGCACCACGCACTCGGCTTCGATCCCCTTCAGATTCAATGCCATGCGTACTCGGGCACTGAATGGACAGTGGTCGTAGTAATAGAGCTTCATCGTTCACCTCCGCACAGGGTTAAAGAAAATGACCGGAACAAGCGTTTGCGGTTTTGTCTTTCAGCCATGAACCGACGAGAGGGGCGGCACTGCGGGTTGGCGGTCAGCCGCTTCATAGCTCGCCACGTGCCGCCAGCGCGCGAATGCGATCGGCGGTGCGGCAGGCGATCGCCTGGATGGTCAGCGACGGGTTCACCCCGCCAGATGTCGGAAACACCGAGCCGTCGCAAATCCACAGGTTGGAAATGTCCCAACTACGGCAGTCGCCGTTCACCACGCTGGTCGCCGGGTCGTAGCCCATGCGCGCGGTGCCCATCAGGTGCGCGGTGCCGTCCGCTTCGCTCCAGAGGTTGCGCGCGCCCATGCCGTCGAGGCCGCGACGCATGAAGTCGACCGCATGATCGACCAGGTACCGATCGTTATCGCCCATCGACCAGGTGACGCGGGCAATCGGCAGGCCGTATTGGTCCTTTTCGTCCGCCAGGGTCACCCGGCTGCGCTCCTGCGGCAGTGTCTCGCCGACGATTTTCAGCCCGACCTGATGGTTGTACTTCTGCATCTCATCGACAAGCGCCTGGCCCCAGAGGCCGTGGTTACCGGTCTGGGTGGCAGCCCAGGCGGCTGGCAGCGGGCCCTGGCTCATGATCGAGTATCCGCCGTGAAAATCCTTGCCGCGGTCTTCGTAGTTCCAGTGCTCACACACCGCAAGCGAGGGCGGCCCCTTGTACCAGCGGATTTCTTCGTCGACCTCGCCCCATACCGCCTGGTTGGTGTGCACCATCAGGTTTTTGCCCAGCAGCCCGCTGCTGTTGGCCAGGCCGTCGGGGTAACGCGCGTTAGCCGAGTTGAGCAGCAGCCGCGGCGTCTCGATGGCATAGCCGGCGACCACCACGTTGCGCGCACGCTGGAAACGCCACTGGCCGTCGCGCTGGTAGTGCACGCCGCTGGCCAGGCCGTCGCTGGCCGTTTCGATGCGACCGACCATGGCGAGATCACGAACCTCCGCGCCGGCTGCCAGCGCCCTCGGAATCCAGGTATTGAGCACGCTCTGCTTGGCGTTGGTCGAACAACCCGCGACGCAAAAGCCACGGTAGACGCATGGCGGCGCGTTGTCGCGTGGCGCCGAAAGGGTCGCCAGGGGCGTCGGCGCCCAGGCCACGCCCATCGCTTCGCAGGCCTTGACCAGGGCCATGCCGGAGGCGTTGATTTCGTGCTGGCGATACGGGTAGCGTGGCCGCTTCGGTCCCCAGGGATAGCGCACCGGGCCGGAGATTTTCAGCGCCTGTTCGACCTCTTTGTAGAAGCGCCACATTTCCTGCCAATCGAGCGGCCAGTCGAAGCCGTAGCCAAGCAGCGAACGCGCCCTGAACCACTCCGGGCGCATCCGCAGGGAAACCATGGCAAAGTGCACCGTGCTGCCGCCGACCGATTTTCCGCTGTTATTGGTGCCGAGCTTGAGCGGGTTTTCTCCATCACACAGGCGTTCATCGGTCCAGAACAGTTTTTCCTGGTGCGCTTCGTCCGAGGCGAATTCCTCCAGTGGGCGCCACCAGGCGCCGGCATCGAAGGCGACGACGGAAAAACCCGCTTCAGCCAACTTGCAGGCGAGCGTGCCGCCACCAGCGCCGGTACCGACGATGGCGAAATCCACCGACTCGTGCTCCGGGTACTCACGCATCGGTACCCAGCCGCCACGGAGGAAGACATTCGGTGCCTGCCCGTGGCGGCCACGCGGGGTATGCAGGGCATCGAGCCAGCGATCAGCGGACACGACGGTTCAGCTTCCGTGCTTTGGCTTCCTTGCCGGCATGGGCTTCGGCCGCTTCCCAGCTGTCGCGGGCATCTTCGGCCAGCCGCACATAGCCGCGCGGGCTGGCCGGGCCGCCAAAGCCGAGTTCGTTCCAGGAGGTCGGATGGCTGTAATAAGCGCTGGTGATGTCATGCACCAGTCGTTGGCTGAAAAAGACAGCGGTCGGCATGCCCTGCCAAGCCGGGCCTTTCAGTTCATCGCGCTGCATGGCGGCGAGCAGCTCGTCCTGCAGCACGGCGGGCAACTCGGCGAATGGTTGTTGATAACGCTTATTCGACTCCTGATCGAGCGCTTCGAGGCCGATCTTCCAGGCCTGCTGCAGCGGCGGCAGCCGCGCGTCGCGATAGCCGTCACCGGCGCCATCGGCAACCTTGATTTGCACCAGGGCAGCGACGGGAATCGGTGGGCGGTCTGCCGGTTGCGGCACGATGCGCGCGCAGACCGCCTGCAAGGTACGCCACTGCGCCGCGCCGAAGTACATGGCCTCGCGCGGCACGGCCAGACGTTGATCGACGACCTGACGGCTCGGCTCGTCCCAGGACGGCCCCTGGCGTTTGCGCAACACATCATAGTCCGGATAACGGTTGGTCATTATTTCCACCATCGGTATTGGGCCAGTTCCCTTTCCTCATCCAGCAACGAGTGCGCCACGAGCCCGGCCAGTGCGAGGCCGGTAAAGCTCGGCGGCGCCGGCAGTGGCGGGCCGGCCTGCAGATTCTGTCGCCAATTGCGCCAGCCACCATTGTTGCGAGCGATGCCGAAGGCATGGAAGCCGGCACCGGCGAACCCCATGATGGCGGTGAAGCGCAGGGCCAGGCGCGACAGCCAGCGCAGCCGCCGACGGTGTGGGCTGGTCAGGGCGCTGACGGCCAGCAGACCGGCGGCGAGTGGCGGCGCGGTCACTGGCAGGTACATGGCGGGGTTCTGGAACGAACCGCGAAAATGCAGCAGGGCGGCTTCGGCGGTGGAGCCGATCAGGCCGCCTGCAGCCATCAGCGCCACTGACTTGCCCGCTGGCAGGCCGAACACTCTCGGCACGACATCACCACTGGCATTGCGCAAACTCTCGGCGTAGTAGCCCAGCAATCCGGAGAGCACCAACGCTGAGGGCGCGCCCAGCGGCGCTCCGTAAAAGAGGTTGCTCCAGCCGACGCCACCCGGTCGCTTGCTGACGTTGTAAAGGTGAAACCCGGTACCCATCAGGCCGGTCAGTCCGACCAGCAGGTAAAGGGGGGTACGCACCTTGCTGGCGATAGCGGTCGGAGCCTGCTGCCCTTGCCCGCTGGCCAGCAACGACAACATCGAGGTGATCAGCGGCGTATACATGGCGCGGTTCTGGAAATCTCCGCGGTAGTGCTCCATGGCGCTGTCCAGGGCCACCGAGGTGGCCAGCAATCCGGCACCGCGGTCCAGCGAGCGTGCGGCGTCGACCAAAGTGCCTTCGCTCGGGTGGAACGACAGGTCGTGATCGCGCTTCTCGTATTTCTGCCAGCTCAGCGCCGCCATGCCCAGCGCGGTGGTGGCGCCGACAGCCAGCAGCCGGAGTTGCGTACGTGAAACCATGCTTCCCCCATCAGATGGCGTATCGTCGGGCATCCGCCTTGCGCAGCCGCAAGCCATGGCCGGGGCGCATCAGGTCCGGCGCTACATGACCGTCCTTGAGCTGCGGCGCCCCCTCGAACAGCATCGACTCCAGCCGCACGTGATCGTGGAACCACTCCAGGTGACGAAAGCGAGACGCGGCGCAACAGGCATGCAGGTGCAACGCCGGTGCGCAGTGTGCGGAAAGATCCAGATGGAATGCCTCACACAAGGCCGCCGCCTGCAGGAATCCGGTTATGCCGCCGCAGCGGGTCAGGTCCGCCTGAAGCACATCCACCGTTTCATGTTCGACGAGGCGGCGAAAATCGTCCGTCGTGTAGGCGTACTCACCGGCCGCCACGTCCATTGCCTGACCGCTGGCACTCAGCGCCGCACGCACCTCGCGCATACCCGCGAGATCATCCGAGCTGACCGGCTCCTCGAACCAGCCGACCTGCTGCTCGGCCACCCGATGAGCGAAGGCGATGGCGCTGCGCGGCGTATGGGCACCATTGGCGTCGATGAACAGTCCAGCCTCGCCGATCGCTTCGCGCGCAGCCCGGACACGTTCGGCATCGCGCAGCACATCGGCACCGATTTTCATCTTCACCCAGCGACAGCCGTCCTCGTGGACCCAGCGTTCGAACTGCTTGCACAGACGGGTATCGTCGCAGGTGGTGAATCCGCCGCTGCCATACACCGCGATACGCTCGCGGCGTGCATCGAGCAGGCGCGCCAGTGGCAAGCCAAGCAGGCGCGCCTTGAGGTCCCAGAGCGCACAGTCGACCGCGGAGATGGCGCAGGCCGCCAGCCCCGAGCGACCGAGGTTGCGTACGCTGGCCCAGAGTTGATCGTTGAGCCGACCGATGGCGAAGGCATCCTCGCCTTCGACTCGCTCGCGAAGGCGCCCCTCGATCAGCCGCACCAGAGACGCATCGGCATAGGTATAGCCGAGCCCGGTCTCACCGGCAGCGTCCAGCTCGACCACTACCAGCGTCGTGGCGTTCCAGGCAAAGGTACCGTCAGCCTCTGGCGCGTCGGTTGGAATTCGGTAGGCCGCCACCCGCAAGGCACGGATGGCGGCAGCCGACCGCAGCGTCACTTTTCGTCCTTGTGGTGCCCCGGCATGATCGAACCGAGCACCTGCTTGGCGGTCTGCTTGATGATTCCGCGCTGGTCAGGATCGCCCTGCAGCAACACCGAGGCGTAGGCCTTGGCCTGCTCCAGTTTGATGTGCGGCGGCAGCGGCGGCACGTTCGGGTCGGTCTTGAATTCGAGCAGCACCGGTCGGTCTGCCGCGAGCGCTTGTTCCCAGGCGGCAGCCACCTGATCCTCGCGGTCGCAAAAGATACCTTTCAGACCGATCGATTCGGCGAAGCGGTGATAAGGCACATCGGGAATGTTCTGCGAAGCCTCGAACTTCGGATCGCCTTCCATCACGCGCTGTTCCCACGTCACCTGGTTGAGGTCCTCGTTGTTGAAGACACAGCAGATCAGCTGCGGGCTGGCCCATTCCTTCCAGTACTTGGCTACGGTAATCAGCTCGGCCATGTTGTTCATCTGCATGGCGCCGTCACCGACCAGCGCCACCACCGGGCGGTCCGGATAGGCGAACTTGGCGGCGATGGCATAGGGCACGGCGGCGCCCATCGAGGCCAGACCGCCCGATAGCGAGCACATCATGCCGCGACGGATCTTGATGTCGCGCGCGAACCAGTTGGCACAGGACCCCGAGTCGCTGGTGATGATCGCCTGGTCCGGCAGACGTGGCGACAGCTCCCAGGCCACGCGTTGCGGGTTGATCGGATTGGCCGTGGCCATGGCCCGCTCTTCCAGCTTCTCTTCCCACTTGCCGCGCCACTTCTCGACCTGCTGACGCCAGCTGCGGTCGGTCTTCTCTTCGAGCAGCGGCAGTAGCGCGCGAAGGGTTTCCGAAGACTGGCCCTGCAGGTTGACCTCCATCGGGTAGCGGATGCTCAGCATGTCGGCCTTGATGTCGATTTGCACGCCGCGCGCCTGGCCTTCCTCGGGCAGAAACTCGGAATAGGGAAAGCCCGAGCCGATCATCAGAAAGGTGTCGCATTCGGTCATCAGCTTGTAGCTTGGCTCGGTCCCGAGCAGGCCGATCGAACCGGTCACCCAAGGCAGGTCGTCCGGGAGCGCTGCCTTGCCGAGCAGCGCCTTGGCAACGCCAGCGCCCAGCTTCTCGGCGACGGCGATGACCTCGTCGGTCGCATCCAGCGCACCGGCACCGACTAGGATGGCGACTTTCTTGCCCGCGTTGAGCACTGCGGCTGCACGTTGCAGGTCGACTTCGTAAGGCACCGTCTTCGGTCGGGTGTAGCCGATACCGGACAGCACAGCACCATGCGTGCGTGGCGGTTCGCTGTACTCGGCTTCCTGCAGGTCATTGGGCAGGATGATGACCGCCACCTTGCGCTCGCCATAGGCAGCGCGAATCCCCCGATCGACCAGATGACGCACCTGAGCCGGAGCGCAGGCCTGCTGGACGAAGGCACCTGCGACATCCTTGAACATCGCCGGCAAATCGATTTCCTGCTGGTAATGGGCGCCCAGCGCAGTGCAGGCCTGTTGGCCGCAGATGGCGAGCACGGGCATATGGTCGAGGCGTGCGTCGTAGAGGCCGGTGAGCAGGTGCGAGGCACCGGGGCCTGAGGTCGCCAGGCAGACACCGAGGCCGCCACTGAATTTGGCATCAGCCGAGGCCATGAAGGCCGCCATTTCTTCGTGGCGGGCCTGGATAAAGCGGATCTTGCCACCGGCCCGGTTCAAGGCGCCGAGCACGCCGTTGATGCCGTCACCGGGATAGCCGTAGATACGGCGCACGCCCCATTGGTAGAGCCGCTCGACAAAGTAATCTCCGACTGTCATTCCACTCATCGTGTACTCCTCTCGTTGATCGATGCGCTTGGGGCAGGACAAGCCCGCCAAGCTCATCGCGAAAAGCGGCCTATCCCCATCGTTCGCCAGCATGACTGCGTATGGCTTTCAGCAAGTCGGCGCGGCTTGCGCCATGGAGGCACATCCAGAACGCGATCCAGTGCGAACACCTGGGTACGCGGAGTCGCCTTTGGGTGGGCGCGCGGTCCGCAGTAGCCCAGGCTGCCGTGCCTCGGCACTCCAGAACGCCGAGATGGGGCGTTTTTTGTGCGATGCCGGTAAAGCAGGTGAAGTTCCACCCATCTGCCAGACGGACACAGACAATGAAACGACGGGAGGCTCAGTGCGGAAGTCATCTCGTGCACACTCCCGCTCATTTTTTGATACCTGGATGCTACCCTGACACCCCCGTGCACAGCTGTGCATGCAAGGTCTGAAAATCTGTCTCCGCATGATTTTTGACCAAAACACGTAAAACCAGATATCTATATGAATCAAGAGCTTACAGTTTCAACACGCCAGGAAGTGTCCAGAAGATTCAGCGTGGCACCGATGATGGACTGGACCGACAGGCATTGCCGCTTCTTCCTGCGTCAGCTTTCCCGCCACGCCCTGCTTTATACCGAGATGGTCACCACCGGCGCCCTGATCCATGGCGATGCGGCGCGCTATCTGGCCTATGACGAGGTCGAACATCCGCTGGCGTTGCAGCTCGGCGGCAGTGTGCCAGCCGATCTTGCAGCCTGCGCGAAGATGGCTGAAGCCGCCGGCTATGACGAGGTGAACCTGAATGTCGGCTGCCCCAGCGATCGCGTGCAGAACAATATGATCGGTGCGTGCCTGATGGCACATCCGGCGCTGGTGGCCGACTGCGTGAAGGCCATGCGCGACACGGTGGACATCGAGGTGACGGTCAAGCATCGCATCGGCATCAACGGGCGCGACAGTTATGGCGAGCTGTGCGATTTCGTCGGCCAGGTGGCCGAAGCCGGTTGCCGCAGCTTTACCGTGCATGCGCGGATCGCCATTCTCGAAGGCCTCTCGCCCAAGGATAATCGCGATGTGCCGCCCTTGCGCTACGAAGTCGCGGCGCAACTGAAGGAGGATTTTTCGCAGCTGGAGATCATCCTCAATGGCGGCATCAAGACCCTGGACGAGTGCGAGACCCATCTGCAGCGTTTCGATGGCGTGATGCTCGGACGCGAGGCCTATCACAATCCCTATCTGCTGGCGCAGGTGGACGCCCGGCTGTTCGGCGGCACTGAGCCGATCATCAGCCGCGCCGAAGCGCTGGCACGGATGCGGCCCTATATTCAGCGACACGTGGAGGCTGGCGGCGCAATGCACCATATCACCCGGCACATGCTCGGACTGGGCCAGGGCTTTCCCGGTGCGCGGCGTTTCCGTCAGCTGCTTTCGGTCGACATCCACAAGTGCAAAGATCCGCTGGCGCTGCTCGATCAGGCGGGCAGTCTGCTGGAAGGACGCTGACAGGCTATTGAAAACAGCTTCCTTTCCAGGTTACGTATTATTCGAGTTCTGAAAATCCGCAGAAGCGGTTGAGTTGTAGCGCCTCGTGGGAATGGGCCATGCCCGTGAAGTGTTTCCACACCGAAGCCTGGGCCTTGTTCGCGGGCATGGCCCGCTCCTACGAGCGAATACCCATCGCTCAGTTGTAGGTCGAATTAGCCGAAGGCGTAATCCGACGATCCGAAGGTGTAATGCGACCATCCATGCCTGACCGCTCGGCATTTAACGTGTCCGGTCGCTCGCCTGTCGGGTCGGTGAAGCGTGACCCGACCTACCCGATGTGATGGCCACCTGTGGGAGTGCTCCAGCAACACGTAACGGGGACACAGCCATTGAAAAATCACCTGTTAAACCGGCTTCACTGAAACATGCATCACTGAAAAAGGAACACGCGGGACCCTTTTCAATCCAAATGATGGCCGCCCGCCCCTGCTTGTCAGCTTCGGGCCAGGACCATGCTACTCAGAAGACAGAGCGCTCACATGACATCAAAGCTGGAACAACTCAAGCAGTTCACCACCGTTGTCGCCGATACCGGCGACCTCGACGCCATCGCCAACCTGCAACCGGTGGATGCCACAACCAACCCGTCGCTGCTTCTCAAGGCGGCAGCCCTGCCCCGCTACGCTGACCATCTGCAGGCGGCCATGTCGCGTTGCGGCGGCGATATCGGGCTGGGTTGCGATCTGTTCGCGGTCGCGGTCGGCGGGGAAATACTCAAGCTGATTCCCGGGCGCATCTCGACGGAAGTCGATGCACGGCTTTCCTTCGATGCCCAGGCGATGGTCCAGCGCGGTGAACGCCTGATCGAGCTGTATGAGCAGGTGGGCGTCTCCCGCGAGCGCGTGCTGATCAAGCTGGCCTCGACCTGGGAAGGCATACGCGCCGCCGAGCAGCTGGAAAAGGCCGGCATCCAGACCAATCTGACGCTGCTGTTTTCCTTCACCCAGGCCGTTGCCTGCGCGCAGGCCGGCGTGTTCCTGATTTCACCTTTCGTGGGCCGTATCTACGACTGGTACAAGAAGCATGAAGGCCGTGACTACGCGGGTGCTGAAGACCCTGGCGTGCAATCGGTCAGCCGCATCTATGACTACTACAAGGCCCACGGCTACAAGACGGTGGTGATGGGCGCAAGCTTCCGCAACATCGGCCAGATCGAAGCGCTGGCAGGCTGTGATCGCCTGACCATCAGCCCTGAGCTGCTCGGCCAGCTGGCCCAGGCAGAAGGTCCGCTGGAACGCCAGCTGGTGCCGGGCCGTGCTTCCGAGCCGCGCCTGGCGATGGATGAAGGGGCTTTCCGCTGGGGCCTGAACGAAGATGCCATGGCCACTGAGAAACTGGCCGAGGGCATTCGCCAATTCGCACGGGATCAGGAAAAGCTGGAAGCCCTGCTCCAGGCCAGACGCTAAAGGCTCAGGCGTGGCGGCAACAGACCCTAGGAGCGCTCCAGCGCCATAACCAAGTCCCGAAAGACTTCGCGGTTGGATTCATTGAGGCTCATCAGAATGCGGTGAGCCTCGAGCACCTTGGCCTTGACCACATCCTCGGACTGATCCTGATTCGGCAGGTCTGCCAGTTGCTCGGGTGACGGCAACGGCTGATCGACGATGTTGAAGACCTGATCGAAGCCCATGGAGTGCAGCAGGCGGGTGATGTCGGCGTGGGTGGTAACCAGCGTCGGCAAGAGGCCGACCTTCTGCCGGGAGAGAATCGAGAGTTTGGCCAGCAGGCCGAGGGTCGTGCTGTCAACGCTGCTGCTCTCGGTGAGGTCGATGACGATCGAAGAGAAGTTCAGCGACGAGAAGATCTGTTCGATGGTCGCATCCAGCGCCGAACACAGCGTCAGACGTATTTCACCGACGAACTTGAGGACGAAGGTACCGTCCTGCTCGGCGAACTGGATTTTACCGGTGCTCATGCCAGGTTCCTGCTCAATACCAGCAATGCGATGTCATCAGGCATATCCTCCAGCTCGGCCAGACCGAATGCCTGGCGAAGGCCATCAAGGGTGCCACCCGCCTCGGAAATCAGCCCGGGCAGCTGCGCCTCCTTTTCTTTGAGGGTCTCCCCTGGCAAAAGGTCCAGAATGCCATCCGACAATAGCGTCAGGCTGAAGGATTCGGGCAGTGCGATCTCATGATTATCGTAGGTCGCTTCGACAAAGAGTCCAACCGGCAGGCCCCGCCCCTCCAGGTAGCTGGCCGAACCGCCGGTATAGAGCACCGGCAGCGGCAGATGTCCGCCGATGCTGTAGTGCAGCACATTGCGCTCCTGATCGATGACCCCGCCGAGCATCGTGACATGCTTGCCCAGCTTGCAATTGATCAGCCCGCGGTTGATGTGATCGAGCACTTCCGAGGGCTTGAACTCGCGCAGGGCGCCACCACGCCGCGATTCATACAACAGCCGCGTCGTCATGAATTTCAGCAGTACCGTAACGAATGCCGAGGACGCACCATGGCCGGACACATCCGCCAGGTAAAAGCCGATGCGGTGATCATCGATTCTGAAGTAATCGACGAAATCACCCGAGAGGTACAGCGACGGAATGATCTGATGATCGAAGTAAAAATCGTCGAGGGCGCAAGGCGTGATCGGCAGCATGTTCATCTGCACCTGGCGACCGGCGTCCTGATCTTCCTGGAGCAGATGCAGGCTGGCCTGCAGGTCACGATTGGCCGCTTCCAGCTGCTCGCGATAACGACGGTTTTCCAGGCGCAGGCGGGAACGGTCCAGGGCTCGCCGAACCGCATGTTCGAGCATCGCCAGGTCTTCGAGAGGCTTTATCAGGTAGTCCGCAGCGCCCAGGCGTAGCGCCTCGACGGCATCGCTCATGACGCCGGCACCCGACACGACGATGACCGGAAGATCGGCCTGACGCTCACTGATCAAGCGGATCAGCTCCAGGCCATCCATTTGCGGCATGCGCAGATCGCAAATCACCAGGTCAGGCTGCTCGGCGTCGAACAGCTCCAGCCCTTGAGGCCCGTTCTGTGCCTGCAGGACCTTGAAACCACTGTCATCCAGATAGGCCGCCAGGCTGGCCCGTACTACATCGTCGTCATCTATGATCAGTAGCGTCGTGCTTGGGTTGTGCATGTTCCTACCAGGCTGTATCGCCAGGGCTACTGGCGAAAGCATCGGCCCCGCGCAGGCGCCGGGCAAAGGGATCTTTTCAAGGCGCAGACGGTACTCCCATACGACAAGCGTTTCAAGCCGGGCGCGACAGCCCCGTCCGTGCTTTACAGGCCCGACAGACGGGGGCTATAAGAGCGCGTACAGCCTCATTCAAAGGATAGAAACATGACCCAGAGTGACCGCTATTACAGCGAAAAACGCGACTTCATCCGCATGCAGGTCGAAACTGCCATCAGCCTTACCCATGGTGGGCAGACCTGCAACGGCGTTTGTCTGGACCTTTCAAGCACGGGCATGCAGGTGCTGGCCGAAACCGCACTGCAACTGGGTGACAGGGTCCATGTCCATATCCCCTCGCCGCACAGCGAACTGAAGGGGCTGGATGCAGAGACCGAAGTCGTGCGTGTCGGAGTCCAGGAGGATGGCCGCCAGGCCCTCGGGCTGGCCATCCTGTCCATGAGCTGAGCCGGGCGGCTCGGACCGGTCAGAAATCGTCTTCGACCTGCCCATCCATGGTGCGAAATTCACGATTCTGCAGATAGGCGTTGCGCACGAAGATATATTTGTCGCCGGTGATCATCTTCTCCGCAGAAAGCAGGCCCGCGCGCATGTCGACCACACCCGTTCCGTAGGTCACATTGCGGGTCGGCACGTGATCCATATAGGGATAAGGCTGCAGGAAGGCGTCGGGTACGCGCCCCGCCGCATCGCGCACCGTACTCGGCCCCAGCAGCGGCAGCACCACATAAGGGCCACTGCCCAGCCCCCAGGCGCCCAGCGTCTGGCCGAAGTCCTCATCGTTCTTCTGCAGCCCCATGCGCGTGGCCACGTCGAAGAAGCCCAGCACACCAAAGGTGCTGTTGAACAGAATGCGGCTGGTGTCGATGCCGGCATCGCGGATCTTGCCCTGCAGCAGGTCGTTGGTCAGCACGACAACGTCGCCGAGATTGCTGAACACATTGCCGATGCCATCTTCGAGAAAGTCCGGGGTCACCTTCTGATAGCCCTTGGCGAGCGGCTTGAGGGTGTAGCTGTCCAGGGTGTCGTTGAAACGGAACACCACACGGTTGACGCCCTCCCAGGGATCTTCCTCGGCGGCCTGCACGGGCGACGCAGCCAACGCGGCCAGCGCAGCGAGCAGCGCAACCTTGCAGTATCCGACCCAGTCCTTGCCAATCACTTGCATGCTGAACACCCTCATTATTCCAATGACGCCGCCGCCTGACAGGCGCAGCAGTATAAATCCATTCCGGCTTTTGTCGGCAGCCGGCAGATATGCGGCCACTGCCGAGCCGCTCGGCATCTAAAGAGACAGACAAGCCCAGGCCGCTGGTTTAACCTTCCTTCATCGAACAGGCCATACGAGAGGGAAGCACCATGCCGGAACATGATCTGCAGTCACAGCTTGCGGAGCTGCGCAGCCACCTGGCCCAGGACACCCCGCTGAGCGAAGAAGAACGCGCCGCATTGCACGCCATTGCCCAGGACATCGAACTGCGCCTGGCCAACCAGGGCGTCGTCGACCAGAACGATTCGCTGGTCGATGGCGTCCACCTCGCCGTGGAACGCTTCGAGGTCAGTCATCCGAATACCGCCATGACGCTGCGCAACATCATGCAGACCCTAGCGAACATGGGCATCTAGCAAAAACGGTACTGGAGGCTGGACGCAACTGCGCCGCCGGTCTCCAGCTGCCACTCACTGTCTGACGAGACGTCCGTTATCGATCGCAACGGCCTCGGTGCTGCGATACGGATTGATATCCAGCCCGCCACGGCGCAGATAGCGCGCATAAACACTCAGCCGCTCCGGCTTCAGCAGACGCTGCAAGTCGAGGAAGATGCGCTCCACGCACTGCTCGTGGAAGTCGGCATGCTGGCGAAAGCTCACCAGATATGCCAGCAGACTCGACGGCTCCAGCGCCGCGCCGCGATAGTCGACCACCAGCGAACCCCAGTCCGGCTGCCCCGTGACCGGGCAGTTGGACCTGAGCAGATGGCTGTGCAGGCACTCCTCGACCTGGCGTGACGCATCGCAACGCAGCAGTTCGGCCTGTGGCGAATCGTAGTGCTCTATCGTCACGTCCAGATCATCGATGCAACGCCCCGGCAAGGGCGCGACGCCCTCTGTGGCGACGTCATCCAGCGTGCGCAAACGCACCTCGACCGGTTTGCCAGCTGCAGCCGAAAGGTCCTTCACCATCACCGTCAGCAACGCTTCACGGCTCTCGAAGACCGACTGGTTCAGCGAGTTGAGGTAGAGCTTGAAGGACTTGGACTCGATGATGTTCGGCGAATCGGCAGGAATCCTGAACTCGCCGATGGCCACCACCGGCTTGCCGGACGGCAGCAGCCAAGACAGCTCGTAGCAGTTCCAGATATCGACGCCCCGATAGGGCAGCGTCTCGACCGTCAGTCCCAGCTCGGCCCATTTGGGCGCACGCGCAATGGGAAACAGCTGCTCGGGACTGTAGGTCGCGACATAGGCACTGGACTTGCCCAGCGGCGAGAGTTCGGCGGGATGCTGCATATTGAGAAGAACCTGAACGAAAACGCCGCGAAGTTTAACGCTTCGCGGCGTTTTTTCCAGCGGCTGTGGCGCTATCGCGATTACTGGCGCATGCCGCGACCGCTTTTCAACAGACGAATGCACCACAGGTACATCAGTACCGCTGCAGCAGCCATGAAACCGATGGCAATGCCGATGCTGATATCCGAGACCCCGAGAATGCCGTAGCGGAACGCATTGACCATGTGCAGCACCGGGTTGGCCAGCGACAGCGTCTGCCAGAACGGCGACAGCAGGTTGATCGAATAGAACACCCCGCCCAGATAGGTCAAAGGGGTCAGCACGAAGGTCGGGATGATGGAAATATCATCGAAGTTGCGTGCAAAAATCGCATTGAGAAAGCCGCCCAGAGCGAAGATCGCAGAGGTCAGGGCGATCACCAGCAGCGTGATGCCCAGGTGATGCACCTGCAGGTCGGTGAAGAACATCGACAACAGCGTGACGATCAGCGCCACCGCCAGTCCGCGGGTGATGCCGCCCAGTGCGAAACCGATGAGAATCACATGGGGCGAGACCGGCGAAACCAGCAATTCCTCGATGGAGCGCTGGAACTTGCTGCTGAAAAAGCTGGACACAACGTTGCTGTAGGAATTGGTGATCACCGACATCATGATCAGCCCCGGCACGATGTACTCCATATAGCTGAAACCATCCATCTCGCCGATCCGCGCACCGATCAGATTGCCGAAGATGACGAAGTACAAGACCATAGTGATCGCCGGCGGCAACAGGGTCTGCGGCCATATCCGCATGTAGCGGCGAATTTCACGATGCACGATGGTCTGCAGCGCAACAAGATTGGCCTGAAACTCCGTGTTCATTGGGCCTCCTTCAGGTTGCTTTCCACCATCGAAACGAACAATTCCTCCAGCCGGTTGGTCTTGTTGCGCAGGCTCACCACTTCGATGCCCTGCGCCGACAGCAGGCGAAACAGGTCGGTAACGCCCTGGCTCTTGTCCACCTGCACTTCCAGTGTGTGATGATCGACCAGCCTGGCCGGATAACTGCCCAACTCCGGCGGCACCAGCTGCGACTCCTTCAGATCGAGCAGGAAGGTTTCCACATGCAACTGCTTGAGCAGCTCACGCATGCTGGTGTTCCTGACGATCTGGCCGTGGTCGATGATGCCGATGTTGCGGCACAGCTGCTCGGCCTCTTCCAGATAATGGGTGGTGAGGATGATGGTGATGCCTTCGCGGTTGAGTTCGGTGAGGAACGACCACATCGAGCGACGCAGCTCGATATCCACACCCGCCGTGGGCTCGTCGAGGATCAGCAGGCGCGGCTGATGGATCAGCGCACGGGCGATCATCAGCCGCCGCTTCATCCCGCCGGACAGCATCCGCGACGACACATCACGCTTATCCCACAGCCCCAGCTGGTTCAGATAACGCTCGGCACGCTCCTTGGCGACCTTCGCCGGAATGCCGTAGTAGCCGGCCTGGGTGACAAGAATGTCGAAGGCCTTCTCGAACTGGTTGAAGTTGAATTCCTGCGGCACCACGCCCAGGCAACGCTTGAGTCCGGCGGGATCTCGATCCAGATCATGACCGAACACGTTCACCGTGCCGCCGCTCTTGTTCACCAGCGTCGAGAGAATGCCGATGGTGGTGGACTTGCCGGCCCCGTTGGGTCCGAGCAAGGCATAGAAATCACCCTCAGCGACATCCAGGTCGATGCCCTTGAGGGCCTGAAAGCCATTGCCATAGGTCTTGGTCAGCTGCCGAATGGACAGAGCAGTACTCATAGAAAATGCACACAACGCAGGAAGTGAAGGCCTTTCGCTCGCAAGCGGAGCGAAACGGCGAAACAAGCTAGATAAGGGCGCGCGCAGGCATTTTCAACCGCGCGCCCGTTTCAGCCACGGTCGCACCAATCGGATACTGATCGCATAAGCCGACGGCCAGACTCGGTCGCTCAGCCCAATCCAGCAATAGCGGAGTTCGTTAACGGCCATGTATTGGCGAAGCATTCTGCTTTGCGGGAGCGGCTTCAGCCGCGAATATCCGCAGTTGTAGGTCGAATTAGCCGAAGGCGTAATCCGACGATACGGGGCACAACCAGGCGAATATTCTCGACTCCGCCCGTCGGGTCGATAAAGCGTGACCCGACCTACAACACGCTTTTGGCTTTTGTAGGTCGAATTAGCCGCAGGCGTAATCCGACGATATGGGGCACAAACTGGCGAATGTTCTCGACTCCGCCTGTCGGGTCGGTGAAGCGTGACCCGACCTACCCAATGTGATAAGCCGCCTCTGGGGGTACGGGGACATAGCCTTGTCAATGCCTGACGCTGTGCTCGGACATGCTGAGCAGCTGCTTTTCCATGTTCCAGTCGAACGGCTCGCCACTGCTCTCGGCTTCGTAGCGGCGCTCCTCCAGCCTCTGGAACACTTCAATCTCTTCGTCCGGCATGAAATGCAGGCAATCACCACCAAAGAACCACAGCAGGTCGCGCGGCACCAGATGAGCGATCTGCGGATAACGGTGGAAGACCTGACAGATCAGGTCCTGCCCCAGATGCCGCTCCTCGGGGATGTCGCGCAGATTCATCACCAGCTCATCGAAGCGCTCGAGAAACAACGCATGACTCTCGTCGGAGACCTGCCCGGTTTCACCCATGGCGAGCAGGATGCCGCGCAAATGGGCCAGGAGTGCCAGATTGTGATCGTGATATGCGTTGGCCATGCTTCACCTGTCTTGATGTGGGCACGCGATTATAGGTGCACGCGCCAGCGAGTGGGACTTGTCTAGTTGACTCGTTGGCAAGGCCCGGGTTCGCCCCCGAGCGTCGATTGCGCAATGGCAAAAGGGCCGGCGACCCGAACAGTCATCCGCATGGAGGCGATCGGCAAGTGGAATAACGAAACGAAAAAAGGGACCCGAAGGTCCCTTTTTCAAGGATGTAAAAGACGTTAAATCTTTTGCACCTGTATCTGGAGCGGGAAACGAGACGTGTACTAGGACAGTAAGTCGTTGTTTCCCAATCACTTTCTTCGTTGGGCTGGCCAGCGAAGACCTCAATTGTAGCCTTGTTTTTCGTCCTCGGCAACAAATTCGTCCAAAGAGTTCCACAGACGTCCAAAGAGCTGCACTCAGCACACCAGACCCACGATCGGTACATCGTCGTAGGCAACTCCCTCGAACTCATCATCCACGCCCGGTCGTCTGCCCCGCATCCATCACCGCGAAGACGATCAGGCAGATGGTTCTGGTGATGGCACAGCTCGGATGCCACCTAGGAACGCCTGCACCACAACTCACAGGCGACCTTCTGGTCAAGCTCCTTTGAAAGAACGCGCATGCTGGCCACCGCGTTTCCGCACACGATTCTTTGTCGATATATCAGGATGACGGGGCAAGCATGACAGGCGCCGGTTTGCTGCGTCCGACTGGACATTCGAGGACGATTGCGGCCCCCTCACGCTTCCTGAGACCGCTGGCATATCAGGTCATACCTAGACGGTTTTGCAGAAACCGTAACTTCTCACGACCCTGATAGCGTGAGCGTCGCTGTCGAGCCTACGTCCCGATGCTCGACCTTCTGATCGATGATTTTTGCACATCGAACACACGACGACTACCAGTTGCGCGAACTGGTGAGAAGTATTCAAACCACATGACGAAGCGGCCTTCGGGACCCACTTCCTACACAAGCGACAGGCCGACCATGAGGTCGGCGACAAAGGAGTCGGTCATGTAGTTCTTCTCCTGGAAGGAGACGGAGCATGCACGAGAACAAGAATGATGCACCAACATCAAAGGTGTTCTATCGCCCGATCGAAGCGTCCATCCGCTGGGCCGGGCTGCTGCGATACGAGCAGGTGATCCTGGCTTCGATTTCGTCGCCAAGGCGCCTGCCGCAGTCGTTGGACTGTCCACGTTGTGACGAGCTGCGGCTTTGCACCGAACGCATCTTCGACGGCATCCTCAATGGAGAACTGCCCTTCGGACGGAACGGCATCACGACGCGCGATTCCGCGCTGATCGACTCCCCTGATCTGACGGTGCGCCACGTCGATCTGAAGCGCTGGATGCGCCAGCACTATCCCGAGCAACGACCGTGCTTCCTTTTCTCCCGGAGCGAGCGCATCGCCCATCCCTTCATCTCGGTGGAAACTGGGCAGGCGATGCTAGTCGAGCGCCTGGCCCTGAAGTCCACCTTGGACCAGTACAAACGCCAACTGCATGAGCTGCAGGAAAAGCACGGAGCGCTTCTCAAGCAGATGGCGCCCTCTGCTGGCGCACAGTGCCTGATCAGTGATCGCGCCGAAGCCACCTACCTGAACATCATCGGCAGCATGCTGGACCTGATGCTCGGCCAGTCGCCTTCCGGCGTTCCGTACTCCAGCTTCAAGACGCAGGAGGCGGTGGTCAGCGCGTTGGTCGCCCATCACAGCGGCGCAATGGGGATCGCGGAGCGGACGCTAAACGGCAAGTTCGCCACGGCCAGACGCCGGCTGCGTAGCGCAACAGTCTGAGGTTTTCCATCTTGTATGTGCAATCGCGGAGATTGCATTTGCAATGTCTTTTCCCATCCATGTCTATTGAATGGAGGTCACGCCAACAAACGCCACTGAGCGTTCAGGAGTGACCGCCATGTCGCAAACACCTGCACTGCCCGCAAGCGAGCGCCGCATCCTGCGGCTTGATGAAGTCGAAACCAAGTCGGGTTTCAAACGCGCCCACATCTACAACCTGATGCGCAAAGGCCTGTTCCCGAAGGCGCTGCGCCTGGGCGTGCGCGCGGTCGGTTGGGACTCCATCGAGATCGATCAGTGGATCGCCGAGCGCGTCAACAACCGGGCCTGACCCGTTCTCCAGCGGACTTCCCATCCTCACACGGAGAACGCCATGCAGGTCGTATCCATCATTTCAACCAAAGGTGGCGTCGGCAAGACCACCACGGCCGCGAACCTCGGCGGGCTTGCCGCGGACGCGGGGCTGCGTGTACTGCTGCTCGACCTCGACGTGCAGCCCACCTTGTCCTCGTACTACGAGCTAGGCCACCGCGCACCTGGTGGCATCTACGAGTTGCTGGCCTTCAACGAGCGCGACCTCGGGCTGCTTGTGTCCCGCACGAACATCGAGGGCCTGGACTTGGTGCTCTCCAACGACCACCGAGGCGAGCTGAACACTTTGCTGCTGCACACGCCGGATGGGCGCCTACGGTTGCGCCATCTCTTGCCGGTCCTGGCGCCTCTCTATGACCTGGTGCTGATCGACACCCAAGGTGCGCGCTCGGTGCTGCTGGAGATGGCGGTGCTCGCCTCCAACCTCGCGCTGTCGCCCGTGACCCCGGAAATTCTCGCGGCGCGCGAGCTGCGGCGCGGCACCATGCAGTTGCTCGAAGACATTGCGCCCTACCGGCACCTGGGCATCGAGCCTCCACCTCTGCATCTGCTCATCAATCGCGTCCACCCTGTGTCAGCCAATGCACGGCTGATCCAGCAGGCCCTGCGCGATCTTTTCCAGGACCACGCCGGCATCCGCGTGCTGGCCACCGACGTGCCGGCCATCGAGGCGTATCCGCGTGCAGCTACGCGCGGATTGCCAGTGCATCGGGTCGAATACCGCCAGCCGCCGGGCAGAGTCGCCCTCGCCGCGCTCGACACCATGCGCGGCCTCGCAGACGAACTATTTCCGCAATGGCGGCACCGATTTGCCATGGTGTCCGGCCGTCCGCCACACCCTCTTGATGCCGGGAGGTCCCATGGCGAACGCACATGAGCTAGCCCGAGGCCACAAGCGGCTTCGCGCCCTGATCGAGTTCGCGGTTGGCGAAGGTTGGCACGTCAAACGCACGCCTGGCGGCCACCTCAAGTTCACCAAGCCTGGCTGCGCCGCGATCTACACCAGCTCGACGGCAAGCGACCACCGGGCGACCCTGAATGCCCGTGCGCAAATCCGCCGCGCCGAGCGCGAGGCCCGATACCAAGCGCAGGGAGGCGGCCATGGCTGAGATCACCTCCCAGCAGATGGCTGGCAAGCTGCTCGCGGCCGGGTTCGAGCGCAGCGGCCCGTCAGCCTCGACCTTGAGCGACCCGATCGCCGACACCCCCATGGTCGTGACCCTAGATCAGTTGCGCCCCTACGACCACGATCCCAGGAAAAAACGCAACCCGGCCTACGAGGAAATCAAGGCGTCCATCCGCGAGCGCGGTCTGGACGCAGCGCCGGCCATCACTCGCCGACCAGGTGAGTCCCACTACATCATCCGCAACGGTGGAAATACTCGGCTGGCGATCCTGCGCGAACTATGGTCAGAGACCAAGGACGAGCGGTTTTTCCGTGTATCGTGCCTGTTCCGGCCGTGGCCCAGCCGCGGCGAAGTCGTCATGTTGACCGGCCACTTGGCCGAGAACGAATTGCGCGGGGGCCTCACGTTCATCGAGCGCGCCCTCGGCGTCGAGAAGGCGCGCGAGTTCTACGAGCAAGAAAGCGGCACCACCTTGAGCCAGTCCGAGCTGGCCCGCCGCCTCGCCGCCGATGGCTTCCCGGTACAACAGTCGCACATCAGCCGCATGAACGACGCGGTGCAGTATCTCCTGCCCGCGATCCCCACCGTGCTCTATGGCGGTCTCGGTCGCCATCAGGTCGAACGCCTGTCGGTCATGCGCAAAGCCTGCATGCTCGCGTGGGAGCGCTACGCCAAGGGTCGCCCACTGGTTCAGGACTTCGACGAATTTTTCCAGGAAGTGCTGTCGCAATTCGACGTCCAGGCCGACGAGTTCTCCGCGCAGCGTGTACAGGACGAGCTGATCGGCCAGATGGCCGAGATGCTGGGTGTCGATTACGACGTGCTCGCCCTGGACATGACCGAATCCGAGAGCCGGCAGCGCGCCTTGGTCAGCGACCCAACGCCGCCATCGACGCCGCCTGCGTTGCCGGAGCCGGGAACCATCGCGCGCCCACCTGCCAACACTGCGCCACCCATCGCAGGGGCTGCATCCGCAGCGCCGCCTGCAGGCCGACCTGCGGCAACGCCTTCGACGCGCGAGAGCGACACGGATGCCAGCCAGGCAAGTCCGGCCAACCCTGCGGTGGGTGGCGATCTGCTTCGGGAGCACATCGTCTCGCCGGCACCGACGACCGAACGGCTCCAGTCCATTCAGCGCATGGTCGCCGACCAGTTGGGTGATGCGCTGCCGCTCGACTTCTCGGCGAGTGTCTTGCAGTCCATCCCTGTGCAGGCTGGCGGGCTCTATCCGATCTCCGATGTCTGGTACATCGATCCCGGCGTGGACACAGCCGAGCGCCTGCGCATCCACATCGCACAGTTCGCCCGCGAAATCGCGGGCGAGGCAGACCTGGACGAGTGCATTGATGACCGTGCAGAGGGTATCGGTTTCGTCTGCCGGGCCCGCACCCAAAGCTCGGCACCGCTGGGCCGTGCCGTCCTCGCGCTGTTAGCGTGCCTGGCCGGTCAGCGGCCCGCCGACGTCGGCCTGCACGACGGGCAAATCGTCATCGAACTGCCGGCGCTGCTGCACGGCCAGGGTGATGCGGCCCAGCGATTGAGCGATACCTCGCTGGTCAAGCTGTTCCGGCTGCTGCGGCTGGCCCGGCGCCTGCTCGACCTTGAAGCCGGCGCTGAAGGCGTTGGAATGTGAGCGAGGGAGGCCAGCATGTCCGCACCACACCCACTCAACCAGGCCGTCATCGCCCAGGCCCTCTATGACCTGCGCAATGGGCAACTGCGCCGGTGCAAACTGATGGGGTTTGGCGAGGAAGAACTGGACGCCCTCAAGCATCCCGCGCTGATCAGCGTGCTCGCCAACGCTAACGTCTCCTGGTGCTCGGTGACGGTCAACCGCGAAGTGCTCCGGCGACTGCTCAAGCAGGCGCAGGACGTGGAGAAGGAAATCGCCACGGTCGATCGCATGCTCAGGCTGGGCGCGAGCACCGAGATGGTCAGTCGGTTCTATGGCCTGACCCACCAGGAGGTGGCGCTTCGCCGCGAAATCCTCGGCCTGCCGAAGCGCAAGGGCCGCCACCCCGTGCTGGACGAGAAACAGGACACGGAGCTGTGGCGGCAATGGAAGGCCGTGACCGGCAGCAGGAATGTCGATCTCGAAGACGAAACCTCCATCCTCGACGCTACCATGGACTTGGCCGAAGGCATGTCGCTGCCTCTGTCGGTGGTCTGGGCCTCGATCAAGAGCTGGGTCGATCAGGGATTGGGTTGAGCCATGGCCGTGGACGACACCGCACCACGCCGTGGCCCCGTCGCACTCGCGGATCTGTTCGATGCTGCCCTGAAAGACCTCGCGCCCAAGCCCAGCCCCAGTGCGCCAGCACCCGTGCCTACGCCGACGCCCGCCACGTCAGGCGATGCCTTCCTCTTCAGCGGCAACCGGCACGAGACCGTGCCGCGGCGGCTGTTCCTCGACCGTCGCCTGACGCCGCTGGAGCGCAACGCCTGGCAGGTGTTCCGGCTGATGCTCAACGACGACGGCATGACAGCCTTCCCGACGTATGAGCAGCTTCGACCCTGGCTGGCGTCGATGCCCTGCGCCGGGCAGGCCTCGCATGAAACCGTGGCCCGAGCGTTGACGCTGTTGCGCCTCACCCGATGGTTGAGCCTGGTACGGCGACGGCGTGACCCCAAGACCGGCCGCATCCTCGGCAACCTCTACGTTCTGCACGATGAACCACTGACGCCCTTCGAGGCCATGCAGCTCGACGCCGACTACCTGGCACTGGTCAGCCAGTCCCTCGGCCATTCGGCCAAGGCTGTCCAGATGGTCGGTCTGAACACCCTCAAGGAGATCGCGGAAGATCCGATGCTCTCCGGACGCACACTGCCGTCGCGGCTACAGGTCCTGGCCGAACGCCTCGCCAGCCAAGGCATCACGGCCGCCGAAAGTTATCCACAGGAGGATGCCGCCCACGATTCCGAAGAAGGAGCATCGAGCCTTCTTCGGAATGCGGACGACCCGTCTTCGGAATCCGAAGCAGGGGCGAAACCCGCGCCAGACGCCTCTCTTCGGAATCCGAAGCAGGCCCGTACAGTACGTAGTAGTCGTATTAATGAAGTACGTACTACCGCGCAGGCGCGCGCGCTGGGCGATCTGCAATGGCCCAAGCGCTTCACGGAACTGAAGGCAGAGCAGCAGACAGGTGCCAGGGTGGCATTGCAGCAGGTCGATGCCGCGCTGAGACAGGCCGTGCTGGACGACTGGGCCGCACGATGCAGCAGTCATGGCATCCGCAATCCTGCGGGGTATCTGTTCGGCATCATCCAGCGCGCCATCCATGGCGAGTTCAATGCCTGGGCCAAGAAAGACGCGCCATCGGCACCCGTCCCGCCAAACGAGCGGCCACCAGCAGCACCGCCACCTCAGCCGCAGGGTAAGCCAGTGCCGCCGGAAGTCGCCAAGCAGCACATCGAGCGGCTACGCAATCTGCTCGCCAGCAAGTGAGCCGGCATGCAAGTCGGTGAAAGTAGATGCCCATGGCCGCCAATAGAGCTATCCCCTGGGGATAGTTCCGCTGCTGGGCACAACGCCAAGTTGTCGCAGGCCTGGGATCGACCATCTGCCGCAGCATCGGTGTTGCCTACCCTGATCCCGGCGTGCAGCGTTCGTTGACGCTCCATGGAGCTATCCCCTGGGGATAGCTCGCGCCGCATGCAACCGCCGCGCCCTAAACCGGGGCCCGCCGGGATTCGGATTCTTGACTGACTGCCTTCCGCTTCCTGCCGAAGCTGGCCGCTCCTTTTCCAACAACGAGCGGACACCATGGCAACCAATGAACCTCTGCAACTGAATCTCGGCTCCCTGCGCAGCGCGATGTCGCTGACCCTGCACACCCATCACGCTTCCCGCATCTGGCACGGCCGCGCCGCCGCCGAGGGGCGACCGGGCATCGTCGGCCTGAACGGCTACATCGCCCAGATGAACAAGATGCGGCGGGGCTCGGAGCAGGACGACCCGTACTCGGACTGGTGGATGCTGCGCATCGAGGACAAGCTCGACCAAACCAAGGTCACGCTGCAATCGCTGCGCGAGCAGGTGGACCAGGCGCTGGCGAGCGTGCCACCGGCGCTCAGCCTGGGCGAAAACCTCAACGTGCAGCCGGTCAAGCTCCCGCTCTTCGTCAACGCGCAGCTCGGCTTTGCCGCGGTCTATCTCCTGGCCGACTACGACGACATCGCCCGCAAGCTGATCCTCGCCCACCACACCGCGCTCATCGACCGCAGCACCTTGGAACGCTGGCTCAACGAGGGCGCGCACGCGCTGCGCAGCCTGTTCTCGCTGGCCCAGCAGTATCGCTACTCGGGCTGCACCCGCGACGATTTCGCGGCGAAGAACGCCGCTGCGCGAGTCGCGCTGGAGAAGTACGGCGAACTGCCGCAGGAGGTGCTGGAGGGGACACGCCGCTCGAAGTTTGCGCCACCCGTCGTGCGCCGTGGCCTGCAACAGCGCGGCGACGGTCCTGCCACAGCGCCTCCGCCCAGCGACGAAGCCGCCACCGCAGAGCCGCCCGAAGCGTCAGCCGGCGAGGACGAGCCCGCATGAACGATCTGAACCAACCGACCCGCTACTTCCGGGGCCTGCAACAGGGTGCCTTCATGCGGCTGGAACACGCGGCCTCTCTAAAAGGCCTTTTAAAGCCTTTTAAGGGTAAAGGGGACTTCGAGGCCTGGGCCAGCCAGTGCTTCGCCATGCGCGACGAGTTGATTGCCCTGGCACAGCGACAGGTGCTGGAGCAAGCATGCGGGCACCCCTTCCACCTTCTGCCCATCGAACTGGCCCAACAGACCACTGGCGCAGGAACCGTCTTCTTGCGCTGGCGCAGGCACGACAGGTCGGCCATGGGCGTGGCGCTGTGGCGGGAGCTGATCGCCAGCAGCAGCACACCCGTCAACCTGCTGGCCGACCTGCACGCGATCGAGCTGCAGCGCATCACGTTGAACATGCAGATCAGCCTGCTGCACACCTTGGGCAGGCAGGCGCAGGAATGCGCCAGCAAGGCCGCCGAGGCGGACGACGCCTACCTGCACCGGCTCACGTCCGTTCCTGCCGCAATGCGCGATCGGTGATTGCGCCGGGCATCCCAGCACGCGCCCGGCGCCGACGAGGCACGGGTATTTCAACCACCACGGAGATCACACCATGAGCACGCATTTTTCTGGCGAAGGCAACATCGGCTCGCCACCGGAGTACCGCGAATTCCCCAACGGCAATGACGAACCCAGCCGCTTGCTGCGCCTGAACGTCTATTTCGACAACCCCGTACCCAAGAAGGATGGCACCTTCGAGGACCGCGGCGGCTTCTGGGCGCCGGTGGAAATCTGGCACCGCGACGCCGAGCACTGGAAGGACCTGTACCAGAAAGGTATGCGCGTGCTGGTCATCGGCCGCATGGAGCGCGAGCCTTGGACGGACAACGAAGATCAGCCGCGCGAGACCTGGCAGATCAACGCGCGCAGCGTCGGCATCCTGCCGTACCGCATCGAGTCCGTGGCCCTCAGTCCGAAGCCGCAGGAGGCAGAACCGAAGCCACAGGCTGCCCAGGAATCGACCGCGCCGAAGGAGGCGAAGCGCAGGAAGTGAACCGGCATGGAGGGCGGCCGCCGTAGTGCTTCGCCGCCCTCCATGCACCCCGCAAGCTATCCCCTGGGGATAGCTCCATCAACGTCCATCGACTTCCACGCGCTCCCGCAAATCGCGGCTACTGGTCCGCACACCTGCGGCCACGCGCCATCCCCGCCCGAGCCATTCCATCGGCGTGAAAGCGGTCGCCGGCGCATGCGGCTTGTTTGCTGCTACCCCAGGTGGCGCTCGGCATCCTCGATTCCAGCAACTCCATGAACAACGGGAATCGGGATGGACGGACATGCGGCTGTTCTTGTGCGAGAAGCCCTCCCAGGGCAAAGACATTGGCCGAATTCTCGGTGCCACGCAGCGCGGTGAAGGCTGCCTCAACGGTTCCGGCGTCACCGTCACCTGGTGCATCGGCCATCTCGTCGAAGCGGCAGCCCCCGAGGTCTATGACGCGGCGCTCAAGCGCTGGTCGCTGGAGCAGTTGCCCATCATTCCTCAGCACTGGCGGGTCGAGGTCAAACCTAAAACCGCCACGCAGTTCAAAGTCGTCAAGGCGCTTCTGGCTAAGGCGACCCAGCTTGTCATCGCCACAGATGCCGACCGCGAGGGCGAGTTGATCGCCCGCGAGATCATCGACCTGTGCGGCTACCGCGGTCCCATCGAACGGCTGTGGTTGTCGGCGCTCAACGATGCGTCCATCCGCGCGGCACTCGGCAAGCTCCGGCCATCGGCCGAGACGCTGCCGATGTACTACTCGGCGCTGGCGCGCTCTCGGGCGGATTGGCTCGTCGGCATGAACCTCAGCCGCTTGTTCACGGTGCTGGGACGGCAGGCCGGCTACGACGGCGTGCTGTCGGTAGGCCGCGTCCAGACCCCCACGCTCAAACTGGTCGTGGACCGCGACCGCGAGATCACCGCCTTCGTGTCCGTGCCGTACTGGGCCATCGACGTGTCCCTGTCCGCCGGTGGCCAGACTTTCGCCGCGCAGTGGGTTCCCCCGAAAGCATGCACCGACGACGCCGGCCGCTGCCTGCAGCAGCCCATCGCGCAGCACGCCGCGCAGCAGATCCGCGCCGCGGACAGCGCCCAGGTGGTGGCGGTCGAAACCGAGCGCGTGCGGGAAGGCCCGCCGCTGCCGTTCGACCTGGGGACCTTGCAGGAGGTGTGTTCCAGGCAGCTTGGGCTCGATGTGCAGGAGACCTTAGACATTGCTCAGGCCCTATACGAGACGCACAAGGCCACGACGTACCCGCGCTCCGATTCGGGCTACCTGCCCGAAAGCATGTTCGCCGAGGTGCCAACGGTCCTCGACAGCCTGGTCAAGACCGATCCCTTGCTGCGACCGATCATGGACCAGCTCAACCGCACTCAACGCTCACGCGCCTGGAACGACGCGAAGGTGTCTGCTCACCACGGCATCATCCCGACGCTCGAACCGGCGAACCTCTCGACCATGAGTGAGAAGGAACTGGCAGTGTATCGGCTGATCCGGGCGCATTACCTGGCGCAATTCCTTCCTCACCACGAGTTCGACCGCAATGTGGCGAACCTCTCCTGCGGCCAGCAGACGCTGGCGGCCACCGGCAAGCAGGTCGTCGTCAAGGGGTGGCGCCTGGTGCTGGCCGAACCGCAATCCGAGGAGGATGGCGACCCTGCGGCGCGCAGCCAGGTACTGCCCGCGCTGCGCGAGGGCCTGGCATGTCAGGTGGCCGACGTCGATCTGAAGGCGCTCAAGACGCTGCCCCCTCGGCCCTATACGCAGGGCGAGTTGGTCAAGTCCATGAAGGGCGTCGCCAAACTGGTCTCGGACCCGCGCCTGAAACAGAAGCTCAAGGATACGGTCGGCATCGGCACCGAAGCGACGCGGGCCAACATCATCAGTGGCCTGCTGACGCGGGGCTACCTCGTGAAGAAGGGCCGCGCCATCCGTGCCTCGGATGCGGCCTTCACCCTGATCGACGCGGTGCCCACAGCGATTGCCGACCCAGGGACAACCGCCGTCTGGGAACAGGCGCTGGACATGATCGAAGCTGGACAGCTCACGCTGGACGTATTCATCGGCAAGCAGGCTGCATGGATCTCACAGTTGATCGCGCAGTACGGCAGCACGTCCCTGTCCATCAAGGTTCCCCACGGACCGCCTTGCCCACAGTGCGGCGCACCGACGCGCCAGCGCACCGGCAAGAGCGGCCCATTCTGGTCGTGCAGTCGCTACCCCGACTGCAAAGGCACGCTGCCGGTCGAATCCGGCACGTCCAAGCGTGGTGCCTCGCGCCCGCGCCGCAGCGGCCGCAAAGGCTCCTGACCGACCCCGTTCCCCGTGAACCGTGCCCGCCATCGGCGGCGCGGCCTGTGTTCCGCACGCCCTGCGGGACGCCCAGCGCGCAACGCCTTCTTGTCCGTGTGCGCGTCCCGCTTGGTCATCCCCGGCCGCGGGACCTGAAGGTAGCTTCTCCGCGAACCGCCTCCTGCGCGTTCTGCTGATCTGCATTTCTCCCGCCTCTGCGAAGGGTCCCCCGGTGGCTTGCCAAGCTGCGCGAGCCACCCGGAGACCCTTCGTGGTCAGCGGTATTCGGTGCCGGTGCCCGCCGGCGCAAAAACGGGCTCCCTTTGTGCGCGGATGTGCGCCAGACGATGCCGGCGCGAACCACGACATGCGCCGGGTGTGATTGCTGATGAGCAGACGGTTCTAGCGACGACCGGGCCTGCACCAGCCCACGGGTGGTTCTGTCCTCCCGAGCCGAAGGCCGCAGGGCCTTCGGCGCCTTTCTCCTGCCTATCAACGTCCCGGCCCGCCCCGGGCCACACGAACAGGAGACCCGACATGAACCCGCAACCTTGCACCCTTCGCGGTGCGCCCCAGGCCGCGCCACTGCTGTACGGCAGCGTGTGCAGCGGCATCGAGGCCGTGAGCCTCGCATGGCAACCCCTCGGCCTCAAAGCCGCGTGGTTCGCCGAGATCGAGCCGTTCCCGAGCGCCGTGCTCGCCCACCGTTACCCCCATGTGCCCAACCTGGGCGACATGACCGCGATCGCCCGTCAGGTGCGCGCCGGCACCGTGCCGGCGCCCGACATCCTGGTCGGCGGCACGCCGTGCCAGTCGTTCAGCGTTGCCGGCGCGCGCCAGGGGTTGAACGACCCGCGCGGCGCCTTGACCCTTGCCTATGTGGAGCTTGCAAATGCCATCGACCAAACCCGCCACCAAGACCGCCGCCCGCCGGCAACGCTCGTCTGGGAAAACGTCCCCGGCGTCCTCAACGACCGCAGCAATGCCTTCGGGCATTTCCTGGGCGCACTGGCCGGAGAAAGCCGTGCGCTCCAGCCGCCAGGGGAAAAATGGGCGCACGCTGGTTGTGTGTCTGGACCCCGCCGCCGCATCGCCTGGCGCGTGCTCGACGCTCAATATTTCGGTGTCGCCCAACGCCGCAAGCGCGTGTTTCTTGTGGCATGTGGTGGTGATGACCTCGATCCCTCCGAAGTACTTTTTGAGCGCACAGGCCTGCGCGGGGATTCTTCTGCGGGCCGCGCGCCGTGGCAAGAAGCTGCCCGCGCTGCTGGACCGGGTGCTGCAGCAGCAGGCGGATACGCAGGATTCGCTGGACTGAACCAGCCCTACGGCAAGGTCACGACGACGTTCGGATTCAGCGGCGGCATTGGCCCCGTCGATGTTGCGGCATGCCTGATGGCCGCGGGTCCCAAGCACGACATCCGCACCGAGACGTTCATGGTGCAGTCCATCGCCGGCAGCATCGCCCACACCCTCGACACCGCCAACAACGGCAAGGGCAGCAGCGAGGACGGTACGGGAAAGGGCGTGCCGATCATCGCCTTCACCGCCCAGGGCAGCGGCGCGGACGCCACGATCGACCTGACGCCGACGCTGCGTGCCGGCGGGCATCGCAACAGCCATGCGAACGCAGGCGTCGTGCCCGCCATCGCCTTCGCGCAGAACAACCGCGGCGAAGTGCGCTTCGAGTCGGGCCATGGACAGGTGTCTTGCACCGTCCTGTCCAACGGCAAGCCGGGCTACGGTGTGCCGATGGTGGCCTGCGTTGCCCTGCGGGGACGGACGCAGGGTCTTGCTGCCGAACTGGGCGGAAGCGTTGCGGCGGCGTTGCGTACCAGCGGCGGCGGCGCAGACAAGCCCCATGTCCTGGCCCCCGACTTCGAGGCACATTTCCGCTACGACTGGAATGAATCCGGTGCAGCGGACTGGTCGCAATGGCGGGTGCGGCGGCTGATGCCCATGGAGTGCGAGCGGCTGCAGGGCATGCCCGACGACTACACGCTGATCCCGTATCGCGGCAAGCCTGCCGCAGACGCTCCGCGCTACAAGGCGATTGGCAACTCCATGGCCGTCCCGTGCATGGCTTGGCTGGGCAACCGGCTGGTGCAGTGCCTGCACAAGACGGACTCGACCGCTTCGGATTGATCGACGACGCAGCCTGCCGGCCGCGCCATTCTCCCCCTGCATTGCCGATGTATCGGCAGCAGCCCGCAGCCAGGGTGTCAAGGCTGCCGTGGGTTCCGCCCACGCCACCCACCAGTTCGCTTCGGCATCTCACCGGCGAACGCTGCCCACCGGGGCATCGATGCCTCCTTTCTCCAACCCACGGGATGGTCGCCACGTCCCGTCAGGGGCATGTCGCCACCCGGTCGATTTCAGGACTTCCCATGGACACCATCACCAAGCAAGACCGCATCACGCTGAAGAACCTCAAGGTCGCCGACTTCGCCAGCGAGGAAACGCTGTGCTTCACCGCGACCATCGTGTTCGACGGCACTCCCATCGCCGAGGCCCGCAACGACGGGCATGGCGGCTCGACATTCCTCCGCGCGCTCAACGGCAAGACGACGCTGCTGGCTCAGGCCGAAGCCTTTGCCAAGGGCTTGCCGCCTGCGCCGCTCGATCTAGGCCAGGAGGGTGAAGACCCTCATTACATCGACATGACGCTCGACTTCCTGGTCGATGAACTGGCCGATGCCATGCACGCGGAGCGCAAGGTGCGAGCCGCCTTCAACCGCGACATCGGCAACAAGGTGCTGTTCATCAAGGACGGCAAACTGCTGTTCATCAAAGGCATCAAGCTCAAGGCTATCGCCGACCGCAAGGCGTACTTCGCTTCGCTGCGCACCAGGCAGGCCCAGCCCATCGTCATCCTCGCCGAGCTTCCGCCCGAGCGGGCATTCGACCTGTGGAAGCAGCATGTCCTGGGCGACAAGCCCGATTGACCCAGCGCCACCGCACCCTCCTGACAGCCCCGTACTCGATGCGGGGCTTTTCTTTTCCTGTGCTCATCAATCGGGGCTGGGCCGAATGCCGTTTTCCAACTGACGCGGCGCAGCCCTCGCACGAAGCTGCCTGCATGTTCGCTGATTCGTCAGCACATGCCAGCAGCCAGGGTTCCAGGCTGCCGCGGGTCTCTCCCGCGTCACCCACCAGTCCGCATCGCATCAATTCTGCGGATGAGCGTCCCCGTGACGCTGATGCTTTTTATCAACCGCGTGCGGGAGCTGCCATCCCGTGAGGGACAAGGCCCCGCTTTTCCAAGGAGCCCGTCCATGTCCCAGCAAGCCTCTTTCGGCCAGTTGGCCCTGACCTACTGCGGCAAGTTCCTGCCGCTCGAAGTCTTGCAAAGCGCCGCCGGCCACTACATCGGCACGCGCGATACCGAAGGTCCCGTTTCGCGGGAATCCCGCGAGTACTTCCGCAGCTATGCCGCGGCTCAACGCGCCCTCGAAAGAGGCGGCTGGTCCCAGCTCGCCATTCCCTGATCCAACTGGAGAAATCACGTCATGAACCAGCTACTGCCGCGGGAAGTCGTCGATCAGATCATGCGGGAAGAGCAGCATTTCGCTGCCGCGCCCCAAGCCTTCTTCGAGGCCTGGAAGCGCGGTGTCGAGATTGCTGGTCCCGAGTGGTTCGGCGACGGCACCCGTGAAGGCCTGAACCAGGCCAAGACCAAGTGGGATTTGCGTCCCGACATGCTGCGGCTCAACGATGCCCTCGGCGTCCTGAGCAGCGGCGAACGCATGTTCCTGTCCGCCATGGTCAGCTTCTACAACGCGCGCGAGGGCGGTGCCATGCTCAAGCGCTGCCGCTTCCACGGGCTGTCGGACTTCGACGGTCTCGATCTGGAACGCCGCAAGGTCATCGCCGACCTGCTGGTGAACTACAGCGGTTGGTGAGCCGGTCTCCGGCACGCCACTGTCCTCTCGATCCCCCCGTGAGGGACATGCGCCCATAAGGCCATGTCCCTCAATTTTTCTTCCCCATCGCCCGACGCCAACGGCCTTGGGCTATTCCCTGCGGACGCCATCGTCCGCATGGGCTGGCTCCGCTCTTCTCGAAAGGAGCCAGCATGGCAAACAACTACTACGAAGGCACGGGCGTTCTCGTGCTCAACCGCGTTACTCCCGTCATCAAGGCACTGTTCGGTGCTTTCGCGCTCGACGAAAACCATCCCGGCAATGGGCAGGCCTACATCGCCCAGATCGCCGAAACCAATGATCCACGCTGGACAGATGTGCTGGACGGTCTGGAAAACCTGGCCACACAACTCGGCATCCCCATGCCCGACGACGAAGAGTTGTCGATTCCGCCTCTGCTTGAACGGCTGGCCGCGCACTTCGGTGCTGACCAGGACGGGGAGCTGGAGAACCTGATCGAGCACCACCAATTCGAGGACGGCGCCGACCTGGAAGCCCTGCTTCTGATCGCTACCCGCTTCGATGACGGCCATAACCTGACCGCCATCCAGTTTGAGGGCTGCTGGTATTGCAGCAAGCCAAGGCTATTCGAGTTCGGCGGCAACGGCTGCTACCTGAGCCGTGAGGTCCAGGTCTTCAGAACGTCCTCGCAGGCGCTTCAACTCGGCGATCAACTGCGCAACACCATCCTGGCCGCCGACATCGAAGAGGCCTCAGCGTTGATCGCGCTGGAGGCCGCCAACCTGCTTGCCGGCATCACCGATGAGCAATTTCGCCTAAATGTGCGCCATCGCATCGCCGAACGGCTGGTTCAGACGCCAACGATCAGCGCCGACTGACGCATTTTCCACTTTCAACCAACCGGGTCCAATTCCCGGTGGCGGAGATTGGCCCCAATATTCAAATCTGGAGAGTTCCCATGTCCCAGAAACCCAATCCCTTTCTCCGCGGCTACTGGAATCTGAAAATCGTCCGCACGCTGTGCATCGGCTACGACGACGGAAGCCCGCATGTCTGGCGAATCATCCACGCGAGTCAAAAGCACTTTTCCGACGAGGAACTGATTTCATCCTCGTGCATCGTCACCAGCGATTTCGCCGTGGTCAGGAATGGTCCCGAACCCGTGAGTGCCGAGGTGCTGGCCGAATGCGATACCGCAGAAGGTGTCAGCGGCGAAGGTGTAATCGGTGCCGTGGTCTATGCCATCCATGGCGACGACTTCGACGGTCGCCCCATCCACGTCGGCGACGCCTATTCGGCAGAGGCAGCGCGGGAAGTCGTACAGCGCCTGAGTTTCGAGACCGGCTACTACAGCCGGTGCTGGGAAATCAGCAGCGCACACATCAGCCAAGAAACCGGCCAATACCTCGCCAACCTGGCAGACCTCGCTACGCCGGAGGCATTCCTGTTCATCGCGTTCCGGGTTCCGTACAGCCCGGCGATCGGCATCAAGCTGATCTCCACTCCCTGGACGGACAAGAACCTGGACCACGCCGAGGGCATCAGTGCGGAGCAGCTTCGCCAGGAGCACCGAAGCAAGGGTATGCCGGATGACCTGGCGAACGTCATTGAACTGGCTGGCCAGGCCGACGTGCGCATCCTGATTCTCGACGCCGACGCACCCGTGCTGTTGGGCCTGCCGTTGGCCGAATCCTAGCAGCCGCTCGACGCAACATCCTTCCTCTTTGTTCTCCCCCATACCGGCCCGTCTCCCTCCCGGAGCCGGGCTGGTCCATTTTCATAGGAGCAACCTCATGTTCCCCGACCTCATCTCGCGCACGCCAGACTTCGAGCACCAGCTCGGCGCCTGCGTCAATGCCATGGGCCAGGACGACGCCATCGGCCAGATCCTGGTATTCGAGCGCATGAGCGGCACGCTGCACATGCGCCATATCGCCAGCGCCGACCTGGTGGACACCGACATTGACGACTACGAAATGGTCGTCTTCGACGGTGGCAACACCAGCGGCGATACATGGAAGCATGTCTTCTTCCCACGTCAGCGCGAGCACTACTTCGTGTACGAAGCCTGACCCAACCAAGCCCCTTTTCGAGGGGCTTTTTCTTGTCCGCAGCGCAGGAAAGCGGGTGCGACGCTGTGCGATTTCTTGCAGGCAGGCCGCCCATTCCAGAGCCATCCTTGCTCCATGTTCGTCGGCGTTGCCGACACATGCCCTGGCAGCCGAGACCTTCAAGGCTGCAAGTGCGGGAAACCGTGCTGGTCGTTTCTTCCTATGGACGTACCCCGTCCGTTCACGCCACCCACAAGGGACCTCTCCCTTGCGGGCGGGGAATCCCTTGTTCTTCCTCAAGGAGATTCCCATGGACCGTTCCCTCATCAAATCCATGATGCCTTCGCTTGTCGCGGGCCATGTCCCTCGCAACGTGCGTTCGTTCAAATACCGCGTATTCGATGATCAGCCGCAGTCCTCGACGTTGGGCTTCGCCATTGACCCTCAGCCCTTCAACGGCAAGGTAGTCTCCGCGACCGACGATGCCATCGTCGTCAAGCTCAAGCCTTCCGAGTTCGCCGTGCTCGATCCCAACCTGGTGACCACCGTTCCCAGCGAGGGCGCCAAGGTCCATGTCCAACCCTACGCCCGGCGACGTTTCGACGGGCTTCGCGCGGACACCCCGGAAGTCGTCACCGAGAAGACTTCGGATGGCACGCCTTACACCATCACGAGGCATATCCTTGGCAAAGCACCCGCCAAGCTGCCCATTCCCGAGCCGCAGTGCATGGAGCTGGGCCAACTCATCGAGCAGTTGGAGGAGATGCCCGCGCCCGACGGGTTCCGGTGCATCACCCACATGCTGGTCGATGCAGGTGCCCGCGACTTCGCCTGGGTCGATCCCAAGCCCTCCAGGATCATCGAGACCCCGCCGGCGATCAGCTTCACGGTCTCAACCACCAAGTTCGAGGGTCAGGTGACGATCCTCTACGACCGTGGCGGCGACACCTACGTGGTGGAGCTGCACCGCGACGGTGAGTTGGTCGATAGGCACGACGAGGTGTATTTCGACATGCTCGGTGAAGTGCTGGAGCGGCTCATCGACGACGGGCGCTGGCGCCTGATCGACGTGAGCGTGATCGACGCCAAAGCCTTTCGGCAACGTCAGGCGGTTCCAGCCTGACGTGCCAGACAGGAAGCCTAGCGGCACGACTGATCAGTCCACAGCCTACCGGCGACTGCCCCACAAGCCTTCCATCCGTTTCGGTGGAGGGCTTTTTTCTTCATCCATACAGGAGATTTCAACCATGTCACTGCGATTCAGAGGCTCCGACCTGCGCCCCGTGCTTGCCGAAGCCATCGCCAACCAATGCCGCGTCGCCCTGGCCAAGGACCAGGGCGTGTACTTCCTCGCCGAGCGCGGAGAGCGCCGCCCCGATGGCCGCGTGAAGCTGCTGGCCTATGCCGTCGGCTGCAACCCGGATACCGACCCGTTCGATGACTGGTGGGAACTGGCACGCGCCGAGCTTGGCGGCGACGACTTCGGCGAGTTCTTCGACCCGAAAGACAGCGTTTTCACTCGCATTCTGCAAAGCTCAGATGATCTGGAGCTGTCCGCCACCGCTACGTATCTGTCGCTGGCGGCGGTGGAATCGGCGTAGTCCAAAAATGTCCGCATACCCCTTGAAGCCCCCATTTCGGGGGCTTTCTTTTGGGCGGAACTGGGCAGCCTGGAAAAAATGGGAAGCGCCCGGATGCCGATTGATTGCTGTCGCGCGCGCGAGGCCCGGCCATGCTGACCCCATGCCTGCTGACGTTGTCAGCGACATGCCAAGCAACCATCGGTCTTCAAGGTTGCGTCGCAGTTCCCACTGCGTGACCGAGCCAGCTCGCACCGCATCCATCCGCGAGCGGCCACCAGTCTCTGGTGGCGGATGCTTTCGCCTTATCGACCCACCGCGGGGTTACGCACCTTTCCCCGCATGCGTGGGGCTGGTGTGTCTCCGCTTCTTCCCTATGGAGATTCACCATGAACACCACGTCCAACGAGAAATCGTATTTCGACCTCCACACCTCGGGCATCGGCTACATCCAGCGTGTCCGTGAAGTGCCTGTCCGGGGCGGCCGCCGTGCGCAGCCTTTCCTGGCATGCACCGTTGCCGCGCTGGTCGGCCCCGCCAGGGACCCCAGCTACCGCTACTTCGACGTCAAGGTCTCGGGTGCCGAGGCCAAGAACCTCGTCCAGCGCTACATCGGCGTTGACGATCCCAAGCAGCGCCCGCTGGTGCGCTTCCGCCTCGGCGACCTGTGGGGCGATGCGTACATCCGCGACAAGGGCGAGCGCAAGGGTGAAGCCGCCGCGTCCCTCAAGGCGCGACTGCTCAAGGCCGAGCCGCTTGACCGGGCCGAACTGGCTTCCATCAAGCAGCACGAGCTGATCACCCGCGGCATCGGCTACCTCAGCCGTCCGAAGGACGTCACCCCCAAGGATGGCGATCCGTTCCTGTCGTGCTGCGTCGCGGCTCTGGCCGGGCCTGTCGGTGAACCGGACTATCGGTACTTCGACACCATCGTCGCCACCCCTGAAGCCGAGCACCTGGTTCGCCGGTGCGTGCAGGCCATCGAAGGGGACCGCAAGGTGCTGATCGCCTTCAAGTTGAACGACATGAAGATCGATCCGTACATCCGCACCAAGGGTGAGCGCGCCGGGGAGCCGGGAGCGAGCCTGGAATCGACGCTGATCCACATCGGTCTGATCAAGATCGACGGCACCCAGGTCTATCCGACGAGCCAGGCGCAAGCCGAGGCGTCGCAGGCCGAGGACGCACCCGCGCCCGAAGCCGAGGACGCCGCCGACACCGCTGCCGACCAGCCTATCGAGCCCGCCGAGCGCGAGCCCGCAGGTGAAGTCGAAGAGCAGGAGCCGGCATTGGCTGCTTCGTTCTGATCCGGCATGGCCCCTCACGGGGCCTTGCCTTTTTCCTATTCCTCAAGGAGAAGCATCATGGCAGTCACATCGGCACCCGAGAAATCGGCCACTCCCATCATCGTCCCGGGCCAGCTCGCGCTGCGCACCATTCATGGCCGCAACGGAAAGTTCAATGTTGGCAAGCTCGAATGCCAACTCGGAAAATTCACGATTAAAGACGCGGAGTTGGAGCAATACCCCGAGGGCAAGTATCAAGGGGAGTTCGTCCTTCGCTACATCTTCCTCAAAGGCTATCCGATCAGCGACGGCAGCATGCGTTTCGAGATGCGCGCCAACCTGGACGGTATGACACTTTTCGGCATCGACAAGCTGAGCAAGGCCGAAGCACATAGCTTCGCCCCGCAGGAAGTCGATCCGCTCGATGAAGATCAAGGGACACAGCCTGCGACAACGCCGGCCAAACCCGCCAAGGCATCCAGGTCCGCCAAACCTGCACCCGTGCAGACGTCCGCGGACCCGCTGGTCGATACCACGCCCTTCGGCGTGGACGCGCCGCCTGCTGCGGCTGCTGCCCCCGGCAGCACCGAGGATGGCGACGCCGCGCTGTTCGGCCTGTTGTGGCCGCTGGGCGAGTCTGTGAAGCTGGATTCGACCATCGACCGCCGCGCCCTGCGCGCCCAGATCGCCCGCCTGGGCGAACTGGGCTACGCGCTGGACTTCAAGACGCAGGAGTGGAGCCGCCAGGCCGAACTGCAACCTGCGTGATTGCAGACACCGCATCCGCGGTGTTCTTCATCCACCCGCTGGGGTTCCTTCCCCATGCGGGGGTGGCCTCGGCTTTCTTCTGGAGGTCTCCATCATGTCCACCATCACTTGCGATACACCCCGTTCCGCGCTGGACGAAACCGCGTGGCGCGCCGTTTGCAAGACGGCCGCCGAGCATGCCCAACGTGGTTGCGGCCTGTCCTGGGATCACTGGGTCACGCTTTTCAGCTCGGAGATCGACGCGCAAGCCAGTCGATTGCCGGAAAGCCAGCGCGTTCATGCGCTGGAAATCGCGACCCAGGAATGGGACTACGCAACACCTGCCGAACGGCAGGAAACCCAGGACTGGCTCGCTGAAAACGGCTGCTGTTCGCATGGGATCACGCTGGGTTGCTGCCCGGCCGGTTGCGGTTCCTAGCCCGCACTGCATTCCATCGCCGCACACGCGGCATTCCATCACCCGCTGGGGGTTCTTCCCCACGGGGAGGCCTCTGGCTCTACTTCTTCAGGAGGCCTCTCATGGGCTGGTATTTCTCTCCCCAATCGCGGTCTGAACTGATCGCCGAACTGATCGCACCGCAGGAGACCGAGCGCGCCAGCGTGAAGGTCATCGCCCACACGCTGCGCGGCAACGTCCTCTGGTCCGTCGCGGAAGTGACGGCCAGGGCCGAAGGCGTGCATCGTGATCTCGCGCCGGGCCAGTCCCTGCGCTACATCCGCTGCGATCTTCTGGAGCGCAGCGGCAACCAGTGGGGCTACAAGCCGCTGGACGAGTCCATGCACCCGTACTACTACTCGTGCCCGCTGTCCTATCTGGACCTCGCACCGGAGCAGTCCGCCGACTGGCGTGCAGGCGTTCGCGCCTACCACGCGCGGCGTCGTACACCCACGGTTGCCACGGCACCCGCCGCGGCACTATTGGCCTGAGCCAGGAGGAACCAACATGGACCCGATCCTGGCTGCGCTCCCCGCCTCGCTGTTAAAGCTCGTTGAAGGCAGTTTGTCCAACGACGAAGTTTCCTCCGACGAGGAAATGCTGGCGTACTTCATCGACAACGGCCTCACCGAGGAGCAGGCACGGCAGGCGCTGACCTATCGCGACCAGTACCTCAACAACATCTACCTGGACGGCTTCACGCCGATCACCGCGGTGGACGAGGCGCTTCACTTCAACCCGCACACCCGGCAGTTCGAGCCGGACTGAGCGGTTTTCTTCCACCCCCCCCGGGGCAGTACCTGCCCCGACGGGCGGTGCTGTTCCCGCTCATCCGAGGACACCACCATGCCCGCAAACACTTCTTCCACGCTGTACCGCATCGACGAATGCCCGGACGTGATGGCCGACGCCTGCGTTGGCGATGACCAGGGCAACCTGATCTTCCTGTCCATCTGGGCACGCGACACCGCCGTCCAGCAATTCCTCGCTCGCCTGACCCTCGGGCGCGACGAGCAGGGACTGGACCAGTTCCACGTCATCACCGACCAGGGCGGCAGCGTCCCGGTGTTCATCGGCAACGTCGATCGCCTGGAAAAGCGCATGACCCGCGCCTACCGGCGAACGCTGTTCGGTTCGCTGTCCAACGTGTGGCTGTTCGACCGGCGCTGCGTCAAGCCCGACAAGGCCAACGCCAGCGCATTGGCACTGCTGCCGCGCGACAGCGCCCACCGGCTTGACCGCCTGTGGATGCTGGTGCGGGACACCTGCCCGTTGCCGCTACTCGACCACTGGCGCGAGACCGTGCTGGAACTGCTGCAAAGCCGCGAGATGCTGGCCCGCCTTCCGTTCGCCCTCGGGCCGCTGGAAGGCCATCGGCTCGCCATCGACGTGCCGGCGCTGACCCTGGCGCTGGGCTCCCTGATCCGCAGTGACGCGCTCACCGCCTATCCCTATCCGACCAAGATTTGGACGCCGGAAGCGGTAGCGGCTTGACCCCCTCGGAGGCACGTCTCGGCGTGCTTCCGTCTTTCATCCCCGCCAACCAGGAGACTTCCATGGCCCTCATGTTCCCGCGGCTCGCCCGCAATTTCGCCAAGAACGGGTACTACCCGACCGACGAACCCACGCTCGAAAGAGCCCTCAACGCACTGATGCCCAGCGACGGGCCGATGTGCATCCTTGATCCCTGCGCCGGCGAAGGCGTGGCGATCGCCGAAGCCGCCTATGCCCTCGGGCGTGACCAGGCCAAGGCATTCGCGGTCGAGTTCGACGCGGAGCGGGCACGCCATGCCCGAGGCTTGGTCGATCACTGCCTGCACGCGGACCTGATGGACACGATGGTCTCCAAACAGTCCTTCGGGTTGCTCTGGCTCAACCCGCCGTATGGCGACCTGTCCAAGGACGTCAACGGCAACATCGGCTATCAAGGTCAGGGACGTGCCCGCCTCGAAAAGCTGTTCTATCAGCGTTCGCTGTCGCTGCTGCAGTACGGCGGCATGCTGGTCTTCATCGTCCCCGGCTACGTGCTCGACGCGGAGCTGGTTGGTTGGCTGACACGCCACTACACCGATCTGCGGATCTACCGAGCGGTGGAAACGCAGTTCAAGCAGGTGGTGATCTTTGGCCGAAGGGTGCGCCAGCGCGAGCAGGCCCCCGATGGCGTCAAGGCCGTGCGCAACCTGCTGCTGCAGGTTGGGCTTGGCGAAGTCGAAGCCGAGGAACTGCCGAGCGAATGGCCGTTCCTGCCGTACATCGTCCCCGCCAGTCCGGTCGAGCCGGAGCATTTCTTCCGCGTGACGATGGAGCCGGAGCAGTTCGCCGATGAGGTCGGTCGGCTGCAAGGCCTCTGGCCGTCGCTGGACACGCACCTGGGGGCCGCGCAGCAGTCGCTGCGTCCACCGGCGCGAGCCTTGTCCCACTGGCATCTCGCCCTGGCCTTGGCAGCGGGCGCGATCTCCGGCGTTGTGCGCTCCCAGACGGGGCGCGTGCTCGTCGTCAAAGGTGACACCCACAAGGACAAAACGCTCCAGCGGGAATTCACCGAACGCGAAGACGGCTCCATCGCCGAGACCCGCATCCTCACCGACAAGTTTGTGCCCGTCATCCGCGCGTGGGACATGACGCCTGGCTCCGCGACACGGGGCGAGGTGTTGACCATCCGCTGATCCACCGGACGCGCTACCGTCCTGCTGTACCACATCGAAGGAGAAACACCATGTTCCCGAATCCGTTCAAGCGGCCAGCGCCGCACAAGCAACCGTTGTTCGCACCGAGTACGTTGAAGTTGAGCGAGAAGGTGCATTGGCTGGCCCGAAGAGGCCTGATCGACCCCTTAGCCTATGTCCAGCGCCATGTGCGCGGGGACTGGGGCGAGATCGATGAGGCCACACGCCAAGCCAACGACGTGGCGATCCAACAGGACAACCTGATGATCTCGCAGTTCAGGATCACGCCGGACCTGGCGCTAATCGTCAAGACCAGCGAGGACCACCAGACCACGGTGATCCAGCTTCCCGAAGAGCGGGACCTGATCTGACGTCCCCACATCGTCATCCTCATTCTCCTGACGGAGCCACTTCACTCCGGCAGGGGTGTCGTGGCTCAATGACTCATCAAGGAGGAGCCCATGGCATCACATCGCATCGAAACCTACTGTCAGAACCTGGCGTTCCCCATCGGGGCGCTTATCTTCAGCAAAGGCATTGACCGCCTGGTCCGCTCGGGTCGCCTCGACCCGATCCCGTACTTCAGGCGCCACACCCGTGGCGACTGGGGCGACGTCAACGTCCAGCAATGGCAGGCCAACAGCACCGCGCTTCAATCAGGCGCATCGCTGGCATCGCACTACGTGATCCATCCGGGGCTGGCCATTCGCATCGTTACCGACGCGGAGCGCCACGCCACCGTCATCGTTCTGCCGTCCGAGGACTGAGCACGGTTCAGCCGCTGGCCACCCAGGCCAGCACCTTCAACCACCGTCGGCCACGCGTCGATTTACTTCCCACCACGGGGCATGCCACTGCCCCGCTGGGGGTGGTGCATGCCCCTTTTTCTTTGGAGCATCACCATGTCCCTCGATCTCGAAACCAATGCCGCTGAAGCCGCGCCCGTACAGGGCGAACTGCTCGACGCGGAATCTTCCCCTCTGACCCTGAGCCTTCAGGATTTCGTCGGCGAGTTCGGCGACGAACTGCTCGACGCCCTCAACAGCGCCAACCCGCCGGTCTATACCGGCCAACCGCAAGCACATCGCCAGCTCATCGTCGCCAGCCTCAAGCGCAAGCTGTTCCAGGCCCAGGCCGAAGTCGTCCACGCCGCCGCGGAGCTGCTGATTGACCGTGGCGAGCGCGCCGCGATCGTCAATGGCGAGATGGGCTGCGGCAAGACGACCGTCGGCATCGCCACGGCCGCTGTGCTCAACGCCGAAGGCTACCGCCGGACCTTGGTTCTCTCGCCCCCGCACCTTGTTTACAAGTGGCGGCGCGAGATCCAGGAGACAGTAGCGGGCGCGAAGGTCTGGGTGCTCAACGGCCCCGATACCTTGGTCAAGCTCATCAAGCTGCGCGAGCAGTTGGGTGTGCAGCCGACCGGCCAGGAGTTCTTTGTCCTGGGGCGCGTCAGGATGCGGATGGGGTTCCACTGGAAGCCTGTCTTCACCCAGCGGCGCACCCGCCACGGCGACGTGGCGGCCTGCCCGGACTGCGGCACGGTCATCACCGACCTCGACGGCGAGCCGGTCAACCCGGTCGCGCTCGAAGCCGAGGAGTACCGCAGGAAGTGCAGCCATTGCGCAGCGCCCCTGTGGACGCTGATCCGCCCACGCAGCCTGTCCGGCAGCGACCAGTCCTCGGCCGTGCTGAAAGCCTTGAAGCGCATCCCGACCATCGGGGCAGTCACCGCGCAGAAGCTGATGCAGAAGTTCGGAGACGGCTTCCTGGCCTCGATGCTCGGCGACAACATCCATGAGTTCATCAACCTCATGGACGGCAACGGCGAGCTGGTGTTTTCCGACCGTCAGGCCACCCGCATGGAACGTGCGATGGCCAACATGGAGTTCGGCTTTGGCGAAGGCGGCTACCAGCCGTCCGAGTTCATCAAACGCTACCTGCCGCAAGGCACGTTCGACCTGCTCATCGCCGATGAGGCGCACGAGTACAAGAACGGCGGCAGTGCCCAAGGCCAGGCCATGGGCGTGCTGGCAGCGAAGGCTCGCAAGACCTTGCTGCTGACTGGCACGCTGATGGGCGGCTACGGGGACGACCTGTTCTACCTGCTGTTCCGAGCCCTTCCGGGGCGGATGATCGAAGACGGCTACCGCCCGACCACGAGCGGCAGCATGACCTCGGCCGCGATGGCGTTCATGCGCGATCACGGGGTCTTGAAGGACATCTACTCCGAGAGCACCGGCACGGCGCACAAGACGGCCAAGGGCACCAAGGTATCGGTGCGCACGGTCAAGGCCCCGGGCTTCGGCCCCAAGGGCGTCTTGCGCTGCATCCTGCCGTTCACGATCTTCCTCAAGCTCAAGGACATCGGCGGCAACATCCTGCCGCCGTATGACGAGGAGTTCCGCGAAGTCGCGATGGACACGGCGCAAGCCGCGGCCTACCGCGATCTGGCGGGTCGGCTGACCGCGGAGCTGAAACAGGCTCTTGCACGACGCGATACGACCTTGCTGGGTGTGGTGCTCAACGTGCTACTGGCCTGGCCAGATTGCTGCTTCCGGTCGGAGACCGTGGTGCATCCGCGCACGCGCAACACCTTGGCGTTCGTCCCGGCTCAGTTCAACGAGTTCGAGATCAGCCCCAAGGAGCGTGAGCTGATCGACATCTGCAAAGAGGAGAAGGCGCAGGGCCGCAAGGTGCTGGCCTACACGGTCTATACCGGCACGCGCGACACGACCAGCCGGTTGAAGGTGCTGCTGGAGCAGGAAGGCTTCAAGGTGGCGGTGCTGCGCGCAAGCGTGGATGCCAGCCGCCGCGAGGACTGGATCGCCGAACAACTGGACCGTGGCATCGATGTGCTCATCACCAACCCCGAGCTGGTTAAAACGGGACTGGACCTGTTGGAGTTTCCGACGATCGTGTTCATGCAGTCGGGCTACAACGTGTACTCGCTGCAGCAGGCGGCACGCCGCTCCTGGCGCATCGGGCAGAAGCAACCCGTGCGCGTGATCTACCTTGGCTACGCCGGCTCCTCGCAGATGACCTGCCTCGAACTGATGGCCAAGAAGATCATGGTCTCGCAGTCCACCTCGGGCGACGTGCCCGAATCAGGGTTGGACGTCCTGAACCAGGATGGTGATTCGGTCGAGGTCGCACTGGCCCGGCAACTGGTCGCCGCCTGATCCCCACGCCAACGCTGGCCTAACGCCGCCGGCTTTCCGCTGTTCCCACCTTGCAGCCACGTCCACGGTCTCCGTGGGCGTGGCTGCGCTTTTTCGATCCCAAGGAGATTTCCATGAACACCAATACCCAAGCAACGACCAAAGTCGTCAGTGCTCGCCTCACGCTGGACGTGACTTACCTGCTCAACGGCGAGGCCGAATCGGAAATGCTGGCACGGCTGCGCAGCATGTGCGAATACGCCATCGATGAGGGTCTGCTGACCGGCGAGACCGCCGCGGAAGTGGATAAGTGGTCGATCGATGTGTCCGAGCAGCCCTCGGAAGCTGAGAGTGACACCCTGGTAACCGAGATCGCCTCCTTCATGCGGCAGCGCATCGAAGACGGCAATCTGAACGCTGAAGACATCCCCGTGCGCCTGGCGCGCTACGGCCTGATGGCTCCCGAGGCATTCGCCGACGAGATGCGCGAGCGCATGGGTATGGCCGACGAAGAACCCGAGAGTCAGGCTGTCATCCCTCCGACCGAGCCTGCTGAAGGCGGCGAGATCGAGATGCAAGTCGCTGTCGCCTGCGTCGATGCTTCCGGCACCCCCAACATGCCGGTCTTCAAGGTCAGAACCACCCAGGAGGAATACGACCAGGGTGCCCACTACCACAAAGCCAAGGATCTGGCCGAAGAAGCCCGGTACGAAGGGCCGTTCGTCTGCTTCGACGCTGCCGAATATGGCCCCATCCTGTCGGCCGCCCGCGAACTGGGTCTTGTCCCGCAGGTCGTCGTGGTCGATATGACCGACGGCCAGATCCACTCCATCCGCTGCGACACCGGCGAGATCAAAGTCGTCTGCTACGACACCAGCGATACCGACGAGTACTCGGTGGCGATGGCGGACCGGCCGCTCGGCGAGAACGGCCAACTCGTGCGCTGCTGGGCGCATGCCCAACTGGCACAGGTCGATCCTGGCCTGAAGCTGGCTCGGGGTTGATTCGGCAGGGTCCGACCTGCGCTCTCATTGGCCCCTTCGGGGGCCTTTTTCTTTGGAGGGAGGCTGTCGGAAAATCGGACGGGGCGTGATTCGCATTGTTTGCTGCCGCGCACGACCCCAGCGGCGATGGTGAGGGCTCGATGTTTCAGGACGCCGAGCTATGTGCCCCTCTCCACCCTGGTTTCACCATCCCGAACGCCGCCTGCTGACGGGATTTCTCGGCCTGCTTTGGTCGGTACTGGCTGGCGGCTGCGCGACAACGACTGCGCCGCACGCACCCGATGCCTTCGAGGAAGTCTCGACCGCGCCCGAACCCGAAGCGCCCGAGTACATCCCCGTTGTGCGCTATGGGCGCTACACGTTGGTCGAGCTGGCCCCCACGGCGGCGCAGCGCGACCTGCTGTTGCAGACCATCGATGTTTCGATGCCGGCGGATGCCCGCGTCACGGTCGGCGATGGGCTGCGGCACGTGCTCAAGCGCAGCGGCTACAGCCTGTGTCAAACGGCACATGCCGTGATCGAGTTGTATGCGCTGCCGCTGCCGGCGGCGCACCTGCATCTCGGTCCCATGACCTTGCGCGACGCGCTGATCACCCTAGCTGGTCCGGCCTGGGAACTGCACGCGGATGACCGCGCACGACAAATTTGCTTCGAGCGGCCCGGCGACAGCATGGCCGTCGAATCCATGCCTGAACCGGCCGCCGCCGATGCGGTGCAGACCTTCCCACTGATGCCCTCCATTCCAGGCGGCCAGCCATGAACACTCCCCAATCCTCGCGGCGCCCGGCTGCCGCCGTGGTGGCGCAAAGCCTGCTCTGGCTCTGGCTGCTCGGTCTCAGCGTCATCGTGGCCCTCGGCTACCAGGCGATGAGCGACCAGGCCGACGAGGAACGGCTCGACTCCCGTTTGCAACGCCTCGAAGCGCAGGCGGTGGCCTTGGCCGAGACCATCGGAACCATCCAGCAGCGTCCGCAGGTCGCAACGGCGGCGGACCTCAAAGACACCCGCCAAATCCTGGAAGCACGCGCTTCCCAAGTTGAGAAGACATTGAGCAGCTACGCAGCAGCCGACGACCTTCAGGCGCTGCGCGCGGAGATCGAGCAGATCAAGACGCGTCAGACCGCCGCGCGTGCAGCAACACCCGCCCAGCCGCGCACATCGAGCAAGCCCGCCGCCAAGCCTGAACCGCCGCCACTGCCGTTCCGCATCGTCGGCGCCGAACTGCGCGCCGGCCAGCTCAGTGTGTCCGTCGCGCCGAGCAGCGGGGACTTCACGCCCGACCAGCTTCAGGTGCTGTTGCCCGGTGATGCGGTCGGTCCATGGCGCTTGCAGGCAATCGATGGCAGCGCTGCGGTGTTCCAAGCCGGCGAACAGATCCGTCGCGTGGCGATTCCCTGATCGGAGCACACGACATGAAGCCGTCGATCATCCTTTCCGCACTCCTACTGGCTTCAGTCCAGTGGCCCGCGTGGGCGCAACAGCCAGCCACAGCTCCAGCCCGCAATGCGCAGAGCCAGGAGCGCCCGCTGGCCGCCCGCGTCCTGGACGACCGAGTAGCAAGCAACTGGGGGCTCCAACCCCAGGAATGGGCGCGTTACCGCGAGCTGATGGATGGGCCGCTGGGCATCTACTCGCCAAACCTGGACCCGCTGTCTGCCCTAGGCATCGAGGCACGCACCGACGAAGAACGGCGGCGCTATGCAGAGCTGCAGGTGCAAGTCGAGGCTCGCCGCGTCGAGAAGCTGCTCGCCTACCAACGTGCCTACGACGAAGCCTGGCAGCGCCTGAACCCCGGCATGCAGCGCGTGAACCTGCCCGACGACGGGCCGGGCACCGGCACCGCGCGCGGCAGCGGTCGCATGGCGGTGTTCGTCAAGGACGGCTGCGCGGCCTGTGGGCAGCTCGTGCAGCGGCTGCAATCCTCGGGTGCCGAGTTCGACCTGTATATGGTGGGCAGCCGCCAGGACGACGCACGCATCCGCGACTGGGCCAAGCGCGCGCAGATCGACCCGGCGCGCGTGCGCAGCGGCAGCATTACCCTCAACCACGACGGCGGCCGCTGGCTGTCGCTGGGCCTGCCCGGTGACTTGCCCGCGGCTGTGCGCGAGGTGAACGGCCAATGGCAGCGCCAGCCGTAGCGGCCACCTCCTTCTCGCAGCTCTTGTGCGCACTGGTGCTCGCTACCGGCCTGTGCGCCTGCGCCGTCCATGCCCAGGAGATTCCGCCACCTGCCTACCAGCTCGCCGCCCAGCAGGCGGGCATCCCCTCGACCGTGCTCTACGCCGTGGCCTTGCAGGAGAGCGGCGTTCGACGCAACGGGCGCATCGTGCCGTGGCCGTGGTCCCTCAATGTCGCCGGCCAGTCGCGCCGCTTCGCCACGCGCGCCGACGCCTGCTCGGGCTTGCAACAGGCAATGCGTACCACGCCCCACACGCGCATCGATGCAGGCCTGGTCCAGATCAACCTCGGCTACCACAAGCATCGCTTCACCAGCGCGTGCGACCTGCTGGACCCGTATCGAAACCTCGCCATCGCCGCTGAAATCCTGAACGAGCAGCACACGTCCGGCGAAGACTGGCTGCTCGCGATCGGCCGCTACCACCGTCCTGCGGGCGGCGAGCCCGCCGCCCGCTACCGGCGCAGCGTGTCGCGCCATCTCGCGCGTGTGCAGGGCGCACATCCAAACGCCGCGGTGCTCGCCGCGCGCCAGGAGACTTCCCCATGACAAAATCCCATCTGGCCCTGCGGGGCCTGCTTGTGCTGCTGGCAGGTCTGCCGCTGGCATCGCGTGCCGGCGATCCGCTGATCGTGGTCGAAGATCGCGGTGGCACGTCGGCGCTGCCGTACTACGAGGCCCTCAACCTCCAGGCGCGCGCCGATGTCCCGGGCCGGCCGCCCATTCCGACGCCACAGGTTCCCGCCACACCCGCGGACGAGGCAGCGATGCTGCCGGTGCGTAGCGCCAAGCTCACGCCCGGCACCGTCGCGCGGCGCGTGATCGAAGCGCCCGGCCTGCGGCCGTTCGTGGTCATCGGCGACGACGACGCCTCCCGGGCCTGGCTGCAGCGCCGCGGCGTCGCTTTGCGCGAACGCGGCGCGGTCGGCCTCGTGGTCAATGTCGAGACCGCGCAGGGCCTGGCACGGTTGCGTGCCCTGGTGCCGGGCGTGCCGCTCGCGCCCGTAGCCGGAGACGACCTGGCCGATCGCCTGGGGCTGCGGCACTACCCGGCGCTGATCACGGCCACCGGCATCGAGCAATGAAGCCATGTCGGGGAAACAGCCGGTCGAGGTTCTGCTACGCCCAGCGGTGGAGCTATACACCGTCGCGGCGTGTGCAGGCGCCGCGTTTCTGTGCCTGGTGGCCCCATGGTCGCTCGCGCTGAGCCCGTCGATGGGCGTCGGCAGCGCGCTGGCTTTCGGCGCTTACGGCGCGATCCGCTATCGCGATGCCCGCGTGATCCTGCGCTACCGACGCAACATCCGCCGCCTGTCGCGCTACGTGATGACGAGCAAGGACGTGCCCGTCAGCCAGCAGCGGCTTTTCATCGGGCGCGGGTTCCTGTGGGAACAAAAACACACCCATAGGCTGATGCAGACGTACCGGCCGGAGTTCCGCCGATACGTCGAGCCGACGCCTGCCTACCGGCTGGCACGGCGACTGGAGGAGCGGCTGGAGTTCGCGCCGTTCCCGCTATCCCGGCTGTCCGCGCTCACGGGCTGGGATGCTCCTTTCAACCCGGTGCGTCCGCTGCCGCCTGTGGGCGGCCTGCCACGCCTGCACGGCATCGAACCGGACGAGGTGGACGTCAGCCTTCCGCTCGGCGAGCGTGTCGGGCACTCGCTGGTGCTGGGCACCACGCGCGTGGGCAAGACGCGACTGGCCGAGTTGTTCGTGACCCAGGACATCCGCCGCAAGAGCGCTGCCGGCGAGCACGAAGTCGTGATCGTCATCGACCCCAAAGGGGATGCGGACCTCTTGAAGCGCATGTATGTCGAGGCCAAGCGCGCCGGCCGTGAAGGCGAGTTTTACATCTTCCACTTGGGCTGGCCGGAGATCAGCGCCCGCTACAACGCGGTGGGCCGATTCGGTCGCATCTCGGAAGTCGCCACCCGTATCGCAGGGCAACTCTCCGGTGAAGGCAATAGCGCGGCCTTCAGGGAGTTCGCGTGGCGCTTCGTCAACATCATTGCTCGTGCCCTGGTGGAACTGGGACAGCGCCCGGACTACATGCTGATCCAGCGGCACGTCATCAACATCGACGCGCTGTTTATCGAGTACGCCCAGCACTACTTCGCCAAGACCGAGCCCAAGGCCTGGGAGGTGATCGTCCAGATCGAGGCCAAGCTCAACGAGAAGAACATCCCGCGCAACATGATCGGGCGAGAGAAGCGCGTGGTTGCGCTGGAGCAGTATCTCTCCCAGGCGCGCAACTACGACCCGGTGCTCGACGGACTGCGCTCGGCAGTTCGGTACGACAAGACCTACTTCGACAAGATCGTCGCGTCATTGCTGCCGTTGTTGGAAAAGCTAACCAGCGGCAAGATCGCGCAGCTCCTGGCACCGAACTATTCCGACCTGGCCGACCCGCGCCCGATCTTCGATTGGATGCAAGTCATCAGGAAGCGCGCCATCGTCTATGTGGGACTGGACGCGCTGTCCGACGCCGAGGTTGCCGCAGCGGTCGGCAACTCCATGTTCTCCGACCTGGTTTCGGTCGCGGGCCATATCTACAAGCACGGAATCGACGATGGCCTGCCAGACGCCTCGGCTGGCGCGCGCGTACCGATCAACGTCCATGCGGATGAATTCAATGAACTCATGGGTGACGAATTCGTGCCGCTTATCAACAAAGGCGGCGGCGCCGGGCTGCAAGTCACCGCGTACACGCAGACCCTCTCGGACATCGAGGCCCGCATCGGCAATCGCGCGAAAGCTGGCCAGGTGATCGGCAACTTCAACAACCTGTTCATGCTGCGCGTGCGCGAGACTGCCACTGCCGAACTGCTGACGCGGCAGTTGCCGAAGGTCGAGGTCTATACCACTACCATCGTCTCCGGGGCAACCGACAGTTCGGACATCCGCGGCGCGACGGATTTCACGTCGAACACCCAGGACCGCATCAGCATGTCCAGCGTGCCGATGATCGAGCCATCGCACGTAGTCGGCCTGCCAAAAGGCCAATGCTTCGCGCTGCTGCAGGGCGGCCAGCTTTGGAAGGTTCGCATGCCGCTGCCGCTACCAGACCCGGATGAAGTGATGCCGACGGACCTGCAACAACTGGCAGGGTACATGCGCCAGAGCTACAGCGAGGCTACGCAGTGGTGGGAGTTCACCAGTTCCCCGGCCTTGCAGGATGCGGCCTTGCCCGATGACCTGCTGGATGATGCTGCTCCAGCCGAGCCTGCTGCGGTGGCCACCGACACCGACCACAGTGGCGACGAGGCCGCGCCGTGAAGGACGCCGCCTCGACCGCGCAGCGGGAGCAGAATCAGCGCCAGGGCCTGATCGTCGGCACCATCACCTTGCCGTTTCGCTTGCTTGGAGTGCTGATCGGCTCGCTGCTGTTCTCGATCGTGGTGGAGTGCGTCGGCATGCACCTGTTCTGGAAGGACCAGGGCTGGCGCCATTCCCAGCAGATGTTGCAGTACGAGCTTGGGCATCTGTCCAACCACTTCACGCGCAGCGTGGTCGTGCAGGAGCCGGGGCGCACGGCGCACGAGTTGGTGGATACAGGCTACGAATGGGTGTTTGTTCGCTCCGGGCTGCTGGCGCGCATGAGCCAGACCGCCGAGCGCGTCCGCGCGCCCAGCCACGAGCAGGCGCGCAACTTCCGCTACTACATCAGCCAAGCCTATGTCTGGGCCGAGAGCTACCTGATCGCCGCGGCCTTCACGACGCTGACCTTCCTAGTGCGCCTGCTGGTCCTGGTGCTCACGCTGCCACTGATCTTCACGGCTGCTTTCGTCGGTCTGATTGACGGTCTGGTGCGACGTGACGTGCGCAGGTTCGGCGCGGGCCGCGAATCCGGGTTCATCTACCACCGCGCGAAAGCCAGCCTTATGCCCCTGGCCGTGCTGCCGTGGATCACGTACCTGGCACTGCCGATCTCGGTGCATCCATTGCTGATCCTGTTGCCGAGCGCCGCCTTGCTGGGACTGGCCGTGAGCCTGACTGCGGGCAGCTTCAAGAAGTACCTCTAGCCGATCAATCCGGTCATCCGCAGGTTCCTATTGTTTGCGGCCTGAAACAGCCCTGATCTCCACGATCTAGCCATTGCTGATCACACAGGAATGGCGCGATGTTGGCTCCGATCTGGCTGCGCGCCGCGCATCGCGGCGTGCCCACTTTTCTCGTGACGGCCCTTGTGTTGGGCCAGTCCTCGATGGCCTTGGCCGAGTCCCCAGCGCAGCGTCAGGAGCTGGTCGCAGCGCTGCGCCAACTCGACGCGCTGGAGCGCACGGTCGCCGACAGCGCCGCGCATGCCCCCATCCAGCCGGGCGAGCGCTACCACTTCGACTACCCGAGGCTGCTGGCTGACCTGGCGCGCGTGCGCGCCGGCATCCAGGCCCATCTCACACCGTCGCGCGCCCAGCCGCGCGACCCGTCCGAATTGGCCGGCGACTACCGCACGGAGCGGGTCGTCCCGCCATCACCGCCGACGACCGCGGAGGGCAAGCCATGAACGGCGCCCAGGTCTCGGCATTTCAAGCCAACAGCGGCATCGCACCTTCAGCGATGGCGACCGTCCTGGTCGGCGTCGTGTTCGCGGTCCTGCTCGTCTGGGGCGTCTGGGCCATGCGAACGGCCTACGTGGGGTGGTCCGAGAGCCGCCTCAACCAGCGCCAGTTCCTCGGCGTCTGCATCCGATTCGTCGCGATGTACCTCGTCCTGACTTTCTTCCTCCTCTCCTGACCTGAAAGGCATGACCATGCAAAACCGCATCCTCAATTCCCGTCTTGCCCAGCGCGCCGCCGTGGCCCTGGGCGCCGCTGCGCTGCCCGTGCTGTCGTTCGCGCAGGGTCTGCCGCAATTGGAGAACCCGACCCGCGGCACGGGCAACGGCATCATGGAAACGATCCGCAACTACGGCTACGACATCATCATGCTCGTAGCCCTGCTGGTGGTGGCGTCGATGTTCATCGGCGTGTGCTACCACGCTTACGGGACCTACGCGGAAATCCACACAGGCCGCAAGACGTGGGGCCAGTTCGGCCTCACGGTCGCCATCGGCGCCGTCCTGCTCGTGATCGGCATCTGGCTGCTCACCGAAGCCACCGGCATCCTGTAAGGCGAGGCCGGTATGTCTGAGCAGCAGCACGTCCGTGCGGACGGGACCGTGACGTTCCTTCCGCACCGGCTCAACCGCCACCCCGTTGTCGTGCGCGGCCTCACCGCCGACGAGCTGTGGATCTGCTGCGGCTTGTCCGGCGCCGCCGGCCTGCTGGTCGGCGCGCCGCTGTCGTGGGTGTTCCGCACGATCGCGCTAGCTCCCACGTTCGTCGTCCTGGGCGTGGCCTTGGGCGTGTTCATCGGCGGCGGCATTCTTCGCCGCCTCAAACGCGGGCGTCCCGACACCTGGCTGTATCGGCAACTGCAATGGCGCATTGCGACACGTCATCCACTGATGGCGGGTTGGGTGGGCGGCCATGTGCTGATCTCGCGTTCCGGCTTCTGGACCACCCGAAGGAGCGCGCGATGAGCCGCTTCAAGAACGAGATCACCCACCTGCAGGCGCACATCAAGACGCTTCGCCTGGGGGCTGGCGCCCTGGTCATCGTCGCCCTGGTCATGGGCGGCGGCTGGTGGAGCGCTCCGCGCGATCTGACCATCCACGTTCCGCCTGACCTGCGCTCCGGCAGTACCAGGAAGTGGTGGGAAGTGCCGCCCGAATCGGTCTATGCGTTCACGTTCTACGTGTTCCAGACGCTCAACCGCTGGCCGACGAATGGCGAAGAGGACTACGCGCGCAACCTCCACACGCTCTCGCCGTATCTCACCCCGTCCTGCCAGGCCTTCCTTCGCGCGGACTACGACTACCGCCGCAGCACGGGCGAGCTGCGCCAGCGCGTGCGCGGGATTTATGAAATCCCCGGCCGCGGCTACGGCGACGACCCTACGGCGCGCGTGCGCGTGGTCTCCGACCGCGACTGGGTGGTGACGCTGGACATCACCGCCGACGAGTACTACGGCGCCGAGCAAGTCAAGCGCGCTCTGGTGCGCTATCCAGTGAAGGTCACGCGGGTGGACGTCGATCCTGCCCGCAACCCGTTCGGCCTGGCGCTCGACTGCTATGAGGGCGCGCCCCAGCGCATCAGCACGCCGGAGCCAACGCGCCCGGCGTCTGGCGGCCTGTCTCCGCAAGCGCCCCAAGGAGAAACCCCATGAAGCATCCTGTACTCACGCTGCTGGGGCTGTTGGCCGTGGCCGCCGCTCCTGCTGTCCAGGCAGTGGAGATCCTGCGCTGGGAACGTATGCCGTTGGCGGTGCCGCTGAAGGTCGGCCACGAGCGCATCGTGTTCATCGACCGCAACGTCCGCGTGGGCGTACCTGCGGGCGTCGGCGAGCGCCTACGGGTGCAGAGCGCGGGCGGCGCGGTGTACCTGCGCGCCAGCGAGCCGATCGAGCCCACGCGGCTGCAATTGCAGGACGCCGACACGGGCGCGCTGATCCTGCTGGACATTGCGGCGGAGCCAGCCAAGGACGGCGAAGCCGAGCTGGAACCAGTGCGCATCGTCGAGGGCAACAGCACCCCGGCGCGCTATGGCGATCAGCCCGGCGATGACAACGAAGCTCCGGCGCGCGCCCAGGACCAGGCCGGCGCGCGAGCGGCGCGACGCGAGACCCCGGTGTCGGTTGTCCTGACGCGCTTTGCCGCACAGAACCTCTACGCGCCGCTACGCACCGTGGAGCCGCTGCCGAGCGTCATGCGGGTGAACCTGCGCCGTGACCTCGACCTCGGCACGCTGATGCCGACGCTGCCCGTGCGCGCGGTCGCGCTCGCGTCATGGCGTCTGGAAGACCAGTGGGTGACCGCCGTGCGCCTGACCAACAGCAGCAGCGGCTGGATCACCCTGGACCCGCGCGTGCTGCAAGGCGATTTCCTCACCGCCACCTTCCAACACGAGGCGCTTGGCCCGCGCGGGACGCCCGAGGACACGACCGTTCTGTACCTGGTGACGCGCGGGCGTGGCCTTGCGCAATCGCTGCTACCAGCGGTCAACCGCTTCGACCCGGCCGTGCATCTCCCGCAACCGGAAGCCGGTTCCCAGGATGGCACCGACCGCAAGGAGGTCCGCCATGCGCAGTAATGGACTCCTGAAGTGGCTGATGATCCCGGTTGCCGTGCTGGTGCTGTTCGTCGCCATCCGGCTGTTCTCGGGAGGCAGCACTTCGGCACCACCGACCGCGGATGCCGGCGCCAAGCTCACGCCAGCGGAAATGAAGGCGCTGGGCATCGAGGGCGATACCCCGCGCGACACCGTGGCGACGCTCGTTGCCCAAGTGAAGCAGTTGCGCACCGAGCTTCAGACCGCGCTCTCGGACAACAAATCCCAGCGCGAAGAAAACCAGCGACTGCGCCAGCGCGAGAACTCCATTGACCAGCGCATCAATTCGGCCCTCGACTCCGAGCGCACCAACCTGCGTCGCGACCAAGAGCAGGCAGCCAGCGCGCGTCAGCAGACCGAAGGGCTGCTGGCCGACCTGCAACGGCGCCTGGACAGTATCGGCGGACGTGGCGGCGGCCATGCCGACCTGCCGGTGGGTCTGGGGCTGCGTGACGGCGACGAGGCCGGCATGGAAGGCGGCGTGCGCTGGGTCGAACCCGACGATGCGAGGAAAGCCGAGGGGCGCAACAGCAGTCGTGGCACGGGTAGCGGCATGAGCTTCCCGACGAGCTTCGGCCCCGCGCAGAGCACGTTGGAAACCACGGCGGAAACCGTGGCGAACGCGGGCGCACGCGCCGCAGGCGTGAAGAGCGCCAAGGCGGTCTATACCGTACCGACCAATTCGACGCTGATGGGGTCGGTGGCGATGACGGCGCTGATCGGCCGCGTGCCGATCGACGGAACCGTCAACGATCCGTACCCCTTCAAGGTGTTGGTCGGATCGGACAACCTGACCGCCAATGGCATCGACATTCCCGACGTGGCCGGTGCCGTGTTCAGCGGCACCGCATCGGGCGACTGGACGCTCTCGTGCGTGCGCGGCCAGGTACGCAGCATCACCTTCGTCTTCCACGACGGCACGATCCGCACCATCCCCGAAGACCGCGACGGCAACCAGCAAAACAACCAGCAGCAGAACTCTCAAAGTGGAGGCCTGGGCTGGATCAGCGACCCATACGGCATTCCCTGCGTCAGCGGGGAGCGGCGCAGCAACGCCCAGCAGTACCTTGGCTCGCAAGCCCTGATTACCGCCGCCGGTGCCGGCGTCGCCTCGCTGATCGACAGCGACAGCGGCCAGATGTCCTACGTCGGCGCCGACGGCTCCATCGGCAGCGTCGGTATCTCGGGCAATGAAGCCGTGGGCCGCATCCTGGCCGGTGGCGTGCGCGACATGGCCGACTGGGTGAACAAGCTGTACGGCCAGGCGTTCGCCGCTGTCTATGTCCAGCCCGGCGCGAAGGTCGCCGTCCACCTCGAAAAGCCGCTCGCCATCGACTTCGATCCCGAAGGCCGCAAGGTCGATCACCGCGCAGGAGAAAGCCATGCTCTCGAACTTGAATAAGGCCCTGGCGCTGGCCCTCGCCGTCGCGGTGCTCGGCGGCTGTGCCACCAGCAAGGAAAAGCTGCTCCCCCACGGCGACAGCACGATGATGGACATCTGGCAGCAGAACGCCGGTGACGGGGGTGGTGGCGCCGGCCAGGTGGCGCGCAGGCAATTGCTCGATGCACGCCAGAGCCTGCGCCGGACGCTGACCGAGGCCGACGTGGAGGCCGCGCCCACCGAGCAGATGCGCTACACGCGCACGGCGCGCAACGAGGTCTATCGCCAGTTCCACCGCCTGCCGAACCCCGATCTTGTCATGTATGTGTACCCGCACCTGGCGGGCACCGATCCCGTGCCGGTTCCGGGCTACACGACGGTCTTTCCCCTGTACCAGCGTGTGCAGTACGCCATGCCGGGCGAGCGCGTGGAGGACTACTGATGCGCTGGAAACTCCCCTGGCCGAAGCTGGCTGCATCCGATGGTGGCAATGACGAGCAGCCGGACGGCTGGCAGCGCCACGTCGAGGCGTTGCGCCAGGCCGGCATTGCCGAACCCGGAGCGACGGTCCAGGGCCGCAGGCCGGCGACCGTGGCGGACGAGCAGGCGATGTACGACGTTGCGCAGTCATTCGCGGAGCTGCTGCCGTGGGTGGAGTTCCTGCCGCCGTCGAAGTCCATGCTGCTGGAGGACGGGCAATCGGTCGCGGCCTTCTACGAACTGGTCCCGCTAGGCACCGAAGGTCGGGAACCGGGCTGGCTCGCTCATGCCCGCGATGCGCTCGAAAACGCGCTCCAGGACTCGTTCGATGAGCTGGATGAGAACCCGTGGGTGCTCCAGCTCTATGCACAGGACGAGCCCAGCTTCGACCAGTACATGCAGACGCTACGCGACTACGTGCAGCCGCGCGCCCGCAGCACGGCCTTCACCGAGTTCTACCTCCGCTTCTTTGGCCACCACCTGCGCGCGGTGGCCAAGCCCGGCGGACTGTTCGAGGATACGGTGGTCACGCGGTTGCGCTGGCGCGGCCAGACGCGGCGCGTGCGCATGGTGGTCTATCGCCGGGCCGCCGGGCAGGCGAACCGCCGCGGCCAGACACCCGAGCAAATGCTGAACATCGTCTGCGATCGCCTCTGCGGCGGCTTGGCGAACGCCGGCATCCAGGCCCGGCGCATGGTCGCGGCCGATGTTCACGACTGGCTGCTGCGTTGGTTCAACCCACGCCCCACGATGCTCGGGCCCGGCGCTGAGGAGCGAGAGCGCTTCTATGCGCTGGCCCGCTATCCCGACGAGGTGGAGGAAGGTGAGATTGAGCTGGCGAGTGGTCGGGACTTCAGTCAACGGCTGTTCTTCGGTCAGCCTCGCTCCGATGCCGAGCACGGCACCTGGTACTTTGACGGTATGCCGCATCGCGTACTGGTCACCGACCGGCTACGCATGCCGCCCGGTACGGGGCACCTGACCGGCGAAACCCGCAAGGGGGACGCTATCAACACGCTTTTCGATCAGATGCCCGAAGACACCACGATGTGTCTGACCATGGTGGCGACGCCCCAGGACATCCTCGAATCGCACCTGAATCACCTGGCGAAGAAGGCTGTCGGCGAAACACTGGCATCGGAACAAACGCTCAAGGATGTGCAGGAGGCACGCTCGCTCATCGGCAGCGCGCACAAGCTCTACCGCGGCACGCTGGCCTTCTATCTGCGCGGACGCGATGAAGCCGAACTTGACAGGCGCGGTCTGGACCTCGCCAACGTGATGCTCAACGCGGGGTTGCAGCCTGTGCGCGAGGACGATGAAGTCGCGCCGCTCAACAGCTACCTGCGCTGGCTACCGTGCTGCTACAACCCTGCGCAAGATCGACGGAACTGGTTCACCCAACTGATGTTCGCCCAGCATGTGGCGAATCTCTCGCCGGCGTGGGGTCGCAGCCAGGGTACGGGTCATCCGGGCAACACGTTCTTCAACCGCGGCGGCGGGCCGATCACGTTTGATCCACTGAACCGCTTGGACAGGCAGATGAACGCCCATCTGTTCCTGTTCGGCCCCACCGGCTCGGGCAAGAGCGCAACGCTCAACAACCTCTTGAACCAGGTCACGGCCATCTACCGGCCGCGGCTGTTCATCGTGGAAGCCGGCAACAGCTTTGGCTTGTTCAGCGACTTCGCAAAGCGCCTGGGTCTGACCGTGAACCGGGTCAAGCTGGCTCCTGGCTCGGGCATCAGCCTGGCGCCGTTCGCCGACGCTCGCCGGCTGATCGAAACGCCCAGCAACGTGCAGACGCTTGATGCCGATGCACTGGATGAAGAATTGCCAGCCGATTCCTCGGTCATGGAGGAGGACGAGCAGCGCGACGTGCTGGGTGAACTGGAGATCACGGCACGGCTGATGATCACAGGCGGCGAGGACAAGGAAGAAGCCCGGATGACGCGGGCCGATCGCTCGCTGATCCGCCAGTGCATCCTCGATGCCGCCGAGCACTGCGTGGCCGAGAAACGCACGGTGCTCACGCGCGACGTGCGCAACGCGCTGCGCACGCGCGGCCAGGACCCGACGCTGCCCGAGATGCGGCGCGTGCGGCTGCTGGAGATGGCGGACGCGATGGACATGTTCTGCCAAGGCACGGACGGCGAGATGTTCGATCGCGATGGCACGCCGTGGCCCGAGGCCGACATCACGCTGGTGGATCTCGCGACCTATGCCCGGGAGGGCTACAACGCGCAGCTCTCCATCGCCTACATCAGCCTGATCAGCACGGTGAACAACATCGCCGAGCGCGACCAGTACCTGGGCCGTCCGATCATCAATGTGACCGACGAAGGCCACATCATCACGAAGAACCCGCTGCTTGCGCCCTACGTTGTAAAAATTACAAAAATGTGGCGCAAGCTAGGGGCCTGGTTCTGGCTGGCTACACAAAATATCGACGATCTGCCGCGTGCCGCGGAGCCCATGCTCAACATGATTGAGTGGTGGATCTGCCTGTCGATGCCGCCCGATGAGGTCGAGAAGATTGCACGCTTCCGCGAACTCTCGCCCGCGCAGAAAGCGCTGATGCTCTCGGCGCGCAAAGAAGCGGGCAAGTTCACCGAGGGCGTCATCCTTTCCAAGAGCATGGAAGTGCTGTTCCGCGCCGTGCCGCCCAGCCTGTACTTGGCGTTGGCGCAGACCGAACCCGAAGAGAAGGCCGAGCGCTACCAGCTCATGCAGCACTACGGCTGCACCGAACTGGAAGCGGCCTTCAAGGTGGCCGAGAAGATCGACCAGGCGCGCGGCATCGAGTCGCCGGCCTTGGAACTGTCGTAAGACGGAGAACGCCATGGAACAGAAACGTCCTTCCATTCCGATGCAGGTCCAGGCGTTCCGCCGCCGCAACGGGCGGCCCCGCTGGCCCTGGGCATTGGCTGCTGTGCTGGTCGCGCTGCTGCTGATCTGGCTTGTGTCAAGGTCGCCCGGCGAATCCCCGCCGCAGCCGCCCACGCCGGTCAGCATGGCACCGGTGGCCGGGCCGCCCTGGCTAATGGGCAACCCCAAAGGCCGTTTCACGCTGACGCTCTATGCCGACCTGGAGTGCCCGTTCTGCCGGGAGTATTTCCCGCAGCTCAAGCGGTGGATCGGCAACAACACCGACGTGGCGCTGCAATGGCACCACCAGCCGCTGGCCGAGCACGAGCCGGCCGCGTCAGCCGAGGCACGCCTAGTGGAATGCGCTGCCGAAGCAGGTGGGCATGTCGCGTTCTGGCAGGCGATCGAATGGGTCTATGCCCACACGCGCAGCGGCGGCCAGGGCTTGCCCGATGGCTTGCGGTACCCCGAATCGACGCCAGCCAGCGAGCAGTGCATGGCAAGCGAAAGGCCCAGTGCGGCTATCCGCGCCCAGGCTGCGGAAGCCACCAAGAGCGGCGTAACCGCCACGCCGTCGCTGCGCCTGCTCGATCGCCAAACGGGCCAGGCCATCCTGCTGCAGGGGCCGATCGAGGGCGATGCCTTGCTGTCAGCCATGGACATGCTGGCGGCTGAGGGTCCGACCAGCACACCCACATCCGAAATGCCTGCCGACGTCGTCGGCGACATGCCCAGGTAGCCCCGGTCTTCAAGGCTACGGCGCAGTCCTCTGCGCTGACCGCGACTCGTTCGCCTTGCATCCTGGCCGCGAACGGTCACCGCAATCGCGGTGATGGATGCATCTTTTCATTCTCATCCCCAGGAGGGCTTGCCCTCGGGGGCGCGCGCCCTCCGATCTCACCGTCTGGAGGTTCGCCATGTCTTTCGCCATCAATGACTCCTGTGTGGAGTCGCTTTCCGCCGTAGCTGCCCAGCACGAAGACTGGATCATCCAGCAGGCCATCGTGCTGCTGGAAAAACGGATCTTCAAAGCTGGACCATGCCTCAGCCAGCCGGCCGCCGTGCGGGACTATCTGCGCGTGAAACTGGTCGCTGAACCCAACGAGATATTCGCCGCTGTGTTCCTGGATAGCATGCACCAGGTGCTGGCCTACGAGCCATTGTTCAGGGGCACGATCAACTCGACTTCTGTTTATCCACGTGTCGTCGTACAGCGTGTGCTGGAGTTGAACGCCGCCGCGGTGATCTTCGCGCACCAGCACCCCTCGGGCATCTCCGAGCCGTCGAGCGCGGATCGTGTGCTGACCCAGCAACTGCAGGCCGCGCTGGCGCTCATCGATGTACGGGTACTGGATCACATCATCGTAGGCCAAGGTTCCCCGTTCTCCTTTGCGGAGTCAGGCCTGCTGTAACGGTCGCATTGCTTCATTGATCCTCGCGGAGGCTTCGGCCTCCGTTTTTTTATGGCCCGGGACAAGCAGGTATGCGGGCAGCCCGCGATGCGCATTGTTTGTTGGGGTGGCATCGGGTTCGCGTTTGACTATGGCCCTGATCAACTTTCGGGGCACGCGACATGCCGGCATCCTTTTCCACGTTCGCGTCGGGCTGGCGAACCCTTGGTCTCGTCGTGGCGCTGCCGGCGTCCCTGGCCGTGTTCAGCCCCGTCACCTTCGCAGCCGACGTACTGGTCGTCACCGACAGCCACCACCCGGTCAAGACCATGGGCGGCGAGCGGCTGATCGAGCTGGACGAAGCCCGCCGGATTGAAGCGGAGCTTTCTGCGGAACTGCCCGCCGCCCCCGAACAGGCGGCGGCCACCGTCAAGCGTCGGCTGAACCAAGGCGGCGCCGACCTACAGCGCCGCATCGCTTCCGCATACCAGGGCGTCACCGACGCATGGAGCCTGGGCATCACCAGCATCCCGGCTGTCGTGGTGGATCAGCGCTACGTGGTCTATGGCGAGCCGGATGTGGCCCGCGCTGTCGCGCGCATCGAGCAGCGTCGGAGGACCCAGCCATGACGAGGCCATTCGACCTTATGCGCCGCATGCGGGCTGGCGTGGCTTCCTTGCTGCTGCTCAGCGCCACGGGTAGCTACGCCTTGAACACCACCGCCATCGTTGCCTCGGTGGCCTCGCCCGATTGCTTGGAGTACCGGGTGGTGGGTATCTGCTACTGGCTCTACTGCACCTGGGGAGGCTGCACGGTGCGCACCTCTGTCAAGGTGCGCCACTACATCCCCGATGCGGTCGTCTCCAGCTACAGCAACACGGGCGAGAACCCGTGGGTCGAAGTCCGGGCGATGAGTACGGCCAACCCGTCCGCCCAAGCGGGCGGCGATGGAACGACGAACGAGGATCACGAAAACAATCTCGCGAAATTCAAGAACGCCGACGTGATCGGCCATCCCGGCGTCGAGGTGTTCAACCAGTTTGTTTCGTCCTCGGGCTACTTCTGCGAGGGCGCGGGAACGGCATTCATGCCGTATCTGCTCAGCACCTTGGACACGCTTGCCTGGCGCTACAACGTGCCCGAGATGGCCTACCCGGAGGCATTGATTCCCGGCATGCGCGAGGTCGGCGCACGCACCACGATGAACCTTTGGGGCAACGTGTATCCCCGCGGCGGCTTCCTGCACCAGACCGACGACCACAAATCGGGAGCCGTGGTGGCCCAGCGTGCGGGCGATGTCGTCACGCGCCGCGGGCAGTTGCACGTGTACCAGCCGCTGCTTGCCAATGCCCGCGATGGCTACTGGCCCGCCAGCGCGCTGATGGAGGGTGATGCCTCGACTGGCAAGTGGCAGGAACTCACGCCCGTCCTGTCCTCGTCCTGCACGGTTTTCCCACGCACCGGCTTCCTGACTCAGGCCCAGCAAGGCGACTACGCCTGGGCGCTGTGGCGGCCGTATGCCTGCTGCGAACGCCGTGGACAGGTGTTCCTTGGCAGCGTTGATTTCCTTTGAGGTGCCGCGATGAAGCGTTCCGACTCTATGCAGTTCTCCCCACCGGCTCGTGGCAAGAGGATCTGTTTGGCGCTTACCGGCGCGTTGGTTCTGGCAAGCGGCGTGGCCTGGGGCCAACTGGGCTACCAGACCAGCGGCAACGTCATCGGCGATGACGTCATGTACTCCATCGGCGGCGGCAGCGCCGTTTCGATGGGCCGCGCAGCCGGCATGCGCTCGCTCGGCGTGGGTGTCGGCTGGAACAGCAATCTGATCTGCGGCGACATGAGCATCCAGACCACGTTGAAGAATCAACTCAACGGTGTCACCAATGGCTTTCAGCAGATCATGTCCTCGGTGATCCAGAGTGCTACGAGTGCTGTGGCGTCCCTGCCGGCGTTGATCATCCAGCGTGCAGATCCAGGCCTCTACAACCTGCTCACCAACGGCGTTCTGCAAGCGCGGCTGGATTTCGACCGCTCGAAGCTGACGTGCCGCGCCATGGCCGAAAAGATGGCCGAAACGGCTGGCGGCCAACTCGGCTGGAGCCAGATGGCAGAGGGGTTGGCGCTGCGTGACGCTGTTTCGAGCACGGATGCCGTCTCGGCCATCGAGCAGGCCGAGACGCGCCGTGGCAACGATGGCGTGCCCTGGGTCGGGGGAAGCAATGCCGGCGGCTCCGGTCAGCCCGCGATCAAGGTGGTCGGTGACGTCACCCGCGCGGGCTACAACCTGGTCAATGGCCGCGGGGTGACCGACACGTCGGCAATCGCTCCGGCCAGTTGCACGAGCCTGTCGTGCCAAACCTGGACCACGCCGCAGGCGGCCATCGAGTGGGCAACACGGGTGCTCGGCGAGAAGGAGCAGCGCACCTGCGACGCCTGCACCAAGACGGAGACGGTGCCCGGCGTCGGGCTGACGCCCCTGATCCAGGAGGAGTACGACGCCAAGCTGCAGGCGCTCCAGGACCTGGTCTCCAAGGCGAAGAACACGACGCCCGAAAACCTGCGGGAGGCCGGCAGCGCGTCGCTGCCCATCACGCGCGGCGTGGTCGAGGCACTGCGCGACGAACCGGACCAGCACCTGCTGTCGCAGCGCCTGGCGTCCGAGGTTGCGCTGGCGTCGGTGCTGGAGAAGGCGCTACTGCTGCAACGCACGCTGCTGACCGGCAAGAAGGAGCCCAACGTGGCGGCCAACCAGCTCGCCGTGGAGGCGGTGAACCACGAGAGCGACACGCTCGATCGCGAGATTCGCAACCTCAAGACCGAGCTGGAGCTGCGCCGGGAGCTGGCGAACAACTCGCCCATGGCGATCATCCAGCGCCACGGCACGCGCGCGGCGGGCTCGCGTGGCATCTACGAAGGCGATCCGGTGCCTGACCGCCTCGATCAGTTGCAGAAGGGCAATCCGGGAGGCCGGCCATGAGCCTGATGCGTGCGGCCTGGCTGCGCCCGCGCTGGCTGTTCAACCGGCGCGCAGCGAAGGCGCTGCTGTGGACGATGGTACTCGCGGCCGTCGCCGTGGGTGCCAACATCGTTGGCATCTACCTCGTCGGAAGTGTCGCGGGCTGGGAGCGTTGGCTGGCGGCAGCAGCGGGCTACTTCCTGGTCTGGCGGCTGTGCCTGTATGGCGCGACGGCCTACGGCTGGGTCTGGATGCGTCGCCGGCTGCTTGCGCGTGAGGACGACGCGCAAGCGCGGCGCCGCCTGGTACGCAGCGAGATCGCCGGCGTCGTTGCCATCGTGGCGCTTGAAGCCAGCCTGTTGATGCAGGGCTGAGGGGAGGTCCGAGCCATGACGCTTTTCACAACCGACTACCTGGAGTACTACCTGACCTTGGTGTCCTGGATCGTCAACAACGGCATCTGGGCGGTACTGGTATCCAGCGGGGTATTCGCACTGCCCTTCGTGGCGATCATCGTGCAGGAATGGCTTAAGGCCCGTGCGGAAGGTGCCGACGAAGGCAACAAGGGCGTGCTCTCGGCCGCACGCATCGAGAACCGGGTGTTCGTCGCCATCGTGGTGGTGATGTTCGCCGGCATCCCCTTCATCGACGTGGACCTCAACACAATTCAGTACGACAGCTCGCGCTCGGCCCAGTGCCAGGTCAACGTGCCGCAGCCCACGGATACCGGCTGGTCCCAGTCCTTCAGCACCATCAACAACCAGAGTGCCAAGGTGCCGGTCTGGTGGGCCTTCATGCACGCGCTCTCGCGCGCCGTCACCAGCGCCTCGGTGGCGGCAATCCCGTGCGGGACAGACCTGCGACAGATGCGCATGGAGATCGACGCTACCCGCATCAATGACCCGGTTCTGGCTCAGGAAGTGGCCGATTTCACACACGACTGCTACGGACCTGCACGCGCTAAATTGTTCATGGCGCGGCCGGAGCTGGACGACGCTCAAATGAACGACGTGACCTGGATCGGTTCGAGGTTTTTCACGGATACCGGCGGCTACTACGACAGCTACCGTTCCAGCACGGCGCGCGAGTCATGGCCCTATGACGACACCCGCGACGCAGGGCTTGCGCAGGTGGCCAGTGGCGGCGGCTACCCGACCTGCAGGCAGTGGTGGGCCGATGGCAGCAACGGCCTGCGGGCACGGCTGCTGGGCCAGGTGGACCCCAGCCTGTTGAATCGCTTGGCGGGCTGGGCCGGGTTCCTGAGCCGTACCGAGGTGGACGATTCGGTGGTCCGTACCATCGCGTCACCGCGACAGCAGAAGCTCAACCAGGGTTCGGTCTATACCGACTACGGCGGCCAGATCGACAAGACCCTGCCGAACATCGTGACGCGGGCCACGGGGGATGTAGGAATGGCGGTCGGGGCACTTGCCGCATTTCCCGCCATGGACGTGGTGCGCCAGGCGCTGCCCATGGTGCTTGCCTTGCTCAAGATGGCACTGGTCATCTGCATCCCGCTCGTACTGGTCGTCGGAACCTATGACCTGAAGACGGTCGTCACCGTCAGCGTCGTGCAATTCGCGCTGTTCTTCACCGATTTCTGGTTCCAACTCGCACGCTGGATCGACAGCACCATCCTCGATGCGCTCTATGGGTGGGGCTTCGGCTGGAACCGGCCACACACTAACTTCGATCCGCTGGTGGGGTTGAACAATGCCTTTGGCGACCTGCTCCTGATGTTCGTCATGGGCACGATGTTCCTGGTCTTGCCGGGCTTTTGGCTTGCGAGCCTTACCTGGGTTGGGATTCGGGCCGGGCACGTCATCCAGGGGCTTTCAGATGGCAGCAAGAGCGCCGGCCAAGCAGGCGGTAAGGGCGCTGGGGCCCTTACCGGAGGAAAGCTGAAGTAGCGCGGTGCCGATCAGTCGTCGGTGTACAACTCGTGCGACGTATCGTTGTACAGATTGGGATCGTAGCCGGGTGTCTTGCGCAGTTCGGTGAGGTCGGTGAACGGCCACTCGTCTTCTTCCGATGTATTGGCAGCCGCCGCCCATCCCGCCACCACGACTCCCAGCAACACGAGTGCGAACCAGAAGGCGGCGTAGAGCAGCGCGCCCAGCACAGCCAGCTTGACCACCCACAGCAGCACTGTGGCACCAACCGAAGGCACCCCTTTGGCCACCAACCAATTCGATACCCGCCGTTCGCCACGCGCATAGACGCGCCATCCGCGGCCAAAGGTACGGCCGAGGCGTTCTGCGGTACTGGTGCGGGTCGTCGTGTTCATGGTCGTCTCCTGCTACTGAGGAATGCCTATTCCTGTTTGCTCCACTTCATTCCGTTTCGGGCTTCAATGTGTTTTCTTGCTGCTTCAGGACGCTTCGTCATCCGGTTCCACCGGGCCGGGGTCGGGCTCCACGCCGATGCGGTAGGTGGCAACGAAACGCGGCCAGTCCACATGGTCAACCAGGTCGATGTCCTCGACAACGCTGACCTTCGTTCCCGCACGCTCGAACAGGGCGATGCTCGCGGCGGGATAGTTGTTGCGCGACGGATAGAGCACCCCGTCGAACAGCGGCTGGCCGTCGTCGCCGACCATCGCATGCACCTGAGCGGACACCTGCTGCGTGTGCGTGTAGTCGCGGCTCGCCAACTGCTCCAGATTCAGGCCGAAGTAGCCCGCCATGACGCCCGGCGCCGTGAGGTCGGCCAGGAGCACGTCGTCCAGCACGCCCACGGCGCGGACCATCCGGGCGTGGACCTCCTTCAGGGCGATGGAGCGCTTCGTGTCTTCAAGCCACTGGTGCTTGTGAAACACCGACTCCATCAGCGCCGTGGGCAGGTCGCGCCCCAGGTAGAGCACGCCGTAGGCCCCCGCCGGGTCATCGTAGCGATTCGTGCTGCTGCGACCATAGTACAGCGGGCTGCCCCGATAGACGACGCGGCTCACATGCTGGAGCAGTTCACCGGCATCGATCAGGAACGAAGGCAGCTCGTGGCTCATGGCGATCTCGCTTCAATGCACCTGGACGCCCAGCACGTTGAACACGGCCTCGGCCACGTCATCGATCGTGCCATGCGTCACCGCATCCACCGGCGAGCGCCCACCCAAGCCTTCGAGCGGTTCGGACAGTGCGCGGTAGATCGTCCAGTGATCGATACCCTCGACCTCCTGAAGCACGGTTTGGGTCAACTGCTGTTTCACCGGGTCGAGCTGCCAGTCGGGCAGCTTCTGACCGCGCGGCCCCACGTTCAGCGCCAGCAGCCGACGCGCGAGGATGTCCTTGTAGATCTGCTGGCGCGACTTGTCCGCCAGCTTGGCGAACTCCGCGGGCGGCAGGTTGTGCGGCTGGTTGAAGGTTTCCAGCAGCACGGCGCGGCCTCGCTGGACGTCGGTTTCATTCGGTGCCCAGCGCGTGTCGGCGCGCAGCGCGGCCGCCTTGCGTGCAAGGGCCTGCCCAACGGTCTCCCCCTCCAAGTTGGCGGGCAGTGTCACCGCTTCCACACGCTCGTGGACGAACGCCTGCAACTCGGCCGCGAAAGCCGTGGCATCCCGGATTTCGACGGTATCCGCGAAGCGGCGTACATCTTCCACCGTGACGCGCGGCAGACGGTCGGCAATGAATTCAATGGCAGTGGGCATGGTCATCTCCCGAGTAGGTTTGGGACAGGATTCACTCTAGTCGCCTTTGTCGCGTCTGTCAACTTAGTCGCCTGAGTGAGAACAACCTACCTGGCGGAAGCAGCGTTCCCACAGCATAGGCAGAGGCCAGCGCCGGGTCGCCGTCCAATGCATTCGAGCGGGTTCCACATTGACGCTGGAGCCGCAACCCAGGCCTCGCTATACCGAAACGGTTAAAGGCCAAAGGGCCGAAATGGCAAGGGAATGGGGTGCAAGGGGAAAGGCCCTACCTCGAAAAGGCCAAAAGGCCTCCCGGTCGGCCCGTCATCAGGACACCCACATGCTTTCCCTGTTCCAGCGAAAACGGCCCCCGGTCGCTGCCGCACCGACGCCACCACCCGTCACCGCCCTCCCGAAAGGGCTGCTGCGTCCTGAGTCGGCCGCATCGCTGCTGGCCACCCCACGCCGGCAGAAGCTGCTGGAGCACATCTGGCAGCGTACCTCGCTCTCGCGTAGGCAATTCGCCACCCTGTATCGCACGCCCCTGGAACGCTATGCCGAACTGGTCCAGGCCTTCCCGGCCTCCGAGGCGCATCACCATGCCTACCCGGGCGGCATGCTCGACCACGGCCTGGAGATCGTCGCCTACAGCCTGAAACTGCGGCAGTCCCATCTGCTGCCCATCGGTGCCAGTCCCGAAGACCAGGCGGCCCAGTCCGAAGCCTGGACCGCCGCCGTTGCCTATGCTGCGCTGCTCCACGATATTGGCAAGATCGCCGTCGATCTACACGTCGAACTGGCCGACGGCAGTACTTGGCATCCGTGGCATGGCCCGCTGCACCAGGCGTACCGATTTCGCTACCGTGACGACCGCGAATACCGCCTGCACAGCGCCGCAACAGGCTTGCTCTATCGCCAACTGCTCGACCGCCACGTCCTGGACTGGCTCAGCGACTATCCGGCTCTCTGGGCACCGCTGCTCTATGTGCTGGCCGGTCAGTACGAACATGCCGGTGTACTGGGGGAACTCGTCGTGCAAGCAGACCGGGCGTCGGTGGCCCAGGAGCTGGGCGGCGATCCGGCGCGCGCCATGGCCGCGCCCAAGCACGCACTGCAACGCAAGCTGCTGGACGGGTTGCGCTACCTGCTCAAGGAACAGTTGAAGCTGAACCAGCCGGAAGCCTCCGATGGCTGGCTCACCGAGGATGGTTTGTGGCTGGTGAGCAAGACGGTTTCGGACAAACTGCGCGCACACCTCCTGTCTCAGGGGATCGATGGCATTCCTGCGAACAACACCGCCGTGTTCAATGTGCTGCAGGACCACGGCATGCTGCAGCCCACACCGGACGGCAAGGCGGTCTGGCGCGCGACCGTGACCAGCACGACCGGCTGGTCCCATTCGTTCACCCTGTTGCGTCTCGCTCCCGCGCTGATCTGGGAGTCTGGCGAGCGACCAGCACCTTTCGCGGGCACGGTAGAGATCGACGCGACGCCCGCGGAAAACGACGCCAGCATGTCGGCTCCCGCGCCTACCGTCTCGGTGAACCCAGCGCAGGGAGGTCAAGAGCCTCCGATTTGGGAGGGCGACAGCACCACCATCGTTTCACCGCCCGCAGCCCAGCCCGTGCCCGACGTCATGGAGGATTTGCTCGCGATGGTGGGCTTGGGTGAGTCGGCCGGCGTTGGCCAGGATGCCGAGGAGTTCCTCCACACCCCCGCGCCAGCAACAGCCGCGACGTCCATTCCATCGCCTGCACCTGCACCCGCGCCTACGCCTGGGTCATCGGCAACGAAGCCATCCGGGGAACAGTTCATGGTTTGGCTGAAGCAGGGAATCGCCTCACGACGGCTCATCATCAACGACGCGAAGGCACTCGTGCATACGGTGAATGACACGGCCTACCTGGTCAGCCCGGGTGTGTTCCAACGCTATGCGCAGGAGCATCCCGAAGTGGCCGCACTCGCCAAGCAGGAGAGTCAACAGGATTGGCAGTGGGTGCAGAAGCGCTTCGAGAAGCTGCAGCTACATCGAAAGCAGCCCAATGGCCTGAACATTTGGACCTGTGAAGTCACGGGCCCGAGGAAGTCCCGCCGACTGCATGGCTACCTCCTCGAAGATGGGTCCTTGGCACTCGCCGAAATACCGCCCAACAATCCCTATCTTGCTCTGACTCAGGAAGGATGACGCGATTCGGGCATTGATCGCCACCGTCGTGTGGCGACGATCAATGCCCCGCGAAAACTGGCAACATTTGGCGAACTGAGCTACTCGGCCCGCGCCAACTCCTGTGCAAGGAACGGAGCGGTTCTGCTGCCAGACGTTCGGGCCACCTGCTGAGGGGAGCCCGCCACCACGATGCTGCCGCCGGCAGCGCCTGCACCAGGCCCCACGTCGATCACCCAATCGGCCTGGGCCACCGCGCGCATATCGTGTTCGATCATCACTACGGTATTGCCGGCATCGACCAGGCGCTGCAACTGCACCAGCAGCCGGTCGGCGTCCGACGCATGCAGCCCGGTAGTCGGCTCGTCGAGCACGTACAGGCTTCGGCCGCGCTGGCTGCGCTGAAGCTCGGTCGCCAGCTTGATACGCTGCGCCTCGCCACCGGAAAGCTCGGTGGCCGGTTGCCCCAGGCGCAGGTAGCCCAGTCCGATATCGCGCAGCAGTTGCAGTGGCCTTGCCACAGCGTCTTCACCCGCGAAGAATTCGCTGGCTTCGTCCACGGTCATCTGCAGCACCTCGGCGATGTTGCGCCCGTTCCATTGCACCTTCAGCGTGGCCTCGTTGTAGCGTGCGCCATGGCACGTCGGGCACGGCGCGTACACGCTGGGCATGAACAGCAGTTCCACGCTGACGAAGCCCTCGCCCTCGCAGGTCTCGCAGCGCCCCTTGGCGACGTTGAACGAGAACCGTCCGGCATCGTAGCGGCGGCGTCGCGCATCGGGCGTGGCAGCGAACAGCTTGCGCACATGGTCGAACAGGCCCGTGTAGGTGGCTAGGTTCGACCGCGGCGTGCGCCCGATCGGTTTCTGGTCCACCTGCACCAGACGCTGTACGGCGTCCACGTCGCCCGCCAGATGGCCGCCGGTCGCTTCGATCACTGCCGGCCCTTCGCTGGTGGCGCTTTCGGCTACATCGTCTTCCGGCTCGTGGCCCAGGTGCAGCAGCACCAGCTCCGGCAGGGCCTGCGCGACGAGGCTGGACTTGCCCGAGCCGGAGATGCCGGTGACGGCCGTCAGCACGCCCAGCGGAATGCGTGCGTCCACGCCATGCAGGTTGTGGCGGTGGACGCCCTGCAGCTCCAGCCAGCCGATCGCTTCGCGTGCCCGGCTCCCCGGCGCGGGGATCTCGTCGAACAGGTAACGGGCGGTGCGCGATTCGGCAATCTTGCGCAGGCCATCCGGCTCGCCACTGTAGAGCACGCGGCCGCCACGCTCCCCGGCATCCGGCCCGACATCCACTAGCCATTGCGCGCGGCGCATCAGTTCCAGGTCGTGCTCCACCACGAACACCGAGTTGCCTGCGTCGCGCAGCCGATCGAGTGCGTCGTACAGGGCCTGGCTGTCGGAGGGGTGCAGCCCCGCCGAGGGCTCGTCGAGCACGTACACGACGCCGAACAGCAGGGAACTCAATTGCGTAGCCAGCCGCAGGCGTTGCAACTCGCCAGCCGAAAGCGTCGGCGTGGCCCGGTCCAGCGTCAGGTAGCCCAAGCCCAGCCCGCGCAGTTGGCGCAGGCGTGCCATCACGCCACCGGCCAGGCGCTGCGCGGCGAGGCGCTTTTCTTCCGACAGCGCGGAGGTGCGGCGCACGTCGGGCGATACCGCGTGTACGGCACGACCGGAGGCCGCGCGTTGGGCACGGTCGCGCCGGGTCGCTTCCTTGTCCGTAGCCGCCCCCGCTGCATGGGCGCGGAAATCACCCTGGGCAATGGGTTCGAGCAAGGCCGCCAACTGGTCCAGCGGCATCTGCATGAACGCGCCGATGTCCACGCCGGCGAAGGTGACCGACAACGCCTCGGGCTTGAGCCGCTTGCCGTGGCAGGTGGGGCACGGCTTGCCCTCCATGAACCGGGACACGCGCTTTCTCATCAGCGCGCTCTGGGTGTTGGCAAAGGTGTGCAGCACATACCGGCGAGCACCGGTGAAGGTGCCCATGTAGCTCGGCTCCATCTTGCGCTTGAGCGCGGCGCGGGTCTCGGCGGGCGTGAAGCCGGCGTACACCGGCACCGTCGGTGTTTCCTCGGTGAACAGAATCCAGTCGCGATCCTTCTTCGGCAGGTCCTTCCACGGTCGGTCAACGTCGTAGCCCATGCTGACCAGGATGTCGCGCAGGTTCTGGCCTTGCCAGGCGGGGGGCCAGGAGGCGATCGCCCGCTCGCGGATGCTCAGGGAGGGATCGGGCACCATGATGGCCTCGGTCACCTCGTACACATGGCCCAGGCCGTGGCAGGTCGGGCACGCTCCCTGCGGCGTGTTGGGCGAAAAATCCTCGGCGTACAGCATCGGCTGGTTGGCTGGGTAGGCGCCGGCGCGCGAATACATCATCCGCACCAGGCTGGACAGGGTGGTCACACTGCCCACGGAGGAACGCGCGTTGCTGGAGCCACGCTGCTGCTGCAGCGCCACCGCCGGCGGGAGGCCGTCGATCGCATCGACGTCGGGCACGCCGGCCTGGTCGATCAATCGCCGCGCATAGGGGGCCACCGACTCGAAGTAACGTCGCTGAGCCTCGGCATAGATGGTGCCGAAGGCCAGCGAGGACTTCCCGGAGCCGGAGACTCCCGAGAACACCACGAGCGCGTTACGCGGGATGGAAACGTCCACCTCTTTGAGGTTGTTCTCGCGCGCCCCGCGCACCTGCACGAGGCCGCTGGCCGCAGCGGTACAAGAGGATTCACCGAAAGAATTGTTTGGCATGTTCTTATCCTGTAGTTCGTCCCGCTCAGGACGGGACTTCCTGAGTTCGTGGGCCGCGGCGACTGGCTTCGAGCGCCGCGGTGACAGTGCGGGCGTCGTAGCTGCCGCGCAGACGACGACCCTCGACGAAGAACGTCGGCGTGGCGTGCGCACCGCTGGCGACCGCACTGGCGAGGTCGCGCTCGACACGCTCGATCACCGCGGTGCTGTCGAGATCCGCGATGAACCGTTCGACGTCGAGCCCAAGCTCGGCGGCGTAGCCGATCAGATGCTCGCGCTCCAGCGCATGCTGACGGGTGAACACGAAGTCCAGCCACGGCCAGAACATCCCCTGGTTCGCCGCTGCCTCGGACGCCCGCGCGGCGATCGGCCCGTGCGGGTGGTGCGGCAGATGGCGCACCACATACCGCAGGTCGTCCCCGAAGTGGGCACGCAGATCGTCCCAAGAACCGGTCGCGTGCGCACAGTACGCGCACTCGAAGTCCACGTACTCGACGAGTGTGAGCTGGGCGTCCTCCGGCCCGCGGATGTGATCGATCTCCGGATCGACCGGTGGCTCAAGCACCATCGGCAGGTCAGCGGTCTTCTCACCCCACCGCTTGGCGGCGACCTTGAAGATCAGCCACCCGAGCAACGTGGCGAACACCATCGACACGAGCACGCCGACCGTCGCCTGGCGGCCCAGGTCGGAGGTCGTGCCGAACGCGAGCCCGATGATCAGCAGCGACACGGTGAAGCCGATCCCGGACAGTGCCGCACCACCGAACACGCTCCCCACCCCGACGCCCTCGGGCAGCCGGCCCAGGCCGAGACGGACGGCGACGAGCGTGATGAGCCCGATGCCCACGAGCTTGCCGAGCACGAGCCCTGCGATGACGCCCCACGTGACTGGCGAGCCGAAGGCCTCGGCGAGCAGCCCGCCACGCACGTCCACTCCGGCGTTCGCCAAGGCGAACACCGGCACGATCAGCAGCGCCGTCGGCAGCCGCAGGAACTCGTGCAATCGCTCGTTCACCGAGATACCCCGGGACAGCCCGCAGTCCACCGCGCGGGCCGATGCGGCACTCGGAGACTGCCAGAAGTCGCGGAACAGTTGTTTTGCCGCGACGACCTTGTGACGTTGCGTCGCGTAGGCGGGGATCAGCAGCCCCGCGGCCATCCCGGCGAGAGAGGCATGGATGCCGGAGTACACGGTTGCGAGCCACAGCACGATCACGATCAGCACATACGGCATTGCCCGCCACTGGCGGGTGCGCCCTAGCCACCACAACGCAACGAGACTGGCGAGGGCGATCAACAACGGGACGATCCGAATCTCCTCGCTATAGACGATGCCGATGATGGACACGGCGAGGAAGTCATCGACCACGGTCAGGGTGAGCAGGAACACGCGCAACTGACCGGATAGCCGCGGGCCGACGATCGCCAGGGTGCCCAGCATGAATGCCGTATCGGTGCCGACCACCGCCCCCCACCCGTGCAGGCCTTCACTTCCGGCCAGCCCCACGATCAGGACATACACCAGCGCGGGAAGCACGACACCTGCGACACCCGCGATCAGAGCGAGACGGGCACGGCTGCGGTCCCTGAGCGATCCGTGGGCGAACTCCTGACGCACCTCCAGGCCGATCAGGAAGAAGAAGACCACCATCAGGCCGTCGTTGACCCAGTGATGCAGATCCATGTGCATGCCCAGCGGCCCGAAGTCAAACCCGACGTCCAGGTGCCACAACGCGAAATAGGCATCGGATAGCGGCGAGTTCGCCCACGCCAGCGCCACGACCGTGACGATCACCAGCAGCACCGCAGCACCAGACTCCGTGCGCAGATAGCGGGCAACGCGTCCCCGGCTGATATTCGCCGAGGATGCACCGAAAGAAGTGGCTGACATGTTCTTATCCTGTTCCTGTAGTTCGTGAAGTCGCGATGAGCCGGTTTCGGAGGCGACCGGTCAGGCGTCCGCCTCTGGCAGCGTCCCATCATCCAGCGAGCGCAGCCAAGTAAGCCTTTCTCCCAGCCTGCGCTCAACACCTCTGTCCGTTGGCTGATACCAGCCCGGCCGCGCCACGCCCTCGGGAAAGTAGCTTTGCCCAGCGGCATAGCCGTTGGGCTCGTCATGGGCATAGCGGTAGCCTTCGTGATACCCCATCTGCTGCATCAGCTTCGTCGGCGCATTGCGAAGATGGAGAGGCACAGGCAGGGAGCCGCTGTTCTTGACGAAGGCCTTCGCCTTGTTCCAGGCGGCATAGGCAGCGTTCGACTTGGGGGCGGCAGCAAGGTAGGTCGCCGCGTGGGCAATCGGTATTTCGCCTTCGGGGGAACCCAGCCTCTCATAAGCCAGCGCGGCATTGAGCGCCAGTTGCAGCGCCTGCGGGTCGGCATTGCCGATGTCTTCGCTGGCCACCACGATCATGCGGCGCGTCACCTGGCTGACGTCGCCGCTGCCGTCGAGGATGCGGGCCAGCCAGTACAGGGCCGCGTCGGGGTCGGAGCCCCGCAGCGACTTGTGGAAGGCGGAGAGCTGCCAGTAGAACTCGTCGCCGCCCTTGTCGAACCTGCGCAGTGATGGGCTGGTGGACAGTTTGGCAAACTCGCCATCGACCACGGCCTTGCCCGCGCCCGACGCAGCATTCGTCACCTGCTCAAGCAGATTGAGGAAGCGCCTGCCATCGCCATCGGCAAAGCCCTTGAGCAGATCCAGCGCGTCCGCGTCCAACGTGACGCCCTGGAGATGCGGCAGTGCGCGTTCGTAGAGCTGGTTCAGTTCGTCGCCGGACAGCGGTTCGAGGGTATAGACCTGCGCGCGTGAGAGCAGAGCGGAATTGACCGCCAGCCCCGGATGCTCGGTCGTTCCCCCCACCAGGGTCAGGAGCCCCGACTCGACATGGGGCAGTAGGGCATCCTGCTGCGCCTTGTTGAAGCGATGGATCTCATCGACGAAAAGCACCGTCGATCGACCATGGTTGCCCAGTTCTGCCTGGGCCTCGTCGATGGCTTGCCGGATGTCCTTCACCCCGGCAAGCACGGCCGAGATGGCGATGAATCGGCTGTCGGTCGCACTGGCGGCCAGGCGCCCCAGGGTGGTCTTGCCCACGCCTGGCGGCCCCCAGAGGATGAACGAGTGCAACTTGCCCGCCTCGAACGCGAGACGAAGCGGCTTGCCGGGGCCGAGCAAGTGCCGTTGCCCGACGAATTCATCCAGCGTCTTGGGCCGCAGGAGTTCGGCCAAGGGAGGCTTGGGCTTTGTCGTGAATAGATCGGTCAAGTTCCTCTCCCTGGTATTTCTGATAGTTGACGTTCCGATAAGGTGTGCACCTCAATCCAGAGAGCCGGATTTATCCAACGCCGTGGGCTCTTTGTCGCTAATCGCATGCATGATGATGCGAGAGCCGCGGTAGCCGATGCTATGGTTCCATACCCAGCTCAACGCGACGCTGAGACGATTTCGCGTACCGATCAGAAAGTAGATATGCGCGAGCTTCCAGATCCACCACGCAAAGGCTCCACGCAGCTTAACCCGCCCCATGTCAATTACGGCCAGGCTGCGGCCGATGGTGGCCAGGTTCCCCTGATGCCGGTATTTGAAAGGCCCGTCAGCGGGCTTGCCTTTCAAACGCCGTCCAATGAGGTTGGCGACGTACTTGCCTTGCTGTTTGGCGGCGGGGGCGATGCCCGGTACGGGCTTCCCATCAGCCATGGTGCACGAGGCGGTATCGCCGATGGCGAAGACCTCCGGGCGACCGGCCACCGTCAGGTCGGGACCAACGACCACTCGACCCGCACGATCAGACGCAGCACCCAACCAGCGAGCCGCGGGAGACGCCTGGACGCCGGCGGCCCAAACGATGGTCTTGGCCGAAAGAGGCTTGCCGCCATACACCACGCCGTCGGCCGAGCATTCGGTGACCGGCGTACCCAGCACGACCTCGACCCCGAGCTTTTCGAGTGCCTGGCGCGTATAGGCCGAAAGATCCTCTGGAAAGACGGACAACAGACGCGGGCCCGCCTCGATCAGTACAACCCGGGACGTGCTCGGGTCGATCGAGCGGAAGTCACGCGCCAGCGTGTCTCGTGCAAGCTCGGCGATGGTCCCGGCCAATTCAACCCCGGTGGGACCACCACCGATGATGACGAACGTCTGCAGCGCGGCACGCTGCTGAGGATCGCTCGTGCGCTCGGCCTCCTCGAAAGCCGCGAGGATTCGGCCTCGAATGGTCGTGGCATCTTCCAGCGTCTTCAACCCCGGCGCGAAAGCCCCCCATTCGTCGTGTCCGAAATAGGCATGGGTAGCACCTGTCGCGAGTACGAGCGTGTCGTAGGTTTGGCGCGAGCCATTGTTGAGAATGACCTGACGCGCGTCCTGGTCGATACCTTCCACTTCCGCCATCAAGGTGTTCACTTCCGGGCGATTTCGGAATAGATAGCGAATAGGCCAGGCGATCTCGGATGTCGAGAGAGATGCCCCTGCGACCTGGTAAAGCAGCGGCTGGAACAGGTGATGATTGCGCCGGTCGATGATCGTCACATCGACCTCGGCACCAGCAAGCTGGTTGGCAACCTCGATCCCGCCGAAGCCCGCTCCGATAATGACGACGTGATGTCGGTTTTTGGAGGTCTTTGTCATGACCTGATCTCCTCTCTCTCAGCGTTTCAGCGCCGATGCGTGGTGTGCCATATGCTCGCCAATGAAACTGGCAATGAAGTAGTAGCTGTGGTCGTAGCCTGGGCGCAGATTCAACGTGAGCGGGTGCCCCGTCTCGTCGCAGGCCTTGCGCAGCAGATCGGGCTGAAGCTGACTCTCCAGGAACTCGTCGCCCAAACCCTGATCCACCAGCAGCGGCAGACGCTCCTGCACGGTGCGAATCAGCTCCACGGTGTCGTACTGCTTCCACGCCTCCCGGTCGCTGCCCAGGTACGCCTCGAAGGCCTTGTGTCCCCAGGGAACCTGGGTGGGCGCGACGATGGGCGAGAAGGCCGAGACGCTTCGATAACGGCCCGGGTTGCGCAGGGCGATGACCAGAGCACCGTGTCCCCCCATGGAATGGCCGCTGATGCTCCGCTCCGCTGTCACGGGAAAGTGGGCCTCGATCAGCGCCGGTAGTTCCTGCACCACGTAGTCATACATCCGATGATTCGCAGCCCAGGGTTCCTGCGTGGCGTTGACGTAGAAACCTGCCCCCTGTCCGAGGTCATAGGCGGGATCGTCGGCAACGCCTTCGCCGCGAGCGCTGCTATCGGGCGCGACGACGGCAATGCCATGTTCGGCTGCGTAGCGCTGGACGGCGGACTTGGTGATGAAGTTCTGCTCGGTGCAGGTGAGGCCTGAAAGCCAGTACAGCACCGGCACCTTGCCGTGCTGTGCCTGCGGAGGCAGATAGACGCCGACTTTCATCGTGCAACCGAGCGTCGTGGATTCATGCTGATAAACGTCCTGCCAACCATCAAAGCTGGCGTGATGTTCGATGCGTTCCATGGTGTTCTCCTATGTTCAAAGGAACGGCGCAGCTCTCGCGCGCCAGGACGGCAGCTCGTCAGGAAGATTTCTCTTCCGCTGCCGTGTCGCCGTGGGCGTGTCTGATCCTGCGCACGATCCACCAGATCGTCAGCATCACCGCAGGCACCAGAACCGCCATCACCGGCGCCACGCTGTCGTGAACCATCGGAATGCCCTTGAGCAAATAGCCGAGAAGACTCACGACGTAATAAGAAATTGCCGCGACCGACAGGCCTTCGACGGTTTGCTGAAGGCGCAATTGCATCTTGGCCCGGTTGTTCATCGACGCAAGCAGATCGCGGTTCTGGCGTTCAAGCTCGACGTCGATCCAGGAACGCAGCAACGCGATGGCCCGGGTCAGCTTGTCGGAGAGCTTGGTCTGGCGCTCCTTTACGGATTGGCATGTCCGCATGGCGGGAGCGATGCGACGCTGCAGGAAATCCGCCCAGGTGCAGTACCCGGATACGGCCTCTTCCGAAAGCGCTGCCAGCCTTTCCTCGACGATCTCGTAGTAGGCACGGCTGGCGCCGAAGCGATAGAGATTCGCCGCAACGCCAGCTTCCAGCTCGGCAGCCAGGCCGGTCAATTCGGACAGCAGCACGTCGCTGTCGCGCCGTTCCACCAAGCTCGTACACATCTCGTCGGTGATCGCCGCAAGGCGCGACTCCATGCGTCGCAGTTCCGACGTCATCGATCGTGTCAACGGCAGGGACAGCAACGCCAAGGTGCGGTAAGTCTCGATCTCCAGCAGACGTTGAGCCAGCGCACCCGCCCGCGCCGGGGTCAAATCGCGGGCCAGGACGAGGATCTGCGTCAGGCCATCCTCATCCTGTCGAAAGTCGGTCAGGATGGCGGCAGAGCCGTTCTCCACCAGCGAGTAGCACAGGCTGGCAGGATCGAAGCGATCGACCTCCTTCTCCGTTTCCGGCGTCCACGGAAGAAGTCTCAAACGGATGCCGGATACGACCGGGCCGGGAGGAACAAATCCATGCTTGAACGGATTTTCGCCGCACGGCTCTCCCGTCTCGGAATCCAGCGAAGCGCACCAGAGATACGTCGAGAACTCGGTGTGCTTTTCGCAGTGCAGGTCTCCTTCATCCCATGTCACGCCGTGGAGCGGCGTAGTATGGTCGGGTTCGGCAACGCCGAAGCGATGAGACAACTCGCTCATCGCCATCTGATCCCTGGCCTGGTCGCCTTCGGTCATGAAAGCGAGCTGCAATATGCCGCGGGGGGCCTGAATCAAGAGATGCGGGCGCGCGTGCACTTCACCCACGGCGGCAGCACGATCGGTATAGGCCGGCATGCCGTACACGGTGGCGGTCGGGGTGGGTTGTACGGTCGTCGTATTGATGTTGGCCGGCTCTTTCATAACGACCTCATTTCTTCTTGGTTGAAAAACACGCTTCAAAGCAAATGCCCGCAGCCATGCGTTTCGCACATGGCTGCGGGCCGATCTTCATGAGCGGGCACCGCTCTACACGGTCCGTCTAATAGGCTCGCCGTGTAGAGGCTTGTGCTGGCCCTTTCAGAACGCCCTCAGCTTCCTAGCTTTCAGACGAAGGTGTACGAGCAAACCTTGTTGCCCGCCGGATCACGCAGGTAGGCCGCATAGGCACCCGGCAGGTGGCCACGCGGGCCAGGCTGGCCCTCGTCGGTGCCGCCTGCGGCAAGGCCGGCGGCGTGGAAGGCATCCACTTCGGCGGGAGTGGCGGCCGCAAAGCCGACCGTCACGCCGTTGCTGGAAGGCGCTTCACCATTGCCCGGACGGGCGATGATGAAAGCCGGCTTTTCGCGACCGAAAAGCACCCATCCGTTGCCGAAAGGACCGAGGTTCTTGATGCCGAGAGCACCCAGAGCGGCGTCATAGAACGCGGCCGACTTCTGGACGTCGGCGGCGCCGATGAAGACGTGCGAGAAGATGCCGTCGCCGGAAATGACAGGATTGGACATGGTTAATTTCCTTGGTGGTTGGTGTTGAATGGATAGTGAGTGATCAGTAGTGGATCACCGTGCGAATCGACTTGCCTTCATGCATCAGGTCGAAGGCGTGGTTGATCTCGTCGAGACCCATGGTGTGAGTGACGAACGGGGCGAGATCGATCTCGCCTTTCATTGCGTCTTCCACCATGCCCGGGAGTTGGGTGCGCCCCTTGACCCCGCCGAAAGCCGACCCCTTCCAGGTCCGGCCGGTGACCAACTGGAACGGACGGGTCGAGATTTCCTTGCCGGCCCCGGCGACGCCGATGACGATCGACTGGCCCCAGCCGCGGTGGGCAGCTTCCAGAGCCGAACGCATCACGTTGACGTTGCCGATGCACTCGAAGGTGTGATCGACACCCCAGCCAGTCATCTCGATCAGAACCTCGTGAATCGGCTTGTCGAAGTCCTTCGGGTTGAGACATTCGGTCGCGCCGAAGGTACGAGCCAGTTCGAACTTCGCCGGATTGGTATCGATGGCGATGATGCGGCCCGCTTTGGCCTGGCGTGCACCTTGAATCGCAGCGAGACCGATGCCGCCGAGGCCGAAGATGGCCACCGAGTCGCCGGGCTGTACCTTGGCCGTGTTGTGCACGGCGCCGATGCCGGTGGTCACGCCGCAGCCCAGCAGGCAGACGTGCTCGGGGTTGGCGTCCGGGTTGATCTTGGCCAGCGAGACTTCGGCGACGACCGTGTATTCGCTGAAGGTCGAGCAGCCCATGTAGTGGTAAAGCGGCTGACCGTTGTACGAGAAGCGAGTCGTACCATCGGGCATCAGCCCCTTGCCCTGGGTTGCGCGAACCGCGACACACAGGTTGGTCTTGCCGGACTTGCAGAACAGGCACTCGCCGCATTCGGCGGTGTAGAGCGGAATGACGTGATCGCCAGGCTTCACGCTGGTCACACCTTCACCCACCTCCACGACGATACCCGCACCTTCATGACCCAGCACGACCGGGAAGAGACCTTCGGGGTCGTCGCCCGACAGGGTGAAGGCGTCGGTATGGCAAACGCCGGTATTCGTGATCTTGATGAGCACCTCGCCCTTGCGCGGCGGCTCGACGTCGATCTCGACGATTTCCAGCGGCTTTCCTGGCCCGAAGGCAACTGCTGCACGTGATTTCATGATGTCGCTTCCTTTACTAGCTAACTAAATTTGCCCTCACCGAGGGCACCCTGGTGCCTCTATCGCAGATAGGAGCGGACGATAGAGATGGTCTCGTCAATGGACTTGTTCTGCGAATCGCTCCTGATTTCGCTACTGGGAAATTCTTCCCGCAGATAGCTCTCCAGAACGGTTGCCATCAATCCGTTGACTGCCCCACGAACGGCCGCAAGCTGCTGAAGAATTGCAGGGCATTCCGCACCTGCATCAAGCGCTTGCTCAAGAGTCGCTACCTGACCTTTGATGCGCCGGATGCGCGTCAGTGCTTGCTTCTTTTCTTCCGGACTGTGTGGCATCGAACACCTCTCTACTTGGGTACACCGCCGCATTATACAATACTCCCCCATAGTATATGCGGCCGAACTTTGCCACAAATTCTGTGCTCTTCGAGCACTCTTACAGGCTAGTACAGGTTTGTTCCCAAGAAGCGCAAAACATTCAAATCAATGAATATTTCTTGCATGTATCGACAGCATCGGGGCAAGTTCAAAACTGGTCAAACTGGAAAAATCTATGCGCAGATAGATATGACCTATCTAAGCCGACTCATCGAGTTGAAGCTATCAAGATGAGACCGGCTAGGCGACCTGATGACCCGAGTGTCGAGCTTTCCGCAGTGCAGGCAACATCTGTCCGTCCCAGTCACGATCGACCGCAACCTGGGCCTGTTCTTGGTTTCGTTCGAGTGCTTCAACGTCAAGATCACCGATCGCCCATGTCTGCGTGCCGCAAGTAGTCGCGAGAATGCCATCCTCGGGGAATCCACGATCCATGGGTGCATAGATCGTGGCCTCGCCAGTGTTCGTGTCCAGCGCCGGACTCCAGTCAGCAGCTCCGGTCGTCACGGCCTGTGCGACGAACATCCGGTTCTCCAGTGCCCGCGCCATGCAGCCCACACGAACCCGGGTTGCACCTGCCCTCGTGTCCGTACAGCTCGGGACCAACAGCAGGCGTGCACCCGCCTCTCGCTGGGCTCGCACGGGCAATGGAAACTCACTGTCGTAGCAGACAGCGATGCCGGCACGCACGCCATTCAGGTCGAACACTTTGAGTTCGTCGCCCCCCTCGATGACGCCAGTGTCTTTCTCGAACCCCGTCAACTGCAATTTGTCCTGGTAGTCACGCGTGCCGTCCGGCGCAAACCACCACGCCCGGTTGCGATAGCGATCCGGTCCAACCCGGGTCAAGAACGTACCGGCCTGAATGGTCATGCGCAGCTCGCGCGCCAGGTCGGTGTACAGGGCCAGCCACGCAGGCTGCAAGGCCTGCAGCGCGGCCAGCGAGGCGTTGAAATCCTGGCGGATGCCAGGCTCGAACATCGCAGCCAGTTCGAGGGACAGATATTCTGGCAACACGGCCAGTTCCGCTCCGGCACGGCTCGCCTCCTCCAGAACCCGCCGCTGCCGCGCTGCGAATGCCTCGAAGCCCGTGGGCTGACCCACTGCGTATTTCGCAACTGCTACTTTCATTTCGCGTTCTCCAGGGAGCGCAGCCACATCGTGAGCGTCTGCTCGGTTTCGCTCGGCTCACCCACCTGTTTCCAGGGCAGCGTAACCTTCATGTCCGACTGCCGCACGTAGCCACGACGGATCCAGAAGGGATCATTACTGCGGTAGTTGGAAGGACGCCGGGGATCGTCGTCTGCTCGATCCACCGACGCGAACGATGTCCACTGCATGCCGCCCAACGAACGGGCATGCGCTTCGCGTTCGTCAAAGAAGCGATGGCCCAGGCCAAGGCCCCGGAAGGCCGGGAGCAGGACTGATTCGCCGCAGTAAAACACTGCCTCCATCGGGATTCCTCGATCGGCGAACGGCACCTGGAAGGCCGGCTCCGCATCGCCGAGCGGCAATCCCGTGGACGCACCCACGACCACGTCATCAGCGAGCGCGAGTACCAGCAGGCTGTCTGCCGAACGGGCGTACATAGCGAGGTAGTGCTTCTCGTATTCGGTGTCGCCCTCGTACAGGTAAGGAAAGCTGCGGAAGACGCTCGCCCGCAGGCCTGCCACGGCATCGAACCATTCGGCAATGTCCGGACCACGATGAACCAGCACCTGCACGTCGCTGGTCATTTCAGGCGTCCCCTCCAACCTGTGCGATCCAGTCGCCGAGGTTGTAGTAGTTGGTGACACGAGCGATCTTGCCATCGCGGATCTCGAAGAACGCGCCGCCCGGCAGCACGTAGCGCTGGCCCTGGGCTTCCGGCAGCCCGTCGTCCGTGACCTTGTATTCGCCATGCACCACGTACTCCGCGCCTGCACACAGGCCGTCGGCGCTGACCATCACCACGATCCCGCGCAGTTGCTCGCCATAGCAGCGGTCCATGCGCTGCAGGAAGGCGCGGAAGGCTTCGCGACCGACCTCACGAGCGCCCTGGTTCAAGTCGTGCGCGACGTCATCGGTCAACATTGACAGCATGGCCTCGCGGTCACCGCGGTTGAAGGCGTCGTAGTAGGCAGTGATGAGAGTCGCAGCGTTCATTCGCGTTCCTTATTGGGTTGTTCGGAGCGGAGCATTCCGGGGTGTTGTCAGTCTGGGCAACCGCGCCTCCCTTGTATATGGAATTGTTGCGATTTTATAATTCCACAATCTGGAACAATCAACGAGCAGCGAAATCGGCCATAAGGCGTGCGTCATGAACAAGGAAATGGAACTACTGCGCATCTTTCGGGTGGCGGCCGAAAGCAGCAGTTTTCGCGATGCGGCCGTCCGGCTGGGGACTTCTCCGCAAGGTGTAACCCGTGCCATCCAGCAACTGGAGCAACACTACGGCGAGGTGTTGTTTCATCGAAGCACGCGCCAGGTGCGCATCACCGCCTTCGGCGAAGGGCTGCTAGACCAAGTGCGCCCCGCATTGGAGCGGTTCGAGGATCTGTGGCGAACGCCTGGCTCCGACCAGCAGGCCTCTCTGTCCGGTACGGTTCGCATCACCGCACCGCACAGCTTGGGCACCAGAGCGGTGCTACCGGCACTGGAGCGCGTGGCCGCGCGCCATCCCGGCATCACGCTGGATGTGCGCCTGTCCGATCGCATCAGCAATACGGTTGACGAAGGGATTGACGTCGGGATCAGGGTCGGATTCATGCGCGATAGCCGCTTCGTCGCACGCAAGGCCGCCGACATGAGACTCCCCATCGTTGCCGCTCCGCGCCTGATCAAGAAAGTGGGCGTACCTGCAAACATCGATGCGCTAAGCAGCCTGCCAGTTACCGTGGCCTTGGATATCAATACCGGCCGTCCCTGGCCTTGGCACTTCAAGGCGGGACGCCAGTGGACACCTACCGCACCCACTCTCGTCGCAGACAATGCCGACATGGAAATGGGAGCGGCGCTGGCCGGGATCGCGTTCGCGCAACTGGCGGACTACATGGCCGCCCCCTACATTGCCAGCGGGAAGCTCGTGCGAGTGCTGGAGAACGAAGAACCTCCGGCATGGGGGTTGTACGTCTATCGGCCTCAGCGTGGCCCCATTCCGGGAAGGGTTCGAGCGGTATTTGATGAAATGCTGGTCGCCGTTGGATCGTTGCCAGCTTTGCGCTGACACGTCGCAAGACGCTGTAGGGCACACACCTTGGAAAGCGGGGCACTGAGCCTCGGCGGCTCACCCCTCCGGTTGAATGATGAGCCGACCGTCTGCCCGCTTGCCCCAGGTGCAGATCGGTCGGCCATGCAACTCAATGCCGGCGAACGATTAGATGTAAATGAATTGCCGGTACAACCCATCCAACTGATGACGAATGTCTTCGACGCGCTGCTCGTCACCGGTATCGGTAAATTCGAGTAGCTGCTGTTCCTTGGCAGTGATCTGATCGCAAAGGTCGGACAAGTTCTCGCAGAAAGCCTCGGAATGAACGGTGGGCTCCTCCGTATTCGTCTCTTCCCCTGCTAGTTTTCGCACAGACGAGGCTGGAGAAATCCCATTTTCCTCGTTAAAGGCAATTTGAAGCTGCCTGCGCCTATTGGTCTCATCGATCGCCTGCTTCATCGCCGGCGTCACCGCGTCGGCGTACAAGATCGCCTTGCCGTTTTCATTCCGAGCGACTCGACCGATCATCTGAATGAGCGCATGGGCCGAACGCAAGAACCCTGCACGGTCTGCATCGAGAATGGCAACCAATGATGCCTCTGGAATATCCAGCCCTTCGCGCAAAAGACTAATCCCAATCAAAACATCGAACTCTCCTGCGCGCAGGCCATTGATGATCTCAACACGATCCTCCGCTTTTATGTCCGAATGCATGTAGCGCGCTCGAATCCCGTTGTCCGTCAAGAAATCCGTTAGCTCTTCTGCACTGACCTTCGTCAGCGTAGTCACAAGCACTCGATTCTTTCTCTTCACGCACTTCGATATTTCGGCAAGCAGGTCATCTATGTATCCATCCGCTTTCCGCACTTCAACCTTGGGGTCAAGCAGTCCCGTTGGCCTGATAACCTGTTCGACAACCCTGCCTTTCGACACCCTCAGCTCGTAGTCGCCCGGAGTAGCGGAAACAAAGATGGTCTGAGGCTTGACCTTCTCGAACTCGTCAAAGTTCAATGGCCGGTTGTTCTTCGATGAAGGCAAACGGAACCCGTAATCGATCAGCGTGTCCTTGCGCGCCTGATCCCCCCGGTACATTGCGGATATCTGTGGCACCATGACATGAGATTCATCGACGAACAGCAGCCCGTCTTTCGGCAAATAATCCAGCAACGTGATCGGAGGAGAAGCTGCGTCTCGGTCGCTGAAGTAGCAGGAATAATTCTCCATCCCCGAGCAATAGCCGACCTCGCGCATCATTTCCACGTCATGCGTGATCCGCTCGTACAGTCTGTTTGCCTCGACCAAGCGATTATTCCTGTTCAGCTCGGCAACCCGCTCTTCCATATCAGCGAGTATCTTTTTGGATGCAGAATCTATTTTGTTCGTGGGCGGTGCGAAAAGCGTTTTTGGCGAAACCAAATAATGGTCTATCTCTCCCAACGTCTTGCCAGTAACAGGGTCCATCCATTGGACAGACGCAACAGTGTCATCCAACAGTTCCACCCGAACCGCCCTGTACTCGGAATCAGCGGGGAAAATGTCAATCACATCACCTTGGACGCGGAACGTTGCACGCTTGAGCGTACGCTCCGTGCGATCATATTGCAGCAAAGCCAAGCGACGAATTAGCTCTCTCTGGTTTAGTTTGACCCCAGGGGACAGAGCGATCTGTAGCGCTCGATATGCATCTGGATCACCCAGGCCGTAGATTGAAGACACCGAAGCGACGACGATCACGTCACGACGCTCAATCAAGGATTTGGTCGTGGACAGGCGCAGGCGCTCAAGGTGGTCATTGATGGCCGAGTCCTTCGGTATGAAACGATCGGTGCCCGGCATATAGATCTCGGGCTGAAAATAGTCGTAATACGAAACGAAGTACTCGACCGCATTCTCAGGAAAGAAGTGCTTCATTTCACTATAGAGCTGCGCGGTCAACGTCTTGTTGGGAGCCAAGATCAACGTGGGCCGCTTCAGACGATGAATCACATTGGCCATGGTGAAGGTCTTACCTGAGCCGGTGATACCTTTCAGCGTCTGGTGCGTCGCACCTTCTTCTATGTCCGACAGCAGCCGCGCGATCGCCTCTGGCTGGTCCCCCGCCGGCGTATAGTTGGAGTGCAGAATAAACATACCGGTTGACATTAGATATCTCCTAATTGAGCTACTTCAATTTGTCCTGATGTATCGGCTATTCCAGAAGACCTATAGCAGTACCAAACTGGGGTGTAAATGACGGCGATCCTGCCGCGCCCCACCTGGGCGTAGGCGTCGCCAACATGATAGCCCAACACATGGGCGGGCTTCCCAGTGCATATCCGCCGATCGCCACGACGTCAGCCAGCGGCCCGTCTGCCAATGCACCTGGAGCCACTCGCCTCGTTGAGCGCTGACATCGAGCCGTGGCGGGCGAGGTTGCTCTGTACGCCCAATGTGTGGCGCCGGCTCCCGCCGATACGCGCCTTTGTCTCTCTCAGCCCTCCAGACGAGGCGTTGGAAACGTGGAGCTACGTCGCCCCTCTAAAGATGCACGATCTCAACATTCGGCCATTTGCCTGCAAGGTACTCGGCCACTAGCCTCCGATGGCAGTGATGGGGCTTGTCTTCGCTGCAAAGCAGGCAACTGTTATCAATCTTTTCTTTATCGATTGACTCAATCTTTCGGGACGACATTAAATCCAGAAATTTACTGGCGTAGATATCCCAATCTCCCCCTTTTATTTTATATTCCTCGAACATGTCTTTGGTTGGAGCAAGTGCTGGTAGATGTTCATATTCCATCCCACACAACGCCTCGGAAAAATATCGAAGATCCTCGCGTTTAGCGAACCCGGCCAATTGCGAAACATTATTCAGGCGAACATCGACAAGGCGCTTGGCACCAGAAGCACTTAACTTGGTGAAGAAGGACCGCGCGGAGGTCTTAGTGAATCCAATCGTGAATATCTTCATCTGCCTTATTCCCCTCGTTCCTTCATCCATAAATGGCTGTTATTGAGCTACCGCCAGGCATGCCCGTCAATCGCAGCTAAGGAAACGCTGGGGGCATGGTGTACTAGGGATGGTCTGAAGTAGCCCCTGTTTTCCGGCTACTTCGCCATCGACACTTTCAAAAAACGGTAGCCGCTCAAATCCCGGTCAAACCTGCCGTCTATTTCAGCCTTTTTTGCCGCTGCAAGCACCTCGCAGCAGTCACTTCACTCTTCACGGACGCACCTCTCCTGCATTGGAGAGCAAATGTCGACGCGCCATCCAAATGTTCGACAGGGCGAACAGCGTCACCATCTGAGCAGTGTTTTTCACCAAGCCTCGGAAGCGCACTTTCGTATAACCAAACTGGCGCTTGATCACCCGAAATGGATGCTCAACCTTGGAGCGAACCTGGGCCTTGGCTCTTTCGATCTTACGTATCGCTTTGTATAACGCGCTGCGGTTACCGTGCTTTTTGTAAGTGCTGCGCCGGGCTGCAATCTGCCAGATGACTTGGCGCCCCTCATGCTCTTCACGCTTCTCTACACCGGTATAGCCCGCATCAGCGCAGACCACGTTCTCACCACCGTGCAGCAGTTTGTCGACTTGGGTTACGTCCGCGACGTTGGCCGCAGTGACCACCACGCTGTGCACAAGCCCGGACTCATCGTCGACACCAATGTGAGCTTTGGCACCGAAGTAATACTGGTTGCCCTTCTTGGTCTGATGCATTTCCGGGTCGCGTTTGCCGTCCTTGTTCTTGGTCGAACTGGGCGCATGAATCAGAGTGGCATCGACGATGGTGCCTTGTCGCAGTGACAAGCCACGGTCGCCCAAATAGCCATTGATCACGCCGAGAATACCGGTGGCCAACTCATGCTTTTCCAGCAGGCGACGGAAGTTGAGGATGGTGGTTTCATCCGGGATTCGCTCCAGGCTCAGACCGGAAAACTGGCGCAGGATCGTCGTCTCGTACAGCGCCTCTTCCATCGCCGGATCGCTGTAACCGAACCAGTTCTGCATTAGATGAATCCGCAGCATCGCCATCAGCGGATAGGCTGGACGGCCCCCTTCGCCCTTTGGGTAATGAGGTTTGATCAGAGCAATCAAACCCTCCCAGGGTACGACCCGATCCATCTCTATCAGGAACAGCTCCTTGCGGGTCTGCTTGCGCTTACCGGCGTACTCGGCATCGGCGAAGGTCATTTGTTTCATCATCGAAAAGCTCGGCGATTGGTGTCCGGGGATTTTGCCAAATCAGGAAGTCTTTTTCAGGATTTCCCCAGCTGCGCCACAACGGCCATGGCAGGCTCCATTCTCTCCCCGCTTCAACGGCCACGACCCGAACAGCTCAAGAGCTTAGCACCGCCTTTTGCGGTTGCGTGCCTCACCACTCACGCTTACTCCCTTCCAGAACGCGCCAACTGCTAAGCTACATGAGGACGACTCGCCCACAGCGCAAAGCACCTGTGTTCGCGCTATTGGCTGTCCCGTGCGTTGTGGTGCTGACCGTCGATGACGAGTCGAACCTACTGTATGGGCACTGCGCGCGGCAGCCTTTCATGCGTGCCAGCTACGTGCCCAAGGTTGGACGCGGATCGAAGCGTGCGCAGGGTTTTTCGTGAAAGTATAAAATCTAATCAACTTTATCAGAAGAAAATATATGATCGTAAGAAACTTTGAATACTTGCTTGCTTTGCACCGTGAAGGCCATTTTGGCAACGCGGCCAAAAGCTGCAATGTTTCTCAGCCGACACTCTCCGCGGGCATTAAGCAATTGGAGGAAGACATGGGTGTCGAGATCGTGCGTCATGGCCGACGCTATGACGGCCTCACTTCTGAAGGGATGCGCGTACTGTCTTGGGCTCAGCAGATGTATGACGACTGCAAAGGGCTGGAGCGAGAACTCTCCGCACTACGGCGAGGTATAGAGGGGCAATTCCGGCTAGGGATACTCCCAGGAACTGCCGGTGTAGCGCCCACATTAAGCATCGCCCTTGCTGAAAAAACACCCTTACTTCAACAATCAGTTCTGGTTTCCGGCGCTTCTTCCCTGCTACAGGCGATTCGAGAAAACAATTTGGATATCGCACTCATGCATTTGGAGGATATCCCAGGGGAAGACTTCGATACTCACCTTCTGTACCGTGAACGCATTTTCCTTTTTCACGCCGCGAGAACACAGCAACCCCGAAGCACAACGTGGGACCATGTTCTCAATAGACAACTCTGCGTGCTGAACTCGGCAGTACCTGAACCCATTCAAGATAGGCTGATGCAATGTACCGCGCAGACTATTCGCACTGATTCAATTGACGTGCTATCGGCACACGTGGCGACAGGAAAATATTCGGCAGTTCTTCCGCAATCTCTCGCCGGCCAACTCGCGCACATTCCAAATCTCCACGCAATCGCAATCAATGGACCAATGTCGCACTCAAATGTCGGATTCGTTGCTGGGAAAAATGCGTTCGAGGCACCGTCATCGCGTGCATTGCTCGAAATGGTGCACACCCCCGAACTCGCCGCCACTCTTCAATCCGTTATATCGATCCATCGTCGGTTCCAGCCCAAAGCAGACTCATCTCAAAGCCCCCTGAAATAGCGAGTCTTGAAGAGCAACTCTGTATTGCTTCAACCAGGCGAAGATTGCAGGCATGCCGTGTGCGCCGCTAACAGGCGCCACGTGCTGAGCAACCCATCGAAGGCCACTAGGTCCAGGGGCAACTCGGGGGACAGGAGTACCTGCTGCATGCGGCCTCCTCATGTCTCGCTGGGTCGAGCTGACTGTTCCTAGATCAAGCTAGGAGGCGCGATGTAGCGATGATCGTTGCCCTCTCCCGGCTAGGAGACGAGCACGGCTCGACGATCCCGCGTAGATAGATCGTGCCTATCTGTACATAGATTATTCCAGTTTGACCACTTCTGAGCTTGATCCGATGCTGTCAAGACCGCAGAAGGAGACGCGGCCAACGGCTAGGCAGTACCACGATCGTTCTTCTTGACAGCGGTAAATTTCGTTTCCCACTTCGATTTAGAAGATGGAAACATTAACGCACAGAGGTGACGAAATGACTCCGACCGGTAACCGAATCGTGACTTTCGAGAAGCCCTTGGAAATGAAGGTCAACACCTTCAAATTTCCAGAGCTGATAACCCCTCAAGGGAAAAGCGCACCCCATGGCGCTATCCTCAAAATAGTTACCACAAATATCTGTGGCAGCGACCTTCACATTTATCGCGGTTCGTTTGCTGTTCCCAAGGGAATGACCATGGGCCATGAAATGACCGGCGAAGTGATCGAAGTGGGATCAGACGTCGAAGTCGTGAAGAAGGGCGACATCGTTTCCGTTCCCTTCAATGTGGGGTGTGGGCGTTGCTACAACTGCAAGCATATGCGCTCCGATGTATGCGAGAACACCAACCCCGAAATCGACTGCGGAGCCTACGGGTTCAACCTCGGTGGCTGGACGGGGGGGCAAGGTGATTATCTCTTCGTACCGTATGCGGATTTCAATCTCCTTCGCTTCCCTGACAAGGATGCCGCCATGGAAAAAATCCGCGACCTGACCCTTCTCTCTGACGTATTACCCACAGCTTTCCATGGGTTCGCTGGCCCAGACTGGCCAGCCGCGCCGGCCTACGTCGTCGGCGAAAACATCCTGATCTTCGGTGCCGGGCCGGTCGGCAGAGCGGGTGCCGCCTGCGCCAGACTTCTGGGTGCAGGCGCCATCATCGTTGCCGATTACATTCAAGAGCGGCTGGACCTTCTCAAGCCACACGGCGTGGAAACCATCAACCTTTCCGACGGCGTGCCGATCGAGGAGCATCTCGAACGCATTACCGGGCACAGGGAGGTGGATCGCGTCATCGACTATGTTGGTGTGGACTGCCGCGGGTTTGGCGCGGAGGCTGACAAGATCGTGGAGAGCGCTGTTACCAACGCAATGCTCAAATATGTCCGCTTCGGCGGAATGACCAGTACGGTCGGTGTGTACTGCGCAAACCCGATCTCGAAAGACCCGAAAGCCAAGAAAGGCCATATGGATCTGGAATGGTCCAACGCCTGGATCAAGTCGCCGCGAATGTCGGCTGGTCAATCTCCGACGGCCAACTACAACCACGCGTTAATGCGGGCGATACTGAACGATCGCATGCCTTACCTTTCGCCGATGATGAACACTAAGTTCATCAAGCTCGAAGACGCGCCCGCCGCGTACAAAGAGTTCGACGCGGGTTCTGCATACAAGTACGTCATCGACCCGCATGGTTCAGTGCGGCATTAAGCATCCGGCGCGGGCTAAGCATCAGGATGTCTCACACTTTCTGGTGAGAGGCATTCTGGTCCCGCCAGTCTCCGGGCAGCAACTGGAGCCGGCGAATATTTTCGCCGGCATTTGCCGTCTGCCCCAGGGTACTTGCCTTGGCTCGGACCAGGAGCAGAGCCTCAGCAATCCGCAGGTGATGATCAACCGCAAGCGTGTTCAAGCGCTTGGTTCGCAATCGGCCAAGGGTCAGACGGGGACGATGCACGGCATCCATTGACGTGCGTGGCTGGAGATAGCCTTCGTCTGATCCTTATCACCCCACGGACTTGATCAGGCTCGCCTAGTGTTGTGCCTGCCTCGGGCCATCGCACGGTCAACCCAGCCCTGGCTCATTCAGCCAGAAGTTTCCAATGATGTGGCCGAACTCGCCGCCGCCAGAATGGCAGTCACTTCTATAGGGAGATAGCACAGTGTTGGATAAGTCGGAACGGGAGGGTGGCCTATGGAGCTGCGCCATCTTCGCTGCTTCGTAGTTCTTGCTGAGGAGCTACATTTCACGCGGGCGGCTGAGCGCCTGCATATCGAACAACCACCGCTATCACGAGCCATCAAGGAACTTGAGGACGAGTTGGGCGTAGTGCTCTTCGACCGAAACCGACGAGGAACAGTTCTAACGGCGGCGGGCGCGGTCTTCTTGCAAGATGTTCGCCGTCTATTCACAGTGCTGGAACAGGCTCGTGAAAATGCCAAGGCTGTGGCATCGGGCTTGCGCGGTAGCCTGCGCATCGCTGTATCAGATGGGGCTATCGATCCACGGCTGTCGGCATTTCTGGCTCGTTGCCGCGCCGAGGAGCCGGAGATCGAAATACGCTTGTCAGAAGTGCCTCTGGCAGAGCAAGTGCGTGGCTTGCGTTCGGGCGACTTCATGATCGGGTTCGCGCACACGGGCGATGTCGGCGACGGTATCGCTGCCGAACCAATCTGGCACGACCCGCTGGTGATTGCGGTGCCAGCTCGTCACTCATTGCTCACCTACAAGGAGGTGCCACTTCAAGAACTTCAAGGCCATCCACTTGTCCTGTGCGACCCGCAGGTATGCGAGGGCTATTGCCGCGAACTCAAGCGGCTGCTCAACACGTTGGAGCACAAGCTGAATGTTGTCGAGGAAGTGTCCTCGCTGGACATGATGCTCACGTTGGTCGGCGCCGGCTACGGCATCGGCTTCATGACGGCGACCAAGATTCCCATCTCCCAACGGCCGGATGTGGTGATCCGCCCCTTGGCGATGGATTCTGCCGTGATCACCACCTACCTGCTTCGGCCGGACGGCGGCAATTTATCGGCTTCGGTGGAGCGATTTATCGTTCGCCTTCGCGACTCTTCGGACGGTTGACGGAGCCTGGCAGGCTAGACACTCAGGGATCAGTGTCGGCACGCAGATTGCGTTCGGTCGCCGTCATCAGGTCAGCCGCGCTTATTCCAAGTGCCGTAGAAATTTTCAGTATGAGCGGAAGCGTGGGCACGTGCTCACCACGCTCGATCTTACCCATGTGAGAACGCGAAATGCTTGCCCGAGATGCGAACTCGTCTTGCGCGACTCCTTGAGCGACGCGCGCAGCGCGCACGGCCTGTCCGAAGGCTAACGCCGACTCGGATTCATACGTCGATGTGCCAGAAGGACGGCCTGGCTGAATTGTTGATTTCTGCATTAGCAGAAGCGTCAAACAATCTGCCACAATTAACCACGTTAAAGATAACGACGTTAAACTTCACTCTTTCCTGAAACGCTGGTTTGCCTTTCTGGACAGATCGCTTATTGGGGGCCCTCATGCATGACGCCACCAGCCAGTTTTCCCATTTCAGGCTTGCTATCGCGCCCGGAGTGCCATCCTCTTGCCTCACAACGCTTCTTGCCCTACAGCGCGCGGAGGAACCAGAAGTCACCATCACGTTCTTTGAGACCTCAGCCGATGATCTGTTGACGGGCCTTGAGGAAGGCCGCTACGACGCTGGAATGACGCTTCGGAACGCTGGTGCTCCGGCTGTGAAAAGCCAACCGCTCTGGGTGGAGAACGTGGCTGTTGCAGTGCCGCTGGGGTCCCCCTTAGTTGCCCAGGCGAAGATCACGCTTGCCGAGCTTCTGGACTATCCGGTGTTTCGCTGGCCGGCGGAGGCTTGCCTACTGCTGGATCAGCGACTGTCCTTTCTTCCGTTGAGCCAGCAGAGCATTCAGCACGTGACTTCGTTCGAGATGATGGCGCTTTGGGTGACCGCTGGCTACGGAGTGGGGCTCTCCGCGCAATCGCGCATTGAGCGTGCCCATGCGTGGGGGATCACTATGCGACCGCTTTCAGACGGCCCCTACGAGATCGTGACATACCTGCAGCGACCCCACGGACGAGCCAATGTTGTTTCTGAGCGGTTCGAGCACAGGGCAATGCTGGTTGCCAGGGACAGGGCGGCTTGCTCGAATACCCCATAGCCCGCTCTCGCCGAGGCTGCGTGCGGGTAATTGCAGCGGCACGCGCCTGTTAGCGCGCCAGTGATAGCGCTTCCATCTCTGGCAATATGATGAATTAACATGGTCTTTGGAGGCACGAATGGTTGGAAGTGGTTGGGATCGAGTACCAATTGACTCGCAAAGCATCGATGCGCCGCTGTCGCGCGCGGCGGTGTTTCTCACGTTGACGGTCGCCGAGGGCCACGAGGCCCTTCAGGCGGTCGCCGGCGTCTTGGACGGGCTGGACGACCTGATCAAAACGGTGGGCTTCCGCGATCTCAACGGCCGGCTGTCGTGCATCACTGCACTGGGATCGGCGCTATGGGACCGTTTCCAGACCGGGAAGCGCCCGAAGGAACTACGGCCCTTCGTGCCCATCGAGGGTGCCAAGCACACCGCGCCTGCCACGCCCGGCGACCTGTTCTTTCACATCCGTGCCGAACGCGAGGACCTCTGTTTTGAATTCGAGCGCCTGCTGCTGGACCAACTGGGCAGCAGCGTGACGGTGGCCGACGAGGTGGTCGGTTTTCGCTACTTCGACTCCCGCGACCTGCTTGGCTTTGTCGATGGCACGGCCAACCCGACCGGGCACGACATCGGCGCCTCGACGCTGGTCGGCAGTGAAGATCAGGCGTTCGCCGGCGGCAGCTACTTGGTGGTGCAGAAGTATCTGCACCAAATGCAGCCGTGGGCTCGGCTCGCCAAGGACGAGCAAGAGCGGATCATCGGCCGGGAGATCGTCAGCAATGTCGAATTGCCCGACGCGACGAGCGGCCAGAAATCGCACAAGACCCTCGCCACGATCGTGGACGACGACGGCACCGAGCACGACATCCTGCGCGACAACATGCCCTTCGGCCGCCCCGGCCAGGGCGAATATGGCACCTACTTCATCGGCTACTCCAGGCATCTGTGGGTGACGCAGAAGATGCTGGAGCGCATGTTCCTCGGCGATCCGCCAGGCATGCACGACCGCCTGCTCGATTTCTCGACGGCGCACACCGGCGCCGTGTTCTTCGCTCCCGCACCGCGCACGCTGAGCGAACTCGTGGAGGCGGTGCAAGCGTAATGCAGGGGCCGCAAGGCCCCTGCAAGGTTTGAGAGCCCTATGCTCCGTCTAGAACTACTGCGCTATCCACCAGCCGACGAACGCTTTGCCGCACATCCTCGGGGATGGGGTACGGGGCAATGGCCTCGGGCATATCCGCATAGTGCTGGTAGTCGCCCATGATGACCTGGATGATCGCCGGTACGTTGGTCGGCGTGACCGCATCAATGGCCGCGCGGTCCCCCAGGTCAGGGTGCGGCTGGGTCAGCATGCGGTACAGATCCCACGAATCCGCGTGCGGGCACTGGTTCATGAGCACCTGGGCCAGCTTGTGCTTGAGCGGCACCAGTTGCCAATCGGGAACACGCTGCCCCCGATTGCCCAAACTGATGGACAGCAACTTGCCCGCTTTCAGTTCGCGGTTGATCTGGTCCTTGGACTTTCCGGCCAGCTTGCCGAACAGCGGGACCGGCAAGCTGCTTGGAGACTCGTAGATGGTCAGCATTTCCTCGCGCTCGCGCTGGATCGCGGACACTTCCGGCTCTGGGGCATGCGTCGGAGGCGGCGGTACCTGAGACAGCCGCTGGAACGTGATGCCGCCGCTGCTCGGGGTTACGACAATAGGCGTGGCCACGACGGGCGGGACGCCGGGAGGAGTGGGCTCGGCCATCGCGAGGGTCGCATCCACCGCTTCCTCCACTTCTGCCATCGCCGGCGCCCCGTCGATACGGATGGTCAGATGCGCGCTCGCGGCTTCCACTTCGCCCTGTTCGAGCAGGTCGAGCCGATCGGCCCAGTCCTGCATCATCCGACGGCGCGGCTCAACGTACTTGGCGTGGTTGTAGGACGAACTCACCTTGTTGGGGTCGGAATGGGAAAGCTGCGCGTCCACCCAAATCTTCGGGTAGCCAATCTCGTTGAGCGCCGTCGAGATAGTGCCGCGGATGCCGTGGCCGGTCAGGCGCCCCTCATAGCCCATGAGCTGCACGGCCTTGTTGAGGGTGTTCTCGCTGATGCGCTTCTTGAGTTCGCTGCGGTGTGACAGCAAGTACTTCTGCGCCGGCCGCATCACCCCCAGGAGATAGCGCACGATCTCGATGGCCTGCAGGGATAGCGGCACGATATAGGGGGGCACATCCTGCGGCCGCTTCCCTGCCTTGCGCATTTCATCCTGGAGCTGCTTGACGATCTGCGGTGGGATGATCCACAAGCCCCTGTCGAGGTCGAACTGTTCGGGTTCGGCCAATCGCAGTTCGCCGGTGCGCACCCCGGTCAGGAACAGCAGCCGGACGCCAAGCTGGGTCTGCCAGCCACGGGGGTTGTAGAGCCGGAGCTTCTGGAGGAACTCGGGCATCTCGGGCAGGTGCAGGTAGGGATTGTGGGCTACGGGGGGCTTGGGCTCTGCCACCACGTCCAGGTCGGCGGCCGGGTTGACTTCCAACCCCTCGGCAATGACCAGGGCATAGCGGAACAACTGGTTGAACCAGGTGCGGACCTTCTCGGCGGTGGTGAACGCCTTGCGTTTCTCGATCGCCGCCAAGACGCCCAGGAGTTGGGGGCGGCGAATGTCGTAGATCGACATTCTTCCCAGGGTGGGCAACACGTCCTTGTTGAAGATGCGCAGGATCTGCGACAGCGTGCTTTGACGGCCTTCCTTGAGTTCCTTGCGGCGATGCTCGACCCAGGCATCGAAGACGGTCTTGAAGGTGTATTCGCCCGCCAGCTTGGCCGCGTGCCGTTTCTGGTCGCGCTCGACCTGAGGATCGATCCCCCTGGCGAGCAGGGCCTGGGCCTTGTCTCGCTCGATCCGGGCCTCGCGCAGGCTGAGAGCAGGATAGCCGCCCAGGCACAGGCGCTTTTGCTTGCCCAGCCAGTAGTAGCGGAATTGCCATGACTTGCCGCCTGCGGCTGAGACCATCAGGCCCAGGCAGTCGTTGTCGGAGAGGGTGTAGCGTTTTCCGGTGGTCTTCGCCTGCCGGACGGTCAGATCAGAGAGCGCCATTTCGAGACTCCTAAGTAATGACTTAGGCCCTATGCTCGTCATGGTCCCCGCTCAGCCCCAGCAACTATCCGGTAGCCGACCCACCCGTATTCTTGTGCCTTATTTGGTCACTCAAAAACGGTAGCTGTGGGTGGATTTCCGTGGCACTCGCTGGAATGAAAAAAGGAGCCGAAGCTCCTTTTTTCAATGACCTACAGACCCCAGTAGAAGTCTGTGGATCAAAATTTGGAGCGGGAAACGAGACTCGAACTCGCGACCCCGACCTTGGCAAGGTCGTGCTCTACCAACTGAGCTATTCCCGCAATACATCTACAACAATAATGGCGTCCCCTAGGGGACTCGAACCCCTGTTACCGCCGTGAAAGGGCGGTGTCCTAGGCCACTAGACGAAGGGGACGTTGCCCGGAAACTACAACTTCTTTCCGACTTGCAGCTTTCACGCTGTGCTTCACGCTGCAAGTGGCGCGCATTCTAGGGAGGACTTGGATGGTCGTCAAGCACCAACTAAAACTTTTTCAATCAATGACTTTCATCGCCCGCATTGCGCTATCAGCTTGCCATCCAACCCACTACACTCAGGAAAAAACCACCACCCCAAGAGGTGCGCCCAGTGTCCCCGGTTCTGATTGCAGGATTGGTCCTCGCAGGCTTGTTCATGCTGATACTGATTGGCTTCATCAATCAGATCGTGGAGAAGAACAATCTGGAGAAGGCGCGTGCACGGGCCGAGCTCAACAACCGCATGCGACGTTGCGCTGACCTTTCCGACTCCTTTCCCGGCCAGATGATGAGCCCTGCACTCAAGCTGATGCTGACTCGGCTTGAACTGCATGCAGGCGAGCGCCTGCTTGCGCTGGAGAAGAAAAACCAGAACCTGGCCACTCGCGTCGATTCGCTGCGTGACACGGTCGCCATGGGCGATGCGATCCCCGTGCCGAACACGCCCGTGAAGATTCTTGCCGAAGCCCAGGCCAAAGCTGTTCGCCTCCTGCTGGAAGACCTGCACGCGCAAGTGATCTGGGCCAACAAACAGGGCCAGCTGGACACGGCTTCCGCCAAACGCTGGGTGGGGGAAATCCAGCGCATGATGGTGTTCCTGCATATCGAATACTTCAATAACCTCGGCAGACAGGCACTGCAGCAAGGCAATGCGCACAAAGCGCGCCTGGCTTTCGAGCGGGGCATCCAGCATGTGCGCAAGCAGCCGGACAAGGCCAGTTTCCAGCCGCAGCTCAAACAGCTCGAAGCCCACTACGCCCACGCCAGCCAGCTCGAACAAACGCAACAGAAACCCCGCCTTGCAGAAACCAGCGAGCTGGTCGAAGGTCTGAAGGACCTCGAAAGCGAAGACGACTGGAAGAAGAACAATATCTACTGAGCCACACCCCCGGAGAAAGCCATGTCCCTAACCCTGTTTGGCGCTCAGCTGTCGCCCTTCGTCCGCAAGGTACGCCTGTGCCTGCTGGAAAAATCGCTGGATTATCGGCTCGAAGTGGTCATGCCGTTCACACCACCCGAGTGGTATCTGCAACTCAATCCCCTCGGGCGCATTCCGGCACTCAAGGACGATGAGCTTTGCCTCGCCGATTCCAGCGTGATCTGTCAGTATCTGGAGGAAGCCTACGCAGACACCACTCGGCTGTACGGCAATGATGCGCCGCAGCGCGCACAGATACGCTGGCTGGAGAAATATGCCGACTACGAACTTGCGCCACTGACGACCTTCGGCATCTTTCGCAATCGCATCCTCAAGCCCAGCATGGGCCACACCTGCAATGAAGACGGCGTGCAGGCAGCTCTGAATGAAAAGCTGCCACCACACTTCGACTACCTTGAGCGGCAATTGGGACAGAACGACTATTTCGTCGGCTCACAGCTGTCGCTGGCCGATATCGCCATCACCTGCCAGCTGATCAACCTGGAACACGGCGCAGAGCAGGTCGATGCCAGCCGCTGGCCGGCCCTGGCAGCGCATTTCGCCCGCATGAAGACACTCGCTTCGGTTGCCAGCCTGCTGCCAGAAGAGCAGCGCATGAATGCCAAACTCATCGAGATGGGCAAGCGCGTGCAACAGCCGGGCTAGGGTCTGTTGACGCTACAGGCTGAGCATTTGATCTGCCTAGACATGTCATGACGCTGCTGCGCCTGCGGATCGTCGGATTACGCCTGCGGCTAATTCGACCTACAACTCTGCAAACCTCGCACATGCCATGCAGGTCGGGTCACGCTTCACCGACCCGACGAACAGGGTCGGGCCTGCCTTCGAAGCATCAGGTTGCGCCTGCGGATCGCCGGATTACGCCTTCGGCTAATTCAACCTACGGGGAACAGCGTCCGGCGCCTGCCCCTACGGCTCGTGACGGAACGGCAACAGACGAACGCCTACCCACTGCCGCGCAAACTGGTAGGCGCAGCGTCCGTTGCGGTTGCCGCGTGCGGTGGCCCAGCGGATCGCATCCTTCTCCAGCGTCTCATTCCATTCCCAGTCGAGCCCGGCCTGCCCGGCCAGCGAATCGATCCAGTGACGCACCACGTTCAGGTAATGTTCCTGACTGAAGGGATAGAACGAAAGCCAGAGACCGAAGCGATCGGACAGGGCGATCTTGTCTTCCACCGCTTCGTTGGGATGCAGCTCGCCATCGATCATTTGCCAGTTTTCGTTATCGCTCTGGCGTTCCGGCACCAGATGCCGGCGATTGGAGGTTGCATACAGCAGTACGTTTTCCGGCGCCCGCTCCAGGGAGCCATCCAGCACGCTCTTCAGCACGCGGTAGTCGCCCTCGCCCGCCTCGAATGACAGGTCGTCACAGAACACCACGAAATACTGCGGCTGCCCGGCCAGCAGCTCGACCACTTTCGGCAGATCGGCCAGATGGTCGCGCTCGATCTCGATCAGGCGCAGACCCGCCGGCGCATGCTCAGCCAGCAAGGCGCGGATCAACGATGACTTGCCGGTACCGCGCGCGCCCCAGAGCAGAACGTGATTGGCCGGCAACCCGGATACGAATTGCCGCGTGTTGTTCGACAGAAGCTCACGCTGCCGGTCGATGCCGATCAGATCGTCCAGAGCCAGATCCAGCGTCACTTCCAGCGGCTGCAGGTAGCCACTCTGCCCTTCCCTGTGCCAGCGCGCAGCCAGGCTTTGGCTCCAGTCCACCGGCGTGCGCAACGCAGGCAACAAGGGCTCCAGCCGGCTCATCAGCATGTCGGCACGCTGCAAAAAGGCCTTCAGTTCGACATCCATTCAAGCACTCCAGAACTTCTCGACTACAAACAAGAGCGGCAAAAGGCCTCGAACGAGGCACCGCGACGACCATGGTACGCAGGCTTACAGATGGGCCTCTATGGATTTCGCCAGGGTTTCCGGCGCTGTTCGCGAAGCGAAACGCTCGATGGAGCGCCCTTCATCGGCGATCAGAAACTTGGTGAAATTCCATTTGATCGCCTTGCTGCCCAGCACTCCCGGTGCACGCTTCTTCAGTTGCACGAACAGCGGATGGGCATCACCGCCATTGACCTGGACCTTGGCGAACAGCGGAAAGCTGACACCGTAGTTACGCTCGCAGAAGGCGGCAACCTGCTGCTCATCACCGGGTTCCTGCCCGCCAAACTGATCGCAGGGAAAGCCCAGCACCACCAGCCCCTGCGATCCATAGCGTTTCCACAGCGCTTCCAGCCCCTTGTATTGCGGGGTGAAACCGCACTGGCTGGCGGTGTTGACCACCAGCAGCACCCTGGCGTCGAATTCGGCCAGGGTCTTTTCCTGGCCATCGATGGTCAGGCAGGGAATATCGAACAGTGGATCGCGCATCCGTGATGCCCCGCTGGTGTCATGCAGGCCGCTCAGAGGTCGCGCGGCTTGTGATTGAGGGAAACCGAGTTGATACAGTAGCGCAGGCCGGTAGGTGCCGGACCATCGGGAAAGACATGCCCCAGATGCGCGTCACAGCGCGAACACTTGACCTCGATACGATGCATGCCGTGGCTGAAGTCATCGACGCTGGCAATGGCGCTCTCGCTCACCGGCTGAAAATAGCTCGGCCAGCCACAGCCGGAGCTGAACTTGGTATCCGAGTCGAACAATGGCGCATCGCAGCAGGCGCAGAGATAGAGGCCAGCGGTCTTGGTGTCGTTGTACTTGCCGCTAAACGGGCGCTCGGTCGCACCCAGCCGGCAGACTTGAAACTGCTCATCCGACAGCTCGGCACGCCAGGCTTCGAGGGGTTTCTCAAGCTTTTCCATCGGTACACCTCATGAACTCAAAAAAGGCGGATCTGTACCTTTTCCGGTGATCGGGCCGCACGTATCATGCCTCGTTCTCAGACGCCTAGTCTGGCAGTGGAGTTTCAGGCTGCCAAGGCGGCAGATTCACGTCAAACGTTGCCAGCCGTCTGGCATGGCACGTCCTTACTTCGGGACACTCAGGATCATGCAGGTCAGCAAATCGAACAAGCTCGCCAATGTCTGCTACGACATTCGCGGGCCGGTGCTCAAGCACGCCAAACGCCTGGAAGAGGAAGGCCATCGCATCCTCAAGCTGAATATCGGCAACCCGGCGCCGTTCGGTTTCGAGGCCCCGGAGGAAATCCTCCAGGACGTGATCCGCAACCTGCCGACCGCCCAGGGCTACAGCGACTCCAAGGGTCTGTTCAGCGCCCGCAAGGCCATCATGCAGTACTACCAGCAGAAGCAGGTGGAAGGCGTGACCATCGAGGACATCTATCTCGGCAACGGCGTGTCCGAGCTGATCGTGATGTCCATGCAGGCGCTGCTCAACAATGGCGACGAGGTGCTGATTCCCGCGCCGGACTATCCCCTGTGGACCGCCGCCGTGAGCCTGTCCGGCGGCAAGCCGGTGCACTACCTGTGCGACGAACAGGCCAACTGGTGGCCCGATCTGGACGACATCAGGGCCAAGATCACGCCGAACACCAAGGCGCTGGTGCTGATCAACCCGAACAATCCTACCGGCGCGGTCTATTCCAAAGAAGTGCTGGAGGGCATGGTCGAACTGGCGCGCCAGCACAAGCTGGTACTGTTCTCCGACGAGATCTACGACAAGATTCTCTACGACGACGCCGTGCACATCTGCACCGCTTCCCTGGCGCCGGACGTGCTTTGCCTGACCTTCAACGGCCTGTCCAAATCCTACCGGGTCGCCGGTTTCCGCTCCGGCTGGGTCGTCATTACCGGGCCGAAGCACAAGGCCAAAAGCTATATCGAAGGCCTGGATATCCTGGCCAACATGCGCCTGTGCGCCAACGTGCCGGCACAGCATGCGATCCAGACCGCGCTGGGCGGCTATCAGAGCATCAACGACCTAGTGCTGCCGCCGGGGCGCCTGCTCGAACAGCGCAACCGCACCTGGGAGCTGCTCAACGACATTCCGGGCGTCAGTTGCGTGAAGCCGATGGGGGCGCTCTATGCCTTCCCACGCATCGACCCGAAGGTCTGCCCGATCCACAACGACGAGAAGTTCGTCCTGGACCTGCTGCTCTCCGAGAAGCTGCTGATCGTTCAGGGCACCGCCTTCAACTGGCCCTGGCCCGACCATTTCCGCGTCGTCACACTGCCGCGCGTGGATGATCTGGAGCAGGCAATCGGTCGTATCGGCAACTTCCTTGGCTCTTACAGTCAGTAACAGGCAAGCAGGATCCGCGGCTCGATGACACAGGCGACATAGCTTGAAATAGTCGCCTGGTTGAATAGCACCGACCCGCACCTTATATAGCCTAACGTTCTTTACTGTTCCCTTGGAGTTAGCCGCAACATGATGCGCATTTTCTTGTTCCTGGCCACCAACCTCGCTGTGCTGGTCGTCGCGGGTATTACTCTGAAGCTGCTCGGGGTGGACCGCTTCACCGGGCAGAACCACGGTAGCCTGCTGGTCTTCTGCGCCGTGTTCGGCTTCGCTGGCTCACTGGTATCGCTGTTCATCTCCAAATGGATGGCGAAGATGAGCACCCGCACCGAGATCATCAGCCAGCCACGCACGCGCCATGAACAGTGGCTGCTGCAGACCGTCGAACAGCTTTCCCGCGATGCCGGCATCAAGATGCCGGAAGTGGGCATCTTCCCCGCCTACGAGGCCAACGCCTTCGCCACAGGCTGGAACAAGAACGATGCCCTCGTCGCCGTCAGCCAGGGCCTGCTCGAGCGTTTCTCCCCGGAAGAAGTCAAAGCCGTACTGGCCCATGAAATCGGCCATGTGGCCAACGGCGACATGGTCACACTGGCGCTGATTCAGGGCGTGGTGAACACCTTCGTGATGTTCTTCGCGCGCATCTTCGGCAATTTCGTCGACAAGGCGATCCTGAAGAACGAGGACGGCCATGGCATCGGCTATTTCGTCGCCACCATCTTCGCCGAACTGGTACTGGGCATTCTCGCCAGCATCGTCGTCATGTGGTTCTCGCGCAAACGTGAATTCCGTGCCGATGAAGCCGGCGCGCAACTGGCCGGCACCGGCGCCATGATTGCCGCACTGCAGCGCCTGCGCGCCGAACAGGGCGTACCGGTGGATATGCCTGACACCCTCAAGGCGTTCAGCATCAACGGCTCCCTGCGCAACGGCCTGGCCGGCCTGCTGATGACCCATCCACCGCTGGAAGCCCGTATCGAGGCCCTGCGCCAGCGCGGCTGATCGGCGAAAGCCGGATATGAAAAAGCCCAGCCTGATGGCTGGGCTTTTTCATGAGACGGGATACTAACGCCGCATCAGCCGATAGCAGTTCTGGTCCATTCGCTTCAGACCGCGCTGCAGAAATTTCTCATCCAGGGCACTCGCCCGCTCCAGCAGCGAAATATCCCAACAGTCGCCCATGGACGCCTCGATCTCCGCATCGCTTACCGCGAAAGGCGGGCCATCCATCTGCGCCTGCTCATAATCGAGTACGATCAGCAACCCCGTGCAGCCCGCTGCGAGGATAACCGACAGATGCTCGGTATAACGCTGGCGCATCGGCGCCGGCAAGGCGATCAGCGCCGCCCGGTCATACAGTCCCTGGCAACCGGTAACATCCTCGGCCGTCAGCGCAAAGAAATCACCGCAACGGATTTCCAGCGAGCCGGAACGATAGATCCTGAACCCATCCCGCTGCTCGATCCGGGCAGGCAGATTCTGCTCGGCGAAGAAATCCTCGACGGCCTTTTCGCTCAACTCGACGCCCAGCACCTCGAAACCCTGTTCGACCAGCCAGACCAGATCCAGGCTCTTGCCGCAGAGCGGCACCAGCACTTTCGCACCCGCCGTCAGGTGCAATCCCGGCCAGTGACGGCGCAACAATGGATTGACCTCGCCCAGATGAAAGCCGATTTCGTTTCGTGCCCATCGCCGGTGCCAGAACGCTTCGTCCATATTCAGATCCTCGTAAGCCCATGCGCGCAGGAGCTTATCAGAGCCACCCCACCGCCCTGCTCACTTCCCCTACAGCAGAGCCTCGATATCCATGCCAGCATCGCGCATCTGAGCCAGCTTGTAGCGCAGGGTGCGAGCGCTGATGCCCAGTCGATCGGCCGTCTCCTTGCGACGCCCACGCTCGCTGCGCAGGGTTTCGAGGATCAGCTCGAACTCGCGCCGGCGAAGATCGTCCCCCAGGGCGCCACCGCCATCGGAAGAAAGCGGCACTAGGGATTCCTGCTCCAGCGGATACTCGGGTGCGGCACTGTCGCCTGCTGGCGAAGCAAAGCCGATCGTTGCGCTCAGGCACAGATCCTCCGGGCGGATCAACCCGCCCTGCTGCAGGATCAGGGCTCGCTGAATGGCATTGTCCAGTTCGCGGACATTGCCGGGCCAGGCATGCCTGAGCAGGTATTGACGCGCCTCGCCCGTCAATCTTGCGGCAGGTTGACGCATCTTGGCTGCATGACTTGCCAATAGCCGTTCGGCCAGCGGCACGATATCCGCCGGACGATAACGCAGGGGCGCCCAGGCAAGCGGGAACACCGAGACACGGTAGAACAGGTCTTCGCGAAAGCGCCCGCTGCGCACTTCCTCGGCCAGATCGCGGTTGGTGGTGGCAATGACGCGGATATCCAGCGCCAGCGGCTTGCGCGCACCGACACGCTCGACCTCGCGCTCCTGCAACACACGCAGCAGCTTGGCCTGCAGCGCCAGCGGCATTTCGGAAATTTCGTCGAGCAGCAGCGTGCCACCTTCGGCCAGCTCGAACTTACCCGGCTGGCTGGCGATTGCGCCGGTAAACGCGCCTTTTTCATGGCCGAACAAGGTGGCTTCGAGCATGTTGTCCGGGATCGCCGCACAATTGATCGCCACGAAGGGCTTGCTCGCGCGACGCGACTGCTGGTGGATGTAACGCGCCAGCACTTCCTTGCCGGTGCCCGATTCGCCGGAAATCAGCACCGTCGAGTCGCTTTGCGCCACGCGAGCGGCCAACGCCAGCAACTGGCGGCTGGCAGCCTCTTGCGCAACAGGCCCCGGCGCGTCCGAGCTACCGGGCTGCCCACAGGCATGCCGCGCAATCAGCTCAAGCAGCACCTTCGGCTCGAACGGCTTGACCAGGTAGTCCACAGCACCCTGACGCATCGCTTCGACGGCTCGTTCGACCGCGCCGTAGGCCGTCATCAGCAAGACCGGTAGCTGTGGATAGCGCTGACGTATGAATACCTGCAAGGCATGGCCATCCATGCCGGGCATGTTCACATCGCTGATCACCAGCCCGAAGGTATTCGCCTGCAATGCCAGCACCGCCGATTCCGCGCTATCGACCGCCTGGTAGGCGAAGCCTGCAAGTTCAAGGGTATCGCCCAGGGCTTCGCGCAGGGAACGGTCATCCTCGACCAGCAGGATTCTCACAGTCATCGAAGCTGCTCCGCAAGCAACGGTAAACGCAGGGTGGCGCAGGTACCCCGACCTGGCCGGGAGCGCAATGAGAGGGTGCCCGAATGGGCGCGGGCAATGGATTTGACCACTGCCAGGCCCAGTCCGGTGCCGGTCGCCCTGGTGGTGAAGAAGGGTTCACCGAGGCGCGTCAGGGTCGTGGCCTCGATGCCAACGCCGTTGTCGCTGACGCTGATATGCATGACCGAATCCCGTGCATAAACATGTATTTTCAAACGCGGCTCATCAGCACTGGCCTGCAATGCATTCTCGATCAGATTGAGCAGCGCCCCGACCAGCATGTCGCGATTGCACAGCAATGCGCCGCCCCGCACGTCGCACTGCCAGCGAACCACAACACCCTGCAAGCGGGTCTCAGCCGCCGCACGCAATGCAGCCAGGAGCTGCGCCGGTGTCAGGCGATTCTCAATAGGCAGGTCGCCGCGAGCGAACACCAGCATATCGCGCACCTGATGTTCCAGCTCATTCAGACGATCCTTCAGGCGGCCAGCAAAACGCTGCTGCTGCTCGTCGCTCAACCCACCCTGCTCCAGATGGCTGGCATACAGCAGGGCCGAGGACAAAGGCGTGCGGATCTGATGCGCCAGCGAGGCCACCATGCGCCCCAGTGACGACAGGCGCTCATGACGCGCCAATTGCTCCTGCAGACGTCGTGTTTCGGTCAGGTCAGTCAGCAGGACCAGCTGTCCCGGTTCGCCATTCAGTGAGCGTGTGGCAATCGACACGCGGCGCCCATCCTTCAGGGAAACCTCATGCCCATCATCCTTGCGCGGAGCGAAGCTGCGAGCGATAACCTCACGCCAGAGCCGCCCTTCAAGGGGCTCGCCGAGCAAGTCCAGGGCCACCGGATTGGCTTCGCGAACCACACCCTGACCATCGATGACGATGACACCACCCGGCAGCAGGTCCAGCAGGCTCTGCAGCCGATTGGCCAGGCGCTCCTTCTCGTCGAACTCGCGCAGGCGCTGCGCGCTGGCTTCGGCGAGCTGCCCTTTCAATTCGGACATACGCGCCTGCAGCAGCTCCTGCGAGTCTTCCAGGCGCCCCGACAGATGAGAGAAACGTTCGAGCGACTGCTCAAGCTCGGCGCTGGCACAAGGCTCGGCAGAATGCGAAATGACAGCGGAGGGAGAAAACACTGAAGTCACTGGCACATGTCCGTCAAAAGATGGTCGGTCAAGTGGTTGTTCAGTGACAGCGAGCAAGGATCATGCCCGGCAATGCATGCGCGGGAACGGGCTGAAACCGCACCGCCTTGCAGCAGCGCGGCGGCGCATCAGTCGTCGGCGTCTTCGTCGCGACGGTTCATGCCGTACTTGCGCATCTTCTCGACGAGGGTCGTCCGGCGAATGCGCAGGCGTTCGGCAGCCCGTGCGACAACGCCACCGGCATCGTCCAGCGCCTGCTGGATCAGGCCCTGCTCAAGGTTGGCCAGATAATCCTTCAGATCGAGCCCCTCGATAGGCAGCATGGCCTGCGCATCGCTGATAACCACAGGCGCATTGATGGCCGCACGCTCTTCCATTTCGGTGTGCAGGCTGGCGGCGTACTGTTCGTCATCGTCATCGACATGGCGGAATTTCTTTGGCAGCTCCATCACGCCGATGACCCCGTAGGGGTGCATGATGGCCATGCGCTCGACGAGATTGGCCAGTTCCCGCACGTTACCCGGCCAGTCATGGCGACACAGAGACATGATGGCGGCGGAATTGAAACGGATCGAACCGCGTTTTTCGTGCTCCATGCGCGAAATGAGCTCGTTCATCAACAGCGGTATATCTTCTATACGCTCGCGCAGCGGGGCCATTTCAATGGGAAAGACATTGAGCCGGTAGTAAAGATCCTCGCGGAAACTGCCTTCCACGATCATCTTTTCCAGGTTTTTATGGGTTGCCGCGATAATCCGTACGTCAGCGTTCTGCGTACGATTGCTGCCTATCCGTTCGAAGGTACGCTCCTGCAATACGCGCAACAGCTTGACCTGCATCGGCAAGGGCATGTCGCCGATTTCATCGAGGAACAGCGTACCGCCCTCAGCCAGCTCGAAGCGGCCGGCGCGGGAAGTGATCGCCCCGGTAAAGGCACCCTTCTCGTGACCGAACAGCTCGCTTTCCAGCAGCTCAGCCGGGATCGCGCCGCAATTGACGGGAACGAAGGGGCCGCTGCGCCGCTTGGAATGGTAATGGAGGTTTCTTGCGACCACTTCCTTGCCGGTACCGGACTCGCCAAGGATCAGCACGCTCGCCTCGGTATCGGCGACCTGCTGCATCATCTGCCGGACATGCTGCACGGCGCGACTGGTGCCTACCAGGCTGCGAAACAGGTTGGTCTCGCGCTGACGCCCGCGCGCCCGGGCCTGGTCATACACCTCGCGATAGACCTGGGCACGGTGCAGGGAATCGAGCAACTTGTTGTAACTGGGTGGCATTTCCAGGCTGGCCAGCACTTGCCGACGGATATCTTCCGGCCACTCCGCCGGGACAGGCTCACCGATCAGAAGAAGCGGCAGGTTCTCATCCCATTTTCCGAGCTGCTTGAGCAGCTCCGCCACACCACCCTTTGTCGAAACAGCACCGAGCATGACCCCAAGTACACTTCGGCTCGACTCAAGCGAATCCACCACTTTTCGCCAATCATCGCTGGTACAAGCCAGATGATCTTCGCCCAGAAAATTGAGGATGACCGCCAAATCACGCCGACGATCCTTATCGTCGTCTATCAACAAAATTTTGGTTTCACGCCACATCTTGTTTATAGGCTCTAGAGGCTGGGAAGAAATACTGAATGCGCATCGAGAGAAACGAGGCGTCACCGGCAGATAGCCACTAGTTAATTAAAAAAATCGCGCGGAGTCAAATTTATGACGTGATTTAACGACTAAAGAACAACCTTCTTTTCCTGCCCCCTGCTTCATGCACTGCGACAGGCCGGAAGCAAGTAATAGGCAACTAAACGACCCTGTATCGAAGATAAAGGAAGTTAAATGCTTTTCAGCGAAAAAAGCTGCCTGATTGCCAAAGATTCCAGATAGCAGATTGCATAAGCGTTAAGCGAAAATGACGAGATGCAGGCTCAGGAGGAAGGAAAATTTTCAGGGCCTGCTTAAACTGACGAGCGGTGCTGCTTTGAAACAGAATGCGTCATGGCATCAACCGAAAAGTTTATAAACTTTTGCACCATGCCGAGAATGATTGAGCTGGATCAACTCTCCCGTCGCACGATTCTGCTCTGCCTGGCAGGCACCCACCAACTCGCGATAGATAATGGTCAGTTCTTGCAAGTGCCGACGGATCGCCGATTCGTCTTCGCGGGGCTCACTCATCGCAGCTTCGACAACCTGACGACACTGGGTATCCAGAACGCTGATCGCTGTCCAGTCCTGCTGCACCATCGCATCGCGCAGCGCGTGACCGGTTTCCTCGAGACGTTTGACTGATGCATTCATGAATCCGCTCCCCGTACGCAGCCGAGCCCTTACAGTCTGTTGATGGCACTCTTGTGCACCTGAAGTCTGTATCGGCAATTGCTGGCAGGCCTTTAGCGGACCATTGCAAAACTGGCTGCGTTTTTCAACGAACTCCGGTTTCAACCGACTGGACAAACAGAGCCGGACTTCCCGAATGGGGCTACGAATGGGCCGCCTGCAAGGATCTCAATGCAGCTGCCGAAGCCCGGTCGGAACGCTGGGTGTGGCAACCGGTTCCCACGGTCCTTCCGGACGACCTGCGCTATACCAGTCACCCTCCCAGCGGTAATACAGGCGTTCGCGGTAGTACAGGTTCCGCCCTTCCACGACATAGACACTCAGACGGTTGTCCCAGTGCGCGGCGGCATGCGGCGGCGGCGCGTAGCGTGGATGGCTTTTTTGCGTGGCGGGAGGCTTCGGTGCGGAGGGCGTGCGCACCGGAGGCGGCTTGACAGCAGGCTCACGGGGCACATCCGTTGCAGGCGGGGCCGGTCTGGGGGCCGGCTCGGAGCGCTGATAGGGGCTACCGGCACAGGCCGCCAGCAGCAGCGCCAGCGTCGTTGCAGCACCCACTTTGAGCAGGCTTTCAGCCTGCCTGTAAACCGAATCCGTCATCGCTCGCCTCTCGCTCGCCCCGCCAGCGATCAGGACGAGGGCGTTTCAGGTTGATCAATGGTCAGCCGGACCACATCCCCGCTTCCCAGCTCCAGGGGTTCGCTGCTGCCTTGCCACTCGCCACGCGTGGCATCGCCCTCCCTGGAGATACGTGCGAACAGCCTGACCTGCTCGAAGTTGGACAACCGAAGCTGAGGCGTCATTGCATCGGCATCGCTCAAACTGACGGTAGCCGGAAGATCGCTGACGCTGAGGCGCTTGACCGCCAACGGCATGGCCGGCCCTGAGGCCGCACGAGCGAATACGAATACCGCATCACCGGGCTGTACCTTGTCGGCCAGTTCATCCCCGAGACGGACTTCGACGCTAAGGCTCGCGGCACCGGCAGCGGCCTCTTCAGCAGGCTTGTCATCAGCGCCGAGCGGCTGTCCAAGACGCTCACGCGCCTGGGCAATGCCGCCCTGAATGGCCTCACGTGAAGGATCTTCGGGCGGCAACGCGGCCACCAGGCGCTCCCAGAAGCCGGCGGCCTCCTCGAAACGTCCGTCTTCGAAAGCTGCAATACCCAACAGACCAAGACTCGTCACTTCATGCGGGTCCGCCTGCAACGCTTCGTCGGTGAGTTGCCGTATCTGCTCGGTCCACTGGCGACCCCCGGCAAAATACAGTGCTTGCGCCCATTGGCCGAGCAGCTCCGGCGCGCGCCCAGCCAGTTCGACGAGCTGCGCATAGGCACCGGCGGCATCAGCCGGACGCTCCTGGTTCATGTAGGTCCGGGCCAGGAAATACCAGGCCTCGGTGGATTCGGGCTGCGCCTTGACCGCACGCTCGAGCCGCGCCGTCATCTCTTCCATGGTTTTGGGCTGCTCAATGAATTCGCGCGTCAGTTCCAGCTTGTCGCTGGCCCCCCAGTGCAGGTACATGCCATAACCGAACAGTGGCACCAGGATCGCGGCAATCAGCGGAATCGTGCGGCCCAGGCTGCTGCTGCGTCGTACGTCATCACCTTCAGTGTCGTCGAGCAGCTCGCGCGCGGCATCGGCACGCCCTTCCTCGAACTGCTCCGCTGTCAGCGTGCCGGCAGCCTGCTGGCTGGCCAGCTCGCCGAGCCTTTCTTCATACAGCGCAACATTGAGCGCTGTCCGGTCTTCTTCTGCCTGTACCCGGCGGCCCCGCAGTACGGGAAGCAGCAGGATGGCCAGAGCGGCCAGCAGCAGCAGCGCGGCCCCTATCCAGAAATCGATCATGGTTCTTTTTTATCCAGCAACGTGGCGAGGCGTTCACGTTCGGCCTCGGAAAGAGTGTTCTGCGCATCGTCGTCCGTAGCACGACGCCGCCGCATCAGGATCAGCGCCAACACGCCGAAGCCCAATACCAGCAAGCCTATCGGGCCGTACCAGAGCAGTAGCGTCTTCATGTTGAGCGGCGGTTTGTAGCGCACGAAATCGCCATAACGCGCGACCAGGTAGTCAACGATCTGCTCGTTGCTCTGCCCTTCTTCGAGCATACGGAAGATTTCACGGCGCAAGTCCATGGCGATGGGCGCATTGGAGTCGGCAATGTTCTGGTTCTGGCATTTCGGGCAACGCAGCTCTTCAACCAGGGTCCGGTAGCGTTCGCGCTCGGTCTCGTCCCTGAACTCGTAGGCATCGATCGCCGCCTGCGCGCCACCAATCATGCACAGCGCCAGCAGAAAGCCTTGGATCAGCTGTTTCATTGGTCCACCAGTTCCTGATAGAGCGCAGCGAGCTGTTCACGCCATACGCGCGGGTCGATGGCGCCGACATACTTGTGGCGAATGATCCCGTCCTTGTCGATCAGGAAGGTCTCCGGCGCACCGTAGACGCCGAGGTTGATCCCCAGACTGCCCTCTGGATCCTCGACGTTGAGGCGATAGGGGTTGCCCAGCTCGTTCAGCCAGCGACGCGCGGCCTCGCTGTCATCCTTGTAGTTAACCCCATAGACCACCACGCCCTGACTGGCCAACTGGTTGAGCATCTCGTGCTCGGCGCGGCAGGTCGGGCACCAGGTCGCCCATACATTCACCAGCGCCGCCTCGCCCTTGAAGTCGGCAGCACTCAGCATGCGCTCCGGGTCTTCCAGCGATGGCAGCGAGAATGCGGGCAGCGGCTTGTCGATCAGCGCCGACGGCAGCTCGGACGGGTCCAGGAACAGGCCGCGATAGAGAAACACCGCGACCGCCAGGAAGATCGCCAGCGGCAGCAGCATCAACAGTCTTTTCATGCTCAGGCTCCTTGCTGGGCCAAGCCCAGGGCCTCACGGACACGGGTCTTGACCTTCACGCGATAACGCCGGTCACAGGCGGACAGAACACCACCGACGGACATCAGCAACGCCCCCAGCCAGATCCAGCGCACGAAGGGCTTGATATGCACCCTCACCGCCCAGGCGCCGTCCTCCAGCGGCTCACCCAGAGCCACGTAAAGGTCGCGGGTGAAGCCCGCATCGATACCGGCCTCGGTCATGGGCATCTGCTGGACGGTATACAGGCGCTTCTCGGGATGCAGGAGAGCAATCTGCTTGTCACCGTCGAAGACCCGGATGGTGCCCTTGTCCGAGGTGAAGTTCGGTCCGTCGAAATGCGTGGCGCCTTCGAAGACGAAGGTGTAGCCACCCAGTTCCAGCGACTCGCCCGGCGCCAGACGCAGGTCGCGCTCGGAACTGTGCTGGCTGACCAGCACCACGCCGATAGCACATACCGCCAGGCCCAGGTGCGCCGTCTGCATGCCCCAGTAGCTCGGCGCCAGGCTGCGAATGCCCTTGAACAGACCCTTGTGGCGAGTCTTGTCGAGCACGTCGCGCACACCGGCCACCACGACCCAGGCCGCCAGCAGGCATACGGCAAGCCCCGCCCAGTGGAAATCACCGAGCAGCATCGAGCCCAGCCCAGCCAGCACGGCGCTGGTGATCAGTACCGGGGTCAGCATGCCCAGCAGCCATTTCACCGGCGTGTCTTTCCAGCGCACCAGGATGCCCACGCCCAGGGCGAGCATCAGCGCGGCCATCAGCGGCAGGAACATCGCATTGAAATAGGGCGGCCCAACGGACAGCTTGGTGTCGGACAAAGCATCAAGCAGCAGCGGATACAGCGTGCCCAGCAGGATCATCGCGGTTGCGACCACCAGCAGCAGGTTGTTGACCAGCAGCAGGGTTTCGCGGGACCAGAGACTGAAGCCAATCCGGCTTTTCACCACCGGCGCGCGCAAGGCGAACAGGGTCAGCGAGCCACCGACGACCAGCAGCAGGAAAGCCAGAATGAAGACGCCGCGCTCCGGATCGGTGGCGAAGGCATGCACCGAGGTCAGCACACCGGAGCGGACCAGGAAGGTGCCCAGCAGGCTGAGCGAGAATGCGGCAATCGCCAGCAATACCGTCCAGCTCTTGAAGACGCCACGCTTCTCCGTCACCGCCAGCGAATGGATCAGCGCCGTGCCGACCAGCCAGGGCATGAAGGAGGCGTTCTCCACCGGGTCCCAGAACCACCAGCCGCCCCAGCCAAGCTCGTAATAGGCCCACCAGGAACCCAGCGCGATACCGGCACCGAGAAAGGCCCAGGCGACCAGTGTCCAGGGCCGCGACCAGCGTGCCCAGGCGGCATCCAGGCGGCCACCCAGCAAAGCGGCGATGGCGAAGGCGAAGGCCACCGAGAAACCGACATAACCCATGTAGAGCATCGGTGGATGCACGATCAGGCCGAAGTCCTGCAGCAGCGGGTTGAGGTCGCGCCCGTCCATCGGCGCCTGCGGCAGGTAGCGCTCGAAAGGGTTGGAGGTGATGATCAGGAACAGCAGGAAGCCGATGCTGATCAGGCCCATGACCCCCAGCACCCGCGCCAGCATGTCCTCGGGCAGCTGGCGGGAGAAAATCGCCACGGCGAAGGTCCAGCCGGCCAGGATGAAGGCCCAGAGCAGCAGGGAGCCTTCGTGGGCACCCCATACGGCGCTGAACTTGTAGTACCAGGGCAGCGCGCTGTTGGAGTTGTGCGCGACGTAGGCGACGGAGAAGTCATCGACCATGAACGCGTAGGTCAGGCAGGCGAAGGAGAATCCCAGGAAGGCGAACTGCCCCCAGGCAGCCGGCTGCGCCAGGCTCATCCACTGATGATCACCGCGCCAGGCACCGATCAGCGGCAGCGTGCCCTGCACCACGGCCAGGCACAGCGCCAGAATCATGGCCAGATGGCCGAGCTCGGGAATCATTTTGCATACTCCTGCTTGTCGCCTTCGTAATGCTTCATCATGCCGCTCTGCTCAAGCGCCTGGGTGACTTCCGGCGGCATGTAGTTCTCATCGTGCTTGGCCAGCACTTCGTCGGCGACCAGGACGCCTTCGCCATTGACGCGCCCCAGAGCGACGATGCCCTGCCCCTCGCGAAACAGGTCCGGCAGGATGCCCTGGTACTGGATGGCGATGCTGGCGTTGTTATCCGTGACGCGGAAAGTCACGGTGAGCGAATCCTTGCTACGTGTCACCGAACCCTCTTCCACCAGCCCGCCGGCGCGAATCCGAGTGCCTTCCGGCGCTTCGCCGGCGGCGATCTGGGTCGGCGTGTAGAAGAGGTTGATGTTCTCTCGCAAGGCAGACAGAGCCAGCGTTACCGCGATGCCCACGCCGGCCAGAATGGTCAGAATGATGAACAAACGCTTCTTGCGCACAGGATTCACTTCATTTCCTCCCGGCGCAAACGACGCGCCTCATCTTGCAGATATCGCCGGCGTGCCAGCATTGGCAGCGCCACGTTCAGAACCAGGACGGCCAGGCTGATGCCATAGGATGTCCAGACGTACAGGCCATGGTTGCCCATGGCGATGAATTCGGAAAACGATGAGAAATTCATGATGCCTTACCTACCAGCGCCTGCACCTCGGCCTTGACCCAGCTGCTGCGTGATTCGCGACGCAGCACTTCCAGGCGCATGCGCATCAGCAGTACCCATGTGAAGAAACAGTAGAAGCCCAGGACCATGACCAGCAGCGGCAACCACATTTCGACCGGCATCGCGGGCTTTTCGGTGACCGTGAAGGTCGCGGGCTGATGAAGGGTGTTCCACCACTCCACCGAGTACTTGATGATCGGGATGTTCACCACCCCGACGATGGAAAGCACCGCGCAGGCTTTCGCCGCGCTGTCGCGGTTGCTGATGGCCTGCCCCAGCGCAATGATGCCGAAGTACAGGAACAGCAGGATCAGCATCGAGGTCAGGCGGGCATCCCAGACCCACCAGGCGCCCCAGGTCGGCTTGCCCCATACCGCCCCGGTCAGCAGCGCGATGAAGGTCATCCAGGCACCGATGGGCGCGGCCTGCTGCAAGGCGACATCCGCCAGTTTCATTTTCCACACCAGACCGACCAGGCCCGCGACGGCCAGCATCACATAGATCGATTGCGCCAGGAATGCGGCGGGCACATGGATATAGATGATCCGGAAGCTGTTGCCCTGCTGGTAGTCCTGGGGCGCAAACGCCAGCCCCCAGATCGTGCCTACCGTGACCAGCACGAAGGTTGCCCAGCCAAGCCAGGGCATCCAGCGGCTGCTGATTCCGTAGAACCATTTGGGCGAACCCAGCTTGTGGAACCATGTCCAGTTCATAGCACCTGCCTCACATCCGCTACGCATTCCGATACTGCCCCGAAACCGCACGGGCGCCACTTGTTCGCGATCAGTAAAGTCGTCGGTGCCAGGGGCCGCCTGTCGAGGAAAGCCGTAGCGCTATCGAATAAATCCATCGTGCAATCCATCACTCGCCAACACTGATTTTCAGGCCAGCCGCTATCGCAAAGGGTGTAAGGGTGACAGCCAGGGCCGTCAGACTGGAGAGCCATAACAGATGACCGACCGCCGGCAGCCCCTGCAGCGCTGCCTGCAGCGCCCCACTACCCAGAATGAGCACAGGGATATACAACGGCAGAATCAGCAATGCCAGCAACAGGCCGCCGCGCTTGAGGCCGACGGTCAGCGCCGCGCCGACCGCGCCGAGCAGGCTGAGCACGGGCGTTCCCAGCAGCAACGAGATCAGCAGCACCGGTAGCGCGCTCATCGGCATGCCCAGCATCAACGCCAGCAACGGCGCCAGCAACACCAGCGCCAGGCCGGAAAAGGCCCAGTGTGCCAGCACCTTGGCGAGTACCAGAAGCGCCAGCGGGTGCGGCGAAACGACCCACTGTTCGAGCGAGCCATCTTCGAAATCGCTGCGAAACAGCCCGTCCAGCGAGAGCAGAACGGCCAACAGCGCCGCGACCCAGATCAGCCCCGGCGAGATGGTTTGCAGCAGTTGCGACTCCGGCCCGACCGCCAGCGGGAACAGGGCGATGACGATGGCGAAGAACACCAGCGGGTTGGCCAGCTCGGCGGGACGGCGAAACAGCAGACGGGTTTCGCGGGCCAGCAGCAGAGTGAAGACGTTGCTCATGCGGCGCGCTGTCCCAGATCGATTTCACGAAAGCCGGCCGGTTTTTCAGCGAGCGAGTGATGGGTGGTCAGCACGACCATGCCACCCTGCTCGCAATGCACGGCCAGGTGTCGTTCCAGTTGCGCCACGCCATGCTTGTCGAGCGCGGTGAAGGGCTCATCGAGAATCCACAGCGGCGGGGGCGAAAGATAGAGCCGGGCCAGACCGACGCGGCGTTGCTGGCCGGCAGACAGCGTGTGACAGGGGACATCCTCGAAACCGCGCAGGCCCACCGCATCCAGCGCCTGCCAGATGGCCTCACGAGTCGCCGGATGATGCAGGGCGCATAGCCAGGTGAGGTTTTCCTCAGGCGTGAGCAGGCCCTTGATGCCCGCCGCATGACCAATCCAGAGAAGATTGCGCGCCAGTTCGTCGCGCTGGCTTTCAAGATTGCGGCCATTGAGCCGCACTTCCCCTGCGGTCGGTTGCATCAACCCAGACAACAGGCGTAGCAGACTGGTCTTGCCACTGCCATTGGGGCCGGCGATCTGCACCATTTCACCGTTGGCGATCTGCAGATCCAGCCTCTCGAACAACAGACGCCAGTCCCGTTCGCAGGAAAGCGCCACAGCTTCTAGAAAAGGACAGGACACGCTATGGACACCTCAAGATGAAAAGGGCGTAGCCGCTACAATGACAGACAAGCCGGGCGCGCCGAATTATACATGCCGCGCCTTGGGGCCGCAGACCACAAAGTCGAAAGGTTGTAAGAGCATTTAAGTAAAAATGACCGAGATCAAAAGCACCCAGGCTATTCCCCCCGCCAACCCGCCCCGCTCGACGGCAGGCTCCGCCGAGCTGGCGTTGAAACTGCTGCAGCCCATGCAGGGGCTGCTGGCCGCCGGGGAAAGTGCCGAGGCCGAGGTCGTGAGGATCAGGGAAGCCCTCCAGGCCTTTCAGCTGACGCTGCGCCTGACACTTGGCAGCGGGCGCCAGGCAACGGTCGAAACCACCAGCAACAAAGCCGTCGCACCAGGCGCAGCCCTGTTCGTTACCGCTGCATCCGATAACCGCCTGATGGCTGTGCTGCAACCCGGCAGCCGGCAACCCATGAGCAGCATCGACCTCGGCCAGTTGCCCGTGGGCACCCTGATCCAGGGCAAGGTCACCGCCAGCCAGCAGACCCAGCAGGCCGGGCAGAGCGTATTCAAACTGGTGATCAGCCTGCTCAATTCTCCACTGGCCGGGCAGAAGCTGAATATCGAATCGAGCCTGCCGCTGGCACCGGGCAGCCTGATCACCGCCCGGGTCCAGGGCGACCAGTCACTAACATTCATGCCGCTGAGCGGTCGTCTCGATCAACTGGTACTGGGCCAGCACCTCGGTGCACAGAACAGCCGTCAGGGCTCGCTTGAAGGTCTGTTCAGCGCATTGACGGCCGGGGCGGTCCTGCCCGACGGCTTGCGCGGCGCAGCCGAACGCCTGCTCGGCCTGATCCCTGAAATGCAGCAGCTGGGCGATGCCAAGACCCTGGCCCAGGCGCTGGCCAAGAGCGGTATCTTCCTTGAAGCGCGCCTGCTCAATGGCAATACCGACAGCCTGCCCACGGATATGAAGGCCGCCCTGCTGCGTCTGGTCGCGCAATTGCCGGGGCTGCCTGGCAGCGGACCACTGACAGCCGCCCAGACGGCGGCAACCCTTGGCCAGGCGCTGCCGGCTTTCGCCCGCAGCGCACTCGGCGCGCTTGGACAGCCGAATGCGCGCCAGCTCGCACAGAACTTTCCCCTGCCGGGGCGACTGCTGCTCGATGCCGACGGCGAAGCCGATCTGGAACTCATGTTGAAACTGGCGGCGGCGGCGGTATCACGGCTGCAGACTCACCAGTTGTCCAGCCTCGCGCAGACTCAGACCGGCCCCGACGGCACGCAGGTCACGACCTGGCAGATCGAAGTGCCGATGCGCGATACGCGCGACATCATTCCGCTGCAGGTCAAGCTGCGGCGCGAGGAAGAACCCCGGCAAAACGGCAAGGAAAAAGGCGAAACCCTGTGGAAGGTCGAACTGGCATTCGATGTCGCCCCCCTGGGGCCACTGCAGGTTCAGGCACAGCTGGTCAGTGGTAGCCTGTCGAGCCAGATCTGGGCCGAACGCAGCCATACTGCCCAGCTGATTTCCACCGAACTCGACTACCTGCGCCAGCGACTGCTCGATGCCGGGCTGACCGTGGGTGAGCTGGCCTGCCGTCAGGGTACGCCGCCGCAAGGCCCCCGCACCGCTGTCGATCAACGCTTCGTGGATGAAACCGCATGACTGCCAAGACCCCGCGCCAGGCCATCGCGCTCACCTATGACGGCATCAACGCGCCCAGCCTTTCGGCCAAGGGCGACGATGAACTGGCCGAGGCAATACTGGCCATTGCCCGCGAGCATGAAGTGCCGATCTACGAAAACGCCGAACTGGTCAGGCTGCTGGCACGCCTGGAGCTTGGCGATGCCATCCCCGAAGCGCTATATCGCACCATCGCCGAAATCATCGCCTTCGCCTGGTATCTGAAAGGCAAATGCCCGCCGGGCTTTGCCGAGCAACAGCCCGCGCCGTCGCTGCCCCTGCTCGATGCCCCCCCGACTCCTGAGTGAAAGACACCTTCGCTCAGATCCTAGTCGGTCTTGCGCCGCGCCTGATGCAGCTTGCTCATCAATTCGGCTTCGGACTGGGACAGCCCGCAGGATTGCGTCAGATCATCGACGCTGGCCCCCATGCCGACCAGCTTGGCGGCCTGGGAAAAGGAAAAGTTGTTCGGATCACGCTGTTCGAGCTGGGTGATCCGGTCGGGCAGCGGTGAGACCATGCGCGAAAGCTCGTGCAACTCCTGGCCCATATGCACACTGCCGTCCAGATAGGTATCCAGTTGAGCGCTCAACTCCTTGATTCGCCGGTCCCGAATGGCATCGTTGCGCGCCTGCAGCTGAGCCTGCTGGCGCTGGCGCCGGAACAGCCAGACGCATAACCCCAGCAGCGCAACGCAACACAGGGCAAGCGCGACGACCGACGCGACCAGCGAGGCAATCAGCATGTATCAGATGCTCTCAAGTTCCGCCCATTCTTCTTCGTTCATCAGTTTTTCGAGCTCGACCAGAATCAGCAGCTCATTGTTCTTGTTGCACACGCCCTGGATGAATTTCGCCGATTCGTCGTTACCGACGTTGGGCGCGGTTTCGATCTCCGACTGCCGCAGATAGACCACTTCAGCAACGCTATCGACCAGAATGCCGATCACCTGCCGATCCGCCTCGATGATGACGACGCGCGTATTGTCCGTAATCGGCGCGGTCTGCAGCCCGAAGCGCTGGCGCGTATCGATCACCGTCACCACGTTGCCGCGCAGGTTGATGATGCCCAGCACGTAGCTTGGCGCACCCGGCACGGGCGCAATTTCGGTATAGCGCAACACTTCCTGGACCTGCATCACGTTGATGCCGTAGGTTTCGTTATCCAGACGGAAGGTCACCCATTGCAGGACCGGATCATCGGAACCCTGCGCGGAAGTCATCTTCATAGCCCCACCTCTTGTTGTACCGCTGTGGCGGTCGATTCTATCGATTGCTCGGGCCGCGTGTGCGCACCCTGCTTGTTCAATTGATTACGAAGGTACGCCTTTCAGGCGGCGTGTTGCACCACTGGCAATCAGCTCCGCAAGCGCGGCCACGTCCAGCAGGGCGCACATGTGATCGATCACCGTCCCGGCCAGCCAGGGTCGCTGGGTACGTTGCGAGCGCCACTTGACCTCACGTGGATCCAGGCGAATCGAGCGGCTGACTTGATGCACGGCCAACCCCCATTCGTAGCCCTGTACCGATATCACATACTGCAAGCCCTGGCGAAAATCGTCGCGGTAGCGATCAGCCATCACCCAGCGCGCCGTATCCAGCACCTTCAGGTTGCCCGCCTGGCTTGGCAGGATACCGAGAAACCAGTCGGGCTGGCCGAACAGCGGCGTCAGTTCCTGCCCTGCGAGCGGGTAGATCGAGCCGAGACTGATCAGCGGCACCGCCAGCGTCAGGCCGGCGACATCGAACAGAAGACACTCGAACGGCGCCTCGCCCCATTCCGGCTGGCCACCTTTGTATTGCGGCGGCCCACCCACTCGCCCCGCCGTCTCCAGCGTGGCGACAGGTTCGATCAGGGCCTGTTGTGGCGCCACTGGCGCAAGCTCGGGTTCAAGCGTCAGCGGGGCAACGGACTCGGTCACCTCGACGATCGGCTGGACCTGCGCAGGCGCGATCACCCGCTGCCTGTCGCGCAGCTGTTCTTCGAGCACTGCCGCCTGGAACTCGTCCTGACTGACCGTCTCGGTCAATTCCAGGCTGGCATCCTGCAACAGCTCATCGAGATACGACTGCAGTGTCTGTTGCGACCGGCTTTCTTTAAGAAGGGTACGACTCATGAAACCCACTCGCGCGAACCAACTGGGTAGACTATCGGCTGCCCATGGACTGAACTTGAACCTGTCTCATGGCGCGTCATCAGGCCACCTGCGGAGAGCTTTGTGCCGCCAGCAGCGCCTTGAGCAACGAGCGGTAGGCAAGTACCGCACGGCTGCTGGGATCATGCTGTGAAGGCGTGACACCCGCAAGGCTGGCATCACGCAGGCGTGTATCGATGGGGATGAAAGCCTGCCACAGATTGGCCTGATAGCCATTGCGCAGCACCTTCAGGGTATTCATCGAAGCCTGGGTGCGGCGGTCGAACATGGTCGGCACGATCGTGTAGGGCAATGCCTGCTTGCGTGAACGGTTGATCATGGCGATGGTGCTGACCATTCGCTCCAGGCCCTTTATCGCCAGGAATTCGGTCTGCACCGGGATGATCAGCTGCTGGCTGGCGGCCAGCGCGTTGACCATCAGGACGCCGAGCAATGGCGGACTGTCGATGATGGCGTAATCGAAATCCTGCCAGAGCTGCGAAAGGCTCTTGGCAATGACCAGCCCCAGACCGCTCTGCCCCGGCGCCTGGCGCTCCAGGGTGGCCAGTACGGTGCTGGACGGCAGCAGCGAAATCCGCTCGTGACTGGTCGGCAGCAGCAATTGCCAGGGCAGCCCTTCGGGCACCGTGCCCTGGTGCTGAAACAGGTCGAACACGCTGTGATCGAGATTGTCGGGATCATGGCCGAAATAGCTGGTCATCGAACCATGGGGATCGAGATCCAGCACCACGACACGCTTGCCGGAATCGGCCAGCAATCCGGCAAGGGCGATGGAGGTGGTGGTCTTACCCACTCCGCCTTTTTGGTTGGCGACAGCCCAGACTCTCATAACTCTCTTTCCATCCGGCTCGAATCAGAGCGTGAATATGCCACGACGACATGGGCGACGAAGATTTGACGACATCTCCCCTGCCTCTGTTTGACTCGAAGCAAAAGCACTTTATGTGCCAGGCTGCCGACCTGCTTCGGCAGGACGCGCGGCCCCGCCGTGAGAGCCGCTTTCGCCGCGTCGCACATCGAGATTGCGTGAAATGACCAGCACCACCCGCCGATTGCGCGCCCTGCCCTCCAGGGTTGCGTTGTCCGCTATCGGCTGGAACTCGCCGTAGCCCACCGCCGCCAGCCGTGACGGCGCCACCCCGTCGGCCGCCAGCATCCGTACCACACTGCCGGCGCGGGCAGCGGACAACTCCCAGTTGGTCGGGTACTTGTCCGTACTGATCGGCAGGTTGTCGGTAAAGCCTTCGACCCGAATCGGATTGTCGAAAGGCGCCAGAATCCTGGCAACCTTTTCCACCAGCTCGAAGGCATGATCGTTGGGCAAGGCGTCGCCGCTGGGAAACAGCAGGCTCGAATTCAGCTCGATCTCGACCCACAGCTCGTTACCGCGCAGGGTCAGCTGGTTCGAGCCGATGAGGTCGGCAAACGCTTCGCGCATGCTGCGCATGATGCTTTCCAGCGGATCGATGGGCTGCGACGGCTCATCGGTCTGGGAAGGATTTGGCTGAGTGGTACGAGGCCGCTCTTCACCGATGGGTATCGGTTTGAGGGCTCGGTCCGGCTGATTGAAGACACCGACCAGCGAATCGGAAAGAATCTTGTACTTGCCCTCGTTGAGCGAGGAAATCGAATACATGACCACGAAGAAGGCGAACAGCAGCGTGATGAAGTCCGCGTAGGAAACCAGCCAGCGCTCGTGGTTGTCCGGTTCTTCCTGGATTCTGCGGCGAGCCATCGTTCAGGACCCTGACGATGCGATCAGTGAAACAGGCGCAACATCGAGCAGGCGCACGTACAGGAAACCAGCCCCAGGCTCCATGGTCGATGTGCTTTCAGCGGTCGCCATATGTGTCCCCCCTGTCCACGCCGCCGGCCCTGAACCGTTCAATCGATGAAGCCCTGCAGTTTCATTTCTATCGAGCGGGGGTTTTCGCCCTCGGCAATCGACAGGACTCCTTCGAGCAGCAATTCACGGTAGGTGGTCTGTTTCTGCACGATGCTCTTGAGCTTGTAGCCAATCGGCAGCACCAGCAGGTTGGCAAAGCCCACACCGTAGATGGTCGCCACGAATGCCACCGCAATGCCGCTGCCCAGCTGGCTGGGATCGGCAAGATTGCCCATTACATGAATCAGCCCCATGACGGCGCCGATGATGCCGATGGTGGGTGAATAGCCGCCCATGCTCTCGAACACCTTCGCCGCACGGATATCGCGGGTTTCCTGGGTATACATGTCCACTTCAAGGATGCTGCGGATCACCTCGGGCTCGGCGCCATCGACCAACAGCTGCAAACCCTTGCGGGCATAGGGATCAGGCTCGGTTTCGGCAACCGGCTCAAGGCCCAGCAGGCCTTCCTTGCGGGCGGTCGTGCTCCAGCTGGTGACCAGGCTGATGCCCTTCAGCATGTCGACGCGAGGCGGAAAGAAGATCCAGCCGATGATCGACATCGCCCGCATGAAGACCGCCATGGGCGTCTGCAACAGTACCGCCCCGAGGGTTCCACCCAGTACGATCAGCGCCGCCGGCCCATTGAGCAGCGCGGAAATATGCCCACCCTCGAGAAAATTTCCCCCGACGATGGCGACGAACGCAAGAACCAGCCCGATAAGGCTGAGCACATCCATCAGATGCAGGCCTCGCTCAGGTGCCGGCCGATGTCATCGAGCGCGTAGACGGCGTCGCTGAGGTTCGCCTTGGCCACGGCCATGGGCATGCCATAGATCACGCAGCTGGCCTCGTCCTGGGTCCAGACCTGGCTGCCACATTGCTTGAGCATGCGTGCGCCCTCACGACCATCGGCCCCCATGCCGGTGAGGACCACCGCCAGAACCTTGTCATTGAATGCCTTGGCGGCGGAACCGAAGGTCACGTCGACACAAGGCCGGTAGTTGAGCCGCTCATCACCGGGCAGAATGCGCACCGCGCCACGCCCGTCGACCATCATCTGCTTGCCACCGGGCGCCAGCAAAGCCAGGCCGGGACGCAGCAGATCGCCATCTTCGGCTTCCTTGACACGGATGTTGCAGAGCTTGTCCAGACGTTCGGCGAAGGCCTTGGTGAACGCGGCGGGCATGTGCTGGATCAGCACGATGGGCGCCGGGAAGCCGACCGGAAGCTGGGTCAGCACCCGCTGCAGCGCCACGGGACCGCCTGTGGACGTGCCGATGGCGACCAGCCGGTAGGCCTTGCGCCGTGGCGCTGGCGAAACCGGGCTCGGCGCCGGTGCGTGCGCCTGTGCTGGCGTACTGCGCGGCGCGGTGAAAGCGGGCACTGCCGGCGCTGCCGCCGTGCGGCCAACCGGAGCCGCCGACGGCGTACGAGGACTGACGTAATGCCGATTGCTGCGCGAGATGGTGTGCACTTTCTCGCAGAGCAGCTGCTTGACCTTGTCCGGGTTGCGCGAAATATCCTCGAAATTCTTCGGCAGGAAATCCACCGCCCCGGCATCCAGCGCATCCAGCGTGACGCGCGCGCCTTCATGAGTCAGCGAGGAGAACATCAGTACCGGCGTCGGACAACGCTGCATGATCTGCCGCACCGCGGAAATGCCATCCATTGTCGGCATTTCATAATCCATGGTGATGACGTCGGGCTTGAGCGCCAGCGTCTGGTCAATCGCCTCTCGTCCGTTGGTGGCGGTGCCGATCACCTGGATATTCGGGTCTGAAGAGAGGATTTCCGATACACGGCGCCGAAAGAAGCCGGAATCGTCCACTACCAGGACCTTGACTGCCATAAAACACTCCTAGCGACAGCACTCCCCCAGGGAGCGCTGTCCAACTGATCAGATCCTGCGTGCGTAACGCTTGAGCATGCTCGGCACATCGAGGATCAGAGCTATCCGCCCATCGCCCGTGATGGTCGCACCGGACATGCCTGGTGTGCCTTGCAGCATCTTGCCCAGCGGCTTGATCACCACCTCTTCCTGGCCCACCAGCTGATCGACGACGAAGCCGATGCTCTGGTTACCGACACTCAGGATCACCACATGACCTTCGCGCTGCTCCTCCTGCTGCGCGTCCTTCACCAGCCAGCGCTTGAGATAGAACAGCGGCAGCGCCTTGTCGCGCACGATCACCACTTCCTGACCATCGACGACATTGGTGCGGGACAGATCGAGATGGAAAATCTCGTTGACGTTGACCAGCGGAAAAGCGAATGCCTGGTTGCCCAGCATCACCATCAGGGTCGGCATGATCGCCAATGTCAGCGGCACTTTGATCACCACGCGCGAGCCCTGGCCCTTGGCGGAGAAGACATTGACCGTACCGTTGAGCTGGGAAATCTTGGTCTTGACCACATCCATGCCGACGCCACGACCGGAGACGTCGGAGATCTCCGTCTTGGTCGAGAAACCCGCCGCGAAGATCAGGTTGTAGCACTCCAGATCACTCAGTCGCTCGGCTGCATCCTTGTCCAGCATGCCCTTCTCGATAGCCTTGGCACGCAGGATGTTGGCATCCATGCCTTTGCCGTCGTCACTGATGATCAGCAGGATGTGATCACCCTCCTGCTCGGCGGACAACACCACCTTGCCGGTGCGCGGCTTGCCTGCGGCTTCGCGCTCATCCGGCATCTCGATGCCATGATCGACCGCGTTACGCACCAAGTGCACCAGCGGATCGGCCAGAGCCTCGACGAGGTTCTTGTCCAGATCGGTTTCCTCACCGATCAGCTCAAGATTGATTTCTTTCTTCAGGTTGCGCGCCATGTCCCGGATCAGACGCGGGAACCGACCGAAGGCCTTCTTGATCGGCTGCATGCGCGTTTTCATCACCGCGCTTTGCAGGTCGCCAGTGACCACGTCGAGATTGGACACGGCCTTGGACATGGCCTCGTCGCCGCTGTCGGCACCCAGCCGCACCAACCGGTTACGCACCAGCACCAGCTCGCCGACCATGTTCATGATCTCGTCGAGCCGCGCCGTATCAACGCGTACCGTGGTTTCGGCTTCACTGGCCGGTTTTTCCGCCGCGGCCCTGGCAGGCGCGGCGGCAGCCTTGGCGGGTGCGGCTACGGGTTTCGCTGCAGCAGCTTTCGGCGCGGCGCCCGGCTTGGCTGAAGCGGGCGCAGATGCTGGTGCGACCACTTCCGCTTCGAACTTGCCTTTGCCATGCAACTGATCGAGCAAGGCCTCGAATTCATCATCGGTGATGTGATCGCCGCCTGCAGCGGGAGCAGAAGCGGAAACAGTCGTGGTATCGGCGCTTGCCTGCTGCGGCTCAGCGGCGGCAGGTACTTCGGCGAACTGTCCCTTTCCGTGCAACTGATCGAGCAGCGCCTCGAACTCATCGTCGGTGATCTCATCGCTGACAGGCGCCTCGCTAGCCTTGGGTGCAGAAGCAATCTGCGCGGCGCCGGAATCGATCTTGAACTGTCCCTGGCCATGCAGCTGATCGAGCAGCGATTCGAATTCAGCGTCAGTAATTTCATCGTCAGCGACGGCAGCAGAGGCGTTGCCCGCCGCATCGTCCAGCGCACCGAGCAACTGCTCGAACTCGTTATCCGCAGTCGCGGCTTCAGGCTCTGGCGCAACAGCGACAGGCTCGGCAGCCGGGGCATCCATGCTGGCCGGCTCGGCCAGGCGCGCCAATGCGGCCAGCAGTTCAGGTGTGGCCGGGGTCACTTCAGTGCGTTCACGCACCTGATTGAACATGGCATTGACGGCGTCCAGTGCCTGCAGCACGACATCCATCAGTTCCGGTTCAACGCGACGCTCACCCTTGCGCAGGATGTCGAAAACGTTTTCGGCGATATGGCAGCACTCGACCAGCTCATGCAGCTGGAGAAAGCCGGCACCGCCTTTTACCGTGTGAAAACCGCGAAAAATCGCATTGAGCAAGGCGGTATCGTCGGGGCTGCTTTCCAGCTCCACCAACTGCTCTGACAATAGTTCGAGAATCTCGCCGGCCTCTACCAGGAAGTCCTGGAGAATCTCCTCATCGGCGTCGAAGCTCATATTCACATCCCCTAAAAGCCCAGGCTCGAAAGCAGGTCGTCGACATCATCCTGACCGGACACGACATCCTCTCGTATATCGGCATGCATCTGCGGACCTTCACCATTGGAAGATTCTTTTTCTCGTTTTTGTCTTTCCTGCTCCAGGCGTATCGCCTCGCAGTCGTGCCGGATACCTGCCATGCGATCGACCTGACCGGCCATCAGCACAAGATTGAGCAGGTTGCTTTCGAGTTCGCTGACCAGCCGGGTGACCCGCTTGATCACCTGCCCGGTCAGATCCTGAAAGTCCTGAGCCAGCATGATTTCGCTGAGATTCTGCGAGAGCTGACTGCCATCGTTCATGGAGCGCTGAAGAAACGAATCGACCCGACGGACAAGATCCCTGAACTCTTCAGCATTCATGTCCCGGCGCATGAAGCGCTGCCAGTCAGCCGTCAGACTCTGGGCTTCGTAGCTGACGTAGTTCACCAGTGGCGTCGACTCTTCCACCAGATCCATGGTGCGATTGGCCGCCTTTTCGGTCATCGTCACCACATAGGAAAGACGATCGGTCGCATCGGTGATCGGCGATGGATCGCCGCCCGTGGCGCTGGTATCCATCTCGAGCTTGACGATGGCGTTGTGCAACTCGCGCGTGAGCTTGCCGACCTCATGATAGAGGCTGTTGTTGCGAATCTGATTAAGCTCATTGAGCATCTGCGCAGTATCATCCAGGCGGCCTTGCTGCAGACTTTCGAGCAGCTGAGGCGCACGGGCTCGCAGAGTCGCTTCAAACTCCACAAGACTTTGTTCTGCTTGCGTCATAGTACCCTCGCGGCGCTACTTCAGCCGTTGACGCGCTCGAAGATCTTCTCGATCTTTTCCTTGAGCACCTGAGCCGTGAATGGCTTGACCACGTAGCCGTTAACACCGGCCTGTGCGGCTTCGATGATCTGGTCGCGCTTGGCTTCAGCGGTGACCATCAGGACCGGCAGGTGCTTGAGGCGCTCATCGGCGCGCACATGACGCAACAGGTCGATGCCGCTCATGCCGGGCATGTTCCAGTCAGTCACGAGGAAGTCGAAACTGCCACTCTTGAGCATGGGCAACGCGGTGGTGCCGTCGTCCGCTTCGGCGGTATTGGTGAAACCCAGATCGCGCAAGAGGTTCTTGATGATCCGTCTCATCGTCGAGAAGTCGTCAACGATGAGGATTTTCATGTTCTTGTCCAAGTACACCTCCGTAAATCCCGAAATCCCCAAAGCCCTGCTCACGGCTTTTCTGCGGGCTTCATCGATAAAGCCTGTAGGGCACCTCTAAAAACTACCTGCGTTGTCATCGCTGCGTTAAAAACAGGCTCGTGGCGCGAGTCCGATCAAAATGCTCATTTACAACTCGTAAACTGCGCTTTTTCGCCTGTTTTTGCCTTGCGCTGACTGCCTCGCCTACGTTTCTAGAGGCGCCCTGTAGAAAGCGGCCTCGAATGCTTTTTGCAAACCGGCGTCAGCGCGCGCGCCACTCACCGAGGCGGGCACGCAAACGTGCCGCGCATTGACTGTGCAACTGACTCACCCGCGACTCGCTGACCCCCAGAACCTGGCCGATCTCCTTCAAGTTCAACTCTTCGTCGTAGTACAGCGAAAGCACCAGCTTTTCACGTTCCGGCAGGTTGCTGATGGCCTCGGCCAGCGCCTGCTGAAAACGCTCGTCTTCGAGATCACGAAACGGCTCGGGATGCGCGCTGGCGGCATCTTCACCGAACTCTCCGTGCTCGCCTTCCTGAAGCAGATCATCAAAACTGAACAGGCGGCTGCCCAGAGTGTCACCCAGAATGCCGTAGTACTCATCCAGACTCAATTCAAGTTCGGCTGCAACCTCGTGATCTTTAGCGTCGCGACCGGTTTTCGCCTCAATGGCCCGAATCGCCTCGCTGACCATGCGCGAGTTGCGGTGCACCGAGCGCGGCGCCCAGTCGCCCTTGCGTACCTCATCGAGCATGGCCCCGCGAATGCGAATACCGGCATAGGTTTCGAAGCTCGCGCCTTTTCCCGAATCGTATTTCTTCGATGCCTCGAGCAGCCCGATCATGCCGGCCTGCAGCAGATCATCCACCTGCACGCTCGCCGGCAAGCGCGCCAACAGGTGATAGGCGATGCGCTTGACCAACGGCGCGTACTGGTCGATGAGCTGGTATTGCGAGTCTTTTGCCTGAGCCTTGCTGTAATACATACCCAATCCAGCCGGTGTCATTCGTGAGTGTCTGCGGCGGGCCTGACAAGGCGCTCCACAAAGAACTCCAGATGGCCGCGCGGAGTTGCCGGCAGCGGCCAGGTATCCACTTTCTGGGCAATGGCCTTGAACGCCAGCGAAGACTTGGCGCGCGGGTACGCCTCATAGACGGCGCGCTGCTTCTGTACGGCCTTGCGCACAGATTCGTCGTAGGGCACCGCCCCCACATACTGTAGCGCCACATCGAGGAAGCGCTCGGTCACCTTGGCCAGTTTGGCGAACAGATTGCGCCCTTCCTGCGGTGCGTGTGCCATGTTGGCCAGCACGCGGAAACGGCTGATGCCGTAGTCACGGTTGAGCAACTTGATCAGGGCATAGGCGTCGGTAATGGAGGTCGGCTCGTCCGTCACCACCAGCAGGACTTCCTGTGCGGCACGGACGAAACTCACCACACCATCACCGATACCGGCGGCGGTGTCGATGATCAGCACGTCGATATCATCGCCAATGTCGCTGAATGCCTGGATCAGCCCAGAGTGCTGCAGACTGGACAACTGCACCATGCTCTGGGTCCCGGAAGCCGCGGGCACGATGCGTATGCCGCCCGGCCCCTGGATCAGCACATCGCGCAGATCACATTCGCCAGCGATGACATCGGCCAGGGTGCGCTTGGTGGTCAAACCCAGCAGCACGTCGACGTTGGCCAGGCCAAGGTCGGCGTCGAGCAGCACCACCCTGCGACCGAGATCGGCCAACGCCAGCGCCAGATTGACCGACACGTTGGTCTTGCCGACGCCACCCTTGCCGCCAGTCACTGCAATCACCTGTACGGGATGAGTACCCATTTTCACACGCCTATATCTTGCTGGGGCCACAGGGCCATCGATGCGTTCAGCCGGAACGCGTCTTCATTGTCTGTATCACGGGACCAAGCCTTCATCCGACCTTCCGTGATGATCCGTTGTACAACCCGGTAAACATGTCGGCCATGGTCTCCTCGCTGGGAGACTCGTCCAATTGCAGGCTTACCGCCCGACTGACCAATTGATGACTGCGAGGCAACTGCAGGTCATCAGGGATGCGCGGTCCATCGGCCAGATAGGCTATCGGCAGATGCTGGCTAATCGTTAGCCCAAGCACGTCACCCAGGCTACCGGCCTCATCCAGCTTAGTCAGGATGCAGCCCGCCAGCCCGCAACGGCGATAGTTGTGCCAGGCTGCCTTCAATACCTGGCTCTGGCTGGTTGCCGCCAGCACCAGGTAGTTTTTCGATTTGATGCCACGATCGGCCAGGGTTTCGAGCTGCATGCGCATCATCGCATCACCTGCCGGAAGCCCGGCGGTATCGACGAGAATCAGGCGTTTGCGCGCCAGGGGCTGCAGCGTCTTGCCCAGCGGCTGGGCAGGGTCGATCTGAACGACTGGCACATCGAGGATACGACCCAGCGTTCTCAGTTGCTCCTGAGCGCCGATACGGTAGTTGTCCATGCTCGCCAGGGCGATACTCTGCGGCCCGTACTTGAGCACGTAGCGCGCCGCCAGCTTGGCCAGCGTGGTGGTCTTGCCGGCACCGGCCGGGCCGACCAGAGCGATGACGCCGCCCTCTTCCAGCGGCTCGACCTTGCTGACCTTGATCGATTGCGCCAGATGCGCCAGCAGCATGCGCCATGCCTGACGCGGCTCGGCCACGGTGGACACCTTCTCCAGCAGGCTGCGCGACAGATCAGCCGGCAGGCCGATACGCTGCAGACGGCGCCAGAGGCCAGCCTGCTGCGGGCGGCGGCTTTGCTCCTGGCCCCAGGCAATGGAGCCCAGCTGCACTTCGATCAACTCGCGCAGGCCTTGCAACTCACTGTGCATGGCCTCGACCGCACGGGAATCGAGCGAAGCCGTCGATGCGGAAGGTGTCGCTTGGGCGACCGCAGCCGGCTTATCGTCAAGCAGTTGACGGTCCTTGCCGGCCTGCGCGCGTGACGGCGCACTCAGCTCGGCGTGGGCGCTGGCGATTCGCGCCTGGGTCTTGCGCAGTTCGGCCTCGAGCGCCGCATTCGGTTGCTTCGAGACGGCAGGTTCCATCGGGTAATCGAGCACAGCGGTCAGCTCGACGCCGCCGGCGACACGGCGATTGCCCGTAATCACGGCATCGGCGCCCAGCTCGTCACGAATCATCTTCATGGCGATGCGCATGTCGGCTGCGAAGAAACGTTTGACCTGCATGGCCTGTACCCTCGGTTAATTCTGACCCACCGTCGCAACGATGGTGACCTGCTTGTTATCCGGTATTTCCTGGTAGGCCAGGACATGAATGCTGGGGACCGACAGGCGGGCGAATCGCGACAGCATCGCGCGAACCGGACCAGCTACCAGCAGAATCGCCGGTTTGCCCAACATTTCTTGACGCTGTGCGGCATCTACCAGTGACCGTTGCAACTTTTCGGCCATTCCCGGCTCCAGGAGAATACCATCGTCGGCCCCCTGGCCAGCCTTCTGCAGACTGTTGAGCAATATCTGTTCCAATCTGGGTTCCAGCGTAATCACAGGCAGCTGCGGCTCTAGTCCCACAACGTTTTGCACGATTGCACGGGAAAGCGCGACCCGTACCGCCGCCACCATCGCGGCGGGATCTTGACTCTTGGCCGCGACATTGGCGATGGCCTCGGCGATGGTACGGATATCGCGCACCGGCACCTGCTCCTGCAGCAACGCCTGCAGCACCTTGAGCAGCGTCGAGAGGGAAATCATCCCCGGCACCAGCTCCTCGGCCAGCTTGGGCGAACTCTTGGCCAGCAACTGCATCAGTTGCTGGACTTCCTCGTGCCCCAACAGTTCATGGGCATGCTTGTGCAGGACCTGATTGAGGTGAGTCGCGATCACGGTGCTGGCATCGACCACCGTATAGCCGAGCGACTGCGCCTGATCGCGCTGGCCGGCCTCGATCCACACCGCCTCCAGACCGAACGCCGGGTCCTTGGCCGCGATGCCGTTGAGCGGGCCGAACACCTGCCCCGGATTGATCGCCAGCTCGCGATCGGGATAGACCTCGGCCTCGGCCAGGCTCACGCCCATCAGCGTCAGCCGATAGGCATTGGGCAGCAGGTCGAGGTTGTCGCGGATGTGCACCGATGGCATCAGGAAGCCCAGGTCCTGGGAAAGCTTCTTGCGCACGCCCTTGATCCTGGCCAGCAGCTGCCCGCCCTGGTTGCGGTCGACCAGCGGGATCAGCCGGTAACCGACTTCCAGGCCGACCATATCCACCGGCGTGACGTCGTCCCAGCCCAGCTCCCGGGTTTCCGCCGCACGCTGTGCCGGGAGCATTTCCTGCTGCGTCTGGACTTCCTGCTCAGCCTTCAGCTTGACCTGCTTCTGGCGATGCCAGATCCAGTAGGCGCCGGCTGCGGCCACGGCACCGAGCCCGAGAAACGACATATGCGGCATGCCGGGAACCAGGCCCATGGCAATCATCAGCCCCGCGGATACGGCGAGCGCCTTGGGCGAGGCGAACATCTGCCGGTTGACCTGCTGGCCCATATCCTCGGAGCTGGTGACGCGAGTGACCATGATCGCCGCCGCAGTGGACAGCAGCAGCGACGGAATCTGCGCCACCAGGCCATCACCGATGGTCAGCAACGCATAGATCTGCCCGGCTTCGGAGAAGCTCAGGCCGTGCTGGAGCATGCCGATGCCCATCCCGCCAAGCAGGTTGATGAACAGGATCAGCAGGCCGGCAATGGCGTCACCGCGAACGAACTTGCTGGCACCGTCCATGGAACCGTAGAAATCGGCTTCCGAAGAAACCTCGGTGCGGCGCTTTTTCGCTTCCTCCTGATCGATCAGGCCCGAGTTCAGGTCGGCGTCGATGGCCATCTGCTTGCCCGGCATGGCGTCGAGGGTGAAGCGCGCGCTCACTTCGGAAATACGCCCTGCACCCTTGGTCACCACGACGAAGTTGATGATCATCAGAATCGCGAAGACCACGATACCCACGACGTAATTGCCGCCGATCACCACATTGCCGAAGGCTTCGATCACATGACCGGCGGCGGTGCCCCCCTCATGACCGTGAATCAGCACGACCCGGGTAGAGGCGACGTTCAGCGCCAGACGCAGCAGCGTGGCGACCAGCAGCACGGTTGGAAAGACGGCGAAATCCAGCGGTCGCAAGGCATACACGCTGACCAGCAGCACGACGATGGACAGTGCGATATTGAAGGTGAACAGCACGTCCAGCAGGAACGGCGGCACCGGCAACATCATCATGCCGAGCATCACCAACAGCAGCAGCGGCACGCCGAGATTGCCTCGACCAGCGCCCGCCAGGCCATTGCCTATCTGGATGATTTGCGTGCGATCCAATTTGAACCCCGGTAGAGCAGAACAAAGAATTGACGCAAACGCGCCCTGCCTCGGCTATAGCAAGAAGGGGTCCAACTTGCCGAGCCGCCATCTGCCTGGCCCGACCGCCATCGAACCGAGCCAGTCCCTGACAGTCTCAAATCCAGGGCCGTCGACAGACAGAAACGCCGATGCCCTTTCCGGCAGCAGTTGCCTCACCTCACTTAACAGGAGTCTTGCCATGAAACAGTGGTTTATCGCGGCACTCGCCAGCTGCACGGCGCTGGGCCTGCAGGCCGAAACCCTCAGCGTGCCGATCAATGCCGTATCGACCCAGGGTGTCGGCGAATCCCTCGGCAACGTCAGGATCGAAACCAGCCAGTACGGCCTGGTATTTCGTCCCGAACTGTCCGGCCTCGACGCCGGCACCCATGGCTTCCATCTGCATGCCAAGGGCAGCTGCGAGCCCGCCGAAATCGACGGTAAAACCACCCCTGCAGGTGCAGCAGGCGGGCATTGGGACCCGAAGAACAGCGGCAAGCACGGCGAACCCTGGGGCGATGGCCACCAGGGCGATCTGCCGGCGCTGATGGTCGATGCCCAGGGCAAGGCCAACCAGCCGGTTCTCGCGCCCCGGCTGCAGAGCCTCGGCGATATCAAGGGCCTGGCGCTGATGGTGCACAAGGGCGGCGACAACCACGCCGACCATCCCGAGCCACTCGGCGGAGGCGGCGCTCGGGTCGCTTGCGGGGTGATCAATTAAAAGCCGAAAAAGAGCGCTGGAAGCTGAACGATATTGAAATCGTCCCGCTTTCCAGCCTCCAGCGCTCTTGTCGGCTTTATGCGTCCCGACGCAAATCCGGCGGAATCGGCAGGTCGTTCAGGGGCTCGGGCCGCTTGCCCTTGCCCGAGCGGTACTGGCGCAGTTGGTAGACATAGGCCAGCACCTGCGCCACTGCCAGGTAGAGGCCAGCCGGGATTTCCTGTTCCAGCTCGGTGGAGTAATACACCGCCCGCGCCAGCGCGGGCGATTCGAGCACGGTCACCTGATGCTCCTGAGCGATCTCGCGAATCTTCAGGGCTACGAAGTCGCCACCCTTGGCCACCAGTATCGGCGCACCGCCCTTGCCGCCATCATATTTCAGCGCCACGGCAAAGTGGGTCGGGTTGGTGATCACCACATCGGCCTCCGGCACGGCCTGCATCATCCGCCGCTGGGCCGCCTCACGCTGCAGCTGGCGAATCCGCGACTTGACTTCGGGCTTGCCCTCGGCGTCCTTGTATTCGTCCTTGACCTCCTGCTTGGTCATCATCAGCTTCTGCTTGTTGTCCCAGAGCTGGAAAGGCACGTCCACCAAGGCGATCAGAATCAGCCCACAGGCCATCCACAACGCACACCAGCCGACGACTTCCACGCTATGGGCAATGGCCAGCTCCAGCGGCTGCTTGGCGATGGACAGCAGATCGTCCTGATAGGCATTGAGCACCAGCAGCGCCACCGTCAGCACCACCAGGAACTTGCCGAGCGCCTTGAGCAGCTCCACCAGCGCCTTGGCCGAGAACATCCGCTTGAGGCCCGCGCCCGGATTCATTCGGCTGAACTTCGGTGCCATCGCCTTGGCTGAAAACAGCCAGCCCCCCAGCGAGATCGGACCGACGATGGAGACGATCAGCAACACGATCAGCAGCGGCATGATCGCTTCCAGCGCAAGCAAGCCGCTGTTCACCAGCAGCCTGACCATGGAGCTCTCATCCAGCAAGGCTTCACGGCTGAGGTCGAAACTGCCCTGCATCATCATCATCAGGCTGCCGGCCAGGCCCGCACCGGATGCCAGCAGGCCGCCAATCCCGCCCAGGGTAACGGCCACCGTGTTCAGTTCACGGGAACGCGCGAGCTGGCCCTTCTCACGGGATTCGCGCAGCCGTTTGGCCGTGGGTTCCTCGCTTTTTTCGGCGCCATTTTCGTTCTCAGCCATGCAGGGCCTCCCGACGAATCGAAGAACACAGTCGCATCAGAGGCTGATTTCAACGCAGCCTGGTCGAGCGTAGTAATTTGTAAACACCCTCTCAGCGCACACCTATCAGTTCACGCAACATCGCCAGCGCCTCACTGGCAAAACCCTGATATTGCGCCAGGATATCGCCCATGCCGAGCCAGACGATCACCAGGCCCAGCACCAGCGTCAGCGGAAAACCAATGGAGAAGATATTCAGCTGTGGCGCGGCGCGGGTCATCAGGCCGAAGGCGAGGTTGATCACCAGCAGCGCGGTAATCGCCGGCAGCACCAGCAGCAAGCCGGCGCCCAATACCCAGCCGAGCTTGCCGGCCACCTCCCAGAGGTGATTGGTGCCGACCAGCCAGCCGCCGATGGGCAGGGTGACGAAGCTTTCCGTGAGAATCTCCAGCACCACCAGATGCCCATTCATGGCCAGGAACAGCAGGATCACCAGCATATTGAAGAACTGGCCAAGCACCGGCACCGAAACCCCGTTGGCCGGATCGACCATGGAGGCGAAGCCAAGGCCCATCTGCATGGCCAGCATCTGCCCGGAGACGATGAAGACCTGAAAGAACAGCTGCAGCACGAAACCCAGCATCACGCCGATCAGAATCTGCTCGGCGATCAGCACCAGCGCCTGCCCACTCAGCGCCTCCACCACCGGCACAGCAGGCAGCCCCGGCACCAGCACCACGGTAATGGCCAAGGCCAGATACAGCCGCACCCGCATCGGCACCAGCTGGGTGCCGATGATCGGCATGCTCATCAGCAGCGCCGCGATGCGAAACAGCGGCAGCAGAAACTGCCCTACCCAGGCGCCGATCTGCGCATCGCTCAGGGCAAACATCAGCCGATGATCAACGGAATGTTCTGGATCAGGTTCTCGGTGTACTCCATCAACTTGCGCACCAGCCATGGCCCCGTCCAGATCAGCGTCATCAGCATGACCAGCAGACGCGGCAGGAAGCTCAGGGTCTGTTCGTTGATCTGCGTGGCGGCCTGGAACATCGCCACCAGCAGGCCCACCAGAAGGCTCGGCATCACCAGCACACCGACGATGGTGGCGGTCATCCACAGACCGCCACGAAACAGATCGACCGCAACTTCGGGTGTCATCGGCGTACTCCCAAGCAGGCCGTTGAAAAATGTAGGCGAGGCAGGCAAGACAAGGCGAAAACAGGCGAGGAACGGACCGGGCTCGCGTACGAGTTTAGTGGCCTAAATGAGCAGGCCGAGCCTGTTTTCAACGCAGTATTGCCAACGCAGGTAGTTTTTCAACGGCCTGCTAAAGTGTTCCGAAACTTCCAGCGAGCGTGCCAATGATCAACCCCCAGCCGTCGACCAGCACGAACAGCATGATCTTGAACGGCAACGAGATGATCAGCGGCGACAGCATCATCATGCCCATCGCCATCAGTACGCTGGCCACCACCATGTCGATGATCAGGAACGGGATGAAGATCATAAAGCCGATCTGGAACGCCGTCTTCAGCTCGGAGGTGACGAAGGCCGGCACCAGAATGGTCAGCGGCGTGGCTTCAGGCGTCTGGATATCGGTGCGCCGGGACATCCGCACGAACAGCGCCAGATCGCTCTCGCGGGTTTGCGCCAGCATGAAACCCTTGAGCGGCACTTCGGCGCGGGCAATCGCCTCCTGGGCCGACAACTGTTCATTCAGATAAGGCTGCACCGCCTCGTTATTTATCCGCTCGAATACCGGCGCCATGATGAACAGCGTGAGGAAGATCGTCAGGCCCACGAGGATCTGGTTCGATGGCGTCTGCTGCAGGCCCAGCGCCTGACGCAGGATGGAGAAGACGATGATGATGCGGGTGAAGCTGGTCATCAGCATGACGAATGCCGGGATGAAGCTCAGCGCCGTCATGATCAGCAGAATCTGCAGACTGACCGAATATTCCTGCTGCCCCTCGGCATCTGTGCTCAGGGTGATCGCCGGGATCGACAGGGGGTTGTTGCCCTGGGTGATCAGTGCGCCGGCATCCTGGCCCACAGCGAACGGGGCGGCCAGCACCAGCATGACCGCCAGCAACAATCGAAGCATCAGGGCTTGTCCTTTTGATCCCGACCCAGCAGCTCCATGAGGCGCTGGGCGAATTCCGGGTTGGCGGGTTCGGCATCCGGCAGGTGCACCGGCTCTTCAAGTACATGCAGAGGCGTAATGCGACCGGCGCTCAGGCCAAGCAGAATCTGCTCGCTGCCCACCTGCACCAGCAACAGACGCTCACGAGGGCCGAGGGCATGGCTGGAGATCAACTTGATGGCCTGGTTGCCGCGCGGGTTGAGCCGCTGCATCCGTCGCAGCACCCAGGCCAGCAGAAAGATCAGACCGATCACCAGCAACAGACCCAGCAGCAGCTTGCTCAACTGCCCGCCCACGTCGACGCCGCTCATGTTCGCCGAAGGTTCGGCGGCCATGACCGGCAAGGCCAGCAGCAGCGCAAGGAAGGCCAGGATTCGCATGTCAGCGCAACTTCTTGATGCGTTCGCTCGGGCTGATCACGTCGGTGAGGCGGATGCCGAACTTCTCGTTCACCACCACCACTTCACCGTGGGCGATCAGGGTGCCGTTGACCAGCACATCCAGCGGCTCACCGGCCAGCCGGTCGAGTTCGACCACCGAGCCCTGGTTGAGCTGCAGCAGGTTGCGGATGCTGATCTCGGTACTGCCGACTTCCATGGAGATCGATACCGGAATATCGAGGATCACATCCAGATTCGGCCCCTCGAGCCCGACCGAAGCCGAGCTCACTTTCGGGCTGCTGCCGAACTCCTCCAGCGGAGCCCGCGGCGGTGCCGCAGCCGCCGGAGCCACTGCCGGCCCCTGATTCAACAACGCATCGATATCGTCCTGGTTGGCATCACCCGCCTCGGCCAGCGCCGAAGCCCATTCATCGGCAAGCGCCTGCTCATCGGTAGATGTGTGTTCCTGTTCGTCTGCCATCGCAAATCCTCGACCGGCTAATAAATGATAAGGCCCGAATCAGCGTGAACGCATCACGGATTCCAGCACCTGCAGGGAGAGGTTGCCCTTGTGCGCGCCGAGCTTGACCTTGAAGGTTGGCATACCATTGGCGCGCAGGATCATGTCTTCGGGCATTTCCACCGGAATGACATCGCCCGGCTGCATGTTGAGGATGTCGCGCAGCTTGAGCTGCCGCCGCACGACAGTGGCGCCAAGCGGTACGTTGACGTCAAGGATATCCTCGCGCAGAGCCTTGGACCAACGCTCGTCCTGGTCGCTGACATCCGACTGGAAACCGGCATCGAGCATCTCGCGGATCGGCTCGATCATCGAATACGGCATGGTTACATGAAGATCGCCACCACCGCTGTCGAGTTCGATATGGAACGTCGAAACGACCACTACCTCGCTGGGGCTGACGATATTGGCCAGGGCCGGGTTCACTTCCGAATGCACGTATTCGAAATTGACATCCAGCACCGCATGCCAGGCCTCCTTCAGGTCGAGGAAAGCCTGTTCCAGCACCATGCGCACCACGCGCAATTCGGTCGGAGTGAATTCACGGCCCTCGATCTTGGCATGGCGACCATCACCGCCAAAGAAATTGTCCACCAGCTTGAACACCAGCTTGGCGTCGAGAATGAACAGCGACGTGCCGCGCAGCGGCTTGATCTTCACCAGATTGAGGCTGGTGGGCACGTACAGCGAATGGATGTACTCGCCGAATTTCATCACCTGTACGCCACCCACCGAAACGTCCGCCGAGCGGCGCAGCAGGTTGAACATGCTGATGCGTGTGTAGCGGGCGAAGCGCTCGTTGATCATTTCCAGGGTGGGCATGCGGCCACGGACGATGCGGTCCTGGCTGGTCAGGTCATAGCTCTTGATGCTGCCCGGTTCGGAATCGCCTTCGGTATCGACCAGGCCGTCGTCGACCCCATGCAGGAGCGCGTCGATCTCGTCTTGCGAGAGCAGGTCTTGAACAGCCATCAGCGGGGCCCCTATTGAAGTACGAAGTTGGTAAACAGCACTTGCTCGATGGCCAGTTTGCCGATTTCCTTCTGGGCCAGCTCCTGAACGCTGGCGGTGGCCTGCTGGCGCAACATCTCCTGCCCCACGGGGGTAGCCAGTGAAGCGAACTCCTGGCTGGAGAAGAGCATGACCAGTTGATTGCGCAACAGGGGCATGTGTTCCTTCAGCGCATCCAGCGCCGCCTGATCGCGCGACATCAGGGCGACGCTCACCTGCATGTAACGCTGGCGACCGCCGGTGTTGCTGAAATTGACCACGAATGCCGGCGCCAGCACTTCATAGATGGCAGCCTGACGCTGAGGCGCCGCCTGGCTGCCTTGCGCCGCATCCGGACTTTTCGGCTCGCCCTTGTTCATGAAATACAGCGTGCTGCCCACCGACACTCCAACGGCCAGCAACAGACCGAGTACGACCAGAACGATCAGCTTGAGTTTACGCTTGCCGTCCGCCGGAGCCGCAGCAGCGGGACTCGCTATATCCGGGGGACCCTGTGTTTTAGCCATGCCAAATATCCGTCATCACGCGTGATTTCATGTCGTTCAATGAGCTGGGAGCAACTGCTGTGCCAAAGTATCGGCCAGTGAGGGAGCACAGTAAATGACCAGCGGCCTGAGGGATTCCGAAGAAAGAGCTGCGCATTATCCCCGGAAAACAAAAACCGGGCACCAACAGCCTGTTGGCACCCGGCTCTTTGAACCCACGTGAAAGGCGTCAGGCGTAGTAATCCACCAGCCCGCGCGCATCACCAGCCCTTGCACCGCTGATTTCCATCGAGCCCTGAACCACCTCCCCCTCATCACCGGCCAACCCGGCAATGGCACCGCCACGCCCCTCACGCGACTCGGCGTCGCCTTCGCCCTGACGACCGTGCGCGGACTGATCCGATACGTTCACATCCATGCTCATGCCCTGCTGCGAGAACATGTCGCGCAAGCGCTGCATCTGCCCTTCCAGCGTTTCACGAACGCCGGCGTGAGGGCTAAGGAAGGTCACCTGACTGTGCTCCTTGCTCATGTCGATGCGAATTTCCATGCGGCCCAGTTCGGCCGGGTCGAGCTGTATTTCCGCCGACTTGAGGTTCTGGCTCGACAGCCACATCACCCGATCAACCACCGCTTCGCTCAAGCCGGGCTGCTGCATTTGCAGCGGCTGTCCCGGGACCAGTACGGGGCGCTGTGCCTGCTGGGCCTGATTTTGCTGTGAAATCGCCTGAGTCAGGGTATTGAGCCGGTCAGGCGCGGCATCGACGGCACTGCTGCGGCTCTCCTTCGGCGCGATCTGCTGATCGAGCAGCTCGGCAAAATCCTCCTCAAGCGAAAACGTCTCGCCATCCTCGCTGGCCATCTCGTCTGGAAGCAGATTCGCGGAAAGGTACGCTTTCGCTTCGGTAACAGCCTCACCTTCAGCCAAGCCTTGCGCGGGCAACATTTTCTGCGCTGTCGCCTGGGTCTCGACCAGCGAATGCTGCGCCATCAACGAATCCTCGGCCTCCGGCGCGGCGTCGGATGCTGTCATGGGCATTTGCCCCTGCGGCCAACCTGTCAGGAGTTCGCCATCTGGTGTTTGCAGTGCCTCATCCGCACCTTCGGCCTGCCCCCCCATACCCAGTAACAGCAACGGATCGAGCTCGACTTCAGCCCCCTGCTCCGCCCCCTCGGTTACCGGCAAGTCGTTGCCAGCCTCGGCAAGGCCCGGCGTTTGCGTGCCGCTTTTCTCGGCGGTTTCATCTGCGGACTTGTCTTTGCCGGACGTGTTGCGCGCGGCAGTGGCAGCGCCATCCTGACGCTCGACAGGTTTGCCCTGGCGCTCCCTGGCATAGACGTCGGCAAAGCTGGAAGCATCGTCCCGGCCGGCTTGCGAAGCATTCCTGGAAGAGGTGCTCGCGGTCTTGGCGACTGTCGCCGGCGCCTTGGTGTTGAGCAATAAATCAGGAGAAACGGCCATGAATAGTTCCGCTTGAAGTAATGAGTTGTGTAGCCCCTGAGTCAATCTCAAGCAAACTCCGGGCCAGTAACAAGCTCAGGATATCGATTCCGTAGCGCCGTCTCAGCCAGGCCCACAAAAACGCTGGCGCTCGGCACGATAGAGAATCCGCACAATGGCAAACTCGCGTTCGATTCGCTCGATCAGTTCGCACGCCTCTTCAAGCTGTCCGCGCTGCGCGGCCTCTTCCAGGGCATGGCAATGTTCGGCCAGCAGGGCGGCGCCCATGTTGCTGCAACTGCCCTTGAAGCTGTGCGCCGCCTGGCGAAGGTACTCTGCGTCAGCACTTCGGCAGGTCGTCTGCAGCAGGCGCAGCCTTTCCTCGGAATCGCCAAGAAAGGTATCCAGCAACTGCGGGTATTCAGCCTCCATTACCTGCTGGAGTTTCAGCAGGACACTCGCGTCCAGATGATCGGCCACGGCACTGCTCCCGGTTCTCAATCAAGCCTATCCAGTCGGCCCCAGTCCCTACGCTGAGCATGCGCTGCAAACTGCTCTGCCACCGTCATGGTCACCGTGGCCTTACTCATTTCGTCAACAATTTGACCAGAGCCCATAATCTGTCACCGCAAAATTCAATCTTGCCTCGGGCGGCCCGCCAGACGCTGTGAAAATTCGTCGAGCAGCTTCTGCTCGCGCTTGTCGGCAGCGGTTCGCGCTTCCTGCAGATAACGCTCGACCAGCTTGCGCAAGCCGTCCAGCCGGGCACGGCGCTGCTGCCATTGCTGACGCAGCTTGTCCAGGTTGGCCTGGTGCCAGTCCACGCTGCGCTGCTGCTGGCCGATGGCCGATTCGAGCTGTGAAAGGAAACGCTGATAGTTGACCAGCCACTGACCGGACACGCCCTGACTGCCCTGCGTCATCCATTGCTGCTGGTAATCACTGAAATACTGGCGCAACTCGCCCAGCTTGGCTTCGGCCTGGGAAAGCTGGGTCTGGCCCTGGCCGAACAGACGTGCGGCCTCGCGCTCGGCACGCTCGGCCATATCGATCACCGGGGCCAGGCGGGCCGCTCGACTCGCAGGCAAGGGTTAGCCGCCGGGCCGGGGATTGAACACGGTGGCCAGCAAGGCTTCGCTCTGCGCCAGGTGCTCGGACTCGTTCAACCCCTGGCGCAGGTAGCCAACCATCTCGGCCTGTCGGGCGATAGCCAGGTCGGTCTCCGGATCGCCACCCGGCACATAGGCGCCGACGCTGATCAGATCGCGGCTCTGCTGGTAACGCGACCAGAGCTGCTTGAAGCGCTGCGAATGGCGCACATGCTCGGCGCTGACCACTTGCGGCATCACCCGGCTGATGGAGGCTTCGATATCGATGGCCGGGTAGTGACCTTCCTCGGCCAGGCGCCGGGACAGCACGATATGGCCATCGAGCACACCCCGCGCGGCATCGGCGATGGGGTCCTGCTGGTCGTCACCTTCCGACAGCACCGTGTAGAAAGCCGTGATCGAACCACCGCCCTCCTCGGCATTGCCGGCGCGCTCCACCAGGCTCGGCAGCTTGGCGAACACCGAGGGTGGATAACCCTTGGTCGCCGGCGGTTCGCCAATGGCCAGGGCAATTTCGCGCTGGGCCTGGGCGAAACGCGTCAGCGAATCCATCAGCAGCAGCACGTTCTTGCCCTTGTCGCGAAAATACTCGGCGATACGGGTGCAGTACATGGCCGCGCGCAGGCGCATCAACGGCGCTTCGTCAGCTGGCGAGGCGACCACCACGGAGCGCTTGATGCTCTCTTCGGTGAGGATGTTCTCGATGAATTCCTTGACCTCGCGGCCCCGCTCGCCGATCAGCCCGACGACAATGATGTCGGCCTCGGTGAAGCGGGTCATCATGCCCAGCAACACCGACTTGCCCACGCCGGTGCCGGCGAAAAGCCCCAGACGCTGGCCGCGACCGACCGTCAGCAGGCCGTTGATGCTGCGAATGCCGACGTCCAGCGGTTCGCTGATGGGGTGGCGCTTGAGCGGGTTGATCACCGGGCCGTCCATTGGCACCCAGTCCTCGGCCTTCATCCCGCCCTTGCCATCCAGCGCCCGCCCGGCGCCGTCGAGCACCCGACCGAGCATCGACATGCCCATCGGCAGCCGCCCGGTATTGGGTAATGGCACCACACGGGCACCCGGCGCGATGCCGGCCAGGCTGCCGACCGGCATCAGGTAGAGTTTGCCGCTGGAAAAGCCCATCACCTCGGCCTCGACCTGGGAGGGATGGTAGCTGTCCTCGTTGATCACCAGGCAGCGGCTGCCAACGGCGGCGCGCAGCCCTTCGGCCTCCAGTGTCAGGCCGACCATACGCAACAGCCGACCCTCGAGGATCGGCTGGCTGGGTAGTTTGATCGCCTCGCCGTAAACCTCTAGGCGCCTGGCGAAACTGGTCCGGTCAAGGCGCATCGGAGCTCTCTATATCCGTGCCCTTGCCTGGATGCAGATCCAGATGCAGATCCGCTTCGGGCGGGCTGGTGGCATTCTCGCGCTGTTGCTCGAACAGCTGCTTGATCGCCTGCGCCAGCCGCGTTTCGATGCTGGCGTCGATACGGCTGTGTTCGGTTTCGATCCGGCAACCGCCGGGCAGCAGGTCTGCGTCCTCGACGATCTTCCAGCTTTCCTCGTGACGCTCGCGCAGCCCCTTGACCAGCTCGAAGTCCTGCGGATTGATATGGATGCGCACGTTGCCGGCGCCCATGGGCAGCAGCTTCAGGGCTTCGCGCAGCACCTGGTGTATCTGGCTGGAATCGGTCAGCAGGTCGCGCTGGATGACCTCCCGGGCCAATTGGCTGACCAGCGTGACCATGGCGTGTTCAAGGTTGCGATCCTGTTCGGCGATAGGGTCGAGCAGTTGCGTCATCAGCCGCTCCAGGCTGTCGAGCCGGGGCGCCAGGGCCGCCTCGGCTTCCTGTCGGGCCTTGAGCTGACCGGCATGGAAGCCGTCCTTTTCGCCGGTGCTGAAACCTTCGTTGTAGGCCTCCTGGCGAATCGCCTCCAGCTCATCGAGGGTCAGCGGCTTGACCTCCTCGACGGGCACATCTTCGCTATGGGAAAGCTCTTCGGCATCAGCCGGCCCGATTTCGTCGGACGCCGGCGGCTCTTCGCCCGGCTCGTCGAAACTCGGCAAGGCCCAGCGATCGAAGACATTGATGTCCTTCGCGCGGATGACATCGCTGGGGTTTTCCCTGGACATGGTTTAGATCATCTCTTCGCCGCCCTTGCCGCCGAGCACGATTTCTCCGGCTTCGGCCATGCGACGGGCAATGGTGAGGATTTCCTTCTGGGCACTCTCGACTTCGCTGATGCGTACCGGCCCCTTGGCTTCCAGATCGTCACGCAGCAATTCACCGGCGCGCTTGGACATGTTCTTGAAGACTTTTTCCTTGATCGCCTCGTCGGCACCCTTGAGCGCCATCACCAGCACCTCGGAGGATACTTCACGCAGCAACGTCTGGATGCCCCGGTCATCGACATCGGCCAGGTTGTCGAAGACGAACATCAGGTCTTCGATCTGCGCCGACAGGTCTTCGTCGATGTCGCGGATGGCGTCCATCAACTGGCCTTCGACCGAGCTGTCGAGGAAGTTCATGATGTCGGCGGCGCGCTTCACGCCCCCCAGGGTCGCCCGGCTGGTGTTGGAGTTGCCGGAGAACTGCTTCTCGAGAATCTGGTTGAGCTCCTTCAGGGCCGCCGGCTGCACGGTATTGAGCGAGGACACACGCAGGACGATGTCCAGCCGCGCCTTGTGGTCGAAATGCGACAGCACCTCACCGGCCTGATCCGGATCGAGGTAGGCCACGACGATGGCCTGGATCTGCGGGTGCTCATAGCGAATCACGTCGGCAACCGCGCGCGGCTCCATCCACTTGAGGCTGTCCAGACCGCTGGTGTTGCCGCCCAGCAGGATGCGGTCGATCAGGCCGCCGGCCTTGTCTTCGCCCAGCGCCTGGGTAAGCATCTTGCGGATATAGCCGTCGGAACCCACACCCAGGCTGGTCTGATCGCCGACGATCTCGACGAATTCGCTCATCACCCGCTCGACCTGGTCGCGATGGATGTTGCGCATCTGCGCCATGGCCGTGCCCACGCGCTGCACTTCCTTGGGACCGAGATGGCGCAGCACCTGCGCGGCATCGGCCTCGCCAAGGGACAACAGCAGGATCGCGGCCTTGTCGACCTTGTTCAGCTTGGTGGCAATACGGGCATCACTCATCGGCGTTGATCCACTCTTTGACGACCTGGGCCACCCGGCCCGGGTCTTCAGCTACCAGATTCTTGATGGCATTCAGTTGCGCATCGTATCCCTCGGTCGGGCTCGGCAGCATGATGCTCTGCGGCCCGCTCAGGCTGACCCGGTCACTGGCCAGCGCACCCTCGGCATCCACGTCGCCCAACTCGGCGTCACCGCCGACCGGCTGCAGCTCCTTGCCCTTGCCGGCATGGGTCAGGTTATTGAGTACCGGGCGCAGCACGCCGAACACCAGCACCAGGATGAACAGCACGCCGAGCACCTGCTTGACGACGTCCCAGAACCACGGCTGCGAATAGAACGCCGGCTCTTCGAAGGCTTCATCGAAGGAGTCAGGCGCAAAGGGCGCATTGATCACGCTGACACTGTCGCCACGGCTGGCATCGAAGCCCACGGCGTCCTGCACCAGGCGGGTGAAGCGCGCCAATTCTTCGGCGGTTCGCGGCACCCGCGTGGCTTGTCCGTCGGCGTCAATCGCGACCTGATCGTCCAGCACCACGGCAACCGACAGGCGGCGCAGGCGTCCCTGTTGCTGCTTGGTGTAGCTGATGGAGCGATCCAGTTCATAATTGCGCGTCGATTGCTCGCGTTTGTCTGCCGGATACGGCGCCAGCATCGGCTGGCCGGTCACCGGGTCCATGATCTGCTGGCCGTTGGCGTCCAGCAGGGGCTGACCAGGTGCGACGGCACCGGCGGCGGCCTGTCCGGCCAGGGCATTTTCCGGTGCCGTGGCCGGGCCTGGCGGCTGGTTGCTCAGCGCGCCCGGGACGCCTTGCGGACCGAGGCTGCTCTGGCGCTGTTCGTTGACGCTTTGTTCGCTGCGCAGCGCCGGCTGATCGGGGTTGAAGGTTTCCGAGGTGGATTCGACGGCGCTGAAATCGACATCGGCGGACACTTCGGCCTTGTAGCGGCCACTGCCCAGCACCGGCTGCAGGATGTTATGCACGCGCTGGGTATAGAGGCTTTCCATGCGGCGACTGTAGTCGAACTGCTTGCCGGCCATGCTCAGCTCGGTCAGCTCCTGCTGGTCGGACAGCAGGTTGCCCTTCTGGTCCACCACGGTGATCTGCGACTTGTTCAGCTCCGGCACGCTGGTCGCCACCAGGTTGATGATCGCCATTACCTGGCTCGGCTCGAGGCTGCGCCCCGGGTAGAGTTCCACCAGTACCGAGGCACTGGGCTTGCGCTCGTCGCGAACGAATACCGAGCTTTTCGGAATCGCCAGGTGCACACGCGCAGCCTTGACATTGTTCAGGCTGGAGACGGTACGCCCCAGCTCACCCTCCAGACCACGGCGATAGCGGGTGGCCTCCATGAACTGGCTGGTGCCAAGCCCCTGCTCCCGGTCGAGGATTTCAAAGCCGATATTACTGTCAGCCGGCGCGATGCCGGCACTGGCGAGCCGCAGCCGCGCCCGGGCGAGATCGCCCGCCTTGACCAGCAAGGCGCCGGAAGTGGGCTCCACGGTGTAGGCGATATCGGCAGCCGCGAGGGTTTCCATGACCTGATTGGCGTCCATGCCGGCAAGGCTGCCGAGCAGCGGACGGTAGTCCGGCTGCTGCGACCAGAGCACCACGGCAAAACCTATGGCGACACTCGCAGCCAGCCCGACAAGCAGGCCGATCTGCCGCAGCATCGACATTTCGGAAAGATTTTCCAGGAAGGACAGGCCAAGCAGAGGCTTCTTCGGCTCACCCGAATCAACCGTCACTGGAACCTTGCCAAGTGCGTCAGCCATCGTTCAACCCTGCCTCAAACCGGCATCTGCATGATGTCTTGATAGGCCTGAACCAGCTTGTTGCGTACCTGGGTCATGGCCTGAAAGGAAACGCTGGCCTTCTGCGAAGCGATCATGACATCGGTCAGATCGATACCGCCCTGCCCCATCTCGAAGGCAGTGGCCAGTTGGTTGGAGGCTTGCTGGGTTTCATTCACCTTGTTGACCGCTTGCCCGAGCATCTCGGAAAAGCTCGGCGCGCCGACCTCGGGAACGGCAGGCTCCGGCTTGGAACGTGCCATGGCATCGGTCTGCATGGCCCGCATTTCCAGCATCAAGCGATTGAATTCAACACCTTGGCTCATCTTGTCCTCCAACAGCTGCGGTTTTTTTGACGCTTCGCAGCGAGCACGTTCGTAATAGCAACATCGGTGCCAGTCTGGGAGCGCGCCCGAGTGGAGGCTGCCGAGGAAGTACAACCAAGCGTTTCTGTCTTCCTTGCAGGCTGTGGTTTACGTCTTTTCGCTGCTTTTACTCCGCTCGTCGGGTCGGTGAAGCGTGACCCGACCTACAAACCCCAACCATGCGTAGGTCGGATTAGCCGAAGGCGTAATCCGACGATGCGCGATATAATCCGGCGAACGACCTCGACCCCGCCCGTCGGGTCGGTGAAGCATGACCCGACCTACAAAACCCCAACCATGCGTAGGTCGGATTAGCCGAAGGCGTAATCCGACGATGCGCGATATAACCCGGCGAACGACCTCGACCCCGCCCGTCGGGTCGGTGAAGCGTGACCCGACCTATGAGGCTGTAACGCTCATCATGCCGCTGGCTGTATGGTGACGCGCGCAAGCAGGGCGCTTAGGCTTGGGCGCAAACAATCCAACAAGGACAACCATGCCGGCCCCCTCCCGCCTGCTCTCTCGCCCACTCGCCGACAGTTCGCCATCGACCATAGTCGCCGGCTTCATCGCCATGCTCACCGGCTATACCAGCTCGCTGGTCTTGATGTTTCAGGCGGGTCAGGCCGCCGGACTCAGCAGCGGCGAAATTTCATCATGGATCTGGTCACTGTCGATCGGCATGGCGATCTGCAGTGTCGGGCTTTCGCTACGCTACCGCACCCCGGTGGTAATCGCCTGGTCCACGCCCGGCGCGGCGCTGCTGATCAGCAGCCTGCCCGGTGTTCCCTATGGCGAGGCCATCGGCGCCTTTATCTTCGCCTCCGCACTGATTGCCCTGTGCGGCCTGACAGGCAGCTTCGAACGCCTGATGCGCAGAGTGCCGGCTTCGCTCGCGGCGGCGCTGCTGGCCGGCGTGCTGTTCAACATCGGCATCGAAATCTTCCGGGCAGTGGAGGTAGAGCCCTTGTTGGTGCTGGGGATGTGCTTCGGCTACCTGCTGGCCAAACGCCTGCTGCCGCGCTACGCGGTACTCACAGCCCTGGTCGTCGGCTGCACGCTGGCCGCTGGCCTGGGCCTGCTGGACTTCCGGCAGCTGAGTCTGGAAATCGCGGTGCCGGTCTGGACCACGCCAGCGCTGTCGTTCGCAGCCATTTTCAGCATCGGCATCCCGCTGTTCGTGATCGCCATGGCCTCGCAGAACATGCCGGGATTGGCGGTACTGCGCGCGGAGGGCTATCAGGTGCCAGCCTCGCCACTGATTTCCATCACCGGCATCGCCTCGGTGCTGCTGGCCCCGTTCGGCTCCCATGGCATTCATCTGGCAGCCATTACCATGGCCATCTGCAGCGGACCGGAGGCGCATCCCGATCCCTCCCGGCGCTATACCGCCGCGGTCTGGTGCGGACTGTTCTACGGCATTGCCGGTATTTTCGGGGCGACGCTGGCAGCCCTGTTCGCCGCCTTTCCGGCGGCACTGGTGCTATCCATCGCAGCACTGGCCCTGCTGGGCTCGATCGGCAGCGGCCTGACCCAGGCCATGCAGCTGCCACGCGAGCGTGAGGCGGCGCTGATCACCTTCATGGTCACCGCATCCGGGCTGACGCTGTTCGGCATCGGCTCGGCGCTGTGGGGGCTGGTCGCCGGCGTGCTGACGCTATGGATCCTCAATGGGCATAAAGCCGCGAACTGAGTCAGATACCGATATCACTCGGACAGATACCCCTGCATTCCAGCCTGCCGGCTTTGCTTGCGCGGCTGCTACCGGACGGCTAAACCAAGGGTTTTGCAAACACGCAGAGGTTTCCATGAATCAGATCAACCGCCAGTTCCTGCTGGCCAGGCGTCCCGTCGGCACGCCCGGTCGTGACACCTTCGAATTCGTCGAGAAGCCTCTGGGCGAGCCCGGCCCGGGCCAGATTCTGGTCCAGGTACAATACCTGTCGCTGGACCCGGCGATGCGCGGCTGGATGAACGACGCCAAGTCCTATATCCCGCCAGTCGGCATCGGTGAAGTCATGCGCGCGCTGGGCGTCGGCAAGGTGATCGCCTCCCAGCATCCGGAGTTTGCCGAAGGCGACTACGTGAACGGTGCGCTGGGCGTACAGGCGTACTTCCTCGGCGAGCCGAAGGGCTTCTACAAGGTCGATCCGAACCAGGCGCCGCTGCCACGCTACCTTTCCGCACTGGGCATGACCGGCATGACCGCCTACTTCGCCCTGCTCGCCGTGGGCGAACCCAAGGCCGGCGAAACCGTAGTGCTCTCGGGGGCTGCGGGCGCGGTGGGCAGCGTTGCCGGGCAGATCGCGAAAATCAAGGGCTGCCGCGTGGTGGGCATCGCCGGTGGCGCCGACAAGTGCCGCTTCCTCACCGAGGAGCTCGGCTTCGACGCAGCCATCGATTACAAGAGCGAAGACGTGGCCGCGGGCCTCAAGCGCGAGTGCCCCAAGGGGGTCGACGTCTATTTCGACAATGTCGGCGGCGACATACTCGACGCCGTGCTGACACGCCTCAGTGTGGGTGCCCGCGTAGTGATCTGCGGCGCAATCAGCCAGTACAACAACAAGGAAGCGGTCAAGGGACCGGCGAACTACCTGTCGCTGCTGGTCAACCGCGCACGCATGCAGGGCATGGTGGTCACCGATTACGTTTCACGCTACCCGGAAGCCATGCAGGACATGGCCGGTTGGCTGCAAAGCGGCGAGCTGAAGAGCAAGGAGGACATCGTCGAAGGGCTGGAAACCTTCCCCGAGACGCTGATGAAACTCTTCACCGGCGGCAATTTCGGCAAGCTGGTGCTGAAGGTCTGACCCGCTCCCAGGCGCTTCTCGCGTTTCAGCCATCACGCCGTAGGGCTGAGTTTATTCATGAATGTGCAAGGCCGAATACATTCGGCCCTACGAGCCTTGCGGCATGAAGGTTATGCCAGGGAAGCAGAACCCAGTTCGGCCACCACGGCGGCCAGCGCCTGGGCCGGATCGGCGGCTTGGGCGATGGGACGCCCGATGACCAGATAATCCGAACCCGCCGCCATCGCCTCGGACGGCGTCAGGATGCGCCGCTGGTCATCGGCGGCGCTGCCGGCAGGGCGAATGCCCGGCGTCACCAGTTGCAGCTGCGCGAACTGCTCCTTCAGGGGTTGGGCTTCCTGCGCCGAACACACCAGTCCGTCCAGGCCGGCCTGCGCCGCCAGCCCGGCCAGGCGCAGGACCTGCTCCTGCGGCGGCAGATCCAGGCCGATACCGGCCAGGTCCGCCTGTTCCATGCTGGTCAGCACCGTCACGCCGATCAGCAGCGGCTGCGCCCCGTTCACCTTGTCCAGCGTCTCGCGACAGGCCGCCATCATCCGCAGGCCGCCCGAGCAATGCACATTGACCATCCACACACCCAGTTCCGCCGCCGCCTTGACGGCCATCGCCGTGGTGTTGGGAATGTCATGGAATTTCAGATCCAGGAACACCTCGAAGCCCTTGGCCTGCAAGGCTTCGACCACCTGCGGCCCGCAACGGGTGAACAGCTCCTTGCCGACCTTGACCCGACACAGCGTCGGATCGAGTTGCCCAGCCAGTGCCAGCGCGGCCTCATGGGAAGGAAAATCGAGCGCAACAATGATGGGCGTCTGGCAGGTCATGGCGAAGTCCTTGGCAAAATTCGGCGCGTATTGTCGCAGAAAACACCGAATGAAGCGCCGTCGAAACCCGCTACAGGTGACGCTGCCCTGCCCCCCGGCGTAAGGTGACAGACATCACCCTCCACATGGTTCAGGAGAAAAACATGCCTTGGTATATCTGGTTACTACTGGCCGTGGTGCTCGGCAGTATCGTCGGCGGCCTGCTGATGCTGCGCGCCGGCGCCCGCAAGATTCCGCTGACCGAAGAGCAAAAACAGCGCATCGCCCAGCGCAACGCCGAAGCGGATGCCGAGGATGCGCGCAACAGATAACACTCAAGCAGCCTGACGGCAGAGCTGCCCGGCGAGTTCGCCCAACCTCTTCAGCGCCCGCTCCGCTTCGACCGTCCAGGGCAATCCGCAATTGAGCCGCACACAGTGGTTGAACTGCTCGGTATTGCTGAAGATGAGCCCCGGCGCAATGCTGATCCCCTGCTGCAAGGCCAGGGTATGCAGGTCCTTGGTATTGATCCGCGCCGGCAGGCTGACCCAGAGGATGAAGCCGCCGGTGGGACGGGTCATCTGGGTGCCTTCGGGAAAATAGCGCTGCACCGCCAGCTGGAAGGCGCTGAGATTCTTGCGGTATTCCTGCCGGATGAAGCGCAGATGCCGGTCATAGCCACCATTTTCCAGGTAGGCGGCGACGCCCATCTGGGTGACGCTACAGGCCGAGTGGGTGCTGAAGGTCTGTAGTCGCTGGATCTCTTCGCGATAGCGACCAGGCACGATCCAGCCAATGCGCACGCCCGGAGACAGGGTCTTGGAGAAGCTCGAGCAATAGATCACCCGGCCCTCTCGATCATTGGACTTGAGCGCCCTGATCGGGCCTGACTCGAACATCAGCTCGCCATAGATATCGTCCTCGACGATCTGGATGTCGAACCGTGCCGCCAGCTTCAGCAGCTGCTTCTGCCGCACGTCAGGCATGCTGCCGCCCAGCGGATTGCTCAGGCGCGCGGTCAGCACCAGCGCCTTGATCGGCCACTGACTGGCAGCCAGCTGCAAGGCTTCGAGGCTCAAGCCGGTATCCGGATCGCAGGGAATCTCGATGACCTTCAGCCCGAGCAGATCGGCCAGTTGCAGCAGGCCGTAGTAGCTGGGCGATTCGGCGGCGATCAGGTCTCCGGGACGGGTCAGCACGCGCAGCGACATCTGCAGCGCATCGACACAGCCGTGGGTGATCACCACCTCATCCGGCCCGACCACCACGCCGGCGTCACGCATGCGAATCGCCACCTGGCGGCGCAGTGGCTCGTAGCCAGGGCTGAACATATAGCTGAAGGCCCGCGGGCTCTGGAAACGGGTGACCTTGGCCAGTTGCTGGTGCAATGCCCGCACCGGCAGGTAATCGACGTGGGGCACCGCCGCACCGAAGGGAATCAGGCCATCACGGCGCGACTCGCTGAGCACCAGGTTGATGATGCTGCTGCGGGTGACCAGTGCGGGGCGCTCGACCTGGGCGATATCCGGCGTCGGCGCCGTCAGGGCCGGGGTATGGTGCACATAGAAGCCGGACTGCGGTCGGGCCCGGATCATCCCCTGGTCTTCGAGATTGGCGTAGGCCTGCAACACGGTGGCGTGACTGACGTTCAGTTGCTGACTCAGCTTGCGTACCGAGGGCACACGCTCGCCCGGCAGGTAGACACCGCGGCGGATGTCCTCCGCGAGCTGATGTGCGATGCGCTGATAAAGCAACAGACTGGTCATTTCGTCGATCCCTGCCAACTGGACCATAACAGTAGTACAGCCCTGCCAGGCATGACCAGTACAGTTAAACAGCAACTCACCGACACAGTCGGTTACAGATCACTGAAAAGCCAGCCGAGCTGGTAGTACTTCGTTAAAAACAACCTGTCAGCGTGGGTTACCCAGGCGCCCCTCGGCATCGGAAAAGACGATCTCGACCCGGCGATTCTGCGCACGCCCTCGCGCCGATGCATTCTCGCTGATACGAAAGGCCTCGCCGTACCCCACGACGTCCATGCGCCCGGCCTCGATGCCCAGCTCCTCCAGGAAGTTGGCGACCACCTGGGCGCGGGAACGGGACAGCGCCAGGTTTTCCGCCGCGCTGCCGCGATTGTCGGTGTAGCCCTCGATACGCACCCTGCGCGCAGGGTTGAGCTGGAGAAAATGCGCCAGCTTGAGCAGCCGATGGTTGGCTGCCGCCCCCAGTTCGGCGCTGGAGGGTTTGAACAGCACATCCCCCAGGGTCATCACCAGGCCACGACCGGTTTCGGCTGCAGCGAGGCCGGCCATCTGATCTTCCAGCCACTGCCCCTGCTGGCGCATATCCAGCAAGCGGGCCTGCTGCAGGGTCTGGCGCAACCGCTCATGCTCCATTTCCAGCTGGGTGGCGCGGCGCTGGTTCTGCAACTGTTCGCCGTGCTGGCTGGCGATCTGACTGTAACGCTGACTGAGATAGGCGTAATGCAGGGCATCCTCGGCGTTGCCCGAATAATCGGCAAAGCGCTGGGCACGCTCCAGTGATTCCTCGGCACGCCGCACATCCATGGGCACATCGCCCACTACCTGCGGGTTTTCGCTGACGGCCTGGTACGCCAGGCGCGCCTCTCCCAGCGCCTGTCTCACTTCAGGACTCGTGCACCCCTGGAGCAAGCCCAGCGACAGCAACCCGACGACAAAAGGCTTCATTGCACCGCCCCCAACTGCTCACGTAGCTGGGCGATACGTCGATTCAGCTCCAGCAGTTGCAGCTGGCTCTTCTCGTTCAGCACCCTCGCCTCGGCCAGCCGCGCATCCAGTTCCGCCTGTTCGGCCCGCAGGCGCGCCTCACGGTAGCGCTCCCTTGCCATCGCGGCCTGGGCTTTGCCGAGTTTTTCTTCAGCCATGAGCAGTTCCGGCGTTTGCTCTGGAACGCCGACCGCATGCGCCTGAGCCACGGCCTGCTCACTGAGCTTCAACTGTTCATTCGGTGCCGGATCGCTGGCGCAGCCGCCGACTATGGCCAGCGACACGAGGATGCAGGAAAGGGATGTTCTCAAGCGCGTGTTCCCGAATAACAGGTTAGGGTTTCGGCTTTATCGACTGCTGCTTCCAGCGTTCGAGATTTTCCGCCAGCAATTGCTCCTCGACGCCAGCGGCGCGCAATTCTGTCATTTTTACCGCCAGCTGTCCGCGCAACCAGGGGCTGTTGCAGGCCGAGTCGTGGGCGACGGCGAAATGCATGCCACGCCCGGACACCGGCGGCTCCAGGCGCTGTACAGCGTCGAGAAGCCCCAGCGCACTCATCCGGGCCACGGCGTTGTAGCGTTCATGCAGCACATAATCGGCCTTTCCCGCCAGCAACTGCTGCACGGCCTCGGCCAGGCCAGGCGTCGAACGCAGGTGCAGGTTTTCCTTGGCGTACTGCTCGAAGTCACCAACAAATTTCGTCATGGCCCCATGAACCCCGGGACGCCCGTGCAGATCCTCGCGGCTGGCATAGAGAAAGCCCGGCTCGTTGCGAACCCAGGCCACCAATTGCAGGGAAGTAATCGGCGGATGGACGACATCCATGTGCTCAAGCGCCTGTCGGCTCAAGTCCGCATCGAGCAGCAGGTCCATCCTGCCGCTGCGCACTTCCTCGAAGGCCTTGTCGGCATTGCCCGCGTAGAGCACTTCAAGTTTCAGGTCGAGTGAGTCGGTGATTTTTTTCAGCAGATCGGCATTGGCGCCCATCAGCCGCTTGGGGTTCTGCGGATCTCGCCAGAGAAACGGCGGATTGTCCGCATTACCGGTGGCTATCAGCCGCTCGCACTTTCCTGCCGCCGCGCTGGCAGCTAGCGGAGCCGCCAGTGACAGCACAATCAAAGCGGATTTCAGCAGCAAAGCACAGCGCATGGAAAGCCTCGTCATGGATCGATGGAACCGGACGGCGATCTTAGCATTGCAACCGAGCGCCCAAGAAAAACCCGCTACGCGAGCGGGTTTTTCTGCAGCGCATTAGGGTCTGATCAACAGACCCTAATCTCAGACGAGCTTTTCCAGCTCCGGCACGATCTCGAACAGATCGCCCACCAGGCCGTAGTCGGCCACCTGGAAGATCGGCGCATCTTCGTCCTTGTTGATCGCGACGATCACCTTGGAATCCTTCATGCCCGCCAGGTGCTGAATGGCACCGGAGATGCCGACCGCGATGTACAGCTGCGGCGCGACGATCTTGCCGGTCTGACCGACCTGCATGTCGTTGGGCACGAAGCCGGCATCGACTGCGGCGCGGGAAGCGCCGACTGCGGCGCCCAGCTTGTCGGCCAGCGAGTACAGGTGCTTGAAGTTCTCGCCGTTGCCCATGCCGCGACCACCGGAGATGACGACCTTGGCGGCGGTCAGCTCAGGACGGTCGGACTTGGCCAGTTCTTCACCGGCGAAGGAGGAAATACCCTTGTCGCCAGTACCGGACACCTGCTCTACAGCAGCGGAACCACCTTCGGCATTGACCGGATCGAAACCGGTTGCACGCACGGTGATGACCTTGATGGCTGCCGTGGACTGTACGGTGGCAATGGCGTTGCCGGCGTAGATCGGGCGCTTGAAGGTATCGGGGCTCTCGACCGCAACGATCTCGGAGATCTGGTCGACATCCAGCTGTGCGGCCACGCGCGGCAGGAAGTTCTTGCCATTGGTGGTGGCGGCAGCCAGGACGTGGCTGTAGTTGGTGGCCAGATCGGCGATCAGTGGCGCGACGTTTTCCGGCAGCTGGTTGGCGTAGGCTGCGTCGTCGGCGACCAGCACCTTGGATACGCCCTCGATCTTGGCAGCCGCTTCGCCGATGGCGCCGCAGCCACTGCCGGCTACCAGTACATGGATGTCGCCACCGATGGCTTGGGCCGCGGCGACGGTATTCAGGGTCGCGGCAGCCAGAACGGCGTTGTTGTGTTCAGCGATAACCAGGATAGTCATTTAGATTACCTTCGCCTCGTTCTTCAGTTTCTCGACCAGTTCAGCCACGGACTTGACCTTGACGCCAGCGCTGCGCGCAGCGGGCGCTTCGACCTTGAGGGTCTTCAGAGTGGAGCTGGTGGTAACGCCCAGCGCATCTGGCGTCAGGGTTTCCAGCGGCTTCTTCTTGGCCTTCATGATGTTCGGCAGCGAGGCGTAGCGCGGCTCGTTCAGGCGCAGGTCGGTAGTGACGATCGCCGGCAGGTTCAGCGCGACGGTCTGCAGGCCGCCGTCGATTTCACGGGTGACATTGACCTTGTCGCCGGCGACTTCCACCTTGGAGGCGAAGGTGCCCTGGGCATAGCCGGTCAGCGCGCCGAGCATCTGCCCGGTCTGGTTGTTGTCGCTGTCGATGGCCTGCTTGCCGAGGATGATCAACTGCGGCTGCTCCTTGTCGACCACGGCCTTGAGCAGCTTGGCCACGGCCAGGGAGTTGAGCTCTTCAGTCGACTCGATCAGCACGCCGCGATCAGCACCCAGCGCCAGCGCGGTACGCAGCTGCTCCTGGGCAGCGGTCGGGCCGATGGTGACGACCACGATTTCATTCGCCACGCCCTTCTCTTTCAGGCGCACGGCTTCTTCCACGGCGATTTCGCAGAAGGGGTTCATCGACATCTTGACGTTGGCGAGGTCGACGCCGGAGTTGTCCGCCTTGACGCGAACCTTGACGTTGTAATCGACCACTCGTTTGACAGCTACGAGAATCTTCATGGATTCCTCTTACTCTCCGGTGATGGGGATTTCGCCGAGGCGAACCGAACTCGATTCGTGATACTGGCTGCAACCTGGCCGCCAGGCCTGTACGGCGAACGCAAAACTGCCCGTATCTTGAACGCTGGGCATTGGGCCGGTCAACAAAACATACAGCCCGTCACGGGGTACGGCAGGCCGATTCTAACAGGCTTCGGAAAAATTCAAACAAACGTTTGTATTGGACCCATCCGGGCGGCTATATATAATGCCAGCCCGGCTGGGTCAGGGAACCGATCACAGCCTCCTCCACCCTCTATAGAACAAACAAGCCTGAGTAGGAGAAAGCCAATGGAACGCGAATACATGGAATTCGACGTCGTCATCGTCGGTGCCGGCCCCGCGGGCCTGTCCGCTGCCTGCCGGCTGAAACAGAAAGCCGCCGACGCCGGCCAGGAAATCAGCGTCTGCGTCGTCGAGAAAGGCTCCGAAGTCGGCGCGCACATTCTATCCGGCGCGGTGTTCGAGCCGCGCGCGCTCAACGAGCTGTTCCCCAACTGGAAGGAACTCGAAGCACCGCTGAACACCGCGGTCAAGCGCGACGACATCTACCTGCTCAAGAATGCCGAATCGGCCAGCAAGCTGCCCAATGCATTCGTGCCCAAGACCATGCACAACGAGGGCAACTACATCATTTCCCTGGGCAACCTGTGCCGCTGGCTGGCGCAGCAGGCGGAAAACCTCGGCGTGGAAATCTACCCCGGCTTCGCCGCCCAGGAAGCGCTCGTCGATGAACAGGGCGTGGTCAGGGGTATTCTGACCGGCGATCTGGGCGTCGATCGCGAAGGCAATCCCAAGGAGGGCATGTACACGCCGGGCATGGAGCTGCGCGCCAAGTACACCCTGTTCGCCGAAGGCTGCCGCGGGCACATCGGCAAGCAACTGATCAGCCGCTTTCAGCTCAATGCCAACGTCGACCCGCAGCACTACGGCATCGGCATCAAGGAACTCTGGGACATCGATCCGGCCAAGCACGAACAGGGCCTGGTGGTGCATACCGCCGGCTGGCCGCTGGACGACGAGAACACCGGCGGCTCCTTCCTCTACCACATGGAGAACAACCAGGTCGTGGTCGGACTGATCGTCGACCTGTCCTACAGCAACCCGCACCTGTCGCCGTTCGACGAGTTCCAGCGCTACAAGCACCATCCGCTGATCAAGCAGTACCTGGAAGGCGGCAAGCGCGTCGCCTATGGCGCCCGTGCCATTTCCAAGGGCGGCCTGAATTCGCTGCCGAAGATGGTCTTCAAGGGCGGCGCGCTGCTCGGCTGCGATGCCGGCACGCTGAACTTCGCCAAGATCAAGGGCAACCACACCGCGATGAAATCCGGCATGCTCGCAGCCGAGGCTGTCGCCGATGCGCTGTTGGCGGGCAACGAGGGTGGCGACGAGCTGACCGCCTACGAAGAAGGCTTCAAGAACAGCTGGCTGTACGACGAGCTGTACAAGAGCCGCAACTTCGGCGCCGCGATTCACAAGTGGGGCGCGATCAAGGGCGGCGCATTCAACTTCATCGACCAGAACATCTTCGGCGGCAAGATTCCCTTCACGCTGCACGATACCAAGCCGGATCATGCCTGCCTGAAACTGGCCGACGAAGCGAAGAAGATCGATTATCCCAAGCCCGACGGCAAGCTCAGCTTCGACAAACTGAGCTCGGTGTTCCTCTCCAACACCAACCATGAGGAAGAGCAACCCGTTCACCTCAAGCTGACCGACCCGAGCATCCCGATCGACAAGAACCTGCCGATGTACGACGAACCGGCCCAGCGCTACTGCCCTGCGGGCGTCTACGAAGTGGTGGCCAACGACGACGGCAGCAAGCGCTTCCAGATCAACGCGCAGAACTGCGTGCACTGCAAGACCTGCGATATCAAGGACCCGGCCCAGAACATCACCTGGGTGGCGCCGGAAGGTGCTGGCGGCCCGAACTATCCCAACATGTAAACTGCAAAAAGGCTCCTTCGGGAGCCTTACTTTTGACTATGTCCCAGCTCTGTGTTGCGAGCACTCGAGGCGTGAGGAATCCCTTCGAATATCCGAGATGCAGGCTGTTGTAGGTCGAATTAGCCGAAGGCGTAATCCGACGATCCGACGGTGTAATGTGTCCATCCATGCCTGACAGCTCAGCATTTAACGCGCCTGGCCGCTCGCTTGTCGGGTCGGTGAAGCGTGACCCGACCTACCCGATGTAACGAACCGCCTGCGGGAGCGGTCGGGCGGCGTTCCGCTTCAGCCGCGAATTTCGCGGAGTGCTCTGGTCTAAAAACCGCTCCCACAAAAGCAGCGTTGCTCCACCAACACGTAACCGGGACAGAGCCTTTCCTTTATCTGATCAACTATTCAACCAGGCCGCTATTGCTGAGGCCCGATAGGGAAGCATCGCCCGTTGCTCCAGATACCCAGCCATTTCTCCCCCTCGATCTCGCACGGCACCGCCAGCTCCACCAGCTGGTAGAAGACGTTGCGATGGATCAGCGCTTCGAGGTTGGCGCGCACATGCACATAGGGCGCAGGCTCCTGGGTCGCCAGATCGATTTCGAAACGCAGCGGATGTTCCGGTCCGGCCTCGACCTCCTCCTCGACATTGGTGAAAAAGCGCAGCAACTGCGCCTCGCCCTGCCCCTCGGCTTCGAGCCGGACCGCCACGAAAGGCGCATCCTCGACCTGAATGCCGACCTTCTCGACCGGCGTCACCAGGAAATAGTCATCGCCGTCGCGGCGAATCACGCTGGAAAACAGCTGCACCATGGCCGGTCGGCCAATGGGCGTGCCCATGTAATACCAGCGACCGTCGCGGGCGATACGCATGTCCAGATCACCGCAGAATGGCGGGTTCCACAGATGCACGGGCGCCGGTCCTTTTTTCTCGCTCCGTGGAATCTGCCCCAGCAGGTTTGCAGCCTTGTCTGAATCAGTCATGGCAAGCCCTCAGCGAGCGGTACCCAGCAAACGCCGTGCATAATCGCGCAACGGCGGCCCCAGCAACTCTTCAGGCTGATGATCGTACAGCCCCAGCAGCCCGCCCCGACTGCGGATACGCGCGGTATCCACCAGATAGCGCGTTCCGGTTTCGACCAGCATCAGCTGCACCACGCTGCTGTCCACGCCAAGGCGATCCAGTGCGCGCTGGTCGTTCAGTTCGTCGAAACTGCCGATGCGATCATCCGCTGCGGCGAAACGCATGTACAGCAGGTAGTGGGCACCGACGGCTGCCGTCTGGGCCATCGCCTCTTCGAAGCCGAGCGGCTGGGCAGAACGACGCACCATGGGAAAATACTCGACGAAGCCCTTGAAGGCCTCCTCGGCGACCACGTTCGGGCGCGGATAGACATCCCCCGGCGGGACGAAATGGCCCTGGGCAATATAGATGAAGGAATCCGGCTGCAACCGCCAGGAGGCCGAGCGCCGGGTCTCGCTATGGTCGAGAATGCCGGCATCGCGCAGGTGATGACGCGTGCCTTCGGCCATGTCGCTGACCTTCATGCAGCCACCCAGCGCCAGCATGACCAGTACAACGCTCAACAATCGCATGTCACAGCCTCCTCAAGCGATGCCGGAATTCCGACGAGAGGCTCGTGCAATGCAGCAACCGAGCCATCTGGTCCGTAGCCTGCCGGCAGGCTGTTGAAAAACGTAGGCGAGGCAGGCAAGACAAGGCGAAAACAGGCGAGAAACGTAGCGCAGCGAAGTAACAGCCGCAGGCTGGCCCGCAGGGTGAGCGCAGCGAATCACGCGGAGTTTAGTGGCCTAAATGAGCAGTACTCACTTCGTTCGCCCTTCGGGCCGCGCTGAAGCGCGTTAGCCGCAAGCGGCTTGCCGAGCCTGTTTTCAACGCAGTATTGCCAACGCAGGTAGTTTTTCAATGGCCTGCTAGTCCCGCTTGCGCTTGTTACCCATCCGCACGCCAATATCCATCAGGAACTGGAAGAAGCCCTCCTGATCCTCCAGCACGTTGCTCCAGAACGGCGAGTGATACAGCGCCACGGCGCCATGCACCAGTGCCCAGGCGGCGCAGTAATGGAAGTATGGCGGTACGTCTTCCAGTTTGCCTTCGGCGATGCGGCCTTTGATCAGTTGGGTCAGGTGCTCGAAGTTCGAGGCGCGGATGCGGTGCAGCTCCTCGATCATCTCGGGCTCCTGATTGCCCTTGACCACTTTTTCTTCGAGACGGTCGAACAGGCGATAGCGTTGCGGGTCGCCCATGCGGAACTCGAAGTAGGCACGCGACAGCGCTTCCTTGTCCTGATCGAGGCTCGGCGAATGCAGCAACTCGTTGAGATCACGCTCGTAGTCGAGCATCAGCCGCAGATAGATCTCGGCCTTGGACTTGAAATGCTTGTAGATGGTGCCTTTGCCGATACCCACCTTGTCGGCGATCATCTCGACGGTAACGCTGTCTTCGCCCTGTTCGAGAAAGAGCTGAAGGGCGATATCGAGAATCTCCTGCTCGCGACGGCGGAATTCGCGGACCTTGCGCGGTTCAATTTGCATAAGAGGCTGCAACGTCAAAATCGGAAGCGGAACATTATGCCTATCCAGTCAGAAAATGCACGGAACAACACCAATGAGCACACTGAATGACGAATTTCCCCAGATCGAAGGCCTGCGTTACCTGAACCATGCCGCCGTCGCCCCCTGGCCACGCCGGGCAAGCGAAGCCGTGTCGCGCTTCGCCCGGGAGAACATGACGCTTGGCGCACGGGACTACCCGCAATGGCTGAAAGTCGAGACGAGCCTGCGCGGGCGACTGGCCAGGCTGCTCAATGCGCCATCCACGGCGGACATCGCACTGGTCAAGAACACCTCCGAAGCGCTGTCATTCGTCGCCTTCGGGCTGGACTGGAAGGCCGGCGACCAGATCGTCATCAGCGATGAGGAATTCCCCTCCAACCGGATCGTCTGGGAGGCTTTGCGACCGCAAGGCGTCGAGGTGATACGCGTCAGCCTCAAGGGCGCAGACCCCGAAGCCGCGCTGCTGGCCGCCTGCGGTCCGAAGGTGCGCCTGATGGCCATCAGCGCCGTGCAGTACGCCAGCGGCCTGCGCCTGGACCTGCCGCGTCTTGGTGAAGGCTGCGAGCAGCGCGGCGTGTTGCTGTGTATCGATGCGATCCAGCAACTGGGTGCCCTGCCCTTCGACGTCCGCCAGAACCGCTGCGCCTTCGCCATGGCCGATGGCCATAAATGGCTGCTGGGTCCCGAGGGGCTTGGCGTCTTCTATTGCCGCAGCGATCTGCGCGCCCGCCTGAAACTGCACGAGTACGGCTGGCACATGCTCGAACACGCCGGCGATTACGACCGCGAGGACTGGGAACCGGCACGCAGCGCACGCCGCTTCGAATGCGGCAGCCCGAATATGCTCGCCAGCATGGCGCTGGAGGCGAGTCTTTCACTGCTGGAAGAGATGGGCATGGAGAAGGTGGAGCAGGGACTGTCCAAGCGGATCGATCATTTGCAACGCGAATTGTCGGCCATGTCGGGAGTCGAGCTGCTGAGCCCCGCCGATCCTCGCCGACGCGCCGGCATCCTGACCTTCAGAATCGACGGATGGGACAATCAGGCCCTGTTCGAGCGACTGAAATCGGAACAGATCGTCTGTGCGCAGCGCGGCGGCGGCATACGCTTTTCACCGCACTTCTATACCCGAACCGAAGTCATCGAACAGGCCCTGGCAATCATTCACGGCCTGAAAGCGATATGAGCTATCAAAGGCAGCGATCAATAGTCCCGGTGGCTATTCCAAATCCGTTTTAAAAACGCGCCAATTGCCCTGCAAACTCGTCGATAGCGATCAATACTTCCCTTACTGGTCGTGCCCTCCCCCCAAAGCACGACCAGTTGAGGGAGCGAGGAACGTGACCTCAAACTCCTAATGGTCTTGACCCGGCTCTGCGCCGGGTTCTTTTTATCCGCTGAACGAGCGACTCGTCCCGGCACGCCGGGCAAGACGCAGGCGGAAGCAGAACCAGATGAACAGCACCCAGAACGGGATCGCCATTATCGAGACGCGCAACCCCGGCATCGAAAGCATGATCAGTGCGATAAAGGCCACGAAAGCCAGGCACAGGTAGTTGCTGAAGGGGTAGCAGAACGACTTGAAGGATGGCTCGACGCCCTGCGCCATCATCGCCTTGCGGAACTTCAGGTGCGCGAGGCTGATCATGGCCCAGTTGATCAGCAATGCCGCCACCACCAGCGACATCAGCAGTTCCAGCGCGCCTTGCGGCAGCAGGTAATTGACCACTACGCAGAGCAGGGTCATCAGCCCCGAAAAGGCAATCGCCAGCACCGGTACGCCGCGACGATTCACCCGCATCAGCGCCCGCGGCGCATCACCCTGCTCGGCCAGTCCGTAAAGCATCCGGCTGTTGCAATACACACCGCTGTTGTAGACCGAAAGCGCCGCCGTCAGCACCACGAAATTGAGGATATGCGCCGCAGTATCGCTGCCGATCAGTGAAAAAATCTGCACGAAGGGACTGCTGCTGTAGGGATCGCCCGCCGCCCCCAGGGTTTGCAGCAGACTATCCCAGGGGTACAGGGCCAGCAGCACGCTCAAGGCCCCGATATAGAAAATCAGAATACGGTAGACGACCTGATTGATGGCCTTGGGTATCACGGTCTTGGGGTCGGATGCCTCGGCGGCGGTGATGCCCACCAGCTCCAGCCCGCCAAAGGAAAACATGATGATCGCCAATGCCATCACCATCCCGCTGATGCCGTTGGGAAAGAACCCACCGTGCGTCCACAGATTACTGAAGCTGGCCTGATCGCCACCCCGACCACTCAGAAGCAGATACAACCCCAGCACGATCATGCCGACAATCGCGCCAACCTTGATGATCGCGAACCAGAACTCGGCTTCGCCGAACGCCTTGACGTTCGCCAGATTGATCAGGTTGATCAGAATGAAAAATGCCGCAGCCGTGGCCCAGGTCGGCACTTCCGGCCACCAGAACTGCACATATTTGCCGACCGCCGTCAGTTCGGCCATGCCCACCAACACGTAGAGCACCCAGTAGTTCCAGCCCGAGAGAAAGCCTGCATAGGGCGTCCAGTACTTGTGCGCAAAGTGACTGAAGGAGCCGGCGACGGGCTCTTCAACGATCATCTCGCCCAACTGGCGCATGATCAGAAAGGCGATCAGGCCACCAATGGCGTAGCCTAGGATCATCGAAGGTCCGGCACTGCGCAGCACGCCTGCCGACCCCAGGAACAGCCCCGTGCCGATGGCGCCACCCAGCGCAATCAGCTGGATATGCCGGTTTTTGAGGCCCCGCTGCAGAGTGCCGGGAAGCGGCGTGTCGCTGGACATGGCACAACCTATTTCTGAAAAAGTAGCGTCCCGCCTTGCCAGGCAGGAGGAAAGACTGGAACTGCACACCGGTCCTGAAACGATCTACCAGGCGATATGAGTACCAAAGCGGCGCGAATTGTACAGGCTGCCGGCCAGGACGGCCTGCGTCATGACGTTGCGTTTTGTCGGAGCCTGGTCAGACAGCAACCCGCGCCAGAGGAAACAGCCGCCGGAAATTATCGGTGGTCTGCTCACTCAGCTGCTCGAAATCGACGCTACGAAGCTCGGCCAGGAACTGCGCCACCTCGCGCACGTACTGCGGCAGGTTCGGCTTGCCCCGGTGCGGGATCGGCGCCAGATAGGGCGAATCGGTTTCCACCAGCAGGCGATCGGGCGGCACCCGCCGTGCAACGTCACGCAGGGCATCGGCGTTGCGAAAGGTGACGATACCCGAGAATGAAATGTAGTAGCCCAGATCGAGCGCAGCCCTGGCCATGTCCCAGTCCTCGGTGAAACAGTGCAGCACGCCTGCCTGGGGCAACGCCGCTGCGCGCAGCAGCTCCAGCGTATCGCCACGCGCGGCGCGGGTATGCACGATCACCGGCTTGCCACAGGCGCTGGCCGCCTGCAGATGGAGCCTGAACGAGCGCTGCTGCAGCTCGGCGGCTTCCGGCTCGTAGTGGTAATCGAGCCCCGTCTCGCCGATGGCCACCACATGCGGATGCTCCAGTTCGGCCAGCAGCCAGTCGAACGCAGGCTCGGCGTTCGGCGCCAGATCCAGAGGATGCACACCCACCGAGCAATCGACATCCGCATAACGCTCCGCCAGCGCTTTTACGGCTGCCGCATTGTCGGCACTGACACCAATGCAGAGAAAATGCCCGACGCCACGCTGCCGCGCAGCCTCCAGCGCGGCATCAAGAGAGCCCTCGTGCGCGGTGAGATCGAGTCGATCAAGATGACAGTGGGAGTCGATGAGCATTCGTCGTCACAGCTTGGCAGGGAAGCCGGGGAGTATAGCGGAAAGCTGGAGGCTGGAGGCTGGAGGCTGGAGGCTGGAGGCTGGAGGCTGGAGGCTGGAGGCTGGAGGCTGGAGGCTGGAGGCTGGAGGCTGGACAGCGTGCGGTCTAATGTCAAAACTCCGTCAAGCTTTTTCGTCCAGCCTTCCAGCTTCAAGCGCTCTATCGGCTTTTCTCGTCCAGCCTCAAGCACTTCTATCGGTTTTTCTCGGCTTTTCCCGGCTTTACGCCTTACATCGTATGCGTCGGACGGTCGGACTTCATCGCGCCGGCCAGGTAGGTTTCGATCTTGTTGCGGGCGGTGGTGTCGCCCTCGCTGAACTGCACGCCGACGCCTGCGGCGCGGTTGCCCTGGGCGCCTTTCGGGGTGATCCAGACGACCTTGCCGGCGACTGGAATCTTCTCCGGCTCGTCCATCAGGCTCAGCAGCATGAAGACCTCATCGCCGAGATTGTAGCTCTTGTTGGTAGGAATGAACAACCCGCCATGCTTGATGAACGGCATGAAGGCGGCATAGAGCACCGACTTGTCCTTGATGGTCAGGGACAGGATGCCGTTACGCGGACCGAGATTTGCAGGCAGGCTCATGGAATGTTCCTAGCAAAAGACCGGATGGAGTCTAACGCGCCCCAGGCAGGCTTGCCCACTGCACCAGCAACGCTTCGAGAAGCAAGACACGGTTGAGGTTGGCTTTGCCCAATACCTTCTGTCGATGGGCCAGCAACCAGTCCTGCAACGCCAGCAGCTTTGCCGGTGTGGTTTTCTGCGCCAGGTACTGGATCACCCTGGACATATCGTCTGCGCCAAGCCCCTGTTCATCCTCGCTCATCTGGTAACGCAGGATCAGGTGCGCCCACTCGCAGAACCAGTCGAACAACAGGATCAGCGACAGCGGGTTCCAGGCTTCCGCCAGCTGGCTGGGCGATTGCTGCTGTTTAAGCAGCTTCTTTATCCCCTCCACGACCTGCGCGCGCATTTCGAGCACGCCCAGGCCATGCAGTCGGCACGCCGCCAGGGGCGAGCCCGCCGCCAGTGTCAGCAGCTCCTCGCGTTGCTCGACGGGCAGCTCGGGCAGCTGCTGAGCGAGCCAGTCGAGGCTTTGCCCACGCGCCGGCAAGGGGCAGGCCTGCTGCACACAACGGCTTCTGATGGTCGGCAGCAGTCGGCTCGGCTGGTGAGTGATCAGCAGCAGCACGGTATCGCCAGCGGGCTCTTCGAGGCTCTTGAGCAGTGCATTGGCCGCGTTGAGGTTCATCGCCTCGGCCGGTTCGAGCAGCACCACCTTGCGCCCGCCAAGCTGCGCAGTCTGGGTCACGAAAGCAACCAGTTGGCGCACCTGATCGACCCGAATCGCCTTGTCGACCTCTTCCGGTTCGAGGATGTAATGATCGGGATGGGTCTGTGCGGCGAGCAACTGGCAACTCCGGCAATTACCGCAGGCGCCGGCTGCCGATGGCTGTCGACACAGCAACAGCGCCATCAATTGCTCGGCCAGGGCGCGCTTGCCGATACCCGCCGGCCCATGCAGCAGGTAGGCATGGGCGTGTTGCTGACGGCCCGCCAACAGTTGCCACAGACCGGCCTGCCAGGGAAGGATGTCAGCCACCGATGCGCTCCAGTATCTGTGGCAGCAGTGCCTGCAGATCGCGCTGCACCGCCGCCAGCGGTTGTCCGGCATCGATCACCCGATAGCGCGCCGGCGCCTGGCGAGCACGTTCGAGATAGGCATTGCGCACGGCTTCGAAGAAGCCCAGCCCCTCCTGCTCGAAACGATCGAGACGCCCACGTGCCGCCGCACGGCTCAGGCCGATTTCGACCGGCAGGTCGAAAATCAGCGTCAGGTCCGGGCGCAACTCGCCCTGCACGAAGTTTTCCAGTTGCTCGATGCGCTGCAGGGGCAGGCCGCGACCGCCCCCCTGATAGGCATAGGTCGCATCGGTGAAACGATCACACAGCACCACCGCGCCCCGTGCCAGAGCCGGGCGAATGACCTGTTGGATATGCTGCGCGCGCGCGGCGAATACCAGCAGCAGTTCCGTATCACTGGCCATCGGCTCATCGGCCGGCACCAGCAGAATCTCGCGAATACGTTCGGCCAGTGGCGTACCGCCCGGTTCACGGGTCAGCACGACATCGATGCCGCGCTCACGCAGATATTCGGCGATGAATTCGCGATTGGTGCTCTTGCCCGCGCCCTCTGGCCCCTCCAGGGTGATGAAGCATCCTGTCACTGGCTATTCTCGCTTGGCGCCGGCACTTGCCGGGGTGGTGGACTGGACCGGTAATCGGCACGACGCTTGAGCTGGTATTCGCGCACCGCCCGATTGTGCTCGGCCAGCGTATTGCTGAACACATGGCTGCCGTCGCCACGCGCCACGAAGTACAGACTGGTGCCTTCCATCGGATGCAGGGCAGCGTGAATCGCCTCGCGACCGACCATGGCGATGGGCGTGGGCGGCAGGCCGGCATTGGTGTAGGTGTTGTAAGGCGTCGGCTTGCGCAGGTCGGCACGGGTAATGCGACCGCGATAGCTTTCACCCATGCCGTAGATCACCGTCGGGTCGGTCTGCAACAGCATGCCGCGCGCGAGACGGCGCACGAACACACCGGCAATCTCGCCGCGTTCGGAAGGTACGCCGGTTTCCTTTTCGATGATCGAGGCCATGGTCAGGGCTTGGTAGGGGTCTTTATAAGGCAAGCCCTCGCTGCGCCCCTGCCATTCCTCGGCCAGTACGCTTTCGAGTCGGCTAAAGGCCCGCCGCAGCAATTCGATATCGGCCACGCCACGGGTGAAGCTGTAGGTGTCGGGAAAGAAGCGCCCTTCCGGGTGCAGCTCGGCATGACCGAGTCGTGCCATGACCTCGTGGTCGGACAGGCCGGCGAGAGTCTGCTCAATCAGGGACGAAGCCTGCAGCGCCGCACGCAGCTGGCGGAAATTCCAGCCCTCGACAATGGTCAAGGTGTGCTGAACGACCTCGCCACGCTGCCACAGCCCGATCATCTCGCCCACGGTCATGGCCGGAAGCAGGCGGTATTCTCCGCTGTGCAGATTCTGCCCAGACAGATTCAGCCGCCAGTGCAGGCGCAGCCAGAACGCATCCCGCAAAACACCTTCGCGCTCCAGTCGCTGAAACACACCACTGGGCGTATCCCCGGTTTTGACTTCCAGCAGACGCACATCGTCGAGCTGAAGCGGCTGCTCCAGCGCGGCGTGAAGTTTCCAGGCAACCAGGCCGAACGCCAGCGCCGCGAGCAGCACCACGCCCAGCAGCGCCAAAGACAGTTTTCGAATCACGTACCACTCGACAGATCGGTAATCAGGCCCTGCAGTTTACGTGTGAGCGCACCTACCGGCCAGACATGGGTGTGCAGCTGGCGCACGGGCCAGATGCCGTAAAGGCTGTTGCAGACGAAGATTTCCTCAGCCCCGAGCAGCCGTTCAAGCGTGATATCGCAGACCTGGGTTCGTATTCCCGCACGCTGTGCGCGCTCGAGTATTTCAGCGCGCATGACACCCGCGACACCGCAACGCTCAAGCGATGGCGTTTGCAGCACGCCTTGCGAACCCAGGAAAATATTGCTGAACACCCCCTCGATGACGCGCCCCGACATATCGCACATCAACCCTTCGGCACAGGCCGAAGCCTGCCATTCAGCACGGGCCAGCACCTGCTCCAGGCGATTGAGATGCTTCAAGCCCGCCAGCGCCGGCTGCTCGGCCAGACGCGTGACACAGGGATACAGACGCACGCCATGCGCGGCATACTCGCGAGGGTAGTCAGGGGCTGGCGAGCCCAGCAGCACCGTGCGCGGCTGGCCGGGTTGCGGTGGCGCATAGCCGCGCTGGCCATCGCCCCGAGTGAGCACGAGCTTGGCGACGCCGTCGCCGAGCGCGGAACTGAATGCGAGGATCTGCGTGCGCAGGTTCGCCAGGTCGCAGGGAATACCCAGGCGCTGGCAGCCGTTGTCGAGTCGCTGAAGGTGCCGATCCAGCAATTGCGGTTGCCGGGCGATGACCCTGATGGTTTCGAACAGGCCATCGCCGTAGGCGAAGCCACGATCATGGACGGGCACTCCGCCAGCGGGTTGCCCGTCCACCCAGGTCAATGTCACTCGGTGAACCGACTGAACACCAGCGAACCGTTGGTGCCGCCAAAACCGAAGGAGTTCGACAGCGCGACGTCGATCTGCCTTGGCTTGGCCTCGTGCGGGACGAAGTCCAGGTCGCAGCCTTCATCCGGTTCGTTGAGGTTGATGGTCGGCGGCGCCACCTGATCACGAATGGCCAGGATACTGAAGATCGCCTCGACCGCACCCGCGGCACCCAGCAGGTGCCCTACCATGGACTTGGTCGAACTGACCGACAGCTCATAGGCATGGCTGCCGAAGACCGTCTTGATCGCCGCCGCTTCGGCCTTGTCGCCGGCTGGCGTAGAGGTACCGTGGGCGTTGATGTAGTGCACCTGTTCAGGATCGATCCGGGCATCCTGAATGGCATTGCGGATGCAGCGCGCGGCGCCGGCGCCGTCTTCCGGCGGCGAGGTCATGTGGAAGGCATCGGCGCTCATGCCGAAACCGATCAGTTCGGCATAGATCTTCGCACCGCGAGCCCGCGCATGTTCCAGTTCTTCCAGAACCAGGGAGCCTGCGCCATCGGACAGGACGAAACCATCACGCCCCTTGTCCCAGGGCCTGCTGGCCGTTGTCGGGTCGTCGTTGCGCGTGGACAAGGCCCGGGCAGCGGCAAAGCCACCGATGCCCAGTCCGCAGGCGGCCATTTCCGAGCCACCGGCGATCATCACGTCAGCTTCGCCATAGGCAATGTTGCGCGCCGCCATGCCGATACAGTGCGTACCTGTGGTACAGGCCGTGGCAATGGCGTAGTTGGGGCCTTGCAAGCCCAGATGGATCGAGAGGAAGCCCGAGACCATATTGATGATCGAGCCCGGCACGAAAAAGGGTGAAATGCGCCGCGGCCCTTGTTCGATCAGAGCCTTGCAGCTGTTTTCGATATTGGTCAGGCCGCCGATACCGGAGCCCATGGCAACCCCGATGCGCTCGCGATTGGCATCGCTGATCTCCAGCCCGGAATCACGCACGGCCTGGAAACTGGCAGCCAGGCCGTACTGGATGAAGAGATCGAGCTTGCGCGCCTCTTTGGCCGGCAAGTACTGCTCGACATCGAAATTCTTGATCGATCCACCAAAACGGGTGGCATAAGTGGAAAGATCCATGTGTTCTATCAGGCCGATGCCACTGCGACCGGCGAGAATCCCCTGCCAGCTGCTTGGCACATCGTTACCCAGTGGCGATAACATGCCCATCCCGGTGATGACGACGCGTCTACGCGACACAGCAATTCTCCTTACGTTTGCTTGTTGCCCGACCTGCTCCGCTGGCAATCGCAACGGACGAGAGAGCATCCTTCACAGAGGCCGCTCGCATGGGCGCGATCCGCTGCATTTAATCTGATTTTCAAACAAAAGCCGCACTACCCGTTCAAAGGCAGTGCGGCTTTACTGACTCGAAGCAGGATTACAACTTACTGCGCGTGCGCGTTGATGTAATCGATGGCTTCTTGAACAGTGGTGATCTTCTCGGCTTGCTCGTCCGGGATTTCGGTCTCGAATTCCTCTTCCAGAGCCATCACCAGCTCAACGGTGTCAAGGGAGTCGGCACCCAGGTCTTCGACGAAGGAAGCGCTGTTGGTGACTTCATCTTCCTTGACGCCAAGTTGCTCGGCAACGATTTTCTTGACGCGTTCTTCGATGGTGCTCATACCTTGTTTTCACTCCTATGGAAAAATCCAGGCAGCTGGTCTGCGCGGTAGTGTATAGAAAGCGTTTTCCGCATTTCAAGCTGAAAGCGGGCAAGCATGAGCCTGCTTTCAACCTTATGTCTATAAACACACCGCAGTTTTATAACGAATCAATCAGCCGTTATGGCTGTATACATGCGTTGGGCGACGCATCAGCTCATGTACATGCCGCCATTCACCGGAACCGTGGCCCCGGTAACATAGGCAGCACCATCAGAAGCCAGAAAAGCGACGACCTTGGCAATTTCTTCCGCCTGTCCGAGACGACCCAGAGGAATCTGTCCCAGTAGCGCGTCACGCTGAGCCTCAGGCAGCTCACGCGTCATGTCGGTATCGATGAAACCCGGCGCCACGGCATTGACCGTGATACCGCGCGAGCCCACTTCACGAGCCAGCGCACGACTGAAACCTTCGAGGCCAGCCTTGGCTGCGGCGTAGTTTACCTGTCCCGCGTTGCCCATGGCACCCACTACGGAACCAATGCTGATGATCCGCCCCCAGCGCGCCTTGGTCATGCCGCGCAGTACACCCTTGGTCAGGCGATAGAGGCTGTTGAGATTGGTATCGATCACATCGTTCCATTCGTCGTCTTTCATGCGCAGCATCAGATTGTCACGGGTGATGCCGGCGTTGTTGACCAGAATGGCGGGCTGGCCCAGGTGCTGCTGAATATGTTCAAGGGTGCTCGCCACGGACTCGTCGTTAGTCACGTCCAGCACCAGACCGGCGCCTTCGATACCGTTATCCCGAAGGGTTTCAGCAATGCGCTCGGCCCCCGCAGGAGAAGTCGCGGTACCAATCACGATGGCGCCTTGGCGACCGAGCTCCAGCGCCACAGCCTGGCCGATGCCTCGACTGGCGCCTGTCACCAGCGCAATCTTGCCTTGCAGATTCATAGTGTTCTCCTTGTTCATGCCAGCGCGCCACGGGTGGCGGCAAAGGCATCGGGGGTGTCGAGATTGTAGGTGTTGATGCCCTTGACGCAACGCTTGTTGAGCCCCGACAGCACCTTGCCCGGACCACATTCGACCAGCTCGGTCACGCCACGCTCACCCAGGGCCACAATGGTTTCGACCCAGCGCACCGGGCTGTAGAGCTGAGCCAGCAGGTCGCGCTTGAGCACATCGAGATCCTCGACGATCGCCGCGCTGACATTCTGTACCAGCGCAATCTCGGGCTCCTGCCAGGCCGCCGCAATCAGCGAGTCGGCAAAGCGCTCCGCCGCCGGGCGCATCAGGTCGCAATGCGACGGCACACTGACCGGCAACGGCATGGCGCGCTTGGCGCCCCTGGCCTTGCAGGCTTCGATGGCGCGCTCGACCGCGGCAGCGGAACCGGCGATCACCACCTGCCCTGGGGCATTGAAATTGACCGCGCTGACCACCTCGCCCTGCGCCGCCTCGGCACAGGCAGCCAGCACGTCGGCATCTTCCAGACCCAGGATCGCCGCCATGCCGCCCGTACCCGCAGGCACCGCCTGCTGCATCAGTTGACCACGCAGCTCGACCAGCTTCACCGCATCGGCGAACGGCAGGCTGCCGGAAGCGACCAGTGCGCTGTACTCGCCAAGGCTGTGGCCGGCGACGAATGCCGGACGCGCGCCACCTTCGGCCAGCCAGAGGCGCCACAGCGCGATGGAGGCCGCGAGAATGGCCGGCTGGGTCTTGTCGGTCTGGTTCAGTTGTTCCTGCGGGCCTTGCTGGGCAAGCGCCCACAGGTCGTAGCCCAGCGCGGAAGAGGCTTCGGCGAAGGTTTCCAGTACCAGCGCCTGGGTGCCGTACTCGGCGAGCATACCCACGGACTGGGAGCCCTGCCCCGGAAAGACGAATGCAAGTGATGCGGACATGAAACAGCTCTCTTGTTGTGGTTCGTCAAAAGAATGCGCCATGCCGGCGCTTCGAATTCTCAGTTGGATGGCAAGCCATCGACTGTGGTCACATCAGTGCCGCCAGCAAACGACTGACCGGTCACGAGCAGACGCTCCAGTCTACTGTGCAATTGCTCCGGCAGGTTATGCCGGACATCTTCCGCCGCGCGCCGGATGGCCGACCGAAAGCCTTCCCTGCCGGCACCGCCATGGCTTTTCACGACGATGCCCTGCAACCCCAGAAAGCTCGCTCCGTTGTATTGCGCCGGACTCATGTCGGCACGCAGCTGGCGCAACAGCGGCAGCGCAAGCACGCCCAGCAGGCGCGACAACAGCGAGCGCCGACACAATGCCTCGACTCGCGAGGACACCAGCTGCGCCAGGCCCTCGGTGGACTTGAGCAGAATATTGCCGACAAAGCCGTCGCAGACGACCACGTCGGCTTCCCCCCGGAAGAGTCCGTCACCCTCGATAAAGCCGCTGTAGTCGAGATCAACCGCCTGCTGCAGCAACACCGCCGCCGCCTTGACCTGCTGATTGCCCTTGATCGCCTCGGTGCCCACGTTGAGCAGCGCCACCCGTGGTCGCTCGACCCCCAGAGTCTGCGCCGCGACCGAGCCCATCACGCCAAACTGGTAGAGCTGCCCGGCACTGCAGTCCACGTTCGCCCCCAGATCGAGCAACAGGCAGGAGCCGTCGCGCGTCGGAATGGCGGTCGCCATGGCCGGGCGATCGATGCCCGGCAGGGTCTTCAGCACATGCCGGGCCAGCGCCATCAGAGCGCCGGTGTTGCCGGCACTGACGCAGGCCTGGGCCTGGCCGTCACGCACCAGCTCAAGGGCCACGCGCATGGACGATCGAGGCTTGCCACGCAAGGCCTGGGTCGGTCGCTCATCCATCCCGACGACCTCATCGGCCTCGACGATTTTCAGACGCGCAGCATCCACCCGCCCATATCGGGAGACGATTTCTTCAAGGATGGAGGTTTGGCCGACAAGGACCAGGTGCAGCGAGGGCGTTTCAGCCAGACAGTCGAGACTGGCCGGAACAATGCGGTGAGGACCGAAGTCCCCACCCATTGCATCGATCGCGATGATCGGAGCGGACAAGGTTTACTCGTCAGCGCCCTTGTCGATCACCTTGCGACCGCGGTAGAAACCTTCCGGGGAAACATGGTGGCGCAGGTGAACTTCACCGGTGCTCTTTTCCACGGACAGGGCGTTCGGCACCAGTGCGTCGTGGGAACGGCGCATATCGCGGGCGGAACGGGATTTTTTGTTCTGCTGAACAGCCATTGGGATCAACTCCTAAACGTTTGGGTCACGCTTTAACTGCGCCAGTACGCTGAACGGGTTGGACCGCGTTACCTCGTCCTCACTCGGCTCGGGCTCATCAGGCCCTGCCGGCGGCTGGCAAATTTCAAGGTCATGGAGTGGAACAATCGGAAGAGCGAGCAGAAGCTCCTCTTCAACCAGCGCCAGCAGATCCAGAGGATCCTCTCCCACTTCCAGCACGTCATAGCCCTTGGGCAGGTGCTGGCTGCTCGAACCCTCATTCACAACGGCATAATCGCATTCGCTATGGATAGGCAGAACAACCAGCTCCAGACAACGCTGGCAAATCATCGTGACCTCAACGTCCAGCTCACTGTGGATGACCACGGTTCGCTGCTCGTCGCGCCCAAAGTCGAAGCTGGCGCGCACCACACCTTTATCGTCCTCTAGAGGATCGACAAGCCGCTTGAGCTCCGACAACTGCAGCTCGCCCTTGAGGGAGGCCGCTCGGTCAGCGAGCTTGCGCGGGTCAACGTGCGGGGGTATTGGTCCTTTCAACATAAGCGCGGCATTCTAGGGATGCGCCCCACGACTGTCAAAGGAATTCAGCTTCTCAGCCCCGCTCAGTCGAAGACCACTCAGCACCTATATAAGGAAGGAAAATGCGCCACCTGCTTCTCGCCTCCAGCTCCCCCTACCGACGCGAACTGCTTTCACGGCTGCGCCTGCCGTTCGACTGCTGCGCCCCGCACATCGACGAAACCGCCCGCCCCGATGAATCCCCGGAACAGCTGGTGCGCCGGCTTTCCCGCGAAAAGGCCCGGGCACTGACCGAAACCCACCCGGATCATCTGATCATCGGCTCCGACCAGGTGGCCGTGCTGGGCGACAGGATCATCGGCAAGCCGCATACGTTCGAGCGCGCCAGGGAGCAGTTGCTGTCATGCAGCGGCAAACGCCTGGATTTTCTGACCGGCCTGACGCTGCTCGACAGCCGCAACGCAAGCGAACAGGTCGACTGCCTGCGCTTCAGCGTACTTTTTCGCGACCTCGGCGAGGCGCAGATCGAGCGCTACCTCAGGGCCGAACAACCCTTCGATTGCGCCGGCAGCTTCAAGGCCGAAGGCCTGGGCATCAGCCTGTTCCGCGCCACCGAAGGCGAAGATGCCACCAGCCTGATCGGCCTGCCGCTGATCCGGCTGGTGGACATGCTTAACAACGCGGGAATCGAGGTTCCTTGAAGCCCAGGTCAGCGCAGCGTTGGCCCCTGGAGCCCCATCCACATTGCCAGCTGCGCGCCCATACCGGCACCGAGTTTCTTGGTGAAGCGATCCAGCGGAGATTCCTTGACGGTGAAATCCACCAGTTTTTCCTCACCGATCACTTCCCGCGCCACATAGCCGGTGCTGCCCAGGGCGTCGATCAGCCCCAGCTCCAGTGCCTGTTCACCGGACCAGATCAGGCCGGAGAACAGCTCGGGATGTGCGTCCACCTGCAGTCGGTCGCCACGCCCTTGCTTGACGCTATCGATGAACTGGCGATGAGTGGTCGTCAGCACACTCCGCCAGAATTCGGTTTCTTCCTGCTTCTGCGGCTGGAACGGATCGAGGAACGCCTTGTGCTCGCCGGAGGTGTACACCCGCCGCTCGACGCCCAGCTTGTCCAGCGCCTCGACAAAGCCGAAGGTTGCAGCCGTCACCCCGATGGAGCCCACCAGGCTCGATTTGTCGGCATAGATTTCATCGGCGGCGCTGGCGATGTAATAAGCACCCGAAGCGCCCAGGTCGGTAATCACCGCGTAGACCTTGACCTGCGGATACTCGCCACGCAGCCGGCGAATTTCATCGTAGATATAGCCCGACTGCACCGGACTGCCACCGGGACTGTTGATACGCAGCACTACCGCCCGGGTGCCCGCATCCTCGAATGCCGCGCGCAACGCTCCGACTATGTTGTCGGCACTGGCCTGCTCCTGGTCGGCGATCATCCCGCGCACGTTGATCACCGCGGTATGGCTGTCGCCGCCCTTCTTGTCGCCACCCAGTTGCAGCAGTGGCGAGAAAAGCGCCAGCGCCACGAACAGGTACAAAAAGGTCAGCGACTTGAAGAAGATCCCCCAGCGCCTGGCCCTGCGCTGCTCCTGCACACCCGCCAGCAGCGTCTTCTCCAGCAGTTTCCAACTGTTTCGCTCTTCCTTGCTCCCCTCGACCGGGGCCTTCCATTCATCCGACATATCTACCTGCCTCAGCCGTACCTGCAGAGCGCAGCCACTGGCCGAGCTCCGAAAAACCATTGATCGCAAAACGCGGCGAACAGGCCTGCAGCACCTCGAAAGGCTGCGCACCGTAGCCGACCGCGACACTATCCACCCCGGCGCGCCTGGCCATCTCCAGGTCGAACACCGAATCGCCAATCATCAGCGCCTGTTCGGGCCTTGCCCCGCAGTGCGCCAGGATTTCCTGAATCATCAGAGGATGAGGCTTGCTGGCGGTTTCATCCGCGCAGCGCGTGACGTCGAAGAAATCCGTCAGCCCCTGCCCCGCGAGCACCCGGTCCAGCCCCTGCCGACCCTTGCCGGTCGCCACCGCGAGCAGATGCCCCTGCTCGCGAAACTGCCGCAAGCCCTCGGCAACGCCGGGATACAGCGCCGCAGGCTCGGCATCGAGCGCCAGGTAATGCTCGACATAGGCGTCTCTGAAGGCCGTCACCCTCGTCGCATCCGCCACCTGCGGATAGAGCACGGCAATGGCCTCAGGCAAGGCAAGTCCGATGATGCCCTTGATGGCGACCTCATCGAGCACCGGCAGGTCACAGGCCGTAGCCGCCGCGCAAACCGATTCGACGATGCGCCCGATGGAATCCATCAGGGTTCCGTCCCAATCGAAGATCAGCAGGCTGTAGTCACTCACCCAGGCGCTCCAGCGTGCGCGACCAGACCTCGTCCACCGGCGCTTCCAGGCTCAGCTCGCCGCCCTCGGGCAAGGGCACCCGCAATGCATGGGCGTGCAGAAACAGACGCTTGCCACCCAGCTCGCGAATCAACCCGGAAAACTCCTCATCGCCGTACTTGCTGTCGCCGGCAATGGCATGTCCGGCATGACGCGCATGCACACGGATCTGATGGGTGCGCCCGGTAATCGGCCTGGCCTCGACCAGCGTGGCGAAATCGCCGAAGCGACGCAGCACCCGGAACAGCGTCAGCGCCTCCTTGCCTTCCTCGGTGACCTCGACCATACGCTCGCCGGAACGCAAGGTATTTTTCAGCAGGGGCGCGCTGACCTGCTTCGTGCCTGTTTCCCAGCGACCACGCACCAGCGCCATATAGCGCTTGTCGACACCATCGCCACGCAGCGCCTGATGCAGGTGGCGGAGCATGCTGCGCTTCTTGGCGATCATCAGCAGACCCGAGGTATCGCGATCCAGGCGATGCACCAGCTCCAGCTCCTTGGCATCGGGACGCAGCTGGCGCAGCGCTTCGATGACGCCGAAGCTGAGCCCGCTGCCGCCATGCACGGCGATGCCCGCCGGCTTGTTGAGCACGATCAGCGCCTTGTCTTCATAGACGATGGCCGCTTCCAGGCGTTCGAGCAGGCCCTGCGCCAACGGCACCGGCTCATCGCGCTCGGCCAGCCGCAATGGCGGCACACGCACCATATCGCCGGCCTGGAGCTTGTATTCGGGCTTGATCCGGCCTTTGTTGACCCGCACCTCACCCTTGCGCAGGATGCGGTAGATCAACGTCTTGGGCACGCCCTTGAGTTGAGTGCGGAGGAAGTTATCGATGCGCTGGCCGGCAAGTTCCGGCGAGACCTCGAGCATTTGCACGCCCGTGGTCTGAAGAGGGGTATTGGTCATCGGCGAATGGTATCAATTTTCATGCAATTGAAGCACTTAAACATTACTGTTATAGTCCCGTGCGCCGCCAAAAGCGGCCAGGTCCGAGGAAGCATGCGAAACAGCCATCCCCGACCGGAAACATGTTCGAGGACGTGAGGCCGTCCGACGCACCCTCTCTCAAGTAGCGACGAGGTTGCGAAACAAGCCTTGAAGACATGATGCGTGCCCCCTCTTTTGGGCAATCGCGATAATCGAAAACCCGCTCCCCGGATTCTGCGAGCGGCACCCGATTTTTCAACGTATGCGTGTTGGGTCGAGATGCACAGCATCGGATTGCGTAGCAAAGGCTTACACAGACGTTTCATTCCGTCCGCTACCGATGCCTGATTCCTCCTCCCGAACCATTGCTGCTGTTTCGACAGCAAGCAGGAGACGTCGTCGCGACGCCGGCCCAACTGGCCTCACATCGCTGGACACTGGAGTGCCTTACAACCATTCCTGACGCACCTGACACCGACTGCGAGAGTCGTGTGTGCCGAACGCCGTTTCCGGATGCCACGGAAACCGACGGTACTACATGAAAAGAATGCTGATTAACGCAACCCAGCCCGAAGAGTTGCGCGTTGCACTGGTCGATGGCCAGCGACTGTTCGACCTGGATATCGAATCCGGTGCTCGCGAACAGAAGAAGGCCAACATCTACAAAGGCAAGATCACCCGCGTCGAAGCCAGCCTCGAAGCCGCTTTCGTCGATTTTGGCGCAGACCGCCACGGCTTCCTGCCGCTCAAGGAAATCTCCCGCGAATATTTCTCCAAGGCCCCCGAAGGCCGCGTCAACATCAAGGACGTCCTGAAGGAAGGCCAGGAAGTCATCGTCCAGGTCGAGAAGGAAGAACGCGGCAACAAGGGCGCCGCCCTCACCACCTTCATCAGCCTGGCCGGTCGCTACCTCGTACTGATGCCGAACAACCCGCGTGCCGGTGGCATTTCGCGGCGCATCGAAGGCGAGGAACGCAACGAACTGCGTGAAGCGCTGAACGGCATCAACGTCCCCGCCGACATGGGCCTGATCGTGCGCACCGCCGGCCTCGGCCGCTCCAGCGAAGAGCTGCAGTGGGACCTCGATTACCTGGTGCAACTCTGGAACGCCGTCAAGGAAGCCTCCCAGGACCGCCCCGCGCCCTTCCTGATCTATCAGGAATCCAACGTCATCATCCGCGCCATCCGCGACTACCTGCGCCAGGACATCGGCGAAGTGCTGATCGACAGCATCGATGCCCAGGAAGAGGCCCTGAGCTTCATCCAGCAGGTGATGCCGCAGTACGCCAGCAAGATCAAGCTGTACGAAGACAGCGTGCCGCTGTTCAACCGCTTCCAGATCGAAAGCCAGATCGAAACCGCCTTCCAGCGTGAAGTGAAACTGCCGTCCGGCGGCTCCATCGTCATCGACCCCACCGAAGCGCTGGTGTCCATCGACATCAACTCGGCGCGCGCCACCAAGGGCGGCGACATCGAGGAAACCGCGCTGCAGACCAACCTGGAAGCGGCCGAGGAAATCGCCCGCCAGCTGCGTCTGCGCGATATCGGCGGCCTGATCGTCATCGACTTCATCGACATGACCCCGGCCAAGAACCAGCGCGCCGTGGAAGAGAAGGTCCGCGAAGCACTCGAAGCCGACCGCGCCCGCATCCAGGTCGGTCGCATCTCGCGCTTCGGCCTGCTGGAGATGTCCCGTCAGCGCCTGCGCCCCTCGCTGGGCGAAACCAGTGGCATCGTCTGCCCGCGCTGCAAGGGCCAGGGCATCATCCGCGACGTCGAATCGCTGTCGCTGGCCATCCTGCGCCTGATCGAGGAAGAAGCGCTGAAGGACCGCACCGCCGAGATTCGCGCGCGCGTGCCCTTCCAGGTGGCGGCTTTCCTGCTCAATGAAAAGCGCAATGCCATCACCAAGATCGAACTGCGCACCCGCGCGCGTATCTTCATCCTGCCGGACGACCATCTGGAAACGCCGCATTTCGAAGTCCAGCGTCTGCGCGACGACAGCCCGGAAATCATGGCTGGCCAGGCCAGCTACGAGATGAGCCCGACTGAAGTCGAAGAGGCCCAGCCGGTCAGTTCGACCCGAACCCTGGTACGCCAGGAAGCGGCAGTCAAAACCGCACCACAACGCACGGCCCCTGCGCCCGCAGCCAATCCGGCACCTATCGCCGCTCCCGCGTCCGCCGCACCTGCCGCGCAGGAACCCAGCCTGTTCAAGGGACTGGTCAAATCCCTGGTTGGCCTGTTTGCCGGCAAGCAGGAAGAACCGGTCGTCGAAGTCGAGAAGAAACCTGCAACCAGCAATCGCCCGCAGCGCAACGATGAGCGTCGCAGCGGTCGCCAGCAGAACCGTCGCCGTGACTCGCGTAGCAACCGTGACGAAGAGCGCAAGCCTCGGGAAGAGCGCGCCCCACGTGAAGAGCGTCAGCCTCGCGAAGAGCGCCAGCCACGTCCGCCACGCGAAGAGCGCAAGCCCCGCGAGCCGCGCGAAGCGCTGGAAACCGGCGAAAGCACTGCGCAGCCGCAGCCACGTCGCGAGCGCGCACCCCGTGAGGAGCGCCAGCCGCGTGAAGAACGCAAGCGCGAGCTGCGTGCACCGATCGACGAGATCGATCAGTCCACCACGACCGTGAGCGAAGGGACCACCGAGCGCAAGCCTCGCCCACCGCGTGAAGAGCGCAAGCCTCGTGCCGAGCAGCTTGCGAACGAGGAAGCCCTGCAGCAGGACGAAGAGACACAGGAAAGCGCCATCGACGAACAGGATTCCACCGAGGGCAGCGACCGTCCGCGTCGCCGCTCCCGTGGCCAGCGTCGCCGCAGCAACCGTCGCGATCGCCAGCGTGATGCCAATGGCAACGAGATCGACAGCGAAAACGAAACCGAGACCGGCAACGTCAGCGAAAGCAATGCCCCGGTGAAATCCGAGCAGGTCGCCATCGCCGCAACCGCCGCCGCTCTGGTGGCCAACACTGCCGATACCGAGCCCGCACCGTCGGCGCCTGCAATCGAGGCTGAAACAGCTGCGCAGCAAGCAGCCGCTGCGCCTGTACCTGTAGAAGCTGAACAGGCACAGCCGGAAGCCGTGGTCGAAGCGCCGGTCAACGCCGCTGCAGAAGCAGAACCGGTCGAAGCCCAGCCGTCCGCGCCAGAGCCGGTCGCAAGCACGCCCGCCCCTGCTGCTGAAGAGCCTGCGGTTGTCGTCGCCGAACCTGTCCCAGCCGTTGAAGCCCAGCCTGCCGCTCCGGCGCCGGTGCTGACGCCTTCGGGTCGCGCACCCAACGACCCGCGTGAAGTACGTCGCCGTCGTCGCGAGGAAGAACGCCTGGCCAAGGAAGCCGCTGAAGCCCAAGCCAGAGCCGCCAGCGAGGCACAGACCGCCGCCGAGCAGCCTCTGGCCAGCCCGGAAATCGTTGCCGCCGACCCTGTCGCCGAGCAAGCGCCCACCGAGCAAGCCGCGGAAACGCCGGTCGCCCTTGTGGAAGATGCCCCTGTCGCACCGGTCGAACAACCGGCTGTCGATAGCCAAGCGCCTGCCAGCGAGCCTTCTCCGGCAAGCGAAGTGGAAAAAGGCAACGAGTCTGACGACGATGAAAATCGCCAACGCTGAAACATCGCGTTGACAGGGATGCTCCGGCATCCCGAGTGAAAACAAAACCCCGCCTCAGTGCGGGGTTTTGTTTTTGAGCGCCAGGCGCAGCGATGCAAGCCTGGTTTCGGGTATTGGCAACCGACCAAAGCCGCGATTGCCATCTTATTGCCAGCAGCCGAACATTGCGCCCGCTCACCTAACGAAAGCACCTTTCCAAGGACGCCGGATGAACCTGTCGCTGACCAATCGCTACGCATTCTTCGTCTGCTGCATCCTGATCACGCTGCTGAGCCTGCCCTGGCTCGCCAGCCTGTGGCCGCTGACCCTGATTGCCGCCCTGCTCAGCCTCATCGGCATCAATGACCTGCGCCAAACACGGCAGGCCGTTCGCCGCAACTACCCCATCCTCGGCAACCTGCGCTACCTGATCGAAACCATCCGACCGGAGATTCGCCAATACCTGCTTGAAAATGACAACGATCCGCTGCCCTTCTCCCGCGCGCAGCGCTCGCTGGTCTATGCCCGCGCGAAGAACCAGGTCGCCGACAAAGCCTTCGGCACCCTCACCGATGTCTATGGCTCAGGTTTCGAATTCATCAGCCATTCGATCCGCACCGCTGCCCACAGCGACCCACAGACCTTCCGGGTAACCATCGGCGGCCCGCAATGCACACAACCCTACAACGCCTCGATATTCAACATCTCGGCCATGAGCTTCGGCTCGCTCAGCGCCAACGCCATCCGCGCACTGAATCGCGGCGCAAAGATGGGCGGCTTCGCCCACGACACAGGGGAAGGCAGCATCAGCCCCTACCATCGTGAACATGGCGGCGATCTGATCTGGGAACTGGGCAGCGGCTACTTCGGCTGTCGCGACGAACAGGGCGCCTTCGACCCGCAGCGCTTCGCCGAACAGGCACGCCAGCCGCAGGTGAAGATGATCGAAATAAAGCTCAGCCAGGGCGCCAAACCCGGACACGGCGGCATTCTGCCGAAACACAAGATCAGCGCGGAAATCGCCGCCACCCGTGGCGTGCCCATGGACCGCGACTGCGTATCGCCCGCCAGCCACAGCAGCTTCTCGACACCGCTGGAATTGCTCGCCTTCATTGCCCAGTTACGCGAACTCAGTGGCGGCAAGCCCGTTGGGTTCAAGCTTTGCCTGGGTCACCCCTGGGAGTTCATGGCCATCGCCAAGGCCATGCTGCAGAGCGGCATCCTGCCGGACTTCATCGTCATCGACGGCAAGGAAGGCGGCACCGGCGCCGCGCCCCTGGAGTTTTCCAACCACATCGGCGTACCCATGCGCGAGGGTCTGCTGTTCGCACACAACACCCTGGTGGGGCTGAACCTGCGCGAACACATCAAGCTCGGCGCCAGCGGCAAGATCATCAGCGCCTTCGATATCCTCAGCGTACTGGCCATCGGCGCCGACTGGGCCAACTCGGCACGTGGCTTCATGTTCGCCATCGGCTGCATCCAGTCGCAGAGCTGCCACACCAACAAATGCCCAACCGGCGTGGCCACCCAGGATCCGCTGCGCCAACGCGCCCTGGTGGTGCCTGACAAGGCCGAACGCGTCTACAACTATCACCGCAACACGCTCAAGGCGCTGTCGGAAATGCTCGCCGCAGCCGGCCTCGAACATCCCGGACAACTGGAGCCCAGGCATCTGGTGCGACGCATCTCCGCGACGCAGATCAGCCTGTTTTCCCAGTTGCACGTCTTTCTCGAACCCGGCGCCCTGCTGCGCGAGGATCTGGAAGGCGATTTCTATCCGAAGATGTGGAAGATGGCCCAAGCGGAAAGCTTCGAGGCACGCATCGAGTGAGGCGCCTGATCAGCCTTCGATGACGTTCGGCTCGATTTCCAGCTCAACGCCGAAGCGTGCGGCGATATCCGCCTGGATGCGCCGCGCCAGCGCCAGGATCTGCTGGCCGCTGGCCTGACCATGGTTGACCAGCACCAGCGCCTGCAAGCCGTGTACCCCGGCGTCGCCGTCGCGAAAGCCTTTCCAGCCGGCCTGCTCGATCAGCCAGCCGGCGGCGAGCTTGACCTGGCCATCGGCCTGGGAAAACGCCACCAGATCCGGATAGCGCTTGCGCAGCCCGTCGGCCAGCGCCTGCGGCACCAGGGGATTCTTGAAGAAACTGCCGGCATTGCCCAGCACCTGCGGATCGGGCAGCTTTTCCCGGCGAATGGCGCAGACCGCCTCACTGACGTCCCGTGCTGTCGGCTGCTCCACGCCCATCTGCCGCAGCCGTTGGCGCAGCGGGCCGTAATCCAGTTGCAGCCGCGCGCTGCGCTGCAGGGCGAAGCGCACCCGCAGGATGATGTAGCGCCCCGCCTGCTGCTTGAACAGGCTGTCGCGATACCCGAAGGCACAGGCCTTCGCATCGAACTCGCACAGCTCGCCGCTCGTGCGGTCGAGCGCGGTCAGGCCGGCGAAAACATCGCTGATCTCCACGCCGTAGGCGCCGACATTCTGGATCGGCGCGGCGCCCACGGTGCCGGGAATCAGGCTCAGGTTCTCCAGGCCGGCCAGGCCCAGCGCCAGACTGTGCAGCACGAAGGGATGCCAGGGCTCGCCCGCCTCCGCCTCCAGCACGACCCGGTCACCATCGTCGGACAGCACGCGAATGCCGCGACTGACCAGGCGCAGCACCAGCGCCTCCACATCCGTGGTGAGCAACAGGTTGCTGCCGCCCCCGAGCACGCGCAGGGGCAAACCCAGACGCTGCGCCGCGGCCAGCGCCTCGCGCACCTCATGGTCATCACGGGCTTCGGCGAAGCAACGCGCGCGGGCCTCCAACGCAAAGGTATTGAATGGCTTGAGCGAACGGTTCTCCTCGACAAGCAGGCTCACAGACGCGTCCTGATTTCATTCAGCAACGCGGCACTGGCCTGCTCGACCAGATCCAGCACATGCTCGAAGCCGTCATCGCCACCATGGTAGGGGTCCGGCACAACCTCGCAGTCCAGCGCATAGCGTCTGAGAAACAGATCCAGCTCGGCGCGACCATTGGCCGGCTGAATCTGCCGCAGGTACGCCAGGTTGTCGTGATCCATGGCCAGGATCAGATCGAAACGCTGGAAATCCTCGGCACAGACCTGACGCGCCCGCAACGGCGCGAGATCATAACCACGGCGACCGGCGAACTGGCAGCTGCGGCCATCCGGCGCCTTGCCCCGGTGCCAGTCAGCCGTGCCGGCGGAATCGATATGGATTCGCTCCGCCAGGCCCGCCGCCTGCACCTGATGACGAAATACCGCTTCGGCGGTGGGCGAGCGGCAGATATTGCCCAGGCAGACGAACAGGACCTTCACGCTCAGGCTCCCAGCAGATGGCGAACGCGCTGCAGGTCTTCCGGCGTATCGACCCCGGTCGGCGGCGCTTCGATGGCGTCGGCGACGTGAATACGCTGGCCATGCCAGAGCGCACGCAATTGTTCCAGGCACTCGGTGCTTTCCAGCCAGCAGGGTCCCCAGGCGACGAAGTCGGCAAGAAAACCGGCGCGATAGGCGTAGATGCCGATATGACGGCGATAGGGTACGCCATGCGGCAGCACGCTACGATCCTGCGCGAAGTCATCACGCGCCCAGGGCAAGGGCGCACGGCTGAACGTCAGCGCCAGGCCATTGATATCACTGAGCACCTTCACCACATTGGGGTTGAACAGCGCCTGGGCATCGGCGAGCGGCTCGGCCAGGGTGGCGATGGCCGCCTCCGGGTGTGCCGCCAGATTGGCCGCTACCTGATCGATGACCGCCGGTGGAATCATCGGCTCGTCACCCTGCACGTTGACCACGATGGCATCCGCCGCCAGTCCCAGGGTCGCCGCCACCTCGGCCAGGCGGTCGGTGCCGGATTCGTGATCGGGCCGGGTCAGCAGCACTTCGGCACCGAATGCGCGGCAGGCGTCGACGATGCGCGCATCATCGGTCGCCACCACCACCCGCTGCGCCGCACTCTTGCGCGCCTGTTCCCAGACATGACGAATCATCGGCTGGCCGGCGATCTCCTGCAGGGGTTTGCCCGGCAGGCGGCTGGAGGCATAGCGCGCCGGAATCACCACGGTGAAGGCAGGTTTCATTTATCGAGCCGCTCGTCCACGTCCAGGGTGCGGGCCTCGCCTTCGAGCATCACCGGAATGCCGTCGCGCACCGGAAAGGCCATGGCATCGACCTTGCAGATCAGTTCGGACTTGTCGTCGGCCAGCTTCAACGGGCCTTTGCACAGCGGGCAGGCGAGAATATCGAGCAGTTTGGTATCCATGGGCGGTCCTTGGATGCAGCCGGGCGCAACGGACGGCGCGAGCGGCTCAGGAAGATTGGGGCAGCAAGCGGTCCAGCCGGGTATCGAACCAGGACACGAAGGCCGCCGAAGGCTCGGCCTGGACCTGCAGATAACTCCAGCCCGGCAACGCGAATGCCCGGCATTTGACCGCATCCTTCTCGGTCATCACCAGCGGTAGCACGGGGCTGAAACTCAGCTGCTCAGGGCTATAGCAGGCATGATCGGCGAAGGGGTGCGGAATCGGTCGCCAGTGTAGCGCCTCGAGCGTGGTGAAGAAACGCTGCGGATTGCCGATACCGGCCACCGCATGCAGCTGCTGATCAGGCGGAAAGTGATCCAGTGGCCAGGCATCGCCGCTGGCCAGTTCGATCAGCCGCGAGGGACGCAGGGTGAAGCCATAGCCCTCGGCGCTGTCGGCTTCGGCACCGTTGAGCAGCACCGCATCGACGCCCTGCAATCTGTCGGCAGGCTCGCGCAACGGACCGGCAGGCAGGCAGCGCCGGTTGCCCAGCCCGCGCACGGCGTCGATCAGCACCAGCTCCAGATCACGGGCGAGCCGATAGTGCTGCAGGCCGTCATCGGACAGGATCAGGTCCAGCGGCTCGCTTTCGAGCAGCGCGCGAACGGCGCGTGAACGGTCCGGGTCGATCATCAGCGGCACCCCGGTGCGCTGCACGATCAGCAACGGCTCGTCGCCCACCTCCGCCGCCGAATGTTCGGGCAGCACGCGCCAGGGATAGGAAGGCGGCCGTGCGCCGTAACCCCGGCTGACCACGCCGACCTTCAGTCCGCGCCGGCGGCAATGTTCGATCAACCAGAGAATCAGCGGCGTCTTGCCGGTGCCACCCACCGTGATGTTGCCCACCACGATGACCGGCACCGGCGCCCGGTAACTGTCGGCGCTGCCGGCGAGGAATTTCCTGCGCCTGGTGGTGACCACCCGCCGATACAGCGCCTCCAGTGGAGAGAGCAGAGACAGGGCCGGATGCCCCTTATACCAGGCGCGCTGCAGGCGATCGACGAATGACATCAGGGCTCCGGCTGGGCCTCGACCGTGGTGATGCGCAGGTGCGAAAAACCGAGCTTGCCGGCTGCATCCATGGCCGTCACCACCGCCTGATGCGGTGCCTTGCCGTCAGCGCTGATGATCATCGGCAGGCTGGTGTCGCCCCCCGATTCCTTGCTGAGCGCAGCCATCAGGGTGCTCAGGTCATGTCTGATCAGCGGGTTGCCATTGAGGCTGAAATGGCCCTCGACATCGATCAGCACTTCCAGCTGCCTGCTTTCGGCTGCCTGCGGCGGTGTGCCGCTGGCCGCTTCCGGCAGATCCACCTGGAGCTGGGTTTCACGGGTAAAAGTGGTGGTGACCACGAAGAACAGCAGCAGAATGAATACCACGTCGATCAGCGGCGCCAGACCGATATCGACATTCTCCCGCGCCTTGCGCCTGAACTTCACGCCTTGCCCTCACCGAGATCGACATCACGGTCGCCCTGCACCACCTCGACCAGCTTGATGGCTTCCTGCTCCATGCCGACCACCAGTTCCTCGACGCGGCGCATCAGGAAACGATGGAAGAACAGCGCCGGAATACCCACCATCAATCCCGCCGCCGTGGTGATCAGCGCCTTGGAGATGCCGGAGGCGAGCAACGAGGCATTGGCCATGCCCGAGCCCATGAAGGCGCTGAAGATTTCGATCATGCCGAGCACCGTGCCGAGCAGGCCGAGCAACGGTGCGATGCCGGCGATGGTACCGAGCGCGTTGAGGTAGCGCTCGAGATCATGAATCACCCGCGCCGCCGCTTCCTCGATGCACTCCTTCATGATTTCACGACCATGTTTCGAGTTGGCCAGCCCCGCCGCCAGGATTTCACCCAGCGGCGAATCGGCGCGCAGCTCCTTGAGTTTCTGGTTGCTGAGCTTCTTGTCCTTGATCCATTTCCATACTTGCCCCAGCAGGTGGGGTGGCGTCACGCGGCTCGGTCGCAGGGTCCACAACCGCTCGGCAACGATGCCTGCCGCAGCGATGGAACACAGAATGATGGGCAGCATGATCCAGCCACCCGCTTTGACAAGCTCCCACACGAGATGAATCCCCCTCGAAAAAGTGGCGCAACTCTAGCATAGGAGCGACACCCCGCCGACGGCCCCGGTTCTCATTTTTCCCGCCAGAAGCGCCGCTCGCCACGCAAGCCCAGAGCCGGTTCGAAGCTGCCGAGGCGAATCCTGATGGCGCCCAGCTCGGCGGTATCGTGAAGCGCCACGCCCGATGCCTGCAGACGCCGGAGCACATCCGGATGCGGATGACCGAATGCGTTGTGCAGACTGCGGGAAACCAGCGCATCACTGGCACCGACCGCCTCGATGAAAGCCGCCGAAGAGGAACTGCGACTGCCATGGTGCGGCAGCAACAGCCAGTGCGCCGCGATGTCCATGTCGCTTGCCTGTAGCGCACGCTCGGCGGACACATCGATATCGCCGGTAAGCAGCAGGCGTTCGCCACCGGCCTCGACCAGCAGTACACAGGACGCCTGGTTGCCGTTGCGCGCCCCGGACCATTGCCAGAGCACAAAGCGCACGCCATCCCACTCCCAGCGCTCGCCGGACCGACAGCTTTCGGCGTCCAGCGTGGCCGGCAGTCTTTGCGGCTCGCCACTGATGACCCGTGGCGCCGGCATATGCCGCTGGATCGCCATGGCACCACCGGCATGATCGCTGTCGGCATGGCTGAGAATCAGCAGATCCAGGCTCTGCAACCCAAGCGCGCGCAACGAGGGAAACACCACGCGCTCACCCATATCGAAATCGCCATAACGCGGCCCGGCATCGTAGAGCAGCGCATGCTCTCGGGTACGCACCAGCACTGCCAACCCCTGGCCCACATCCAGCACCCAGACCTGCGCCTGTCCCGCTGGCCGCTCCTCTGCCGGAGGAAACAGCAGCGGCGCCAGCAACACCAGCCCCAAAGCCCTGAAAGGTACGCCGGCAGGCAGCAGAAGCAGCAGCATGCCCAACGCCACCAGCAGCCAGCACCACAGCGGCAGCGCGCTGGAAAACCAGGCGGGCTGCCATCCGGCCAGCACTTCCAGCACGGCAAACAGCGCCACCAGCAAGCCACCGGCCAGCCACAGCAACCCTTCGCCGACACCCGGCAGCCACAGCAACGCCGTCCCCAGCAGGGACAACGGCACGATCAGCACACCCACCAACGGCACCGCGAACAGATTGGCCAACGGCCCGCTGATACTCACCGGCAGGCCCAGCGCCAGCAGCGCCGGCAACAACCCCAGAGCCATGCACCATTGCGCGCGCCCCAGGGCGTACCACCAGTTCCAGATGCCGAGCCGGCCACGAAAGATCAGGATCAGCAACGCCACCGCCGCGAACGACAGCCAGAAACCGGACTGCAGACTGACCAGCGGCTCGATCAGCAGCACTGCATCGAAGACCGCCAGCAACGGCAACCAGATGCCCAGATGCCGAAAGCGCAGGCGCCAGATGAGTACCAGCGCGACCATCATGCAGGCGCGCTGGACCGGCACCTCGAAGCCCGCCAGCCAGCCGTAGCCGAGAGCACCGAACAGCGCCAACCCGCATGCGCAAGGCAACCAGGGCAGCCGTGCCGGCCACAGGCCCCAGCGCACCAGCAACACCACCAGGCCATAGAGCAGGCCGGCGAGCATGCTCACATGCTGTCCGGAGATCACCATCAGGTGGATGGTTCCCGTGTCCTGCAGGGTGCGCCAGTCAGCGGTTGTCAGCCCGCTGGCATCACCCACCACCAGTGCCGCGATGGCGCCAGCGCGCCCCTGCGCCTCGGTATCCAACAGGCGCTGGCGCAGCCGGTCACGCCAGGCCTGGTGTCCCGTCGCGGAATCTATCCGCTCACCGGCCTTGATCGTACCGTTGGCGCCGATCCGGCCTGCCAGCAACCAGGCTTCGTAATCGAATGAATGGGGATTGACCAGGCCTCGCGGTCGTTTCAGTTTGGCGGCCAGCCGCCAGCGCTCCCCGGCCTGCAGAGCTGGCCCACCGTGCCAGGCCAGACGCACTCGCGAAGGCAGGCCGGCATGCCGTGAAGTGATATCCACCAGTTCGAAGCGCACCACGCCATTACGGACATCCGGCAAGCCGATTACCTGCCCTTCCAGCCAGAAGGTGCGTCCATCGAGTTCAGTCGGGAGGCGATCATCCAGCGCCCACTGGGCGCTCAGGCAGGCCCAGCCAAGCCCGAAGAAGAAGAAAGCCAGCGCCCGGCAGCGCGTCGGCAGTAATGCCAGACCGGCCACGAGCATGACAGGCAGCGCCCACATCGGTGGCAGCTGCGGTAGAAAACGCAGCAGTAGCAGGCCTGCCGCCAGCGCCAGCATCGCTGTACGCATTGCATCTCCCGGAATCCTTTCCAAAGGGATGGACACACTCCGAAGTCACTCAGGCGGTCCGTTACGACGGTTTCGACATCCTGTCGAACGCAGCGCAGTTATACCTAATGTCACAAACTCCTGGCAGGAGCAGGTCTCGTTTCAGGCATAATCACGAAGCTTAAGCCTGCCAGAGAAACACCATGCCGCGTCGTTTTTTCAAACGCTACATGCCGCATCCGGATCGTATAAAGGAGAACAAGTCCCTGCGGTTTCTGGGCGCGCTGATCCATGACCCCAACCTCTGGCATCTCAACCGTCATTCAGTATCACGCGCCATGGCCATCGGTCTGTTCTGGGCGATGATCCCGATGCCCATGCAGATGCTCGCGGCAGCAATTTGCGCACTGCCCGCCCGCGCCAACCTGCCAATCGCAGTCGGTCTGGTCTGGCTGACCAATCCACTGACGATGCCGCCGGTGTTTTATTGCAACTACAAGATCGGCACCTGGCTGATGGACACACCCGCCGTGAGCATGCCGGATGAACTGACCCTGGCCTGGGTTACCCAGCTACTGCGGAGCCATTGGCAACCGTTGTATCTGGGCTCCTTCGTGGCGGCCGTGACGCTCGCCGTGCTGGGCTATGTCGCAACCCAGGCCTACTGGCGCTGGTGGGTGGGGCGTAGCTGGCGCAAGCGCCAGCAGGACCGCCGCTGAACCCTTACTCGTAGCGCAACGCTTCAGCAGGCTGCGTCTGCGCAGCACGCCAGGCGGGATAGAGCGTGGCGAGAAAGCTCAGCGCAAGGGCGGCGAGCGTCACCAGAAGAACGTCTTCCAGGCGCAGCTCGGACGGCAGGGTACTGATGAAGTACACATCGGAGCTGAAGATATGCTGCCCCGATACCTTTTCCAGCCACCCCACCAGCGCGCTGACATTCAATGCGCCCAGCACGCCCAGCACGGTGCCGATCAGCGTGCCGGTCATGCCGATGATGCTGCCCTGCACCATGAAGATCGTCATGATCTGCCGCGGCGTGGCGCCCAGCGTGCGCAGGATGGCGATATCGGCGCGCTTGTCGGCCACTACCATGATCAGGGTGGCGATGATGTTGAAAGCCGCCACCGCCACGATCAGCAACAGCAGCAGGCCGATCATGGTCTTCTCCATCTTCATCGCACTGAACAGGCTGCCCTGGGTCAGCGACCAGTCCTCGGCCCGGTAGCCCTCGCCCAGTTGCGCCGCAAGCTCGGCGGCGACTTCCGGCGCCCGGTAAAGGTCGGCCAGACGAACCCGCACGCCCTCCACCTGTTCCGGCTGCCAGCGCAGAATGCTGGCCGCATCGGCGCGATGGATGATCGTCAGGCTGCCATCGAGCTCCGCGCCCACCTTGAACACCCCGACCACGTTCAGGCGCTGCATGCGCGGCGTGACACCGCCCGGTGTGTCGCTGATCTCGGGCACGATCAGGGTCAGCTTGTCACCCAGCGTCAGACCGAACCGGCGTGCCGTCATCAGGCCGATGATCACCCCGGCTTCACCCGGCCTGAGGTCTTCGAGACGACCAGCGACCATCTTCGAGGCGAGGGTCGAAACCCCGGCTTCGGCCTGGGGATCGATGCCGTTGATTGCCACCGGCTGCATGCTGCCCCTGAAGGACAGCATGCCTTCGAGCTGGGTGATGGGCGCGGCGCCGAGCACCGCCGGATGCGCCACGAGGCCATCGGCGACCGCAGCCCAGTCATCGAGCGGCTGCCCGTCGCCCTTGATCACGGCGTGGGGAACCATGCCCAGAATCCGCTCGCTCATTTCGCGCTGGAAACCGTTCATGACCGACAGCACCATGATCATCGCCAGCACGCCCAGCGACAGGCCGATCATCGAGGTCAGCGATATGAACGAGATGAAATGGTTGCGGCGCTTGGCCCGCGTGTAGCGGCTGCCGATGAAGAGGCTCAGGGGTCTGAACATCAGCCAGCCACCAGCCGGCCATCTTCCAGGCGCAGGATGTGGTCCATCTGTCCGGCCAGTTGCGGGTCGTGGGTCACCACGAGAAAGGCCGTGCGCAACGAGGTGCTCAGCTCCAGCATCAGGTCCTGAATGCCCTGCGCGGTGTGATGGTCGAGGTTGCCCGTGGGCTCGTCGAGCAGCACCAGCGCTGGACGATTGGCCAGCGCGCGCGCGATCGCCACACGCTGACGCTCACCGCCGGACAGCTCGGCAGGCTTGTGCGCCAGGCGGTGGCCCAGGCCGACCCGCTGCAGCAGCTCGGTGGCGCGCGTGCGGGCTTCGGTAATCGGCGTCTTGCCGATCAATAGCGGCATGCAGACGTTTTCCAGCGCGGTGAATTCGGCCAGCAGATGGTGGAACTGGTAGACGAAACCGAGTGCGCGGTTGCGTAGCAGGCCACGGTCTTTCTCGCTCAGCGCGGATAGCTCCTCACCCGCCAGCCAGACACTGCCCTCGCTGGGCGTATCGAGCCCGCCCAGCAGATTGAGCAGCGTACTCTTGCCCGAACCGGAGCTGCCGACGATGGCCACGCGCTGGCCGGGGTACAGCTCCAGTTGCAGGCCGGACAGCACGCTCACCGACTCCGGTCCCTGCTCGTAGCGCTTGCCCAGATCACGGCAACTCAGCACCGCGTCCAGCGACGATCTCTCATTCATAACCTGCTCACTCATAACGTAGCGCCTCGGCCGGCTGGGTACGGGCCGCGCGCCATGCCGGGTAAAGGGTGGCGAGAAAACTCAGGACGAGCGCCGCGACACAGACCTGAATCACATCGGCGGCCATCAGCCGCGACGGCAGGTAATCGATGAAATACACATCGGCGCTGAGAAACTTGTGCCCGAGCAGCCGCTCCAGCGCAGCAATCCAGCCGCTCACATTGAGCGCGGCGAAAATTCCGAGCAAGGCGCCCACCAGGGTGCCGACGACGCCGATGACCGTGCCCTGGACCATGAAGATCGCCATGATCTGCCGTGGGGTTGCGCCAAGGGTACGCAGGATCGCGATATCCCCGCGCTTGTCGGTCACCACCATGACCAGCGTCGAGATGATATTGAAAGCCGCCACCGCGACGATCAGCAGCAACAACAGGCCGATCATGGCCTTTTCCATGCGGATCGCCTGGTAGAGATTACCGTGGGTGCGGGTCCAGTCGCGCGAATAGAAGTCAGCGCCCAGCTGCCTGGCCAGCGAGGCGGCAATGGCGGGCGCCTGGAACAGATCGTCGAAGCGCAGTCGCAGGCCCTGTACCTGCTCGGGCTTCCAGCGATGCAGGCGGGCCATGTCGGTGATATTGGCCATGGCCACGTAACCGTCGATCTCGCCGGCGCCGACATGGAAGATGCCCTGCACCGTAAAGCGCTTCATGCGTGGAAACACACCCGCTGGCGTCACCGTTACCTCGGGCGCGACAAAGGTGATCTTGTCACCGACACCGACGCCGAGCTTGCTCGCGGCCCGGTCGCCGATGACGATGCCGAACTCGCCAGGCGCAAGGCTCGCCAGCGATCCCTCACGGAAAAATTGGTCGATAATCGACACCTGCGGCTCAAGCCCGGGTTCCACGGCGTTGATCAGAATCTTGCTGACCTGTCCGCGATGGGTCAGCAACCCCTGCATCTGAATGAAAGGCGCCACCGCCACGACCTGCGGATGCTCACTCAGTCGCTGCCCCAGGGTTTGCCAGTCGTCGATGGGCACCGGGCTTTCGACCGTCGCGTGCGGCACCATACCCAGCACGCGGGTGCGCATTTCGTGATCGAAACCGTTCATCACCGACAGCACGACGATCATCACCAGCACACCCAGTGCGAGCCCGATCATGGACGTGAAGGAAATGAAGGAGACGAAGAGGCCACGACGCCTGGCGCCGGTGTAGCGCGCTCCGATATAAACGGGCAGCGGTCTGAACATAAATCGATGGGTTCGCTTTCGCTGGCGGGAAAATAACAAGCTGAATGACGTTCTCAGGCGGCCTGATACACTCAAGCCATTACTGCAGCCCAGGGACCGACATGTCTACAGAAGACACTGAAGATCGCCGCGAATACTATCGTATCGAGGATATGATCGCACTGGAAATCCTCCCGCCCGAAGGCCCGGCGACAATCACCGGCGACGGTGCGACCCGTCTGTTCGACCTGCTTGGCGAACTGCATCAGATGGACTTCGAAGCGCAGTACCTGCTGCGCCAGATCAGCGAGCAGAACCGCACGCTGGCCAACTACCTGAAGGTGCAGAACCGGCGTATCGAGCTGCTGGGGCAGGCGCTGGCCCAAGGCCTGCTGAAGGACATCGGTCCCGCGCGCGAAGTCGGCCTGTCCGAAGGCGGGATCAACTTCATCCACGACCAGCCGCTTGCGCAAGACTCCCTCTGGACCCTCAAGATGGTACTGATGCCCCAGGGGCTCGGCATGCTGCTGACGGCGCGCGTGGTGAGTTGCCAGGTACGCGATGACGGGCAGTTTGCAATCAGCACCTCCTTCGAAGCGTTGACTGATGCACAACGGCAACTGCTTGCCCGGCATATCCTGCAGAAACAGGCGACAGAACGGCGCCTGGCTCGTGAAAGCCTGCAAGGAACCTGACATGCGCCCTTTGCTTCTCCCCTTCCTCGTGTTCGCCCTCAGCCTCCCCGCTCACGCGGACATCATCCGCATCCCGGTCGGCCAGCAAGGCACGAGCTATATCGCCCTGCCCACCCGCGGGGAGTCGAAGATACAAGTGCTCGACCGCTTCGGCCTTGCCGACGAAGAACACCCCGCCGTCGGCCAGCCGCCGATTACCCGCTGGGATTACCGGACGTTTTCCGTGTATTTCGAAGGCAATCGCGTGATCAACAGCGTTCTGCACCATCAGCGCGCCAGCCCATTGGAAAGAGAAGCACAACCGTGACCCTGATATACGGCCATCGCGGCGCAAAGGGCGAAGCCCCGGAAAATACCCTGGTCAGCTTCCAGCAATGCCTCGCACACGGCGTGCGCCGCTGCGAGCTGGACCTGCATCTGTCCAAAGACGGCGAGCTGATGGTCATCCACGACCCGACCCTCAAGCGCACTACCGGACGGCGTGGCAAGGTGGTGGAGCACGATGCCGCCGATCTGGTGCATTACGATGCCCGCTACGGCGGACCAGACTGGAAACACCCCTGCCCCATTCCACGGCTGTCGGAGCTGTTCGAGAAATGCGATTTCGAGCACTGGCAACTGGAAGTCAAAAGCGCTTCGCGGGTGCGCGCGGCACGCACGGTGCTAGCGATCAAGGCATTGGCCGAGCATCACGGCCTGCTGGACCGCATCACCATCACCTCCGGCTCACGGGAAGTGCTGCGGGCGCTGAAACGCCTGACACCGGAAATCGCCTGCGGCCTGGTCGCCGAATACGCCTGGCTCGACCCGTTGAAAGTGGCCAGGCAATACGACTGCCAGTTGCTGGCATTGAAATGGACGCTGTGCACCCCCGAGCGCATCGCCAAGGCCCGGGCGCTGGGGCTGCATGTCTCCGTCTGGACGGTGAACGACCCCGCCCTGATGCGCCGCCTCGCCGATTTCGGGGTCGACAGCATCATCACCGACTTCCCCGGATTGGCCGTGGAAACGCTTAGCCAGCGGTAAGGCTGGAGGCTGAGGTTTTTTGCCAGATTCAAGCTTTTTCTTCTGGTCTCACCTTCGCTTGTCGGGTCGATGAAGCGCGACCCGACCTACAGCTTGTGGCTTGAAGCTTGCCGCTGTTTTTCCTGATCAAAAGCTCTCCCGGTTTGGCCAGCGCCAGTTCCGGGAGTCCTCTCCGACCGTCTCAGGCCACCGGTCGGAGCCGCTCAAAAAAGCCGGTTGAGCCCGTCGAATGCTGCGACGCGATAGGCTTCAGCCATGGTCGGGTAGTTGAAGGTGGTATTGATGAAATACTTGATGGTATTGGCTTCGCCCGGCTGATTCATGATCGCCTGGCCAATATGCACGATCTCCGAAGCCTGATAGCCGAAGCAGTGCACGCCCAGCACCTGCAGCGTTTCGCGGTGGAAGAGGATCTTCAGCATGCCGGCCTTTTCCGAGGAGATCTGTGCACGCGCCATGCCCTTGAAGAACGCTTTGCCCACTTCATAGGGCACTTTCGCCTGGGTCAGTTCGCGCTCGGTCTTGCCGATGGAGCTGATCTCCGGAATCGTGTAGATGCCAGTGGGCACGTCATCGACGAAACGCCAGCTGTCGTTGTCGACGATGCTGCCGGCAGCGGAGCGCCCCTGGTCATAGGCGGCACTGGCCAGTGAAGGCCAGCCGATCACGTCACCGGCGGCGTAGATGTTGCCGACGTCAGTTCGGTAATACTCATCGACGTGGATCTGGCCACGGCTGTTGACCTTCAGGCCGATGTTCTCCAGCCCCAGCCTGTCGGTGTTGCCCGTGCGCCCGTTGCACCAGAGGAAGGCATCGGCCTTGATCTTCTTGCCCGACTTCAGGTGCAGGATCACACCGTTGTCCAACCCCTCCACACGCTCGTATTCCTCGTTGTGGCGCACCAGCACGTTGTTGTTGCGCAGGTGATAGCTGAGGGCGTCGGAAATCTCGTCATCGAGGAAGCTGAGCAGCTGGTCGCGGTTGTCGATCAGGTCGACCAGCACGCCCAGGCCACTGAAAATGGATGCGTATTCGCAGCCGATCACGCCCGCTCCGTAGATGATCAGGCGGCGTGGCGTATGGCTCAGAGTGAGGATGGTATCGCTGTCATAGATTCTGGAGTGCGAGAAATCGATATCGACCGGACGATAGGGGCGCGAGCCCGTGGCGATGATGAACTGAGGTGCGACCAGCCGCTCGACCATACCATTGGCGCTGACCACTTCGACAGATTGTTCATCGGAAAAGCTGGCAACACCAAAAAAGATATCGATGCGATTGCGTGCGTAATAGCCGGTACGTGAAGTGACCTGCTTTTCGATGACATCTTCGGCACTTTTCAGCACATCGGGGAAGGAGAACCAGCGCGGTTCGCCAATCTGGCGGAACAACGGGTTGTTGTTGTACTGCATGATCTGCCGTACCGAGTGGCGCAATGCCTTGGACGGAATGGTTCCCAGGTGGGTCGAGTTGCCGCCTACTTTAGGGCGGCTATCCACCACAGCCACCTTGCGCCCAGCCTTGACCGCGTTCATTGCGGCGCCTTCACCGGCGGGGCCTGAGCCCAGAATCACCACATCGTAATTGTAGACAGCCATATTCCCCCCTGGACACGCAGCAGGCAGCCCTGCTGCTTTAACGAGATTCGCTTGATGGAATGACGGGGCCATTGGCTAGCGCCTCATCGTCTGCTTCCTGGCGCCAACGACAAGTCAATGCCGTCCGGACTTCTGCCTACAGCCGGCAGGCCCCAATCACCAGCCAGCGTCAGCCTTTGCTCGCATCGTATGCGAGATCGGTCCGGTCATCCTTTCCGGCATTGACCTCTTCACATTTCTCACGACTGCCGCCACAGATCGAGCACTCCTTTTCGATGCCCAGATTGGCGATACCGCCACAGGAACCGGCGATGGGCTTGCGACCCATGATGACTCCGATGGACATGCCGAAAACGACCAGCAACATGACAAGAAAAACAGTCAACCAGATCATTGCTCTACTCCCGCACCGAACAGTTCATCGAAGGCTGCGGTGCTTGTAGTGACGAATTCCTGCTCTTCATGAACCACGAAGAGCGCTGCGATCCTGTGCTCGGCGGCAAACGCCAGGCCGCGCTCCGGCCCCAGCACCATCAGAACGGTAGACAACCCATCTGCGCGCAGTGTCGATGGATCGACGACCGTCACTGCAGCCAGAGGATGCTCGATGGGCGCGCCGGTTTGCGGGTCCAGCGTATGCGAGTAGCGTTTGCCGTCGCGCTCAAAATAATTGCGGTAGTCACCCGAGGTGGACACACCGTAGCCATCCAGCTCAAGCACCCGCTGCGCGATGCGCTCATGGTCCTGTGGCGCTTCGATGGCAATGCGCCAGGGCACATCACCTGGCTTGCGCCCCTGGGCCTTGAGTTCACCAGTGATTTCCACCAGATAGCTTTCGACGCCCAAAGCTTCAAGCCGCTGCGCTACCAGATCCACCGCATAGCCCGCTGCAATGCTGTTGAAATCGACCTGGACGGCTGCATCCTTGCACAGCCGCTCATCCTCGACCCGCAAATGCTGATGACCAACATCCTGCCGAACCCTGGCGATGTCCTCGGCTGAGGGAACCTGTTCCTGGCGTCCCTGCGGACCGAAGCCCCAGAGATCGAGCAGCGGCTCGATGGTCAGGTCCAGCGCACCCTCGCTTTCCAGCGACAGTTGCTGCCCGGCCAGGACAAGCTCACGCGCGGCCAGCGGCATCTCCATGCACTGACCGGCGGGCAAGGCATTGAAGGTTGCGATATCCGAATCGGCACGATAGGTCGACAGCTGCTGGTCGAGCTGGGCAAGAATCGTTTCCGTTTCGCCTTGCAGCTGTTCTTTTGCAGCCGCACCGCTGCTCGCCACGTACTTCACCGAATAGGTGCTGCCCATGGTCGGACCGGCAAACTCCTCCACCCGCTCCTGAAACAGACAGCCCGTCAGGGCTGCCGCAAAAGCGACAGTCGTGACGGACCTGAGCAGAGCGACAGCGATGAGGGGCCGACGTAACGCTTGGGTCATGCTAGCCGCCGAAGTCGTCGAGCAGGATGTTCTCCGGCTCGACGCCCAGATCGGTGAGCAGCTTGATCACCGAGGCGTTCATCATCGGCGGGCCGCACATGTAGAACTCGCAATCTTCCGGCGCCGGATGATCTTTCAGGTAGTTCTCGTACAGCACGTTATGAATGAACCCGGTCGGGCCGTCCCAGTTGTCTTCAGGCTGTGGATCAGACAGCGCCAGATGCCACTGGAAATTGGGGTTCTCCGCCTGCAGTTGATCGTATTCCTCGACATAGAAGGCTTCGCGCATGGAGCGCGCACCGTACCAGAAGCTCATCTTGCGCTTGGACTTCAGACGCTTGAGCTGGTCGAAGATGTGCGAACGCATTGGTGCCATACCGGCACCACCACCGATGAAGACCATCTCGGCATCGGTGTCCTTGGCGAAGAACTCGCCGAAGGGACCGTAGACCGTGACCTTGTCGCCCGGCTTCAGGCTGAAGACCCAAGACGACATCTGACCCGGCGGCAGGTGGTCCTTGCCTGGCGGCGGCGAGGCGATACGGATATTGAACTTCACCAGACCGACTTCTTCAGGATAGTTCGCCATGGAGTAGGCGCGCACCACGGTCTCATCGACCTTGGAGACATACTTCCACTGATTGAACTTGTCCCAGTCGCCGCGATATTCCTCTTGTATATCGAAGTCCTTGTAGTGAACTTCATGCGGCGGGCATTCGAGCTGCACATAACCGCCAGCGCGGAAGTCGACGTTCTCGCCTTCCGGCAGTTTCAGCGTCAGTTCCTTGATGAAGGTGGCCACGTTGGGGTTTGATTCCACCGTGCATTCCCACTTCTTCACGCCGAAGACTTCTTCCGGCACCTCGATCTTCATGTCCGCCTTGACCGGGGTCTGGCAGGACAGGCGCCAGCCCTCACCTGCTTCGCGACGGGTGAAGTGCGATTCTTCGGTAGGCAGCATTTCACCGCCCCCGCTCTCGACGATGCACTTGCACTGCGCGCAGGTACCGCCGCCGCCACAGGCGGACGAGAGGAAGATGTTGTTGGAGGCGAGTGTCTGCAGCAACTTGCCACCGGCAGGCACGGTAATGGTGCGTTCGCCGTTGATCTCGATGCTGATGTCGCCGCTGGAAACCAGCTTGGCGCGTGCCGCCAGGATGATCACCACCAGCGCAAGCACGATGGCGGTGAACATGCCGATGGCGAGGAAAATTTCGTAACTCATCTGTTCATCCCGTCCTTAGAGCTGTACGCCAGAGAATGACATGAAGCCCAGCGACATCAGGCCGATGGTGATGAAGGTGATGCCCAGACCCTGCAGGCCATCCGGTACATCGCTGTACTTCAGCTTCTCGCGGATACCCGCCAGCAAGGCAATGGCCAGCGCCCAAGACAGACCCGAGCCCACGCCATATACCACGCTCTCGCCGAGGTTGTAGTCGCGTTCGACCATGAACAGCGTGCCACCCATGATGGCGCAGTTCACGGTAATCAGCGGCAGGAAGACCCCGAGAGCGTTGTAAAGGCTGGGAACATACTTATCGAGCAGCATTTCAAGAATCTGCACGATTGCCGCGATCACGCCGATGTAGCTCAGCAGACCGAGGAAGCTCAGATCGACGTCCGGCAAACCGGCCCAGGACAAAGCCCCGGCCTTGAGCAGGTAGACGTAGATCAGGTTGTTGGCCGGTACGGTAATGGCTTGCACCACGATGACCGCGATGCCCAGACCGATGGCCGTCTCAACCTTCTTCGAGATGGCGATGAAGGTACACATGCCGAGGAAGAACGCCAGGGCCATGTTCTCGATGAACACGGCGCGGACGAACAGGCTGATGTAATGCTCCATTAGTAAGCCTCCTTGTTAGAGACTTGCGGGGCCATCTTGAAGGAAGGCTTCTCAACCTGATCCTTCTTCCAGGCGCGAATGGCCCAGATGAACAGGCCGATGAGGAAGAATGCCGAAGGTGGCAGCAGCATCATGCCGTTAGGCAGGTACCAGCCACCGTCATTGACGGTCGGCAGAATGGTGTAGCCCATCAGCTTGCCGGCACCTGTCAGCTCGCGAATGATACCCAGCGCGATCAGCATGGCGCTGTAGCCCAGCCCGTTGCCGATGCCGTCGAAGAACGACAGTACCGGCGGGTTCTGCATGGCAAAAGCTTCAGCACGGCCCATCACGATACAGTTGGTGATGATCAGACCGACGAACACCGACAGCTGCTTGGACAGCGAGAAGGCATAAGCCTTCAGCAGCTGATCCACCACAATCACCAGCGAGGCGATGATCACCATCTGCACGATCATTCGGATCGAGCTGGGGATCTGGCTGCGAATCATCGAGATGAACAGGTTTGAAAAGCCCGTCACCAGCGTCAACGCTACCGACATCACCAGGGCAGTGTTCAGGTTGGAGGTAACCGCCAGGGCCGAACAGATCCCGAGAATCTGCAGACCGATGGGGTTGTTGTTGAAGATCGGATCGAACAGAACTTGCTTGATAGTGGGTTGCGACATGCTCATGCCTCCCCTGTGCGCAGATTGGCGATAAAGGTGCCGAAGCCGTTTTCACCCAGCCAGAAGTGCAGCAGATTGTTTACGCCGTTGGTCGTGAGGGTCGCACCGGCCAGACCATCGACCTGATGTTGAGCCCTCGGGCTCTGCGGATCGACGTTGCCCTTGACGATCTGCACAGCCAACTTGTTGCTGTCATCGAACAATTCCTTGCCCGGCCACAGGCCGCGCCACTTCGGATTGTCGATTTCGCCTCCGAGGCCAGGCGTTTCACCGTGCTGGTAGAAGCCGAAGCCGGCAACGGTATCCAGGTCGCCTTGTACCGCCATGAAGCCATAAAGCGTCGACCACAAACCGTAGCCGCGAACCGGCAGGATCAGCGTGTCGATATCACCATCCTGGCCCTCAACGATATAAACGGTGCTGTAACGCTCACGGCGCTTGATCGAAGCGATATCCTGGTTGCCAGGCAGCGCCTTGGACAACGCCGGATCCTTCGCCGCCACCAGCGGATCGAATGTCTGGGCATCGAACTCGTCGCTGAACCTGCCGGTTTCCAGATCGACCAGTCGGGCCACGATACGCTCGTCGAACAGCGACTTGATCTGATTACCGGACATGCCTGGCTGGCCCAGGCCGGCGATAGCGAGGATGCTGCGCTGCTTGTCCAGCAGACGGTTTTCTTCCTGGGTCGGGCGCAGCGCCACGGCGGCGCCCGCCACGAAGATGGAGCACACCAGGCAGACCAACAGGGCTACCGTCAGCGTGCGGACGGTGGATTCTTTCTGACTAGACATTACGTGCCAGCCTCCGCTTGATATTGGCCTGGATGACGAAATGGTCGATCAGCGGCGCACACAGGTTGGCGAACAGGATCGCCAGCATCATGCCTTCCGGGAAGGCCGGGTTGACCACGCGGATCAGCACCACCATCACACCGATGAGAATGCCGAACACCCATTTGCCGGTATTGGTCATGGAGGCCGAAACCGGGTCGGTTGCCATGAAGATCAGACCGAAGGCGAAACCACCCACCACCATATGCCAGTACCACGGCATGCCGAATAGTGGATTGGTGTCGGAGCCGATCAGGTTGAACAGGTAGCTCAGGGCAATCATGCCGATCATCACACCGGCGACGATGCGCCAGGAGGCAATCTTGGTCAGCAGCAGGATTGCACCGCCGATGAAGATCGCCAGCGTGCTGGTTTCACCTATGGAGCCATGCATGGTGCCGATGAAGGCATCCATCCAGCTGATGCCGTTGTCGATCACGTTCTCGATGCCGCCGACGAAGCCGAGGCTCAGCGCGGTCGCGCCGGAGAAACCATCCACAGCGGTCCACACCGCATCCCCGGACATCTGCGCCGGATAGGCGAAGAACAGGAAGGCACGCGCGGTCAGCGCCGGGTTGAGGAAGTTCTTGCCGGTACCGCCGAAGATTTCCTTGCCGATCACCACACCAAAGCTGATACCCAGCGCAACCTGCCACAGCGGGATGGTCGGCGGCAGGATCAGTGCGAACAGTACGGAGGTGACGAAGAAGCCCTCGTTGACTTCATGCTTGCGGATGGAAGCGAACAGCACTTCCCAGAAACCGCCAGCAATGAAGGCCACCGCGTAGATTGGCAGGAAGTAAGCCGCGCCCTGGATGAAGTTGTCCCACAGGCTGTTCGGATCGAAGCCGGCAAACATGCCGATCAGGCCGAAGCGCCAGCCGTCCTGCGCAGCCAGAAGATCCGGGTTCTGCGCAAAAATCAGGTTGGCCTGGTAGCCGGTGTTCCACATACCGAAGAACATCGCCGGGAACGTACACAGCCAGACGGTGATCATCATGCGCTTGAGGTCGATACCGTCGCGCACGTGAGCGGTGGTCTTGGTGACGCTGCCCGGGCGATAGAGGAAGGTATCGGCAGCTTCGTACAGTGCGTACCACTTCTCGTACTTGCCGCCTTTTTCGAAATGATGCTCGATCTTGTCGAGGAATGCGCGAATGCCCATGCCTTACCCCTCCTTCTCGATGCGGGTCAGATTGTCCCGCAGGATCGGGCCGTATTCGTATTTGCCGGCGCAGACATAGCTGCACAGCGCCAGGTCCTCCTCATCGAGCTCCAGGCAGCCAAGCTTCTGCGCCACCTCGGTATCACCGACGATCAGCGCACGCAGCAGTTGGGTCGGCAGAACGTCCAGCGGCATGACCTCTTCGTAGTTGCCCACCGGCACCATGGCGCGCGGGCTGCCATTGGTGGAGGTGGAAAACGCGAACTTCTTGCCGGCACTCAGCTTGGAAATGAAGATATTCAGCACCGAGTGCTTTTCGACACCCGCACGCATGTAATGCAGCATCTCGCGCTCCTTGCCTTCACGCAGGCAGGAGACTTGCTGGTGGTAACGCCCCAGATAGGCAAAGGCGCCATGAGCGGTACGCCCGCCCAGCACCGAACCGGAAATCACGCGATTGGCCCCAGGCTGCAGCTCGCCAGCACTCAGCTCATCCAGGTTGGCACCCAGTCGAGTGCGCAGCAGACGCGGATTTTCCACCACCGGACCGGCCAGCGACACGACGCGCTCAACCGAAATGCGCCCCGTCGTGAACAGCTTGCCGATGGCGATCACGTCCTGATAGCCGATGCTCCAGACGCTCTTGCTGGCGCTTACCGGATCGAGGAAATGAATGTGGGTGCCGGCCAGCCCCGCCGGATGCGGCCCCGCGAAGGCTGCAGTCTGCACCTTGGCCAGGCTCTCGCCCGGCAGCGCGCTTTCCGGCGCCTTGCACAGAAATATCTTGGCCAGGTTGCCGAGCACCTTGAGCCCCGCCTCGAAATCGCCCGCCTGCTCGCCGATGACCACCGACGGATCGGCCGCCAGCGGATGCGTGTCGATGGCCGTCACGAAGATCGAACTGGGCGTTGCGTCGATGGCCGGCACCTTGCTGTAAGGGCGGGTGCGCAGAGCTGCCCAGAGACCGGACTGCTGCAGGTTCTCACGAACCTGAGCGTCACTGAGCGCCTCCAGCTCCGTGGCAGCATACTGACTGAACGTCAGCTCATCCGTGCCGTCGAGGTCGATGACCACCGACTGCAGGACACGCTTTTCGCCACGATGAATGGCGCTGACGACACCCGCGCCAGGCGCGGTGAAATGAACCCCCGGAGACTTCTTGTCGGAAAAGAGGATCTGCCCCAGTTTGACGCGATCACCGACCTGAACCTCCATGGTCGGCTTCATGCCTGGGTAATCGAACCCTATTACGGCGACGCTTCGCACGGGCCTTGCGGCCTCGATACGCTGCGTCGGCGCACCTGTAATGGGCAAATCAAGCCCACGTTTTATATTGATCATCGGCCCGCCTAACCACTGATTTTCAGAACCTGGGAACCCCGACGACTAGCGAAAAGTCCAATTGCTCAACACGCGCCATTAAGTTAATGGCGCGACGCTATGTCGCGGAATGTAGAAATCTGCACGATTATAAGGGCCGTCAGCCTTGAGTGGCCACCCAAGTGCTTTCAAATTTTGACTGACGACAAGCGCGCCTTGCCAAATAAGCAATAAAGGTCGGCAATCCACAGCAAGCCGGTCATTTCAGGCCTCGACATTTGCGCCGCAGCACTAACAACTGCAACGAATAAGCCACAGGAGCTCGGCCATGCCTTTCAATGCAAACTACGCCACCGATGTACCCACACGCGCCGAAGTGGATGCGCTGACGGGTTTCACTTTGCTGGAATTTGGCACCGGATGGTGCGGCCATTGCCAGGCAGTGCAACCCCTGCTGGCCACCGCAATGACCGACCGGGACATTCATCACTTGAAGATAGAGGATGGGCCGGGCCGCCCGCTGGGCCGTTCGTTTCGGGTCAAGCTCTGGCCGACACTGATCCTCCTGCGCCAGGGAGAGGAACTGGCCCGTCTGGTTCGCCCGACGAGGGCGGAGGATATCGCCCAGGCGCTGGACCTGGCAGGCAGCAGGGGCGCCAACATGGCATAATTCGCAACCCTGTCTGGCCCACAAGCGAAATTCGTTTATGCCTCACGAAAACAAAAGACTCCATCTGTATGGCATCAAGGCCTGCGACACCATGAAGAAGGCCCGTACCTGGCTTGACCAGCAGGGGCTGAATTACACCTTCCATGATTACAAGAGCGCCGGCATCGACCACGCTCATCTGCAGGCCTGGTGCGACGAACATGGCTGGCAGACCATCCTCAACCGTGCCGGCACTACCTTTCGCAAGCTCGACGAGACGCAGAAGGCCAACCTTGACCAGGCCAAAGCTATCGCCTTGATGCTGGCGCAGCCCTCGATGATCAAGCGCCCGGTGCTCGACCTTGGCGACAGAACACTGGTCGGCTTCAAGCCCGATCTCTATGCCGCCGCGCTGACCGAGACGAACTGAGCGCGCTCGCCGCAAGCGCCTGCACCCGACAAATTCAGGATTACTCATGAACAACACGCTTTTCAGCCTCGCCTTCGGTGTCGGCACCCAGAACCGCCAGGGCAGCTGGCTCGAAGTCTTCTACGCACAACCCCTGCGGCAACCCGCCCCCGAGCTGGTCGCCGCCATCGCGCCGCTGCTGGCTTACGAAGGCGGCAACCAGGCCATCGCCATTACCATTGCCCAGGCCGCACAACTGGCCGATGCGATCAAACCGCTGGATGCCGCTCAACATGCGCTGCTGACTCGCCTGGCCGAAAGCCAGCGTCCACTGGTGGTCACCCTACTGGCAGAAGATGCCGCACCGACCTCCACACCCGAGGCCTACCTCAAGCTGCACCTGCTGTCTCACCGCCTGGCCAGACCGCATGAACTGAGCCTGGCCGGTATCTTCGCCCTGCTGCCCAATGTCGCCTGGACCAACCAGGGCGCCGTGGACCTGGCCGAACTGGCCGAACGTCAACTGGAGGCACGGCTGAAGGGCAACCTGCTGGCAGTCACCTCAGTCGACAAGTTTCCGAAGATGAGCGACTACGTGATTCCCACCGGCGTGCGCATCGCCGATACCGCGCGCATCCGTCTGGGTGCCTACATCGGCGAAGGCACCACGGTGATGCATGAAGGTTTCGTCAACTTCAATGCCGGTACCGAAGGCCCCGGCATGATCGAAGGCCGTGTCTCGGCAGGCGTCTTCGTCGGCAAGGGTTCGGATCTCGGCGGCGGCTGCTCCACCATGGGCACCCTCTCCGGCGGCGGCAATATCGTCATTTCCGTGGGCGAAGGCTGCCTGATCGGCGCCAATGCCGGCATCGGCATTCCCTTGGGTGACCGCAACACCGTGGAGTCAGGCCTGTACATCACCGCAGGGACCAAGGTGAACCTGCTCGACGAACAGGGCGAGCTGGTCAAGGTGGTCAAGGCGCGCGAACTGGCTGGCCAGACCGACCTGCTGTTCCGTCGCAACTCCCTGAGCGGCGCCGTGGAGTGCAAAACCCACAAATCCGCCATCGAACTGAACGAGGCGCTGCACGCGCATAACTAAGCCGATCAGAGGCGCTGGAGGCTGGAGGCGAAACGGAGAGCGTGCTGTGGCGTTCTCGTCCAGCCTTCAGCCTCCAGCGGCTTTCAAACTCCGAGCCGAAGGGTCGAACGATGTCTCTGGTATCTCCCTGGCGTTCCGACTTTCCTGCCCTGGCCATTCTCGAAGCCCAGGGGCAGACCTATCTCGACAGCGCGGCGACCTCGCAAAAGCCCCAGGCGCTGATCGATGCGCTGACCGGTTACTACACCAGCGGCACCGCCAATGTGCATCGCGCCCAGCACCAGACCGCCGAGCGGGCGACACGGGCCTTCGAGAATGCTCGGATCAAGGTAGCGCACTGGTTGAACGCCCGCAGCCCCACCGAAATCGTCTTTACTCACGGCGCCACCGAAGCGCTGAACCTGCTGGCCTATGGCCTGGAACATCTGCTGCGACCGGACGACGAGATCGTTGTCAGCGCTCTCGAACACCACGCCAACCTGCTGCCCTGGCAACAGCTGGCCAGGCGGCGCGGCGTCAAGTTGGTGGTTTTGCCGCTGGATGCACACGGCCTGATCGATCTGGAAATGGCCGCAAAACTGATCGGGCCGCGCACACGCCTGCTCGCCGTCAGCCAGCTGTCCAATGTCCTGGGTGCCTGGCAACCTCTGGCGCAGTTGTTGCCACTGGCCAAGGCCCAGGGCGCGCTGACCATCGTCGACGGCGCCCAGGGCGTGGTGCATGGGCGGCATGACATGCAGACACTGGCCTGCGACTTCTACGTACTGTCCAGCCACAAGCTCTATGGCCCGGAAGGGGTCGGCGCGCTTTATGGTCGCGGCGAATCCCTGCTCAAGCTCGACCACTGGCAGTTCGGTGGCGAGATGGTCCGGGTGGCCGACTTCCAGAGTGCCGAATTCCACGCCGCGCCACTGGGTTTCGAGGCCGGCACCCCGCCCATCGGAGCGGTGATCGGCCTCGGCGCAACCCTGGATTACCTGTCGAAACTGGACGCCACAGCCGTAGCCGCTCACGAGCAGAAACTGCACAACCAGTTGCTGAGCGGATTGGCCGCCTGCCCAGGCGTGCAGCTGCTAGGCAACCCCCAGGTGGCGCTGGCCAGCTTTACCGTCAACGGCATTCATCATGGCGATCTGGCGCATCTGCTGACCGAACAGGGCATCGCCGTGCGCAGCGGAACCCACTGCACACAACCGCTGATGAAGACTCTGGGCATCGATGGCGCCATTCGCGTATCGCTCGGGCTGTACAGCGACGGCGGCGACCTGCAGCGTTTCTTCACCGCGCTGGAGCGTGCACTGGAGCTGCTGCAATGAACGACCTGCCGACTGCCGCTCGCGAGGTACTGGTTGAATTCCAACAGGCAGCCGGCTGGGAACAGCGCGCGCGCCTGCTGATGCAATGGGGTGATCGACTGGAACCGGTCGACGAGGACGAGCGCAACGAAACCAACCTGGTCAGCGGTTGCGAAAGCCGGGTGTGGCTGATCGGTGACAGACCGGGCCATCACTGGCATTTCCGCGCCACCAGCGAAGCACGCCTGCTGCGCGGCCTGCTCGCCGTGCTGCTGGCGCGCGTCAATGGGCTCGACAGCTACCAGCTGTTGCAGCTCGACGTCACGCACTGGTTCGAACAGCTCGGTCTGTCCCGGCAGCTGTCGCCCTCACGCAGCAATGGCATGAATGCGGTACTCGAACGCATGCACCACATCAGCCAGCATGCGGGTTAAAGCTACCTGCCGGTTCGAGCCAGACAGCCGCAGCCATCCGACCCGAGGCGAATCAGACTGTAGCCTGGATTAGCCGAAGGCGTAATCCGGGTTTCCGAAGGCGTAATCCAGATATTGAAGACGTAATCCTTTTACGCCTTCAGATCAACCCTTGAGCTTGATCGCGGTCTTGGCCACCAGCTCGCCCTGGTAGCGGGCGATGGTCAGTTCCTTGGTGGAAGGCTGGCGCGAGCCGTCGCCACCGGCAATGGTCGAGGCGCCGTAGGGCGTGCCGCCGTTGGTTTCGGAAATATCGAAGAATTCGCCGATACCATAACCGGTCGGCACGATGATCATTCCGTGGTGCGCCAGGGTGGTCCAGGTAGAGGTGATGGTCATCTCCTGGCCACCGCCGGTGCCGGTGGAGGTAAAGACGCTGGCGACCTTGCCGTGCAGCGCGCCCTTGGCCCAGAGCCCGCCGGTCTGGTCGAGGAAATTGCGCATCTGCCCGGACATGTTGCCGAAGCGGGTGGGTGTGCCGAAGATGATCGCATCGTAGTCGGGCAGTTCGCTCGGGCTGGCCACCGGCGCAGCCTGGTCGGCCTTGCCGCCAGCGTTTTTGAACACCTCTTCAGGCATCGTCTCCGGCACCCGCTTGATGGTCACCTCGGCACCCGAAACGCCGCGCGCGCCTTCGGCGATGGCGTTGGCCATGGTTTCAATATGGCCGTACATGGAATGGTAGAGCACAAGAATCTTCGCCATTATTTCTTCCTCTTTGATCAGATCAGGTTGAATTGCCAGCCCGCTCAGCGGACATCCACCAGCACCACTTCGCTATCTTCCAAGGCTTTCACGCTCAGCAGAACCTCATCACGCACCGCCACGCCGTCGCCACTGCTGGCAATGACATCACCGACCTCGATCCGTCCGCTGGCCGGGACCAGATAGACCTTTCGGCCTTCTTCAATCGGGTATTGGGCAACCTGTCCGGCAGAAAGTGTCGCCGCCACCAGCCGCGCATCGGCGCGAATCGACAGGACGTCGGTGTCGTCCTCGATACCGCTGGCCAGGGTCACGAAGACGCCGGCGCGCTCACCTCGCGGAAAAGGCTGCGTACCCCAGCTCGGCGGCAGGCCGCTACGATCAGGGTAGATCCATATCTGGAAGAGTTCGCAGGTTTCGTCTTCCCGGTTGAATTCGCTGTGGGCGATACCGGTACCGGCGCTCATTACCTGTACGTCGCCGGCCAGGGTTCGACCTCGGTTACCAAGGCTGTCCTCGTGCGTGATAGCGCCCTTGCGCACATAGGTAATGATTTCCATGTCGCGGTGGGGATGAGTGGGAAAGCCTGAATGAGGCGCGATACGATCGTCATTCCAGACGCGCAGCCGTCCCCAGTGCATGCGCAGCGGATCATGGTAGTCGGCAAAGGAAAAATGATGACGGGTATCGAGCCAGCCATGGCTGGCTCTACCCAGTTCGCTACGTGGACGTAATTCGATCATTGCTTGCAGCCTCGCTCACTGGATGCCGGCCCCGCGTTTCAGCAGGGCCATGGCCTTGATTGAGACCATCTTCTATCGAATACACTCCCTTATGGTTGGAATTTACTGCGCAAAGCCATCGATAAACTCGATATATCGATAGCTTTTACTGTCAGCCAAGCGTCAGCGGCACGAACAAGGCGATCAGAATCCCCAGCAGACTCATACCCAGCGCCGCGAAAGCGCCGCATTCCTCACCCTCTTCCAGAGCACGCGCCGTGCCGATGGCGTGGGCATTGATGCCGTAGCTCAAACCACGCGCAGCCGGATGATCGACGCCGGCCCAACCCAGCAGCAGCGGCCCCAGTGCCGTGCCTATCACCCCGGTGAGCATTACGAAGACCGCCGCCAGCGAGGCAAGACCGCCGATCTGCTCGGCCACCAGCATCGCGATCGGCATGGTCGCCGCCTTCGGCGCCAGGCTCATCAGCACCGTCATGTCCGCGCCCATGATTCCCGAGATCACCAGAGTCAGCCCTACGCAGAGCACGCCCCCCACCCCCAGCGTGATCAGGATCGGCCAGAACAACTGCCGGATGCGCCGCAGATGACGATACAGCGGTATCGCCAGCGCCACGGTGGCCGGACCGACCAATATGGCGATCATCGACGCGCCTTCGCGATAGGTCTGGTAATCCAGCCCACTCAGATGCAGCACGCTCACCACCAGCAGCATGCCGATCATCACCGGCTGCAGCACCAGCCAGCCACTGCGGCGGTACAGCGCCAGGGCCAGCTGAAAAGCGATCAGGGTCAGGCCCGCCGAGAACAGCGGATGCTCCAGGGTCAGCGTCCAGACCGTGGCCAGGTCGAGATTGCTCATGCCTTGTCCTCCTGACGGCGATCCATGCGCCGGATCAGCACCTGCATCAGCCAGCCGCAGAACGGCACGGTGATGATCAGCGACAGCACCAGGCCAGCGGCGATGGCCGGCAGGTCACCCAGCAGCGCATCACTGCTGGTCATGATGCCTGCCGCCGGAACGATCAGCAGCAGCGGCAGATATTGCAGCAGCAACGCAGCGGTTTTCTCCAGCGGCTCGGGAATGCCCCGGCGCAGCAGCAACGCAATGAACAGCAGCACCATGCCGATGATGGGACCGGGCAGCGCCGGCAGCAGCAGGAGATTTATGACGCTGCCGAGCAGCTGCAGCAATATCAGCCAGGTCAGGCCTTTGAGAATCATGGTGGTTCCTTGCACGTCAGGCAGAACGGAGAAAGCCCGCCAATCGCAGCCAGCACGGCAAGCGGCTCTGCGAGCTTGCGCAGAATGGCGTCTTTGTACGGCGAAACAGGCGACTATCGCCCAAATAGGCACTCGCTAACAGAGTCAGATGCACCCTAATAATACGGATCAGTTGCCAGCACACCAAACCAGCTGACATAGATCAGTACAGATTCATCCACTTCCTGAAAGCCATCTTTTCACACCAACTGATCCGTATTTTTGAAAAACATCTGAGTCTGTTACTCAAACAGTATCCCATCGATCATCCACCCCCGCCTGAAAGCCTGAGGGGGCAATGCCATGACCGAACGAATTACAGCCAGGATCATCGACACCGTTGACCCGGACAAGCCCATACGCCTGACACCAGCCCAGGCCGGCGGGCCTATTCATACCCGCAGTTTCAGCGGCCTTTTTCGCAACCTGCGACTGTTTGGCACAGGCATTCTGTTTCTGCTCTATTTCGGTACGGTATGGCTGAACTGGAATGGCCGGCAGGCGGTGCTCTGGGATATCGGCAAACAGCAGTTCCATATCTTCGGCGCCACCTTCTGGCCGCAGGATTTCATTCTGCTTTCGGCGCTGTTGATCATTGCCGCCTTCGGCCTGTTCTTCATCACCGTCCTGGCAGGCCGCATCTGGTGTGGCTATACCTGCCCACAAAGCACCTGGACCTGGATCTTCATGTGGGCCGAGAAGGTCACCGAAGGCGACCGCAGCCAGCGCATCAGGCTCGACGCCGCGCCCTGGTCGACCGGGAAAATCCTGCGTCGCACAGCCAAGCACGTACTCTGGCTTGCTGTGAGCCTGGCCACCGCGCTGGCCTTCGTCGGCTACTTCACGCCGGTCCGCGAGCTGGTGCGTGATGTGTTCACACTGCAAGTGGGGGTGACGACCGGCTTCTGGCTGTTCTTCTTCACCGCCGCCACCTACATCAATGCCGGCTGGCTGCGCGAGAAGGTCTGCCTGCACATGTGCCCCTATTCGCGCTTCCAGAGCGTGATGTTCGATGCCGACACCCTGGTGGTTTCCTACGACACAAGCCGCGGTGAGCAGCGCGGCGCACGGCGCAAGGACAGCGACCCGCGTGCGCAGAGCCTCGGCGATTGCATCGATTGCACGCTGTGCGTGCAGGTCTGCCCCACCGGCATCGACATTCGTGACGGCCTGCAGCTCGATTGCATCAGCTGCGGTGCCTGCATCGATGCCTGCAACGAGGTCATGGACAAGATGGGCTATGACCGAGGTCTTGTGCGCTATACCTCCGAACACGCCCTGCAGGGTGGCAAAACCCGGCTGCTGCGCCCCCGCCTGATTGGCTATGCGGCGGCGCTGCTGCTGATGTTCGGCGCCTTCGGCTGGGCGCTGGCCGAACGCCCCCTGCTCTCGCTGGATGTCACCAAGGACCGCACCCTGTTCCGCGAGAACGGCCAGGGCCAGGTCGAGAACATGTACAGCCTCAAGGTCATCAACAAGACCCAGCAGCATCGTCAGTACGCCGTATCGCTTGGTGACGGGCCGTTCCAGTTGCAGGGCTCGCGTGAACTCAGCCTGGCGCCGGGAGAAATCTTCAGCCTGCCGCTGAGCGTGGCGCTGGTCGATGCCGGAAAGACCCAGAGCCTGAGTCGCCGGTTGCAATTCGAGGTACGCGACCTGAACGATCCAGCCAGCGTGGCGCGCGCCGACAGTACCTTTGTAGCACCGACCAACCGCTGATAACGCATGCGCCTAGCCATCCTGGTGCAGTATCGTCCCAGGCAATGCCGCACCGAGCCCGGACACGATGAAACGCTACGAGAAATTCGCTGACGAGATTGCCGAACTGATCCGCACCGGCGCGCTGGAACCGGGGGAAAAGGTACCCTCGGTACGCCACGCCAGCCGTACCTGGGGCATCAGCCCGTCCACGGTGTTCCAGGCCTATTACCTGCTGGAGGATCGCGGGCTGATCCAGGCGCGAGCGCGCTCTGGCTATTTCGTACGCGAGCATGCCAAGCGCCCGCTGCATGAACCGGATGTCAGCCCGCGCCCAGCCGAAACCACCGAGGTTGACGTCAGCGAACTGGTGTTCTCGGTACTCGGCTCGCTGCGTGATCCCGATACGGTGCCATTCGGTTCGGCCTTCCCCAGCGCCGACCTGTTTCCACTGCAGCGGCTGGCGCGCTCGATGGCGCAGAGCGTGCGCGACATGCCGGCGCGCGAGGTGATCAGCGAGATGACCAGCGGCAATCCCGACCTGCTCCGGCAGATCGCCCTGCGCTACATGGTCGGCGGCGTGAGGCTGCCGATGGAAGAACTTGTGATCACCACTGGCGCCATGGAAGCGCTGAATCTTTGTCTGCAAGTGGTGACCGAGCCGGGCGATCTGGTCGCCATCGAAGCGCCGGCCTTTTATGCCACGCTGCAGGTGCTGGAGCGCCTCAAGCTCAAGGCCGTGGAAATCCCGGTACATCCACGCGAAGGCATCGACCTGGATGTTCTTGCCGACAGCCTCACCAACCTGCCGATCAAGGCCTGCTGGTTCATGAGCAGCCTGCAGAATCCCCTGGGCGCCAGCATGAATGAAACTCGCAAGCGGCAGCTCTACGCGCTGTTGCAGCGTCATCAGGTGCCGTTGATCGAGGACGATGTCTACGCCGAACTGTATTTCACCCGCGAGCCGCCGAAGCCGGTCAAGAGCCATGATCGCGACGGCCTGGTGATGCACTGCGGCTCGTTCTCCAAGAGCCTGGCGCCGGGCTACCGGGTCGGCTGGGTCGCCGGTGGACGCTATGCCGAGCAGATCAGTCGGCTCAAGCTGATGACCACCATTTCACCTTCAGTGCCGGCGCAGGCGGCCATCGCCGACTATCTGCAGCATGGTGGCTACGACCGCCACCTGCGCAAGCTGCGCCACGCGCTGGAAATGCAGCAGGGCGCCATGCTCGCCTCCGCCGCCCGGCATTTTCCCGCCAGCACGCGGGTGACTCGCCCGAGCGGTGGCTACTTTCTCTGGTTCGAATTCCCTGAGCAGGTCGATTCGCTGCAACTGCTGCAGCTGGCGCTGGCCCAGGGCATCAGCCTGGCGCCCGGCCCGATCTTCTCCGCCACCCGGCGCTTCAGAAACTGCGCGCGGCTGAACCACGGCCATCCCTGGGATGCCCGCAGTGAAAAGGCCATGGAGCTGCTGGGACGGATGATCAAATCGTTCTGAATGAACCATAGAACCGAACTCGTTCGGCCTTTGCGAGGACCTGCATTCAGGGTTTCGCGTCCGCACCGGCGGTCAGGGTGGGCTTTATCGGCTGCGCCGCAGGCTGGCACTGCGCCTGCTCACCGCCCTGCAGATAAGGTTGGAGAATCGGCGCCATGCCCTTGAGCACCTGCACCGGCAAGGCCGAAGTGAAGCGGAAGCTGTCCGCCTTGTGCCCCGGCACGTAGGCCGTCAGGGTGCCGAAGTGATTCGGGCCGAGGAAGAAGACGAAGGTGGCGGTGCGATTCATCGCGGCGGAGCTGATCAGCCGGCCACCGGCACCGATGGTCTGGATTCGGTTGTCGCCCGTACCGGTCTTGCCGCCCACACGCATGGGTTCGCCATCAGCCTGCAGGAAACTGCCTCGCAGGCGACGGCCAGTGCCCTCCTCGACCACACTGTGCAGCGCTGCGCGCAAGGCGGCTGCCACTTCGCTCGGCAGTACCCGCTCACCGGTATCCGGGCTGATGCCCAGACGCGTCTCGTAGGGTGTGTCGCGGGCAAAATGCAGGCTGTCGATGCGCACGCTCGGCAGCCGCACGCCGTCGTTGACGATGATGCCCATCAGTTCCGCCAGCGCCGCCGGGCGATCGCCGGAGCTGCCCAGCGCGGTGGCCAGCGAGGGCACCAGATGCTCGAAGGGATAGCCCAGGCGCTGCCAGCGGCGATGAATGTCGGTAAAGGCTTCCACTTCGAGCATGATCCGGATGCGGCTGTCGCGAGCGCTCTTGTGACGACTGCGGAACAGCCAGCCATAGACTTCCTGGCGCTCGTCGGCGCTGGCGGCAATGGCCTCGACGATACCCGCCTCGGGATACCTGATCAGATAACCGAGCAGCCACAGATCCAGCGGATGCACACGGGCGATATAGCCCTGATCCGGCAGACTGTAGGCGCCGGGGCCGTAGCGTTCATACAGCGAGGCGAGCGCAGCATCACCCAGCGCGGCATCGGGCAGGCGCGCCGTGAGAAAACGGTCGAAGTCCGCGCGGCCAGCATCCGGCATCAGATAGCGATGGACGGCAGCCAGGCGTGACGGCGTGGGCCGTATGCCATCGAGCAACACTTCGATACGCTCATCGGCGCTCTTGCCCCGGTATTTTTTCCAGAACCGCAGCAGGAACACAGAACCTTCACGATCGGCAAAACGCTTCAGGTATTCACTGCGCTGCGGATTGTCGTCATCCTTCAGCAGCTCGGCGCCATTGGCCGTCTGGTAGGTGCTGTAGCTCACCAGATCACGCATCAGGCGCACGAACGGCAGGTTGATCGACTCCCGCAGCGCTTCGTGCATGGTGGGCAGGCGACTGTCATCCTCGCGACGGAAGTTGCCGAAGCTGTGCATGCCGGCACCGGTGAAGAAGCGCTCGCCGGGGCTGGCCGAATAGCGCCGTTCGAGCGCCGCATCGAGCATCGCCGGCAGGCTGGGCTCAGGCGTCCGGATCAGATATCCCAAAGCCCAGCGCGTCAGCGGATCATGCGCCTCGACCTGGCGCAATTCATCACGGCTCAGCCGGACATGACGCTCGTACAGCTCGGCGATGATTTCGAGATAGGTGGTCAGCACGCGCAGCTTAGCCGTGGAGCCCAGCTCCAGCTTGCTGCCCTCGTTGATGTCGAACGGCTGGTTGGTGTTGTCGGTCTGCACCCTTACGCGAAAGCCCTGCTCACCGCGCTCGAACAGGGTGAAGCTGTAGCGAACGTCGGCGGTGCGCTCCGGCGACAACATCCGTTCGCCAAACAACCCGACCTCGCCAGCGAACCCAGGGTCGGCCAGGCGCTCGAGATAGGCGCTGATCTGACTCTGCAGCTCGCCATGCAGCGGTGTGGTTGCCGCCAGATCAAGGCGATCGAGTTCATACAGCGACACGCCCAGCAGGTTGCTCAGGCGCATCCGTGCGGCGCTGATGCCCTTGTTCGCAGCCACTTCGCGGATGCCCGGCTCGCGGCGCAGATCACGGAACACCACCTGCTGTTGCAGGGCCGCATCGCGCAGCCGGGTGTCGATCACGCCGCCGTTGGCCAGCAGGCGCAGATGGCTGTCGGTGAGTTCCGCCAGCTCCTTGTGCCCGGAGACGAGGTAATAGGACGGGCGACGCTGGGCGATCAGCAGAGACAGCACCTGGCGCAGCGCCAGGCCTTGGGCTTCGAGGGGCGTATCGGCATTGCGGCGCGAGTCGAGCAGGCGGTTGACCTCGGCGAAGTCAGCGCCGAACCAGAGCCGCAAGCCATCGGCGATGCCATGCACCTCGCCATGCCCGTAAGCGGCGGACAGGGGCACGCTGTTAAGGTAGTCACGCACGATGTGCTGGCGCGCGTCTATCGTCAGTTGTCCCTGGCTATAAGCCCGCACGCTGGCGGAAACCATCTGCCGGAGCTTCTCCTCGGCGCTGCCGGTCCGGCCTTCCGGCGAATGCCGGTATTTTTCCACCTGAGTCGCCAGCGTACTGCCGCCAGCCGTCTGTCCCGGCAGCCCAAGCTGCCTTTCCACCTGGGTGATGACCGCTCGGGTGAAACGCGGCCAGTCCACCGCCGGATTGGCCAGCGGACGCCCGGCATCGAGCAGCCCGCGATCCTCGATGAACAGCAGGCTCATAGCCACCAGGGGCGGCACCTCCTCGAAGGTTTCGTAGTACTGGTGCGGGTAACTGTTGGCGTACAGCGGCTCGCCGCGACAATCATCGATGCTCAGCCCGGCCTGGAACTTTTCCAAGTAGGGTACGAAGAAACCCCGGCTGACGTAGCGCTGCAACGCCGGCGAAAAGCGCACCTGTTGCTCGATGGCGAAGCCATTGGCCTTCAGCCGTTCAAGAAAATCCGGCAGTTGCGAGTAACCCAGGCGACGGTCGAAAGGCCCGGCCTCGGGAAACAGGATGCTGGGGCTGGCGCCGGGCTTGAGCTGGTAATCGAGATTGTCGGCGTAACGGCTCAGCCATAGCGCCTGCAGCTTGGAGCTGTGCATTTCATGCCAGGCCGCGTAGCCGCCACCAGCCAACAGGGAAACGATCAGCAGCCAGCCCATACGGCGTGCCAGTCGGCGACCGTTGCTGGTTTTCTTTCCCGCCTCGCCGGGTATTGGCGCACGCTTGCCGCTACCCGCACGGGATCTGTCGGACCGCCATACTGCGCCCATTGTTTTCGGCCTGGCTTCCTGGGGAGTCATGACCTGAGCGTAGCTTATGGCGGTTCGTCAGTCAGCCCCTTCGCGCCCCCTGAACCAGGCCGTATAGAGCCCCGGCAGAAACAGCAGCGTGAACGATCAGCCCGCTCATGATGGCTACCGCCATGAGGCAAGTGGACTAAATCTCGACACTACCCTGCAGGTACTTCACCACGCCGCCAGCAACGAATACACGCTCACCCTCAACGCGGCAGTGCAGCAAACCACTGCGCCTCGAAGCTTGCAGCGCGACGAGCGACGACTTGCCCAGACGCGCGGCCCAATAGGGCGCCAGGCCGGCATGGATGGAACCGGTGACCGGATCTTCATCACCGCCGTTTGCGGGCCAGAAATAACGCGAGGCGAAGTCCTGCCGGTCGCCAGGCGCCGTCACCACCACATCCAGCGGCGCCAGCGCCTTGAGCGCTTCGAGATCAGGCGATGCGGCACGCACCTGCGCTTCGTCTGCATAGACGACGAACCAGGCCTGAGGATTCTTCAGCACCGCCTCAGGGACGATATCAAGAGCATCCAGCAAGGCTTGCGGCGGCTCGGCGACCGGCTCCGGCGCACGATTGGGAAAGCTCATTTCCAGCAGCCCATCATCGCGTCGGGTAAGCGGGATATCCCCTACAGCAGCGGCACGAAAGGTCAGCGGAGCCTTGGCAACCCCCTGCTCGAGGATCACGAACGCGCTGGCCAGCGTCGCGTGACCGCAGAAGTCGATTTCAGTCAGCGGCGAAAACCAGCGAATATGGAAGGCGCCATCGGGTTCACGGACGAAGAAGGCTGTTTCCGAAAGGTTGTTTTCCGCAGCGATGGCCTGCATCTGCGCATCACTCAGCCACTGTTCCAGCGGCACCACGGCGGCCGGATTGCCCTTGAAACGTTCATTCGTGAAGGCATCGACCTGGAAAATTGGCAACTGCATCTCAAACATCCTCGCGGGCTCACCATCGGCTGCCGATCAGCCTATTCGTCTTTGATCATTTCCGAAACTGAGCCTCGTTGGCTATTTCACTTATGGTGGCATGGCCGCGCCAAGCCACCAAATGCGAGCCAGACGTCGCTTCAGATCGGTTCACATAGGACTGCACCCAGCCGGGATAGAACCCCAGGCCGTGAGCTCCCGCCGATCCACCGGTTGAATATCTCCAGGTTTGGCATTTGGCTTTTCGGGTTGGCCGAGCGTGTCTCCCCCGAAAAAGTAGCGGGTATCACGCCACGGGTATTGACCGGATCCTGGCGGAACCCGGCGTAGCCAAGATGACTTTGTACAAGCACTTCAATCCAAGGAAGAGTTGATCCTTGCAGTGCTGGAAACTCGCACGCCAACTGCAATATCTGCTCGAAGGCGCGCTCAGCATGGCCCACATCAAAGGCCCCGGCGAACAGGCGCGGGATGCCAAGGATGCCGCACAGCTGCTACTCAGCGCCGCCGGTATCTGAGCCGGCGGCTATGACACGACCCAAAAGTCGCTCAGTTTCTGGCGACTTCCTTCTCATGGACGCGAAACCACGTCGCATAAAGCGCCGGCAGAAACAGCAGCGTGAGCACGGTGGCGACGATCAGCCCGCCCATGATGGCCACCGCCATAGGCCCGAAGAACACGCTGCGTGACAGCGGGATCATGGCCAGCACCGCCGCCAGCGCGGTCAGCACGATGGGCCGGAAGCGACGCACGGTGGCGTCGATGATGGCGCTGAATCGATCATGCCCGGCGCCAATGTCCTGCTCGATCTGATCGACCAGAATCACCGAGTTGCGCATGATCATCCCCGACAGCGCGATGGTGCCGAGCATGGCGACGAAGCCGAATGGCTGGCCGAACAGCAGCAGGAACAGCGTGACACCGATCAGCCCCAGAGGCGCCGTGAGAAAGACCATGACCGTGCGCGAGAAGCTCCTGAGCTGGATCATCAGCAGGCTCAGCACGACGATGATGAACAGCGGTATGCCGGCGTTCACCGAAGCCTGGCCACGGCTGGAGTCCTCCACGGAACCACCGACTTCCAGCAGGTAGCCGCCGGGCAGCGCCTTGCGCACCTCGCTCAGCGTCGGCTCGATCTGCCTGACCAGCGTGGCCGGCTGCTGCTCACCGTAGATATCGGCGCGCACCGTGACCGTCGGCAGGCGGTTGCGGTGCCAGATCACCCCTTCCTCGAAGCCGTATTCCAGGGTCGCGACCTGTGCCAGCGGCACGCTGCGCCCGCTGGCGGTGGGAATCGCCAGGCTGGGCAGCATCGACAGGGTTTCACGCTCGCGTGCGGTGCCGCGCAGGAGGATTTCGATCAGTTCGTTGTCTTCGCGAAAGCGGCTCGCCGTGGCCCCGGTGAAGGTGCGCTGGAGAAAACCCGACAGCTCCAGCGTGCTCACGCCGAGGGCGCGGGCACGGTCCTGATCGATATTCAGCCAGACCACCTTGCTCGGCTCCTGCCAGTCGAGGTGGACGTTGACCACATGCGGATTCGCCCTCACCTTCGCGGCCACCTGGCGGGCCAGGTCGCGCACCACATCGATATGCTCGCCGGTCACCCGGAACTGCACCGGATAGCCCACGGGCGGGCCGTTCTCCAGGCGGCTGACGCGACCGCGCAGGTTCGGGAAGTCATGTTCCAGGCGCTCGATCAGCCAGCTGCGCAGGGCTTCACGCTGCTCGATGCTGTCGGCCAGCACCACGAACTGGGCAAAGCTGGTCGCTGGCAGCTGCTGGTCCAGCGGCAGATAGAAACGGGGCGAACCGTTGCCGACATAGGCGACGTAGTTGTCGATCCCGGCGCGCGCCTTGAGCATCTCCTCCAGGCGCCGCACCTCGGCTTCGGTGGCCTTGAGCGATGCACCTTCGGCCAGTTTCAGGTCAACCATCAGCTCCAGGCGACTCGACGCCGGGAAGAACTGCTGCGGAACGATGCGGAACAGCCCAATGGAGGCGACGAAGAGCAGCAGCGTCAGCACGATCACCGTCTTGCGCCAACGCACGCAGAAGTGGATCAGCCGTCTCACCCGTAGGTAGAAAGGCGTCGCATAGGGATCATGGCCACGGTCGCTGCCGCCATGTTTCTGCGCATGGCGCAGGGCCAGATCCGGCAGCAGCTTCTCGCCCAGTAGCGGCACGAACATCACCGCCGCGATCCAGGAGGCGATCAGCGCGATGGTCACCACCTGGAAGATCGAGCGTGTGTATTCGCCCGTGCTGGACTGCGCGGTGGCAATCGGCAGGAAGCCGGCGGCGGTGATCAGGGTGCCGGTGAGCATCGGAAAGGCCGTGCTGGTCCAGGCGAAACTGGCGGCCTTGAGCCGGTCGAAGCCCTGTTCCATCTTGATCGCCATCATCTCCACCGCGATGATCGCATCGTCCACCATCAGCCCCAGCGCCAGCACCAGGGCGCCGAGGGATATCTTGTGCAGACCTATATCGAAGTAGTGCATCGAGGCGAAGGTCATCGCCAGCACCAGCGGGATCGACAGCGCCACCACCAGGCCGGTGCGCACACCGAGGGAAAAGAAACTCACCAGCAGGACGATGACCAGCGCCTCGATCAGCACCTTGACGAACTCGCCGACACCGGTTTTCACCGCCGCCGGCTGGTCGGAAACCTTGCGCAGCTCCATGCCCGCAGGCAGTTCCTGCTGCAGGCGGGCGAACTCGCTCTGCAGCGCCTCGCCGAGCAGGAGGATATCGCCGCCGTCCTTCATGGATACCGCCAGGCCGATGGCCGGCTCGCCCATGAAGCGCATGCGCGGCGCCGGCGGATCGTTGAAGCCGCGATAGACCTGCGCCACATCGCCGATGCGGAAGGTCCGCCCCGCTACCCGGATGGGGAAATCACGAATCTGCTCGACCGTCTCGAAGCTGCCCGTCACGCGCAACTGCACGCGGTCGCTGGGCGTTTCGACGAAGCCCGCCGACATCAGCGTATTCTGCGCTTCGAGCGCCTGTCTCACCGCTTCGAGCGGCACGCCGAGGGTGGCCAGCTTGACGTTGGACAGCTCGATCCAGATCTTCTCGTCCTGCAGGCCGATCAGCTCGACCTTGCCGACACTCTTGACCCGTTGCAGCTGCAACTGGATGCGGTCGGCGTAATCCTTGAGCACGGCATAATCGAAACCCTTGCCGGTCAGCGCGTAGATATTGCCGAAGGTGGTGCCGAACTCGTCATTGAAGAACGGCCCCTGCACGCCAGCGGGCAAGGTATGCCGGATATCGCCGATTTTCTTCCGTATTTCGTACCAGAGATCGGGAATCTGCCGGGAGCGCAACGAATCGAGGGCCATGAAGGTCACGTTGGATTCGCCCGGTCGCGAGAAGGAGACGATACGTTCGTACGCGCCGGTCTCCATCAGCTTCTTCTCGATGCGCTCGGTGACCTGGCGGGACACTTCCTCGGCGGTGGCGCCGGGCCAGTGGGTCTGGATCACCATCGCCTTGAAGGTGAACGGCGGGTCCTCGCTCTGGCCGAGCTTGCCGTAGGAGAGCACGCCCACGGCGGCCACCAGCAGCATGAGAAAGACCACGATCTGCCGATTGCCCAGCGCCCAGGCGGAGAGGTTGAAGCGCATCGCGATTACTCCTGGCCAGCCAGCGCAACCGGACGATTGTCGCGGTCGATGGGCCGGACCGCCTGGCCTTCATGCAGCAGCTGCACACCGGCCATGACGACCCAGTCATCGGCCCGCAGCCCCGCCAGCACCGGCACCTGGGTTTCGCCGAAGGCGCCGATGCGCACGGCGACGCGCTCCAGGGTGGCCTCTTCCGTCACTCGCCAGACATACGCCTTGCCCTGCTCGGCGGTGACGGCGGACAACGGCACCGCGAGCGATACTTCCTCGGCGCTGCGAATCGACACCAGCGCGCTCTGGCCCAGTTCGACCGGCACATCGGCCTGGGTAAAGGCCACCCGCGCCGAATAGGTCCGCGACTGTTCATCGGCCGCCGGCGACAGCTCGCGAATCCGCCCCGGATACTGCTTGCCCGGCTGTGACCAGAGCTCCACCGCAACCTCCTGCCCCACCGAATAGCGCTCCAGCGCCTGTTCGGGCAGGTTGATCGACACCTCGCGTTCACCGTCGGCGGCCAGGACAAAGGCCGTCTGGCCGGCGGCGATCACCTGGCCGACCTCGACGCGGCGCTGGGCAATCACCCCGTCACGGCTGGCGCGCAACACGGCGTAATCAACCTGATTGCTGGCCACGTCGAACTCGGCACGCGCCTGCTGCAAGCGTGCCTGGGCGGAACGGTAGGCATTTTCCGAGGCGTCGAACTGCGAACGGCTGACCAGTTGCCGCTGCATCAGGGTCTTGTAGCGCTCGTGCTCGGCCTGCGCGACCCGCAGATTCGCCTCGGCAGCCGCCACCTGGGCGCGAATACCTTCGAGCTGCAGGCGCACGTCCTGCGGATCGAGGCTGGCCAGCGGCTGATCCTTGCGCACGCGCTCACCGGCCTCGACCAGGCGCTCGACCACCTTGCCGCCGATACGAAACGCCAGCTCGGGCTCGTAACGGGCATGGATCTCGCCCGGATAGCTTGCGAAGGCTTCGCTCGCCGGTTGCGGCTGGATCACCATCACCGGGCGCACCGAGACGGATTCGGGCTCACCGTTGCCACAGCCGGCCAGCAAGGCTAAACCAAGGGCACCGATGAAAAGCAGGGCAGGTCTGGGCACGCGGGTTCTCTCTCGCAAAACGAACGTGAATACTTATACTGCCGGGTATAGTAAAAATAACCAAACCAGCCAGTCCAGTATTAAACGTATCCCATGATTGAAGACCTGCCCGCTCCATCCGGCCCTGGCCGACCGAAGGACCCCGCCAAGCGCGAGGCGATACTTGCCGCCGCGCAGACACTGTTCCTCGGCAACGGCTACGAGGGCAGCAGCATGGAGGCCATCGCCGCCGAGGCCGGGGTTTCCAAACTCACGCTGTATAGCCATTTCAAGGACAAGGAAGCGCTGTTCGCCGCTGCGGTGAAGACCACCTGCGAAACGCGCCTGCCGCGCAAACTGTTCGTGCTGGCAGAGGATTGCTCGATCCGGCAGGCATTGCTCGATCTCGGCCATGCGTTTCAGGATCTGGCCAACAGTCCCGAATCCATTGGCCTGCACCGCGTCATGGTGGCGCTGGCGACGCAGAATCCGGGGCTGTCACGGATGTTCTACGACGCCGGTCCGCAGCGGCTGCTGCAGGATCTCGAACAGCTGCTGGCCCAGGCCCACGCACGCGGCCTGCTGGCCGTGCCGGCCCCCAAGCACGCCGCCGAGCACTTCTGCGCACTACTCAAGGGCGGCACACATTTCCGTCTGCTGATCGGCTACGACACTGCGCCGGATGCCGCCGAGGCGCGCAGGCATGTGGAGGATGTGGTCACCCTGTTCCTGCGCGCTTATGCGGCTGGAGATTAACTGCGCTGGCTGAACTACAGCGCCGACAGGGTGCGAAATTCATCCTGGGCGAGCTGATCGGTCATGCCGCTGACGAAGTCCTGCAGCATCCGGCAGCGGTAGTAGAACGCCCACAACGGCTGGTCGGGCGAACCTTCGGGGTGGTTCTTCAGCGCTTCGTGATAGGCCTTGATCAGCTGGCTGGGCAAGCGCCTGGCCAGCATCTGCAGGTGCGGTTCGCTGCGGCAGACGCCTTCGGTCAGAGCATGGAACACCGGCACGGGAACCCCCAGCAGCGGCGCGTAGCTATCCAGCAATCCCTGCAGAATCCGGTAGCCCTGAAGTTGCAGCGTATCCACCTCGCGATGACAGAAGACATGCTCCGTCGCCACGTCCTTGAAGGTCTGCACGATGGCATTCTCCAGGCTGGCATCCTCCAGCAGGGCGCGGTCCAGGGTGCCGTGGTACACCGCCTCGATATGCTCGATGAACTGCCGGGCCGCGTGCTGCACCAGGGGATGCACCATGTTCACCCGCAGCCAGATGAAGAACTCGCCAACCTTGTTGATCGTCTCCTTCTGCGCCCGCGCTTCGGCATAGGCGACCATGCTGCGAAAGCTGCGTCCGGTCGTGCCGATCGGCTCATCCGGCGAGCCGTGCTCGGCGAACTTGTCCACCAGCAACCGGGCCAGTTGCTCGATGCTGAAGATGCCCTTCTCCACCGAATCCTCGATATCGGCCAGGCAATAGGCGATATCGTCAGCCGCCTCCATGATGTAGGCGAGCGGATGGCGCGTGCCGGGCGCCAGCCCCAGGGCCGCCTGCAACTCGCTGACGAAGGGTTCCTCGGACAGATAGAAGCCCGGCTTCTTCAGCAGATAGGCCCCTGGCGAGTCTTTCGCCGGTTTCGGCGCATAGGCGGCACGCACGTACTTGAGCAGCCCGGCGGTCTGGGTATAGGTCAGGTTCAGCCGCTGCAGGCTGACCACCAGGCGAATCGCCTGGGCATTGCCTTCGAACGCCCTCAGATCGTTCAGCATCCGCGCACGCAAGGCCTCGTTGCCCTGCCCGCCCGGCACGGCAGCGTCGAACAGTGCCTCCAGATGACGCGTGAACCACTCGCCAATGGCGAATTCACCAAAATGACCGAAAGGCGGATTGCCGATGTCGTGCATCAGGCAGGTCATTTCCACCAGGCTTTCCAGCGCACCTTCCAGGCCGTCCAGCCCATAGTCGCGGGCCTTGTCGCCGAGCTGCTTGTACAGCGTGCGCACGATGAAGCGACCGGTCTGCTGCACTTCCAGCGAATGCGTCAGGCGGCTGCGTACTGCGGCATTGCGCTCCAGCGGAAAGACCTGGGTCTTTTGCTGCAGACGGCGCACGCCGGCGGAATTGATGATGCGTCCACGGTCGCTTTCAAGCTGATCGACGATCAGCGTCAGGTCGCATTCCGATGCCTTGAGTTCTCCTTCCACCCGGCCATAGGGCCGCTGGCGGGAAATCTTGTTCTTGAAGTTCACAGGCACCGGCATGGATCGCACTCGCAAAACGAAGAAGAGACGAGCCTAACGCGGCACGCCGGGTTTACCAAGGCGGCCTGAACGCCGGAAGCCCAAACATCACCTCAGGTCGAAGACTGTCTCAGGGCCGTGCGCATCCGACCGAGCAACCAGCCGCCGCCCACGTTGATCACCAGCCCCAGCATCACCAGCAGCGCGCCGAGGGTCTGCAGCAATCCCAGGTGCTCATCGAGCAGCCAGGCCGCCGAAGTGAGACCGACTACCGGCACCAGCAACGAGAACGGCGCCACAGTGCCGGCCGGATAGCGCGACAGCAGACGGCTCCACAGGCCGTAGCCGAGAATGGTCGCGCCAAAGGAGAGATAAGCCAGCACCAGGAGCGAATCCAGCCCGATGCCACTCAGGGCCGTCTCGATGCGTACCGGGCCTTCCAGTAGCCAGGAAAGCGCGAAAAACGGCAGCGGTGGAATCAGGCTGCCCCAGACCACCAAGCCCACCAGATTCACCTTGCCCACCTTGCGCGTGACGATATTGCCCAGCGCCCACATCGAGGCCGCGCAGATGGTCAGCACGAAGCCGGCCAGGGTCATGCTGCGATCATCCTGCAGGCCGATCAACAGCAGGCCGCCCGCGGCGACCAGCAGGCCGATCAGGTTGGCCACGCGCAGGCGCTCGCCCAGGAACAGCGCCGCGAAGAACAGCGTGAAGAAGGCCTGGGATTGCAGCACCAACGAGGCCAACCCGGCGGGCATGCCGACGTTCATCGCGGAGAAGAGAAAAGCGAACTGACCCAGGGAAATCGTCGCGCCGTAGGCGAACAGCCAGCGCAGCGGCAACTGCGGGCGCTTGATGAAGAATACCGCCGGAAAGGCCGCCAGCAGGAAACGCAACGCGCCCAGCAGCATCGGCGGAATATCTTCCAGGCCAACCTTGATCACCACGAAGTTCATGCCCCAGACGACGATCACCACCAGGGCCAGCAACAGGTCTTTGGGCGACATGGCACAACGTTCCGGGTAAAGAACTCATTAAAGCCGGGTTCTGCGAACTTGCCCTCGTACAGCCAGCAACGGTTTTGGCCATACAGTTGGCCTGATCGCGCTCACATCCTCACCCGTCACATATCGCGGCCCGTGCCAGCGTTGCCCGCAACGGCTAGAATCGACGCCTGAACGAAACCAGAGAAGCAGCCATGGGCGCACAGTGGAAAGCAAAGCATAAAGAAGCGGCAGCCAACGCCAAGGGACGTACCTTCGGCAAGCTGGCGAAAGAGATCATGATCGCCGCGCGTAGCGGTGCCGATCCGGACATGAACCCGCGCCTGCGCCTGGTGGTGGAACAGGCGAAAAAAGCCTCGATGCCGCGCGAAACCCTGGAACGCGCCATCAAGAAAGGCGCCGGCCTGCTTGGCGAAAGCGTGCATTACGAGCGCACCACCTACGAAGGCTTCGCGCCGCATCAGGTGCCGGTGATCGTCGAGTGCCTGACCGACAACGTCAACCGCACCGTGGCCGAGATTCGCGTACTGTTCCGCAAGGGTCAGCTGGGTGCTTCGGGGTCGGTCGCCTGGGATTTCGACCATTGCGGCCTGATCGAAGCGGCGCCCGCCAGCGCCGATGCCGATCCGGAACTCGCCGCAATCGAAGCCGGCGCCCAGGACTTCGAAGAAGCTGACGAAGGCGCCTGGCTGTTCATCAGCGACACCACGGACCTGGATACGGTCTGCCGCGCCCTGCCCGAACATGGTTTCAGCGTGCAGTCGGCACAGCTCGGCTATCGCCCGAAGAACCCGGTAACCACACTGTCCGCGGAAGAACTCGAAGAAGTCGAAGCCTTCCTCGCCACCATCGATGCTCACGACGACGTGCAGAACGTCTACGTCGGGCTGGCAGGCTGACGGCTGCACGATACCGATTGATCGCCTTTGTCAGCAGGATATGCCCATGAGTACCAACAAACCGAACACACCTTACGCCCAGCGCGAGCAGGGGTATCGTGAAAAAGCCCTGAAGATGTACCCCTGGGTGTGCGGGCGTTGCGCCCGTGAGTTTTCAGGCAAGCGTTTGAGTGAACTGACGGTCCATCACAAGGACCACAACCACGACAACAACCCTGAAGACGGCTCGAACTGGGAACTGCTCTGCCTGTATTGCCACGACAACGAACATTCACGCTATACGGATAATCAGTACCAGGCCGAAGCCCGGCCCGGCAGTGACCTGGGCCCGAAGGAAACCTTCAAGGCCTTCGCCAACCTGGCCGACCTGCTCAAGAAAAAGCCGGACTGAAACCAGCCCGGCTTTTTCGCTGCAATCTATTTCTTTTATTTCACCAGCAGGACCGGCACCGACACCTCATGAATCACCCGGTTGGCGACCGAGCCCAGCAGCATGCCGGTGAAACTGCCCAGGCCGCGCGTGCCCATCACCACGGTATCGCAACCCAGGCGCTTGACGGCCTCATTCACTTGCTCGGCCACGTTGCCCAGAGCGGCATGGCCTTCATGGGCAATACTCGCCGCCTGCAACACCGTCGTCGCCTCGGCAATGATGGCGCGCGACTTGGCCAGAAGACTGTTGTTGAGATCCTCGATCATATTGGAGGTGACGTATTCGCCATAGATCACTGGCTCATGCTGGGCATTGAGCACATGCACTTCGAGCGGTTTGGGTGCATCGGTGGCGAGATTGACGATGTATTGCAGCGCCCGTCTGGAATTGTCCGAGCCATCGAAAGCGAGAAGAATATTGCGCATGTCGAACCCTCCATGAAATATGTGAAATCAGCATAACCCAATGCACGGACGCTTCGACCATACACATAGCCATTCATTGATCTGCAGCATGCCCGCCAAACCACGGAGCAGAAGCGCGGAAGAAATCGACCGCCAACATGACCAGAACCACCATGCTCGATGACCGGCTGCGCCTGCTGCCAGACGAACACAGGCCACTTCTGGAGAAATTCTACCGTGCCCATCGCAGCCATATGCGCGTTCAGGGCGGAGCACACTGCTGGGTCGCTGGCGCCACTGAAATCATGGCAGCACTCTGCCTGACCAGTGTCGAGAACGGGCACTGGCTGACCGGATTACTGGTGGCACCGGAGCAGCGCAAAAAAGGGCTGGGCGCACGCCTGGTAACCAAGGCAATGAGTGAAAGCACGGGACCAGTCTGGTTGTTCTGCGTTCCGGAGTTGATACCCTTCTATCAGCGACTCGGCTTCAGCGAAAGCACGCTGCTGCCCGAATCACTGGCCTCGCGCCTGCTGCGTTACAACCGCAACAGAACGCTGACGGCGCTACAGCATGATAATGGAGGCAGATAGGCTGAGAGTAGCCGCTCGGCTGCTCCTGATGCTCAGTTACGGAGAAATGGGGTCGCTGGCGGGGAAGGTTTCTTCCAGTGCTTCATCGAGCTGGTCTTCGTCCGCCTCGTCCGGACCGCGGTCGACATGATCGTCTTGCGGCTGTTCCGGCTGTGAAGGTTCGTGCGAGGGTTTGCCGTTCATGATGAGCTCCTGCGAGTTGGTCATGAGTTTAGTCTGCCAATCGCGGAAGTCGTTCCGAGAAGCCGGCTGGCGGTCAGTTACCACTCACCTGCCACGTCACTTTATTGCACACAAAAAAAGGGGCGGGGTTTAAGCCCCGCCCGCCTCCTTCCATGCTTCCTTCTATTTCCTGCTCATCGTCCTGATGAAGCCACTTCTTGCGGCTGTTCCTGACCGACATCCTTGCCGGCTGTGCCTTGTCCCTGAGCACGGCTGTGATATTAAGCATCTGGTCGCCCACGGCAACTCGCAGAAAATTTATGCCGAATCAGAAAAACTCAACGGTATTGAAATTTTTTACTTTTAAATCAATTGCTTAAGTTATACATAAGCTTGGTAACAGAGGGCTTTTCCGTTTTTTGCTTACACCTCGCGTAAGCGAATGCTTACACACAATACAGCCTTGGAAAGGCTTCAGAGCACGGAGGGATTAACCTGACAGGTGCTCTTCTCGCACACAGAAGCATGCACTCGCACTGGAAGAGCGCACAGCCCCTTGCCAGTATCTGGCAAGGGGCTGGCAGATCAGCCGTTCGTTAACCGAACAGCGCTTCGCTGGACAATCCATTGCGCTCGAAAATCTCGCGCATGCGCTTGAGTGCCTCGACCTGGATCTGACGCACCCGCTCGCGGGTCAGGCCGATTTCCTTGCCGACTTCCTCAAGCGTACAGCTCTCATGGCCGCGCAAACCGAACCGCCGAATGACTACTTCCCGCTGCTTTTCGGTCAAGTCGGACAACCACTGATCGATGCTGGCCGAGAGATCATCATCGAGCAGCAGCTCACAAGGATCGTTCGGCTTGTCATCGCTGAGGGTATCGAGCAGCGTCTTGTCGGTGTCCGGGCCGAGCGACACATCCACGGAGCTCACCCGCTCGTTCAGCCCGAGCATGCGCTTGACGTCGGCAACCGGCCTTTCCAGCAGGCTGGCGATTTCCTCGGGGCTGGGTTCGTGGTCGAGCTTCTGAGTCAGTTCGCGAGCTGCGCGCAGATAGACGTTCAGCTCCTTGACCACGTGAATCGGCAGGCGAATGGTGCGGGTCTGGTTCATGATCGCCCGCTCGACAGTCTGCCGAATCCACCAGGTGGCATAGGTGGAAAAACGGAAGCCGCGCTCGGGGTCGAATTTCTCTACGGCCCGGATCAGCCCGAGGTTGCCCTCTTCGACCAGATCCAGCAGTGACAGCCCGCGATTGACGTAACGCCGGGCGATCTTCACCACCAGCCGCAGGTTGCTTTCGATCATGCGCTTGCGTCCCGCCGGATCGCCCTTTCGGGCCAGACGAGCGAAATGCACTTCTTCTTCGGGGGTCAGGAGGGGGGAAAAGCCGATTTCATTGAGGTACAGCTGGGTCGCGTCGAGCGCCCGGTTGTAATCGATGAATTTGTGTTGCCTGGCGGTTGTAGCCCCCGAGCGGGAGCCGATCGAGCGAACGCGGGTGGTGTCGCTGGAGCGTTTCGATCCAGCAGTCTGGTCCATAAGTAGAACGCTATCGTCTACGTCAAACTCCGGCACTTCTTTTTTGAGAGCCATTATTGTTGTCCTGTTCTGAGTTCGACAACAGGCTCGGGTGGCACGCAATCCCTGGCAACACACGAGCCCCCTGTGACCGGAACAGGCAGGCCTCAGCTCAAGGTTTGGGCAGGTATTGCAGAGGATCTACAGGCTTGCCCTGGCGGCGAATCTCAAAGTGCAGCTTCACCCGGTCGGTTCCAGTCGATCCCATCTCGGCAATTGTCTGCCCAGCTTTGACTTGTTGGCCTTCCTGAACCAGCAGCCTGCGGTTGTGGCCGTAGGCACTTACATAGGTATCGCTGTGCTTGATGATCACAAGTTCGCCGTAACCCCGTAAACCACTACCGGCGTACACAACAGCCCCATCAGAAGCAGCTAAAACAGGCTGTCCTAATTCCCCGGCGATATCAATGCCTTTATTCAAACTACCGTTTGAGGAAAAACGACCGATGATCTGCCCTTTCGCCGGCCATGCCCAGCCGCTTGCCGAACGGGACACCGGCGTGACCGGGGTGGTGGCTTGCGGGCTCGCCTGGGGTGCCCTGGTGATGGGTGGCGGCGCAGGCACTGGCGTTGCGACCACTGGCGCATTGGCGCGAGGTGCCGGTACAGGTGATGGGCTTGCAGGCCGTGTGGCGACACTGCGCGGCGCACTGCCGCTGAACTGGATGCGCTGGCCAGGGTGGATCACATGCGGCGGGCCAATACCGTTAAGCTGAGCCAGTGCCTTCCAGTCCCAGCCGAAGCGAAAGGCGATGGACCAGAGGGTATCGCCACGCTGAACGATGTAATGGCCACTGGTCACGCGATCACGAGTGTTGCGATCAACTACCTGCACACCCCCCGTAGGCGAGCTCGCACAACCGGCCAGCAAAACACCGGCCAGCACCATGACCAGCGCAGCATGGGCCGAAGGCTTGCGAATCCACCGCACAACTGCTGTGAGCCTCAACGAACACTCCCTGGACTTAGTCTGCTCAGACGTTCTGAGCCATAGGCTGACGCCGACCGGCAAACCATTCAAGCCCCACTACCAGCACAATGCCTGCAACAGCCATCAGCACGGCCAGCATGAGTTGCGGGTCCTGCCCGGTGAGGCTGGCATAACTGTCCGGTGAAATATTCTGCTCCAGCAAGGGCGTACGCTCACCCTGGGAGTTGGTGCGCCAGGTGAGTGTTTCCTTCCAGGGCCAGACCTTGTTCAGCGAGCCCAGCATCAAGCCGGTGAGAAAGGCCAGGGTAAGGTCGCGCCAGCGCTCGAGCATCCAGCTGAGCACACGCGCGAAGCTCAGAATACCGACCAGGCAGCCTGCTGCGAAAATTGCCAGTATGCCGATATCGAGTGTTTTCACCGCTGCCAATACAACCGGGTACAAGCCCAGCAATACCAGAATGAAACTGCCGGAAATGCCCGGCAGGATCATCGCGCAGATCGCGATGGCGCCTGCGAAGAACAGGCTCAGACCGCTGCTGCTCCACTGTACCGGAGCGGCCACGGTGATCACGTAGGCGAAGGCCACGCCGAGCACCAGCCCGACGACACGCGACAGGTCCCAGCGCTGGATTTGCTTGCCGACCAGATGCACCGATACCAGGATCAGACCGAAGAAGAACGACCAGATCAGGATCGGATGCTCCTCCAGCAGGTAGCTGATCAGCTTGGCCAGGCTGAACACGCTGGTGAAGATCCCGCCCAGCAGAATCAACAGGAAATTGGCATTGGCCGCCTTCCATGCGTCTTGAACACGCCCACGCAGCAACAGCAACGCCGCGCCTGGAATTGCGCCAATCGAGCGAAGCAACTCGTCATAGATTCCGGTAATAAAGGCAATGGTGCCACCGGACACCCCTGGAACCACATCGGCGGCGCCCATGGCGATGCCCTTGATGTACAGCATTAAAGCGCTCTTCATGCTTCCTTCCGCTGAGTCTTCAAACTACAGGTCCATTGAGCAGCGGTACGAAGCGCACGGTATCCAGCAGATGCCGGGAAAAACCGTCTTCCTCACGAACGATCAACATCAGTTGCTGAATCTCACCCGCCCCGACCGGAATCACCAGACGCCCACCGGGTGCCAGTTGATCGAGCAGGGCTTGCGGCACGTCCGCTGCCGCCGCAGTCACGATGATGCCGTTGTAAGGCGCCAATGCCGGCCACCCTTCCCAGCCATCACCCCAGCGAAAGACCACATTGCGCAACTTCAGTTCGGCCAGGCGCTCCTTGGCCCGCTCCTGCAGCACCTGGATTCGCTCGACCGAGAACACCCGCTCCACCAGTTGCGCCAGCACAGCGGTCTGATAACCGGAGCCAGTGCCGATCTCCAGCACCTTGTCCAGCGGGCCGTCGGCCAGCAGCAGTTCGCTCATGCGCGCAACCATGAATGGCTGCGAGATGGTCTGATTGTGGCCAATGGGCAGCGCGGTGTCCTCATAGGCACGGTGCGACAGGGCCTCGTCGACGAACAGATGACGTGGCGTGCGTCGAATGACTTCCAGCACGTGTGCGTTCGACAAGCCCTCATCATAGAGGCGCTGAATCAGACGATCACGGGTACGTTGCGAGGTCATCCCGGTTCCGTGGCGCATCAGATTCTCCTGTCCAAGATGATTCACAGCACCCCCTCCAGCCAACGGTCCAATCCCTGGAATGCTTCGCGAAAGGTGCGATCGAGTTGCAATGGCGTGATCGAGACATAACCCTGCATCACTGCATGGAAATCGGTTCCCGGCCCGCCGTCCTCGACGTCGCCGGCCACGGAAATCCAGTAGCCATCCTTGCCGCGCGGATTGGCCTGTTTCACCGGCGGTTTGGCCCGGCTGCGATGGCCGAGACGAGTCAGTTGGATACCACGGATATGGTCCAGCGGCAGGTTGGGCACATTGATGCTCAGCACGGTGCGCGGCGGCAGATCGAGCTGGTCATGCTTCTCCACCAGCTTGCGCGCGATATAAGCCGCCGTTGGCAGGTTGTCCGGCGAACGCGAGACCAACGAAAAGGCGAATGCCGGCTTGCCGGTGAAGCGCCCCTCGATGGCCGCCGCTACGGTGCCCGAGTAGAGCACGTCATCGCCCAGGTTGGCGCCCAGGTTGATACCCGAAACCACCATGTCGGGCGCCTCGTCGAGCAGGCCGTTGATCCCCAGGTGCACGCAATCGGTGGGTGTGCCGTTCACGCCGATGAAACCGTTCGGCATGGTCGTCGGGTGCAGCGGGCGATCCAGCGTCAGCGCGCTGCTGGCGCCACTCATGTCCTGGATGGGGGCGACCACCCGGCACTCGGCATAATCCGCCAGCGCGTCATAAAGCGCGGCGAGCCCAGGTGCATACACCCCGTCGTCGTTGGCGATCAGAATACGCATCAGATGTCCGTCTGCCCTGCCAGGCTGACCAGCTCGCGCACCACAGCGGTGGCGAAGCATCCGGTCGGCAGGACGAATTCAAGTTGCAGAATGTCAGGCCCCGGATAATGCCACGACAAGCCGCCAATGGGGAGGCGAAGAATGCGCCGCTCATGCTTCATTCCGGCTTCTGCGAGCCACTTGGCGATTGCCGGCTCAAGCGCCGCGATATCCGCCTCCAGGGCTTGCGTTGCACCACCCGCAGGCGATTCGCCAGCCCCCCACAAGGGGCCGGTGGGATGGAGATCGAGCATGGTCAGGCGCGGGTCGGCGCATTCGGCTTCGCCAGCGGGAAAGAAGCTGCGGCTGTCGGTAAAGGCCAGCAGGTCGCCGACTTGCGCCTGGCGCCAGGTTCCGGCGGCGACACGTTCGGCCAATACCCGATTGAACAGGTAACTGCGCCCCGCCGAAAGCAGCCGCGAGCGCAGGTTGCGCTGTACCGGCAACTCCTGTCGCTCGGCATATTCGCGCGCACCAAGCACATTGCCGCCCTCGAAACCGAAGCGCTGCAGGCCGAAGTAGTTGGGCACGCCGTGCGCCTTGATGCGCGCCAGACGCACCTCCAGTTCGGCGCGATCGGCTTCCAGTTGAGTCAGGCGCAGGATGAAGCCGTTGGCCGAATGGGCGCCGCGCTGCAGCTTGCGCTGATGGCGACTGCGCTTGAGTATGCGCAGCGTCTCGTCCTCGGCCTTGTCCAGCACAGGATCGGCCTTGCCCGGCAGGTGCAGGCTGAACCACTGGCGAGTCAGCGCCTGACGGTCCTTGAGGCCGGCATAGCTGATGCTGCGCAGTGGCACGCCGGCGGCGCGGGCGATGCGGCGCGCCGCTTCCTCGGTATTGAGGTTGCGTTTCTCGACCCAGAGCCAGAGATGCTCGCCCTCGCCGGACAACGGAATATCCAGCACCTCATCGACCTGGAAATCCTCGGCCACCGCCTTGAGCACGGCGCTGCCACACGGACCGCCATGCGCCCGTGGCCCCAGCAACTGGTCTTCAGTCATGCGCGGACCAGCAGCGCGACCGCATGCACGGCGATGCCTTCTTCGCGCCCGACGAAACCCAGCTTCTCGGTGGTGGTGGCCTTGACATTGACCTGATCCAGCTCGACCCGCAGATCCTCGGCGATCAGGCCACGCATGGCCTCGATATGCGGGGCCATCTTCGGTGCCTGGGCGATGATGGTGGCGTCGACATTGCCGACCTTCCAGCCCTTGGCCTGCACCAGCTTGAGCACATGACGCAACAGCACCCGGCTGTCGGCGCCCTTGAACTGCGGGTCGGTATCGGGGAAATGCTTGCCGATATCGCCCAGCGCCACCGCGCCGAGCAGCGCATCGCTGAGCGCGTGCAGCAGCACGTCGCCATCGGAATGCGCCAGCAGCCCGAACCTGTGAGGAATCCGCACGCCGCCCAGCGTGATGAAATCGCCCTCGCCGAAGCGATGCACGTCGTAACCGTGGCCGATACGCATAGATAGAATCCTTGGAAAACTCAGCCGGCGATTCTACAGGAGCCGGCACGCCTTGAGCCGATAGAGAGCGACAGCGCTCTGCAATCGATGGCGGCGATATCCACCATCAGCCGAATCGATCCTGTATCGTCCTTCACCGATATATAGTTCGTCCCACTCCGATATACGGTCCGAGAACACCCCATGCCCGACGATTTCGACGACATCATCAAGGCACTCGCCCACCCACTTCGCCGGGAAATCCTGCAGTGGTTGAAAGAGCCGCAGCTGTACTTTCCCCAGCAGTACCACCCGCTGGAAAACGGCGTTTGCGCCGGACAGATCGACCAGCGCGCCGGGCTGTCGCAGTCCACGGTTTCGGCCCACCTGGCCACCCTGCAGAAAGCCGGGCTGATCAGCAGCCAGAAAATTGGCCAGTGGCATTTCTTCAAGCGCAACGAGCCGGCCATCCAGGCGTTCATCGAGCGCATCGGCCAGCAACTCTGAATTCCTTCGCATCCCAAACAGGAGCGGTATCGCTATGCCCACACTTTTCGACCCCATCAGAATCGGCGACCTAGAACTGCCCAACCGCGTCATCATGGCGCCCCTGACCCGCTGCCGCGCAGAGCCGGGGCGCGTGCCGGGCGAGCTGATGGTCGCGTATTACGTCCAGCGCGCCAGCGCCGGCCTGATCATCAGCGAAGCCACCTCGGTAACCCCCATGGGCGTCGGTTACCCGGATACCCCTGGTATCTGGTCCGCCGAACAGGTGCAGGGCTGGAAGAAGATCACCGATGCCGTTCATGCCAAAGGCGGCAAGATCGTGCTGCAGCTCTGGCATGTCGGGCGCATCTCCGATCCGATCTACCTTGACGGCCAGCTGCCGGTCGCACCCAGCGCCATCCAACCCGCCGGCCATGTCAGCCTGGTGCGCCCGAAGAAACCTTACGAAACCCCGCGTGCGCTGGAAACCAGCGAGATCGCCGGTATCGTAGAGGCCTATCGCAAAGGTGCCGAAAATGCCTGGGAAGCCGGTTTCGACGGCGTGGAAATCCACGGCGCCAACGGTTATCTGCTCGACCAGTTCCTGCAGGACAGCACCAACCAGCGTACCGACCTGTATGGTGGCTCACTGGAAAATCGCGCGCGGCTGATGCTGGAAGTCACCGATGCCGTGATCGGCGTATGGGGCGCAGGTCGCGTCGGCATGCACCTGGCCCCCCGCGCCGACGAGCATGACATGGGCGATTCCAACCGCGCCGAAACCTTCGGCTACATCGCCCGCGAGCTGGGCAAGCGCGGCGTGGCGTTTATCTGCACCCGCGAGAAAGTTGGCGCAGACAGTCTCGGCCCGCAACTCAAGCAGATCTTCGGCGGCGTCTATATCGCAAACCAAGGTTTCGACAAGGAACAGGGCAATGCCTGGCTGGCCGAAGGCAAGGCCGACGCGGTGGCCTTCGGTGTTCCCTTCATTGCCAACCCCGATCTGGTCGAGCGCCTGCGCCAGGACGCGCCCCTCAACGAACCGCATCCGCAGCTGTTCTACGCCCCGGGTCCCGAAGGTTATACCGACTATCCGACGCTCTGAACCCTTAGAACCTGCTGGCCATCGTGGGAGCGGGCCATGCCCGCGAACCATGCTCAGCACCCGCGCGAGCCCGTTCGCGGCCAGGAGCCGCTCCTACAGTGTGCAGTGCGAGAGCCTTTGTGGGAGCGACCTTGGCCACGAAGCGATGCGCAGGCCTGACGGAAACCAACCTCGTCACGCCCGCGAATGCGGGAGCCCAGTGTGGTTGCGGGGTTACCCGACGGCACTGGGTCCCCGCGTTCGCGGGGATGACGGGGCGTGCGGGGATGATAGGACCGCGCGGATGGTTCGGGCATTGGTTCGCGGACAAGTCCGCTCCTACAGGATCGGCGTGACAACTGGGACACATAGTCTTTTCATTTGTCGCCACGCATAAAAAACCCCGAGCAAGCCCGGGGTTTTTTATGGTGCGGGGGTCGGCTTACATCATGCCGCCCATACCACCCATGCCGCCCATGTCCGGCATGGCCGGGGCAGCCTTGTCGTCGACCACTTCGGCGACCATGGCTTCGGTGGTGACCATCAGACCGCCGATGGAGGCTGCAGCCTGCAGTGCGGAACGGGTGACCTTGGCCGGATCGAGGATGCCCATCTCGATCATGTCGCCATAGGTGTCGGACGCGGCGTTGAAGCCGTAGTTGCCTTCACCCTGCTTGACCTTGTCGACCACCACGCTCGGCTCGCCACCGGCGTTGGCGACGATCTGGCGCAGCGGAGCCTCGACGGCGCGACGCAGCAGCGCGATACCGACGTTCTGGTCTTCGTTGTCACCCTTGAGCTCGGAGATCGCCTGCAGCGCGCGCACCAGCGCGACACCGCCGCCAGGCACCACGCCTTCTTCGACGGCTGCACGGGTGGCGTGCAGGGCGTCTTCGACGCGGGCCTTCTTCTCTTTCATCTCAACTTCGGTACCGGCGCCGACCTTGATCACGGCAACACCGCCGGCCAGCTTGGCCAGACGCTCTTGCAGCTTTTCCTTGTCGTAGTCGGAGGTGGTTTCTTCGACCTGCTTGCGGATCTGCGCAACGCGGGCTTCGATGTCGGTCTGCTGGCCGGCACCGTCGATGATGGTGGTGTTTTCCTTGTTCAGCACGACGCGCTTGGCGTTACCCAGGTGCTCCAGGGTAGCGGTTTCCAGGCTCAGGCCGACCTCTTCGGAAATCACGGTAGCGCCGGTGAGGATGGCGATGTCCTGCAGCATGGCCTTGCGGCGATCGCCGAAGCCTGGCGCCTTGACCGCGGCGACCTTGACGATGCCACGCATGTTGTTGACCACCAGAGTGGCCAGCGCTTCGCCTTCGACGTCCTCGGCAACGATCAGCAGCGGACGACCGGCCTTGGCAACGGCTTCGAGCACCGGCAGCAGTTCGCGGATGTTGCTGATCTTCTTGTCGACCAGCAGCAGCAGCGGGCTGTCCAGCTCGGCCACCATGGTGTCCGGCTTGTTGATGAAGTAGGGGGACAGGTAGCCACGGTCGAACTGCATGCCTTCGACGACGGACAGCTCGTTCTCCAGGCCCGAACCTTCCTCGACGGTGATCACGCCTTCCTTGCCTACGCGCTCCATGGCTTCGGCGATAATGTCACCGATGGAGTTGTCGGAGTTGGCGGAGATGGTGCCGACCTGAGCGATGGCCTTGGAGTCGGCGCACGGCTTGGCCAGGTTCTTCAGCTCGGCGACGATGGCGATGGTGGCCTTGTCGATGCCGCGCTTCAGATCCATCGGGTTCATGCCAGCAGCGACGGCCTTCAGGCCTTCGTTGACGATGGCCTGGGCCAGGACGGTAGCGGTGGTGGTGCCGTCACCGGCTTCGTCGTTGGCCTTGGAGGCAACGTCCTTGACCAGCTGGGCGCCCATGTTCTCGAAGCGGTCCTTGAGCTCGATTTCCTTGGCGACGGAAACGCCGTCCTTGGTGATCAGGGGTGCGCCGAAGCTCTTTTCCAGAACCACGTTGCGGCCTTTCGGGCCGAGGGTCGCTTTTACCGCGTCAGCCAGGACGTTTACGCCTGTCAGCATCTTCTTGCGTGCGGAATCGCCGAACTTGACTTCTTTAGCAGCCATTTTGATTGATCCTCAATACTTGAATATGGATGGAGATTCGCGAGGGAATCAGGCTTCAACGACAGCGAGGATTTCGTTCTCGCTCATCACCAGCAGATCTTCGCCGTCGACCTTGACGGTGTTGCTGCCGGAGTAAGGACCGAATACCACCTTGTCACCGACCTTGACGGCCAGCGCACGCACTTCACCGTTGTCCAGCACACGGCCAGTGCCCACAGCAACGATTTCGCCCTGGTTCGGCTTCTCGGCAGCGGAGCCCGGCAGGACGATGCCGCCTGCGGTCTTGGTTTCTTCTTCGCTGCGACGGATTACGACGCGGTCATGCAGAGGACGAAGCTTCATTGTCGATCTCTCCTAACAGAGTGGTTCCATGCCGATGCATCTCATCGGCGGGTTGGCAAATCCGGCGGTGCCGGTTGCGGCCCGCAGCGCGGGCCGCAGAAGACGGACTGTCAAAATGCGACAGCGACCTTGCGGTGACCGCTACATGCGGGCGGGGAAAATGATTTCAAGGGTCAGTCACCATTTTTTTGCAGCTGGAGAGTGCCGGACATGCCTGCGCATGCCCCGCGAATCGAAGGGCACGTCATTTGTCGCGACGTTCCCATTCACCTTCGATCACGTTCGGGCGCTGGGCGCCGGTGGGCTGCTCATGCTGCCGGCGAAGCTCATCGGCAAAGGCGCGGCGACGTTGCGCCTGGGCTTCGGCACGGCGCCCGAGCACGCCCAGAAACAGCTTGCGCGAGGGCGGGAACAGCAACAGCAAGGCGACGAAGTCACTGATAAAACCCGGCAGGAACAACAGGCCGCCGGCGACGACCATCAGCATGCCCTGGAGCATTTCACGCTCCGGCAATTCACCCCGCGCCAGCCGCTCACGGGCACGCCAGGCGGTGGCAAAGCCGGCAAAGCGCATCAGCAGAATCCCGGCCATGCCGCTGAGCACCAGCACGAGAAGGGTCACCAGCACCCCGATGGAGCTGCCGACCTGGATCAGCAGCGCCAGCTCGGCCAACGGGAACAGGAGAAAAAGCAGCAAGAAAATTCGCATCAATAATCCTTGGCGGAAGAACGGCTTCCGATTCTGTGTAGATGACGGCACCGGGTAACGAATTCAAGCCGGGTGACGGGCAGGCTGTAACCGGATTATTCGCCTTGGCTTGTCGTTGAAAACTACCGGATAAAGCTGAAGTCAGGCTGAATCAGGCGCGGGCCATGCTCACCAGTGCCTGCCGCACCTCGATGGCGGTCGAGCAGGCGGACGGAAACGGCAACCAGTGGACCGCCTGCCCGATACGCAGGTGAAAGCCCTCGGCATCGATCCCCACCATTCGCGCTTCGGGCGTGGCCGGCAGCCCCGCCTGCCCGACGTAATGGGCGATCGCCGCGGCATGGTCGGCGTTCATGTGTTCGAGCATGCCGCCCTCATCGCCCTCGGCACCGGCAAAGGGATTGGCCAGTGCGACCTGTTCCAGCCAGTGAATGGCGCCGAAGCCGCCGATGAAACGCCAGCGCACCGGCTGCAGGACCCAGAAATCGAAATCATGCACGCGATGGTAGTCGCGCGACTCGGGGAAGTAACGGTAATAGCGCTCAGCCGCCGTCTCGACCGACAGCGGCTCACTCAGCTGTCGCGCTTGGGCCATGAGCGTCAGGCGCCCGTTGAGCTGCACATCCTCGACGTCACGCTCGGCAACCAGCAACGAGCAGCGCGGATCGGCCTGAAGATTCCGGGTGTGCTGGGCAATCCGGCTGATCAATATCAGCGGCCAGCCCTCCTCGCTCAGGCAATAGGGAACGACCGAGCCGAAGGGAAAGCCCGGCATCGCCAGGGAGTGCGTGGAGAGCACGCCCCGGTATTCCTTGAGCAGTAATAGTCGGGCATTCTTGACGGCTTCTACGCTCACCTTGGGCTCCTCGGACGGCTGACTGTCGCGTCAGCATAACCTGCCCTCTGAAGGCGTCGCGATACGCATCGACTATAAAAACGGGAGATTGGCATGCAGCTCAAAGACAAGGTCATCATCATTACTGGCGGCGGGCAGGGCCTGGGACGCGCGATGGGCGAATACCTCGCCGGCAAGGGTGCCCGCCTGGCGCTGGTCGACCTCAACCAGGAACGCCTCGATGAAGCAGTCCAGGCCTGCAAGCATGCTGGCGGCGATGCCCGCGCCTACCTGTGCAACGTCGCCGACGAGGAGCAGGTCAGCGGCATGGTGAATCAGGTCAGCGAGGACTTCGGCGGGCTCGATGGGCTGGTCAACAATGCCGGCATCCTGCGCGATGGCCTGACGATCAAGGTCAAGGATGGCGAGCTGTCGAAGATGAGCCTGGCGCAGTGGCAGTCGGTGATCGACGTCAACCTGACCGGCGTCTTCCTCTGCACCCGTGAAGTCGCGGCCAGGATGATCGAGTTGAAGCGCCAGGGCGCGATCGTCAATATTTCCTCGATTTCCCGCGCCGGCAACATGGGCCAGGCCAACTACTCCGCCGCCAAGGCCGGCGTCGCCGCCGATACCGTGGTCTGGGCCAGGGAACTGGCGCGCTACGGGATCCGTGTGGCGGGCGTCGCACCCGGCTTCATCGAGACCGAGATGGTCGCCAGCATGAAGCCAGAAGCACTGGAAAGAATGACTGCCGGAATTCCCCTGAGACGCCTGGGCACCCCGCTGGAAATCGCCCATTCGGTGGCCTACATCTTCGAGAACGATTACTACACCGGGCGGATTCTGGAGCTCGATGGCGGGCTGCGGCTCTAAAGGGCGGCTGGAGGCTGGAGGCTGGAGGCTGGAGGCTGGAGGCTGCCCAGCATGTGGGCTTTTCCGTACGGCCTTCAGCGTTCCAGCGCTTTTATCGGCTTTACGTCCTTACCAGCCTACGCCAAAGCCGATGGTGTAGCGGGTTTCGTCGGTTTCGTTCTCGGCGCCGCTGACGATATCCCGCTCGGCCTTCATGTTCAGCGAAGCCCAGTCGGTCACCTTGTAGCGCAGCCCGATTTCGGCATCCAGCGCGTAATCAGCCACGTTTTCCAGCGGCTTGCCGATTTCGCCGGTGCTGAACAGTTCGAATGTCTTGCCCACCAGATAGCGGTTGTAATCCCACTTCATCGCGGCCAGGAAGAATTCATCCTTGCTGCCGTCGGCATATTCGTAATCGCTGCGGTTGATCAGCGAAGCCAGCGAGAAGGCTCCCAGCTCGTTGTCCCAGAACTGGTAACCGGGACCGGTACCTATGGTGCGCTGGCGACGAACATCCTCGATCTGATCGCGCTTGTAGCTCAGGCGCCCCTGCCAGAACCAGTGCTCGTCGAGGAAACGGTCGAGCGCGTATTCGGCATCCCAGTTGTCGGTGACGGTCACGCCGTCGCGATATTCGCGGTTGTAGCTGCCGGTACCGTTGTGCCGCCACAGACCATGCCGCGCCTTGGTGTCGAAGGACACATCGTAGTCATCGGTATCGGTTTCGGCGCGCTTGTAGTCCATCGCCACGTCGATGTTGCCCTTCCAGGAAAAATCCTGAATCAGCGGCTTGGGATGGATGATCTGCGAGATGCTCGCCAGCTCCACCGTGCGTGGCGCGGCGCCATTGGCGAGGATAACCTTGCCATCCTCGCTCGCCTGTAGCGACTGGATCACTTCGCCAGTAACCTGATCCTGCTTGATCAGCAGTTTCTGGTTGCTTTCCAGCGTGGCGATGCTGCTCCACTTCAGTGGAATCGAACCGCCATAGTCGGTCTCCAGGAGCAGCTTGCCGCCGTCCAGGACACTGATCTTGCCGGTCAGGCGATCACCATTCTTCAGCCATACGGTATCGGCGAGCAATGGCAGGGGGAGCGTGACCAGGGTCACGCACAACAGGGTTCTGGGAAGCATATAGATGTACTGGATATCTGATCGAGTGGATTAACAAGCCATTGAAGGGCCGCATTATCCTTATGCTGGTGGTCACAGCAAGCACTGACCGCCAGGCGGAAGACGAGTTCATCAGGACCTGTTCAAAGTCTCGCGAGCTAGAGCAATGCAAGGCGCAACGACCAACGGGAGTAACAGCCGGAAGGCTGGCCCGAAGGGCGAGCGTAGCGAGTCAAAACAGGCGAGAAACGTAGCGCAGCGAAGTAACAGCCGCAGGCTGGCCCGCAGGGTGAGCGCAGCGAATCACGCGGAGTTTACAGCTGTAAATGAGCAGTACTCACTTCGTTCGCCCTCCGGGCCGCGCTAAAGCGCGTTAGCCGCAAGCGGCTTTCCGAGCCTGTTTTTAACGCAGCAGTGCCGACGCGCAGCAGACTTTGAACAGGTTCTAAGGAAGCCCCATGCCCGAACAGCCACCCTTGTTACCATCCGGCGCCGATGCCGAAGCACGCCGTGCCGCCGTCTATCTGGTGATGGCGCAGATTCCCGAAGGCAAGGTGGTGAGCTATGGCGAGCTGGCGGCCATGGCCGGCCTTGGCCGTGCCGCGCGCTGGGTCGGGCGGTTGATGTCGCAGCTGCCGGACGACACCCGTCTGCCCTGGCATAGGGTGATCGCCGCCGGCGGTCGCCTGAGCCTGCCAGCGGGCAGCGCGGCAGGCCATGAGCAGCGAGAACGCCTGCGCGCCGAGGGCCTGACCATCATCAATGACCGGGTGAACATACGTCGGCACGGCTGGCATTCATTCGAGCACAGCGAGTAGAGTGCGCCTTTTGTCTTTTTCAGCCGACAGATCATTCCATGTCCCGTGAAACCTGGCGCGATGCACTCGCCGCCTATGCCAGCCCCGCCTCGCTGACGCTGCTGATCCTCGGCTTCGCCGCCGGATTGCCGGCGATCCTGGTGTTTTCGACGCTGTCGGTGTGGCTGCGCGAAGCCGGCGTCTCGCGGGAAACCATCGGCTTCGCCAGCTGGATCAGCCTGGCCTACGCTTTCAAGTGGGTCTGGTCACCGATGCTCGACCAGTGGCGCCTGCCGTGGATCGGCGCACTTGGGCGTAGGCGCTCCTGGCTGGTGCTGTCGCAGGCGCTGATCGCCATCGGCCTGGTGGGCATGGCGCTGTGCAACCCGCAAACCAACCTGACCATGCTGATCGCCCTGGCGGTGATGGTGGCGTTTTCCTCGGCGACCCAGGACATCGCCATCGACGCCTACCGCCTGGAGATCGCCGAAGACAAACTGCAGGCGACCCTGGCCGCGAGCTACATGACCGGCTATCGCGTCGCCATGCTGCTGGCCAGTGCCGGCGCCCTGTTTCTCGCCGAATGGCTGGGATCGAGCAGCCTGGAATACGACCAGGCCGCCTGGACCCTGACCTATCTGGTGTTCGCCTTGCTGATCGTGCCGGGCTTCATCACCAGCCTGCTGATTCCCGAGCCCGAAGCCGCCGCCCCGCTGCCCAATGAGCCATCGCGCTATACCTTCAACCATCAACTGGCCGCCGTTGGCCTGCTGCTGGTGCTGCTGATTTCCGTCCCGGCGATGATCAATGCGCTGATCGCCCAGGCCTGGCCGCGAGCACTGCTCTATGCACTGTTCATCCTCGGCAGCATTTCGCCCGTGGGCCGCTCGCTGCTGGTGCCGGTACGGCACATTCTCGGCCAGGCCGGACATAAGCAACGCCCGCAACGTTTCGATTTCGCGCACCAGGCGGTGTCGGTGATCGTGCTGATCATCCTTATCGTTTCCACCACCGGCATGTTCCAGTCCTACTGGGGCGGCTACTGGCCACGCGGCACCATGTACCTGCTGATCTGCTGGGGCTGCCTGTCCGCTCCCGGGCGTATCCTGATGGGGCCGGTACTGACGCCGATCACCGACTTCATCGTCCGCTACCGCTGGCAGGCGCTGCTGTTGCTCGGGCTGATCGCCACCTATCGGATGTCCGACACGGTGATGGGCGTGATGGCCAACGTGTTCTACATCGACCAGGGCTTTTCCAAGGACGAGATCGCCAGCGTCAGCAAGGTGTTCGGGCTGATCATGACACTGCTCGGTGCGGCCTTCGGTGGCCTGCTGATCGTGCGTTTCAGCATCCTGCCGATCCTCTTCATCGGCGGCGTCGCCTCGGCGGCGACCAACCTGATGTTCATGGTGCTGGTGGAAATGGGCGCGAATCTGCAGATGCTGATCGTCACCATTTCCTGCGACAACTTCAGTGGCGGGCTGGCCTCAACGGCCTTCGTCGCCTACCTGTCGAGCCTGACCAACCTCAAGTTCTCGGCCACCCAGTACGCGCTGCTCAGCTCGCTGATGCTGCTGTTGCCGCGCCTGCTGGGGGGCTATTCGGGCGTGATGGTAGAAAGTCTCGGCTACAGCAACTTCTTTCTGGTCACCGCCCTGCTCGGGGTGCCGACGCTGGTGCTGATCGCCTGGCAATGGACGCGCAACCGCCAGCACCCCGAAGCGGCGCGGAACACGCCGTCTTCGGAGCACGGCTGACGGTTCAGCCCTGAACGACGTGCAGCTCGCGGCGCGGCAGCGGAACGCCAATGCCGGCCTCGGCGAAACGCTCCTTGAGCTGTTCGGTGAACGCGAACGTCACCGGCCAGAAGTCACCCGTGGCGACCCAGACGCGCAGCGACAGGTTCACCGCACTTTCCCCCAGCCCGGTCACGAACACCACGGGCTCGGGGTCACGCAGCACGCGCGCATCCTCGGCGATCTCCAGCAGAATCTTGCGGGCCAGCCTGATATCCGCGCTGTAGGCAATGCCGACGTTGATGTCCGCGCGCCGGCGCTGTTCGCGTGAATAGTTGGTGATATGGCCGTTGGACAGGCTGCCGTTGGGCACCACGATGGTCTTGTTGTCGGCGCTCTTGAGTACCGTATGGAAAATCTGGATGGAATGGACGGTGCCCGCCACGCCCTGGGCCTCGATCCATTCACCGACCCGAAACGGACGAAACAGCAGGATCAGCACACCACCGGCGAAGTTGGCCAGGCTGCCCTGCAGGGCCAGGCCCACCGCCAATCCGGCCGCACCGATCATGGCGATGAACGATGTGGTTTCCACACCGACCATCGAAGCCACGCTTATCAGCAGCAGGATCTTGAGCGCTACCCCAACGAGGCTTTCGATGAAGCCATGCAGCGAGGGATCGACCTGACGGCGACGCAGCAGCGCGCCAAGCCTGCCCGTCAGTTTGTTGATCAGCCACCAGCCGATCAGGAAGGTGATCAGCGCCAGCAGCAGCTGGGCCGAGTACTGCAGCACTATGGGCAGCCATGCCTCGGACAGGCCGACCAGATATTCGATATTGACATCCATGATGTACGGACTCCTGAGAGCAGAGCACACCGATCGTGCGGTGTGCTGGGGCAAAGCGGGAGAAAAGCGGCGGGATCAGTCGCGGAAGTTGTTGAACTGCAGCGGCATGCCGAAATCCTTGGCTCGCAGCAGGGCGATGGCCTCCTGCAGATCGTCGCGCTTCTTGCCGGTCACACGGACCTGCTCGCCCTGGATGGCCGCCTGTACCTTGAGCTTGGCATCCTTGATATGGGCGACGATCTTCTTCGCCAACTCCTTGTCGATGCCTTCACGCAACGTTACTTCCTGCTTGACCGTCTTGCCTGAGGGATAGGCGTCCTTGATCTCCAGGCACTGAACATCGATCTTGCGCTTGACCAGGCTCAACTTGAGGATTTCCAGCATCTGTTCCAATTGAAAATCCGCTTCAGCGGTCAGGTGAACGGTCAACTCCTTGAACTCAAATGTGCCTTTACCGCGCAAATCGTAACGTCGGTCCAGTTCCTTGACCGCGTTGTCGACGGCATTGGTGACTTCGTGTTTGTCCAGTTCGGACACTACGTCGAATGAGGGCATGGGCTTGCTCCATTAATATGAAACGGCACGATGGTGTGATCCAACGCGCTTAGCTTGTCGGTTAAAATGGGCCATCATTATAGCCGCTCGATCCGTAAACGCCCGGCCACACGACCTGTTGCTGACTCCCTCCTCCAACCGAGTCCATGAATGCCCAACCCACACCTCAGCATCCTGGTAGTCGACGACGCCAAGTTTTCCAGCGTCATGATTGGTCGCGCCCTGGCCAGGGCCGGTTATGAGGACATACGCTTCGCCAGCAGCGCCAATGCAGCGCTGGCGCTGATCGAACAGCGCCCGGCCAGCGTGCTGCTCGCCGACTGGCTGATGCCGGAGATGGACGGCCTGGAACTGACCGCCCAGGTGCGTCAGCAGGACGAAATGTCCAATCACTACACCTACATCATCCTGCTCACCGGGCGCGACGGCGACGACGTGCTGAACATCGCCTTCGATCGTGGCGTGGATGATTTCATCAGCAAGTCAGCGATGAGTGAGCAACTGGTCCCGCGGGTCTATGCTGCCGACCGGCTGTGCGGCTCGCTGCAACGGCTCATGCAGGAAAATCGCCTGCTCACCGAAAACATCGCCAGCCTGGAAAAGCGTAACCAGATCGACCCGATCACCGGGCTGGGCAATATGCGCTACCTGCGACAGAAGCTCGGCGACAGCCTGCGCCAGGTCGAAAGCCGTGGCGGCGCGCTCTGTTACCTTCTGATCGGCCTGCCGGAAATCACCAGTCAGCGGCAGCGCTATGGCGAGCAGTTCTATCAGGAACTGTTGCGCGGCGTGGCGCGACGCCTGCAACAACTGGTGCGCCCTCTGGATACGCTCACGCGCCTGGACGACAGCCATTTCGGCCTGCTGGCACTGGTCGACAACCCGCAGGAATGCTCCCCCAGCAGCTTCAAACGCCTGCACGAAGGCCTGAATATCAAGGCCTTCAAGACCAGCGAAGGCTTTATCTCGCTCAAGGCCGGCATCGGCCTGGTCAGTCTCGACACCAACAGCCTGCCCGTCGATCCCCGGCTGGTCATCGAGCGCGCCGAGGCGTTGCTTGCGGACGCCTACAGCACGGGCCGCATCGTGCCATTGCGCCTGAAAAAAACCGAGCAATGAGCACCCCCTGGCACGTTCTCGGCGCAGGCAGTCTCGGCTGCCTGTGGGCAACGCGCTTGAGCCGTGCCGCAATACCGGTACGCATTATTCTGCGCAACACCCGAAGGCTTGCCGACTACCGCACCGCCGGCGGTCTCGGCCTGACCGAGGAAGGCCGGACCAGCCTGCATCCGATCACCGCCGAACTGCCCGAAGCGGCTGCTCCCATCCAGCGATTGCTGGTTGCCTGCAAGGCCTATGACGCCGAAGCCGCCATTGCCGAGGTAGCGACACGCCTGCAGCCAGACGCTGAAATTCTCCTGCTGCAGAATGGTCTCGGCAGCCAGCAGGCCGTGGCGGCACGCTGGCCGGACAGCCGCTGCTTCTTCATCTCCAGCACCGAAGGCGCCTGGCGTTCAGCGGACTTTCAGGTGGTACACGCCGGCCACGGCCAGAACTGGCTTGGCGATCCCCTCGACCGGAACCCACCGCCCTGGCTAGCCGAGCTGGCGGCGGCAGGCATTCCCTGCGACTGGACAACCGATATCGAAGCCAGGCTGTGGCGCAAGCTCGCCCTCAATTGCGCCATCAACCCCCTCACCGTTCTGCATGACTGCCGCAACGGAGAGCTACTGGCGCACCGCGAACAGGTGCACCGGCTGTGCGACGAACTGAGCCGGATCCTTCAGGCCTGCGGCCAGGCCGAGGCGGCCCGCGCGCTCGAAGAGGAGGTGCTGCGCGTCATCGTGGCCACCGCAAACAACTACTCATCCATGTACCAGGATGTGCACAACGGACGCCGTACGGAAATCAGTTTCCTGCTCGGCTACGCCTGTCAGGCGGCACGACAGCATGGGCTGGAAGCTATCGAGCTGAACGCACTGCTCAAGCAACTGCAAACATTCCTCGTGCAGCACGGATTGCCGCAGGACTGAGGCCCCGCTACCCTGCGCAGACGCCCTTCGCCCGTGCCCGCCATGACTCTGCGCCAGCGTCTCGAAAATCTTCCGGTCGGTCGCAAGCTGTTGATCGCCCCGCTCGTCCTGCTTGCCGCCGTGCTGCTGGTCTCCAATCTGACCTTCATCAGCGCGGCCTACTGGATCTCGCGCCAGAGCGTCGCCCCCCAGGCAATGCACACCCTCGGCGCGCTGTTCGCCACGCCCGAACTGAGCCAGCAAGCCCTCGAATCGGAAGCGACCGCCAATGCACTGCTGGGCAAACTTGACGACTATGCGCCGCTGCGCGCGGCGGTAATCTATGACGCTGCGGGCCAGCGCTTCGCGCAGCTGCATCGGGGCGAACCACTGGCCCTGCCTGAGCAGACCAGCCAGCTTGAGCATTGGCAGAAAACCGAAATGCGCGCCAACCTGCTGGTCGAACTGCCCCAGGCCGCAGGCCCGCCAGGGCATTTGCTGATCGTTGCCAGCAGCGAACTGCCGGGCGCCTTCTACACCGGCACCCTGACGGCCAGCCTGGCTATCCTGCTGGCCAGCCTGCTGCTGTGGATACTGGTCGCGCGACAGATTCGTCAGTTGATTACCCGCCCGATCCGCGACCTTGAAGCCCTTACCCGCCAGGTCACCCGCGAGGAAAACTATTCGCTGCGCGCCAAACCTCGCAACCAGGACGAAATCGGTCGCCTCGCCGATGCCTTCAACACCATGCTGTCGCGCATGGACGCACGTGAACAGCAACTCAAGCGCGCCCGCGACGACGCTCAGGAGGCCTTCGACCATGCACAGGGTCTGGCCGAAGAAACCCGGCGCTCCAACCGCAAGCTAGAACTCGAAGTCCAGATCCGCAGCAAGATCGAACTCAAGCTCACCGGTTTCCAGAACTACCTCAACAGCATCATCGACTCCATGCCCTCGGTGCTTATCGCGCTGGATGAACAACTCCACGTGACTCAGTGGAACCAGCAGGCCAGTGCGCTTTCCGGCACGTCCCTGGTCGATGCGCTGAACCAGCCGGTGTTCATTGCCTTCGAGCCGCTGCGCCCCTTTCTCAGCCAGATTCGCCGAACCTGCGAGCATCATGAGGTACAGAAGATCGAACGTGTCACCTGGGCCTTCCACGAAGAACCCCGGCAGTATGCGCTGACGCTTTACCCGCTGATGGGCGGTGCGGGGCGGGGCGTGGTGATCCGCATCGACGACATCACCGAGCGCATCAACATGGAAGAGCTCATGGTGCAGTCGGAAAAGATGCTCTCGGTCGGCAGCCTGGCCGCCGGCATGGCCCATGAAATCAACAACCCGCTCGGCGCCATCCTGCATAACGCGCAGAACATCCGTCGACGACTGTCACCCGACCTGGAACGCAACCGCGAAGCCGCTGAAGAAATCGGGCTGCGCCTGGAAGCGGTCAACCAGTACCTGCAGCGACGCGAAGTGCCACAGCTGCTGGACGGCATCCAGCAGGCCGGCTCACGCGCCGCCCGGATCGTCAGCCACATGCTCAGTTTCAGCCGCCTGAGCAATCGCCAGCTGGCCGAGTGCCAACTGAGCGAGCTGATCGACCAGGCGCTGGAAATTGCCGGTAACGACTTTGCCCTGACGGACAATTTCGATTTTCGCGCCATCGAGATTCAGCGCAACTTCGATCCGAAGGTCAGCCGGGTTCCCTGCATCGGCAACGAGCTCGAACAGGTGCTGCTCAACCTGCTGAAGAATGCCGCTCAGGCCATCCATCAAGGCCCGCACAGAAGTCACGGGCAGATTATCCTGCGCACGCGCCTGAACCCGCCGTGGGCCGAAATCCAGGTGGAAGACAACGGCGGCGGGATTCCCGAACATATTCGCAAGCGGATCTTCGAGCCCTTCTTCACCACCAAGGAAGTGGGCCAGGGGACCGGCCTGGGACTGTCAGTGTCCTATTTCATCATTACCAACAACCACAAGGGCCAGATGGAGGTGCATTGCAGACCGGGCCAGGGCACCACTTTCACCCTGCGCCTGCCGTTGGCATCGGGCTCGGAAATCACCAGTAACTGAACAGGACACATTCATGGGCAATCGACTTTCAAAAATCTACACGCGCACCGGCGACAGCGGCGAAACCGGCCTGGCCGATGGACGCCGGGTGCCCAAGGATCACCCACGCGTCGAAGCCATGGGCGAGATCGATACCCTCAACAGCCAACTGGGCCTGCTGCTCGCCGAACTTGCCGAAAAGCAGGGGCACTGGCCAGGCCTGGCTGAGTTGATCGAGGTACTGGGGCCATGCCAGCATCGCCTGTTCGACCTGGGCGGCGAACTGGCGATGCCCGAATATCAGGCACTCACCGAAGGCGAAGTGGCGCGTCTGGAGGCAGCCATCGACCGCTGGAACGAAGAGCTGGGACCGCTCAAGGACTTCATCATGCCCGGCGGCTCGCGCCTGATCGCTCTTGCCCACCTGTGCCGTAGCATGGCGCGTACCAGCGAAAGACGCTGCCAGCAGCTCAACGCCAGCGAGCCCTTGCGCCCGGTGGGCCTCGCCTACCTCAACCGTCTGTCGGACCTGCTCTTCGTCGCCGCCCGGCTGATAGCGCGCCGCCAGGGCTGCGCGGAAATCCTCTGGCAGGCCGCCCGCGCGCCGGCTTGAGGCGAAGTGTTGGATTACGCCTGCGGAAACCCGGATTACGCCTGCGGCTAATCCAGGCTACGAGGCTGAACCGGCACGCCGCATCTTCAAACGTAGGTCCAAGGCGTAGGTCGGGTCACGCTTCATCGACCCGACGAGCGGAGCTTCGGACAGGGTGAGGGGCGAGCCAATACGCGAGGCTTCAGAAACCAGGGCTGTGCAACCTGCCCAGACGCCCGCCGACCACCATCTCGGTCGCCCAGCCGACCAGAATATCGGTATAGGTTTTCTGGCAGCTTTCACTGGTCAGGCCATGATCGGCGCCAAGGATGATGCGATGGGTCAGCGAGTGCGTCTGATGAAACGCCGCGCGATAGCTCATGATGGTCGCGTGCGGAACCAGATGGTCGAATTCGGATTCGACCAGCAGCACATCGCCGCGAAAATCAGCGCAGGCCGCCAGAGCGCGATTCTCTTCGGGCATCACACGCCGCCCTCGTAGCTGGTTGAGAATGTCCCGATCCAGTTGCCGTTTGGGCACCATCCAGTCGTCATCCCGATACAACGCCGGCACCCGCATGGCGAGCCATCTGACAGGTCGCAATGCAGTCAGAAGCGCTGCCAGATAACCGCCATAACTGGTCCCCACCACGGCAATCGCCGAAGAATCAATATGCGGATGCTGCGCCAGCAGGTCGTAGGCGGCGAGCAGGTCGTTTAGATTCTGCTCGCGCGTCACCGTCTGCTGCTGCGCCAGCGTCAGGGCATGGCCGCGCAGGTCGAACGACAGGCAGATGCAGCCCAGCCCGGCAATGCCTCGGGCGCGCGTCAGGTCACGCTCCTGGCTGCCACCCCAGCCATGTACGAAAAGCACACCGGGCAACTTCGTCGGTGGCGTCAGGAAGGTGCCGGCGATGTGCTCGTCATCGACCAGGATGTCCACGGGTTCACTATGGGTTGCCATATTCCTCCAGGGTGACGTACTTGGTGATGAAACCGACCTCTTCGTCCTCGCCGCTAAAAAGCACCGTTGCGCTCTCGGGCACCGGCTTCGCCTCTCCGTAGAGTTCCACGGTCGACGCCTGCACCACACGCCTCTGACCGCCCTGGGCAAAGGCTTCGAGCGCGGCGATCTCGGCACCGCTGGCGCCTCCGATTCGCCAGGACTGCTCCAGCACACCGGAGCAGGCACGGCCTCTGCCATCCACGCCCTGGGCGATGTCGTAGTTACGCCGTGAGGCATGGAAATCCCGGAAACAGACCGAGGCAGCGACGTCATACACCTGCGCCTGGGCGATGGCCAGGCGGGTCTTGTCGGACAGGTCGAGCTTGAGCAAGGCGTCGAAATCACCCTCGACAACCACCAGGTCCGAGCCGCCATAGACGGTCTCGCCGGCATTATCCTGAGTCAGGCGTTGTGTGCCGTAGTAACTCAGCACCTGCGTGGCCACACGAACCTGCCCGACGCTGAAGGTCGTCACGCGATCCAGATTGCTTTCGAGGACCAGCCCATACTGCGAAAGCTCGGTCTCGTCGATATGCTCCAGCGCCTGGTCGAGCGCCTGAACACCATCCACCCGCTCCTGCCCGCGACCACCGGTGGCGCGCACCGGCTTGAGCCGTAGCGGCCCTTCATGCAGCAAGCGCCTTCCGGCCTCGCGGGCATCGTGCAGGGAGAATACGCTGTAGCCAGCCAGCACACTGCCCTTGACCCGGCTCGCAAAACCGCGCGACCAGCCCATGGGCGAATCGGCATTGGGCCGCAGCAGGGGGTGAGAGATAGCCTTGGTCTCGACGAAGGCATAGGGCACGACGCCACCAAAGAGGTCCTGCTCATCTTCGATGCCCAACTCGCGCGCCGACTCGACGCCCACAAGCGTACCGGATGGCACAAAGTAGAGCTGCTGGGAGTAATGGGCGGCAGGGTCATATTCACCGAGAAAAACCAGGCCCTGCAGCGCGGCCAGGCGTCTGGCCAGTTGCTCGTGCACGGCTTTTTCGTGCAGGGGTTCACGGGAACGGTTGGCCAGGGTCACCACGGCCCCGCGGGAATTTTGCGGCGCATCCGCACTCGTCATAGATGGACTCGCTCCATGGACTGCTGGTACATGCAAAGAAGCGGCGTCTGAGCCCTTCCTCGCTCGTTGCCACCCGAGCCAAAGCGGAACCGGTGTAGTCAATAGACCGCTGATCTCGGCCATCTATCCGTCAGGGACATATGACGCAAAAGGGGGAGCAGACCGAAATCTGCTCCCCCTTTTGCGTTGCAGCGCTGCGTTAGGCAACCGGCGACGTGCTGCGGATCAGGTGATCGAAGGCGCTCAACGAAGCCTTGGCGCCTTCGCCCAGGGCAATGACGATCTGCTTGTAGGGCACCGTGGTCACGTCGCC